>CAWITA010000024.1:0-244246 GCA_963838835.1 uncultured Acidimicrobiaceae bacterium
GATCGGCATCACCGCACCTCGCAATATGCACTCTGTACGGGCAACGCACGGTGTGCGTAGGCCTCTTGTTGGACGTGTCCCACGAGAAACTGTGCGTTTACCGCCCTCGCCAGAGCGGTGCTCGCTTCTCGATGAAGGCGTTGAGCCCCTCGGTGACGTCTTGCGTGGCGAGGAGGCGGCGACCGATCCGGGCCTCGATCTCGTACGCACCGCGAGCCCGTTCGGCGCGGAGAGACCCCGCAGTACGGCCTCTTTGGTTGCCTGAACGGCCAATGGCGCGTCGGCCGTGATCTCCTGAGCCCACATGGTTGCTCGATCTTCGAGCTCTTCGGCGGCCACGACCTCGTTGAGGAGCCCAAGCTGCAAGGCGCGTCCGCGCTGACGGTGCGGCCGGTGAGCAGCAGCTCCATTGCCGCAGGCCAGCCGATCTGTCGGGGTAGGCGGGCGGTGGTGCCGCCGTCGGCCATCAAGCCCCGCTTCGTTTCGGGGAGCCCGAACGTGGCCTCGGGTGTGGCGAGGCGGATGTCTGTCCCTCCGAGGAGGTCCATGCCGCCCGCCAGGCACGGTCCGTCGACGGCGGCGATGATCGGTTTGTAGACGTCGAGGGTTAGCAGCACGCCATCGGTACCGACCGACATCGGGATGCCCTGGTGCTCAGTACGGCCCTCGGCTGCGAGCCGTTGGGCCAGGGGGAGAAAGTCTCGGAGATCCGCACCAGAGCAGAACGACACCGGGACGCCGGTGACGATCGCGACCCATGCGGTGGGATCGGCGTTGAACCGTCGCCACGCCGCCGTCAGGTCTGCGAAGTGGAAGAGGTCGAGCGCATTGCGCCGTTCGGGGCGGTCGATGACGATGCGCACAATATGCTGCTCGTCGAGCTCGTAGTGGACGGACATCGGGTTACCGGGCCCGTACCGGGTGCTTTCTCCCATCCCCGCAACCGTCGACGTCCGAGCCTGGACGGCACGTTGTCCAGTCGACTTCCCAATGAGACAGCGTTTGAACTGCCCTTGGATCAATTCGTCTCGCCGGGCCGAGCGGGTTCCCCGTCTTTCACACTCGGACACGCTCGACGAATTCGTGGACCATGTCATCCCCGCTCGACGTAGGTGTCGAGCGGAACCCCAAGCATTGCCGAATAATATGAGTCACAGCGTCTCATGTCGAGCGGTCTCCAAATGTCGATACGCTCCGAAATTGACGTCGAGCCTCTGCTAAGGGAGGGAAATGGGCCCTTATCGGGTCGTGCAGTGGGCGACTGGCAAGGTCGGTCGGCGAGCGCTTGCCGCCATCATCGATCACCCAGAGCTGGAGCTCGTGGGCGTGTACGTTCACTCGCTGGACAAGGTCGGCCTCGATGCGGGGCAGCTCGCCGGGACGGCGGACACCGGAGTCCATGCGACGGATGACGTGGCCGCGCTGCTCGCGGAGCGCCCAGACTGCGTGTCCTTCATGGCCTCACAGCTCGACGTCCAGATCGTGGAGGCATTTTTGCGAAGCGGTGCGAACGTCGTCACGACGTCGAACGGCTATCTGACCGGGACGAACTTCGGCCTCGGGTTGCGAGAAAGGCTCGACGCAGCACGTGACGGCGGGGCGACCTTCATGGGCACGGGCTTTGATCCCGGCTTCGCGAACCTGCTCGCCGGCATGCTCACCGGAGCCTGTCGCCGAGTCCACTCCGTGAAGCTCGTCGAGACCCTCGACTGCACGGGCTATCCCAATCCTGACGTGTGGCGGTCATTGGGCTTCGGGCAGCCGATTCGCGCCCGACGCCTCGGCCCTCTCACCATCACCGACGACGGGGCACCGCCTCCATTCACGCCCGACCTGCCTGGCTTCTTCGACACGCTCGATCTCGTCGCCGACATGCTCGCGGTCGAGTTGGACCACAAGGACGCGTTCGTGGAGTCTGCAGCGGCTCTCACCGATGTCGACCTCGGCTGGATGCGTATTCCCGCCGGTGCGCTGGCAGCCGTCACCCGGACCTATCTGGGCTATGCGCATGGCCGATCGATCGTCGAGTTGCGGGTCCGATGGACGATGAGCCCGTCACTCGACTGTGAATGGACCGATCCCGAGGGCTACTGGATCGAGATCGAGGGCGAACCGCGGGTCGAGGCCGCGATCTCCTCCTCCCACCGCTGACGCCCGGCGTGTCCGATGAGCTCGATGTGATGAGCGTCCTCCTAGTTGGCACTGCGATGGCAGCGGTCAACGCTGTCCCGTTCGTATGCGAGGCCGCGTCGGGCCATACGACACCTGCGCAGCTCCCGATGTTCGGTGCTCGGCACATGATCGTGTCGGAAGGTTCAGGCACGTGGTGAGGAATGAGTACTCCTTCACGCGTCGCGCCGATCCGATCGGAACCGAGAACCTGGTCGCCTCGGCGATACGACCATGACGGACCCGCAACCGGTTGCCACGGTGTCCGTCCAGCCCTCGAACGTGCAGATCGACGTGCGCAGTGGCGAGCCACTAATGCGGGCCGCTGAACGGCTTGGCTACCACTGGCCGACCATCTGTCACGGGCAGGCCGCCTGCACGGTCTGCTGGATCGAAGTCGACGACGCCGATGCTTTCGAGCTTCCTGGGCCTCTTGAGCTCAAGGGTTTGCAGCTCTTCGACGGACGCTCCTTCTACTCCGGGAAAAACGTCCGGCTGGCGTGCCAGGCGCGCCCAGTACGCGACACGACGGTGACCAAGCGGGGTGTCAGGCCCGCCTCATGAGCCGCGTTTGGCCACGATTCCGGCGATGGCCTGGTCGATGACGCTCCGGACGTAGGCAGAGGTGACGGGTTTGCCGAGGAGATACGCCCGGTCAGAAAGTGCACCAGCGATCATGGCGACGGTGAGGTTGATGTTGACGCCTTGACGAAGTTCTCCCCGTTCGGCCGCGCTCGGCGCAGGGCCACGATCGCACCGGACCGGCGACTCGCGACGTTGTTAGCCACGAACGTTCGCATCTGTTGATCGTGCGCGGCCGCGGCGATGAAGGTCGGTGCCAGCAATGCGAGGGGACCGTCGCCGTATGACAGCTCGGCCAGGGGTTCGAAGACGGTCAGCAAGTCCTTGCGCAGGTCACCGGTGTCTGCCGGCTCGATGACCTCGGCGAGCTGATCGGCACAGAAGTAGAGGAGTGCGGTCTTGTTGGGCCAACGTCGGTAGAGCGTCGCCCGGCCGATGCCGGCGCGAGCAGCGATCCCTTCCATGGTTGTGGCAGTCAGGCCTTTCTCGGCGATCTCGGCGACCGCCCCATTCACGACCGCGATATCGACACCCTCGTCGTGCGGCCTGCCGCGACGTCGTTCGGTCATGTTCGTCAGTATGCCAAGTGGCTGGCGGCGTCAGTCGATGGTTCAGCCACAGATCAGTTCGAAGCGGTTGGGGCCGCGGATCGGCCCTGGCTTCCACGACACGGCCTCGCGATCAGCGAGATGGAAGTCGGGAACAGCGGCCAGGAACTCCTCCAGGCCCACTCGGAGCTCCATCCGCGCCACATGGGCGCCGAGGCAGCGGTGGACGCCGGCCCCGAAGGCGATGTGTGCGTTGTGCTCGCGATCGAGCACGACGTCTTCGGCATCGCTGAACCTTCGTTCGTCGCGATTGGCCGAGGGAATCGATAGGAAGACCGGGGTCCCCCCGGGTATGGGGCACCCGGCCACCTCGGGGTCTGCGCTTCGCGCGCCTCGCACCAAAGAGACTGGCGCGTAGATACGGAGAAACTCTTCGATCGCGGTCGTCATGAGCAGGGGGTCGCCGGCGAGTCGCTGGCGGGCCTCGGTGTTCTCGGAAAGGAAGAGCAGGGCATGGGCCAAGGTGTTCGCTGTCGTATCAATGCCGGCGATCAGAAGCAGCTGTGCGATGCCGAGGCGCTCGGCGTCACTGAGTGGCGCACCGCCGACCTCGGCGGTGAGCAAAAAGGTCAGAAGGTCGTCGCGTGGCTCCTGTTGACGTCGCGCCAGCAGCGCCGCGAGGTATTCGTGGATCTCCGTGCTGGCATCGATGGCAGCGCCAGGGTCGACGCCCTGGCCGTCCACGGTGAGCGCGATCCACTCTTCGAATCGTCGGTAGTCGGTGGCGTCGACACCAAGAATCTGGCTGATGACCACCGTCGGCATGGGTAAGCAGTAGGACATGTACGCCTCGATCGTGCCGGTGCAGGCCCCGGCCAGCTTTCGGGCGGCGTCCCGGGCCATGGCTTCGAGGCTGGCCGCCCGGGCCGGGGTGAAGAACGGCAAGAGAAGTTGGCGGTAGCGGGTGTGCGACGGTGGGTCCTGGTCGAGCGGCAGCACCGAGGGGCGTGCCTCGAGGGGTATGGCCGGCGCCGTCATCACGGTGGAGGTGAAAGTGGCATGGTCGCGCAGGGCGGCGTTGACGTCCTCGTAGCGCGACAGGACGTAGAAGCCATCGAGCTTGTCGCTGCGCGCCACAGGGCAGTCCGCTCGGAGCCGACGGAGCAGTGGGTACGGATCGGGCGCGAAGGCGGGGCTCCAATAGTCGAACGTCTTGGCGAGGTCACCGCCGTCCGCATCGCCCGTGCTGGGGCTCATCGGTTCGATGTCCCTGCCCGTATTCCTCATGCCGAGAGGTACTGGTCGAGTACGCGGTGATGGTGGAGCAGGTTGGCTTCCTGCACCGGGTTGAGCAGCGCCCCGCGGTAGCCGCGGGACTTCATGCCCCTAGCGGCCTCGACCAAGTTCGCGAAGTCCTGATTGTTGATAAGACCCCAGTCCTTCGTGGTCCAGTCCTCGTAGAAATTTGCGCTCGACGGGTTTTGGTTCGGAATCCGGTGGCACCCACTCGAGGGCCCAGTAGTCCAGCAGCGTGCTGTCGGGGTTGAGGCCGTTGGGCCTGGCGCGGTACAGCGTGGCGTTGCCATGGGTGATGGGCCCGAGGAAGTTCGGGAAGAGATGGATGGTCCCTGATCCGCGGAGGTCCTTGTCGCTCAAGCCCTCGACGTCGATCCCGCTGCGGCGCATGGCGTTGAGCCTGAGCTCATCGAAGACCTTTCCGACCGACTTGCCCGGAGGAGGCCCGTTCTTCTTGAGATCTTCGAGGACGGCCTGGTCCTCACGTGGGAAGAGACCGGCGACGGCGTCGACTCGCTCGGCGAGCACCTCCGCTGGGTCGACGTCTTCTTTCCTGATGCCGAGGCGTGGGCTCGGCCCGGCTTCGCGTTGGCGATCTTCGGGCACGTAGTAGCAGCTGTGTTGTTCGAGCTGCTCATAGGTGAACAGCGTGTCGTTGAACCAGGTCAGCATCTGGGGGTGGAGAGACTGCGGGTGGTAGCTCTCGTTGAAGGCGTCGACCGCGGTCTTCCAGTTGCACTCGAAGACGATCGTCCGGTAGGAGCGGAAGCGTAGGTTGTGGAACCGGTAGGTGGCGAAACGATCAGGGATGGTGCCGAGGAACGAGTCGAAGGCCTCGCAGTTCGCGTCGATGTTCACGAAGACGAACCCGCCCCACCGGCCAACCTGCACCTCGCCGAGGCAGACAAGATCGTCGGTCATCGTTTCCGGGAATTCGTGGCGGTCCACGACCTCTGCGATGTCGCCTTCGAAGTTCCAGCGCCACCCGTGGTAAGGACAGCGGATCTGGGAGGTGGGGAAGCTGCCCACACCCGACGCGAGGCGGGTGCCGCGATGAGGACAGGCATTGAAATAGGCTCTGATGTCTTCGTCATCGCTGCGGACGACCAAGATCGACTGGTCGCCGAGGGTGTATTCGAGGAAATCCCCTGCGTTCGGAATTTCTTCTTCACGGCACGCCACCTGCCAGACGCGGGGCCACAGACGCTCCATCTCGAGATCGAAGAACTCCTGCGACGTGTAGCGAGAGCCGGGGACGACAACCAGGCCGCCGGCTTGGCGTAAGGCGTGTCGGTCGTCGGTCATAGTCATCAGCTCGTGTCCCTCTCGGATCGTGGGCCCCGGTCCGTCACCCGCTCTGGCGCCAAACTGGCACTCCGAGGACAGAATAACGAGTCAGACCGTCTCATGCCCATTGAAGTCAGTGGCGTGAGACGTTTCGTCTCGATATTCTAGGGCGAGTGACCGGGGGTCCGCTGAATTCACTTGCTGCGGTACGGGTGCTCGACCTCTCCGATGATCTGGCCGGGTCATACTGCACGAAACTGCTCGCCGATTCGGGCGCCGAAGTTCTCAAGGTTGAGCCCTCCTCGGGCCATCCGCTGAGGCACTGGTCCCGCACGGGGTCGCTGGGTCGAGATGGCGACCCGGACGGCGTTCTGTTCCGTTTCCTCGCCGCGGGGCAACGCAGCGTCGTCGCTGACCTCGACGACTCTGTCGGCCACGACCGGGTGCTCGAATTGCTGGCCGCGAGCGACATCGTGGTCACCAGCTCACCGGCCGAGCATTTGGATGCCCGAGGCCTTCGCTTCGCCGATGTCCATGAGGTGAACCACGAACTCACGGTGGTGTCTCTTACGCCCTTCGGCCTCATAGACCCGTGTAGCGGGGAGTCGGCGAACGACTTCCTGCTTCAGGCCCTATCGGGCTCGCTGCACAACCACGGTTCGTGGCGTGGCGAGCCGCTGGCCGTCGGCGGCGGCCTGGGCGAATGGATCGCCGGCGCCTACGGTGCCGCGGGCGCCCTGGCGGCGCGTGCTCGCCTCCATCGGACCGGCCGCGGCGAACTGGTTGACGTGTCGACCCTCGAGGCGCTCGCGGTGACTCTCGTGTGCTACCCATCGGTGGCGGCGTCGGTTCCTGGGGGGGTCCGCCGGCGGTCCACGGTCGAGATGGTTCCAGGCATCGAGCCCTGCAAGGATGGCTTTGTCGGGCTGACGACCCTCACCGCGCAGCAGTGGCACGACCTCCTGGCCATGATCGAGCGGCCCGATCTCATCGACGACGCGCAGCTCGACAGCCCCCGCACCCGCGTCGGCCGTGCGGCGGAGTTGCGTCCCGTCATCGACGGATGGACCGAGCAGCATCAGGTTGCTGAGATCATCGAACGGGCAGCCATGTTCCGCGTGCCTGCGGCGCCTGTCCTCAATGGCGCCACCTTGCCGCAATTCGAGCCGCTCGCCGACCGCGGGCTCTTCACCAGCAACCCCCGGGGCGGGTTCTCGCACCCACGCTCGCCGTTCCGTAGCACGGCGACCCAGCCTCACCCAGTGGCTCCCGCTCCAAGCGTGGATGAGCATGCAGCGACGCCCTTCCGATCGGTCCGAACCGTGTCGCCGCGAAGTCGTTCAGGCGAAGACGGGTGCCTTCCGCTCGAAGGTATCAGGGTGCTCGATGTCACCGCGTTCTGGGCCGGTCCTTATGCGACTCAGTACCTCGCCACGCTCGGCGCAGACGTGATCAAGGTTGAGTCCGTCCAGCGCCCTGACTCGATGCGATTCAATGTCAGCGTCTCCCCAAAGACCGAACGATGGTGGGAGCAGGGGTATCTGTTCCTCTCGGCCAACCTGAACAAGCGCGGCATCACGCTCAACCTCGGCGATGACCGGGGCCGGGAGCTGTTCCTGCAGCTGGCCGCCCAGTCAGACGTCGTCGTCGAGAACTTCACCCCCCGGGTCATGGAGACTTTCAAGCTCACCTACGACGCCATCCGGGACGTCCGCCCCGACGTTGTGATGGTCAGCATGCCCGGGTGGGGCCTGGAGGGACCGTGGCGCGATCGGCCGGGTTTCGCAACAACCATGGAGCAGGCCTCCGGCATGGCTTTCGTCACCGGCTACAACGACGGGCCGCCAATGGCGCCCGGTTTGTGCGACCCGCTCGCCGGCGTCCACGGGGCGTTCGCCGTCCTCGCGGCATTGGAGGAGCGCCGGACGACGGGCCGCGGCCAGCACGTCGAGGTGCCGATGATCGACCTGGCCGTGAACGTCTCCGCCGAGCAGATCCTCGAGTTCGAGGCCTACGGCGAGCTGATGACACGGAGGGGGAATCGTTGCATGCAGGCTGCGCCCCAGGGCGTGTACGCGTGCGCCGGGGTTGACGAGTGGCTCGCACTGTCGGTGACGACCGAGGAGCAGTGGAAGGCACTGTGCGAGGGCATCGGCGCACGGTCGTGGGCCGCTGATCCGGAACTTGCGACCATTGACCAGCGGTATGCGGCGCACGATCGGATCGACGCGGAGATCGGAGCATGGTGCGCGCATCGGGCGCTCAGCGCTGCCCTCGAAGGGCTCCGGGCTGCTGGGGTTCAACCGGTTGTCCCCGCTTATGCCATCGACGAGGACCACCAGATGCAGGATCGCGGCTTTTGGGAACCGGTCGTTCATCCCGTCGTCGGCGAGCACCGCTATCCCGGATGGCCGATGCGCCTCTCGGGGGGTGCCGGAGGCTGGTACCGATCGCCGGCGCCGCTCCTCGGGCAGCACAACGAGGAAGTGCTCCGCGGTTTGCTCGGCCTCGCGGCCGATGAGATCGCCGACCTGCAACATGCGGACGTGATCGGTGAACGTCCGCTCGGCCTCTGACCGGCAAGCACACAGACGGTGATCGACGGGAGGGAGCGATGATGACGACTGCGGGTGATGTCTCGGCCCCGGTGCGGATGCCCGACCCATTCTTCATCGGCGGCGAGATGGCCGCCCGGATCACGCTACGAGCCGATGCGTCGTCCATTCACGGGCGATTCGCCTTACAAGGGAGGGAAGATGCGTCCGTTGCACAACGTGTTGCTAAGTGCCGTCGCAGGCCTGCCGTTCGTCCTGGTCGGGGCTGCGGCAACCACGGCGGGGGCGTCTCCGGCGCCAATCACCATCGCGTACATCACTGATCTGACGGGCGAGGGGGCGTCGGAGAACGGAACATCGCCTGCCGGCTTCGAGGCCCGGCTCGATCTGCAGAATGCCGAAGGCGGCGTGAACGGGCACAAGCTCGTGCCCCTCGTCATCGACGATCAGACGAGCCCGTCCGAGATCGCGACCGCCGTGCAGGAGGCTGACTCGAAGGCGCTTGGGATCGTCTCCCAGAGTCCGCTCTTCTTCCTCGCCGCCAAGTACCCGCAAGAGACGGGGGTGCCCGTGACGGGTACCTATGATGACGGGCCCGAGTGGGGCACTCAGCCGTACACGAACATGTTCGCGTCCGACGCGGGCAGCGTGGACCCGAAGTATCCGGCAAACACATTGGTAGCGAACATCCTGAAGGAACATGGGGGCACGGTTCTTGGCGCCTACGGTTACGGCATCTCGCCGACGTCGAGCCGCTCTGCGATCGGCGACGCGGATGCCTTCCAGCACGCGGGCCTCAAGGTGGGCGTGCTGAACACGACGATTCCGTTCGGCAGCGTCGCCTTCACCAGCGACGCGCTCGTCGCCAAGCAGGACAACATAAACGCGCTGGTGCCGTCGCTCGACGACAACTCGAACTTCGCGCTGGCCGAAGCGCTGAAGCAGGCTGGAGTGAAGCTGAAGGCGGTGCTCTTCGCCACCGGATACGAGCCGGATGTGATCAACTCGCCGGCCTGGAGCGCCCTGCAGGGAGACTATTTCCTGTCCCTGTTTCGGCCCTGGCTACTGCCAAATGCGGGCACGGAGCAAATGCAGGCCGCCATGGAGAAGCACGCGCATTTCACTAAGAGCGACTTCCCGAGCTTCGGGCAGTACCAGGCCTGGGCGGGGGCTGACCTCATGATCAAGGGCCTGGAGCTGGCGGGGAAGAACCCGACGCGGGCCAACGTCATCACGGACCTCCGGGGTCTGAAGTCCTACACCGCAAACGGCCTCCTTCCAAACCCGATCAACTACTCCACGATCTTCGGGCACGATCTGCCCCACCAGTGCGCGTGGGTCGTGGAGGCGGAGAAGAACGGATTTGTGCCCGTGTCGTCGCAGCCAACCTGCGGGATGGACATCCCGGGCACCTCGGACGGCGAGCTCGTCGTCTTGAGGGTCGAGGCGCGAGGTTCTCCTAGAAAGCCGGGAACTCAGCCTGCCCCGTTCGCCGGGACGGTGAGCAGTTATTACCTCGGGCATAGCTCGCGAGATTGTGAAGGGGTCCCTGCCCAGAACCTGAGTCCTCCACCCTAGGGCAGCACTGGTGCAGCCCTATGCAGCTGCACTGATCAACTGAGATACGTTGCAGCGAAGTAAACACCTTCGCCAAAGTACGCCGGGTAGGTGAGACAGTTCCGACGAACCGGAGAGAATCGCAGAGTGAAGACCTCTTTCGGCAAGCGGACCGCGTGGCCTTCGAGTTCGGCCCGGTCTCGCCCTGACTACAAAGGTGGAACTCTTCGCTCCATACCGAGGTACGGTTGACGCGGCCTGAAGACGTGCCGCTGGCTACGGGGTATTTGGGGGGTATTGGATGACACACTCTTTACGCGGGGCATGCCGAGCCGCCCTGACTGCGTTGGCTATGACACTTGGAGTAACGGGTGCGGGATTGGCCGGTCAGATTTCGATCGTGTCGGCGCCAGCCTCTGCGGAGACCTCGACCCAAGGCGACGCACCCAATGGCGGACAACCAGCTCAGCTCAGCGGCCCCATCGAGCCCGCTGACGCCGCGTATCTAATCGCCGGAGCCTGGGGACCCTCCCTCAAGGCCGCCGGTTATGAGCAGCGCGAGTATTTCGCGTCGGGGACGGCGTACTCCTACCAGGCGACCGGACCCGAGAACAACGCGGGAACGTGGAAGGTCGCTCCCGCTACCAGCGCGCTTTACCGCACTCGAATCGTGGTGCGCATGCCGACAAATCCATCGCGGTTCAACGGGACGGTCGTCGTGGAGTGGCTGAACGTCAGCGGAGGCGGGGATGGCGCTGTCGACTCGGTGTACTTGTCACCAGAGTTGGAACGAGCGGGGTTTGCCTGGGTGGGCGTCTCAGCGCAGCAGGTGGGAATCGACAACCTGCGCCAAAAGGATCCGGCGCGCTATGGCTCACTGATGGATCCGGGGGACCAGTACTCCTACGACATCTACACCCAGGCCGCCCGAGCCCTGCTCGTCGGTGGCCACGCGAACCCCCTGGCCCCACTGCACCCCAAGCGGCTGTTGGCGGTGGGTGAGTCCCAGTCGGCGCTCTACCTGACCACCTACATCGACGCCATTCAGCCCCTCTACCATGTGTTCGACGGCTTCTTAGTGCACAGTAGGGCCGGGGGAGCAGTGGGGATCCCCGGTGCATCACCGAGCGGCAGCTTCGGTGGCGACGTCCACATCCGCACCGACATCGGCGTCCCGGTGCTCATGATGATCACCGAAACAGATGAGACTTTCGGGGGGTACTACCAGGCCCGTCAGCCCGACACGCGCTTCATCAGGCTCTGGGACGTCGCCGGCGCCTCTCACGCAGACTCCTACATCGTCACGCCTCAGTCGCTCAAATCTCTTGGCTGCACCTCGGTCGACGAGGCACCAAGTCATTTCATCTTTGAAGCCGCCCTCTCCGCCATCAATACCTGGATGGTCACCGGTTCGCCGCCGCCGTCGGCGCCTCGTATGGAGGTCCAGGTCGTTGACGGCACGCCTACGGTGCAGACCAACACCAGCGGAACGGCGATCGGTGGCATCCAGGGTCCGTGGGAACGGGTGCCGATTGCGGCCTATTCGAACACCACACCCCCCGGATCGGCCGGGTTCTGCGTCCTGTTCGGGTCGACTCGTCCCTTCAGCGAAGCGCAGCTCAAATCCCTGTATGGGACCAAGTCGTCTTACCTGAAGGCATACACGACGGCGACGGACGAGGACATCAAGGCGGGATACATCCTTCCGGCCGACAAGGCTCAAGTGCTCGCCTTCGCCAAACAGGTCCAGTTCTAACGGCTGGGGGCACTGTTGCGTTGACCGCGACCCCGCTCGGTCGCAGCAGGGTTCATGCCCGGGCCGTGGCTGAACGAGGCTGTCGGGATGAAGCGTCGTCGTCTCATCCGACCCATCCAGCCGCAAAAGTCAGCGTTCGCTGGGTTCTGGTTCCCGCCCGCGATCATCGTGATGGCCGTGCGGTGGTACCTGCGCTACGGACTGTCGTACCGAGATCTGGAAGAACTGCTCGCCGAACGTGGCATCGAGGTCGACCATGTGACCCTCTTCCGGTGGGTTCAGCGGTTCACGCCCGAACTCATCGAGGCGGCGCGGCCACGTCGCCATCGGGTTGGTGGCCACTGGTTCGTCGATGAGACCTACGTGAAGGTCTCGGGGTTCTGGCGATACGTCTATCGAGCTGTTGACCAATACCGCCAGGTCATCGATGCCTTCGTGTCCAAGAGGCGAGATATCAAGGCCGCCACGACGTTCTTCGCCAGGGCCATCGGCAGCCATGGTGGACCAACTGCGGTCACCACGGACAGGGCCCACGACCCTGGTACGAGTCGTTGCCGACCTCCTACCGGATGCTCGTCACGACACCTCCCAGTACGCCAACAACCGGGTCGAAGCGGACCACGGACGGCTGAAGGCAAGACTTCGACCGATGCGAGGTCTCAAACGAGACCGGACCGCCGGCGTCGTGATCCGAGGTCACGCATTCATCCAGAACCTGCGGCGAGGCCACTACGAACTTGGGGTCGATGTCCTTCCGGGACTGATGATTCTTGCAGCGTTCGACGAGCTCGCTCAAGTGATCTAAGAGGCAAGCCTCACCGAGGCCGGCCAGCGGCGCTTGTCGATACAACAACGCAATAGTGCCCTCAGCCTGTGCGTGCCGAAAACGTCATCTGGCCTCGTGACCTGGATCAACGTTTGAGGCTGTTGGAACCTTCCGTCGATGATCTGGCTGTGGATTCGCAGGATCCCACTGCAGGTAACACCGGCGCAGTAGCAGTCACACCGTGGTGGGACTCCGTTATGACAGCGAGGTGCGTCGTCCCAGCTCAGCTGACCGGATGACGTTTTCGGCACGCACAGGGTCCCTCGCCGGTGACCGCGGAGCGGTCGACCGGTCCGCCGATCTAGCCGACTCTCGAAGCACCGCAGGATCTTCAGGGCACGATTCGTCGCGCCCCAAGCTCAGAAGTCCAATATCGACTGACGCGGAACCGCCGGCCCGAGGGCCGGCGGTTTCGTCATCATGGGGTGGCGGACGAGCATTGAACTCATCGCCACCTCCAACAAGGCACTTTCATGAACACTCGGCGTGCTCTTTCATGAACATGCCCTCTTGGAGGTGGCGGGAATCGAACCCGCGTCCTTCGGCTTCGCAGTAGGCCTTCTCCGAGCGCAGCCGGCATCAGATTGTCGGGGGCGGCACCTCTGCCGGCGGCAGTGCCGCCCCGTAACCAACGGATGTGTCCTCAGTGTTCAGTTGGTGTGAGCCACTGAGTAAGCCCTACGAGATGACGCCCAAGATCCGATCCGTAGGGCTGGGACCGGTTGGACGTCGCTACCTAAGCAGCGAGCGCTAGCGCTGGTTGAGCGTTGGCGTTTGTTTTTGGTTCCGGCTCTTTAGCGTGGTTCCGGAGACCACGGCTCGCTTCTCCCACCTTGACGACCGAAGTCGAAGCCAATCACCCCCTGCATGGGTTTCTTGCCGACCGCGTTGATCGGTCCCGCCATTCTACGACGTATCGGCCGCCCCGCCGACGAGCCGGGGAACAGGGCCTCACCCGACCCAGCGGCCCATCTCCTTGGCGGCCCGAGCCGCCTCCTGCTCGGCGTCACGGGCTTTGATCACGTTGCGTTTGTCGTAGAGGCGCCGACCCTTGGCGAGCGCCAGTTGCACCTTCGCCTTACCGTCGCGGAAGTACAGCGAGATCGGGATGAGGGTGAGCGACTGCTGCTGGGTCCTGCCGAGCAGCTCGTCGATCTGGTCCCGGTGCAGGAGCAGCTTGCGCTTGCGGTCGGGCTCGTGCGCGCCAACGCCGGTGGCGAACTGCCAGGGCGGGATGTGCAGTTGGAAGAGCCACATCTCGCCGTCGTCCACCCGCGCGTAGGCCTCGTTCAACTGCGCCTTGCCTTCCCGGAGCGACTTCACCTCAGAGCCCTGGAGCACGATGCCCGCCTCGAAGGTCTCGACGAGGTCGTACTCGCGCCGGGCGCGACGGTTCGTGGCGACGGTGCGGTCGCCGCTGCGCTCCTCGCGGGCGGCCGCCCGCTTGGCGATCTGCTTCTTCGCCCTGGCCATGAGGGGTACGAGGGTACCCTTCACGGGTGCTCCGCCTGTCCCGCGCCATGTACATGGAGATGGTGGCCCACTGCCTGGCCGGTCTGCCCGACGAGGCGTGTGGCCTCCTGGTCGGGTCCTATGGCGGGGACGAGGCGACCCAGCTGTTCGTCACGGCCAACGCGGCCGCATCGGCCATCGTCTACGAGATCGATCCCAAGGAGATGTTGCGAGTCGACCGGGCCGCCCAGGGTCTCGGTGCCGACATCATGGGGGTCTTCCACTCCCACACCCATACCGACGCCTATCCCTCACCGACCGACGTGGCCCAGGCCACCGATCCCGGGTGGCACTACGTACTCGTCTCGCTGCGGGACCCGCATCCCGTGGTGCGCAGCTACCGGATCCGGGGCGGGGAGATCACCGAGGAGCCGGTCGACGTGCCGGGTCTCGAGGTCCTCGGACTCGGACTCGGCGAGTAAGGGCCTGGGGCGGGCCTTGTAGAATCGTTACCGGATCAGTCAACAATTAGCTGACCAGCCCGAATGCGGCGGGTGAGCACCCGAGGAGCACGAGCGAGGAGGCCCCGTGGCCGTCGAAGTCCGCCTACCAACCGTCCTGCGCAGCCACGCCGGGGGGGCGGCCGCCGTGAGCGTCGAGGGAACCACCATCGGCGAGGTCCTCTCCAAGCTGGTGGCCGAGTACCCGGGCATGGTCGGCCAGGTGCTTTCGGACGAGGGCTCATTGCACAAGTTCGTGAACGTCTACGTCGACGACGACGACGTGCGCTACCTCCAGGGCCTCGAGACGCCGGTCCCCGCCGGGGCCGAGGTCTCGATCCTGCCGGCCGTGGCGGGGGGTTGAGGTCGTGCGGAGGCGGGATCCATGACGCTCTACTCGTCGGTGCTCGACCTCATCGGGAACACGCCGCTGGTCGACATCAGCGCGCTGAGCCCGAACCCGTCGGCGCGTCTGTACATGAAGCTGGAGGGGCAGAACCCGGGCGGCTCGGTCAAGGACCGGGTGGCGCTGTCGCTCATCGAGGACGCCGAGCGGTCCGGCGTGCTGGTTCCCGGCCAGCCGGACCAGGTCCTGCTGGAACCGACGTCGGGGAACACCGGCATCGGTCTGGCGATGATCTGCCGGGTCAAGGGCTACACGCTGAAGGCGGTCCTGCCGACCAACGTGTCGGTCGAGCGCCGCCAGCTCCTCGAGCTGTGGGGCGCCGAGATCATCGAGTCGCCCGGCAGCGAAGGTTCGAACGGTGCGGTGAAGATGGCCCGAGCCCTGGCGGGCGAGCACCCCGAGTGGGTGTTCCTGTATCAATACGGCAACCCGGCCAACCCGAGGGCGCACTACGAGGGCACCGGCCCCGAGATCCTGCGGGACTGCCCGGGCGTGACGCACTTCGTCGCCGGACTCGGGACCTCGGGCACGCTGTTGGGTGTGGGCCGGTTCTTACGGGAGAAGCTGGGTGATCGCGTCTCCATCTGGGCCGTGGAGCCGCCGGCAGGGGAGATGGTCGACGGTTTGCGCAACCTCGACGACGGCTACATCCCACCCATCTTCGAGGAGCTCGGGGGCGCCGAGCTCCTGGACCGCAAGACCGTGGTGCGGCCCCGCGAGTCCATCGAGTGGACCCGGCGGTTGACCGAAGTGGGGATCTTCGCCGGGATCTCGACCGGCGCGGCGCTGGCCGGTGCCGTCAAGTGCGCGTCGTCCGTGCCCGCGGGGGAGCCGGTGTCCATCGTGGTGGTGTCGGCCGACGGCGGGTGGAAGTACCTCTCGACGGGGGCCTGGACCGGCGACCTCGACGAAGTGACCGAGCGGGCCAAGGAGATCATCTACTTTTAGCGGCGTCGGGCTTCCGAGGCGGATGCCTGGGGCGTCGGCGCCGAAGATCGCTTCAGGTGGTTGCCCTGCGCCGCATCGCCCTCTGATAGCTGAGCGGCGCCAGCGTCCGGGCGATCGGCGCCACGAGCGGCAGCCGTGCGGCGTTGATGTCGAGGCGGGGACCCCCCATCCGTTCCGCGGTGAGCGTCGCAACCTGGTCCGCGGTGCGACGCACCAGCTTCGGTGGCAGGGAACCCCCGTCCTCGTTCCCCGAGAGGCCCATGGCCGTCGGCACCCAGCCCGGGTAGAGGACATGGACGTGCACGCCGGTGCCGGCCAACTCGTGCCCGACGCATTCGCTGAAGGCCGAGATCGCCGCCTTGGATGCCGCGTAGGCACCTTGCCTCGGTTCGGGCGCCCGCACGGTGTCCGAGGACACGTTCACCACCACACCCCAGCGGCGCTCGACCATGCCCGGGACGACGGCCAGTGTCCCGCTCACCGTGGCGAAGAAGTTGACGTCGAACACCTCGTGCACCGTGCTGTCGTTGCCGCCGGGGACCGGCAGCATCAGGTCGACGCCAGCGTTGTTGACCAGGATGTCCACGCCGCCGTACTCGGCCTCCGTGCGCTCGAGGGCAGCACGGAAGGCGCCCGGTGCGCCGACGTCGCAGACCGCCGTCGCACTGCGCGAGGTGCGGCGCGCCAACTCGGGCGTCAGTTCGTCGAGCAGCTCTTTGCGCCGGGCCAGTCCGACGACGAGGGCGCCCCGTTCGGCCAGGGTGAGGGCGATGGCCCGCCCGATGCCCGAAGAGGCGCCCGTGACGACCGCGAGGCGCCCGTCGAAACGCTGCGGTGGACGGTGGCCGCGGGGCATGGCGGACACCATATGGTCCTCGTGCCGTCGCTGTCGCCTTGGTCCGGGGAACGAGCGTCGTCTGTCAGGCGGAGCGGGCAGGGCCCGGCCCCATTCGCTCGCCGATCCATGCCGCGAGCTCGGCGATGACCGCGTCGCTGATCGGCGCGGCGGCCAGGTCCAGCAGCCGGCGCGCCGTGACCTCGCCGTCCTCGTCCCCCGGAGGAGAGGTCCAGGGGTGGCCGTTGCGCAGACAGAACTCGATCGTGGCGATCAGTGCCACCGGCGCGTTGCCGTCGCGCAACGGGTGGTTCTTGACCAGGTGGGCGCAGAGCACCGCGGCCTTGGTGGCGAAGTCGGGGTAGAAGTCCTCACCGCCGAAGCAGGCGAACGGTGCGTGCAGCGCAGAGTCCGCCAGATGGAGGCTCGACTCCTCGGCGATGCGCTTGGCCGGGGTTTCGAGCACGGCCTCCGCGATGAGGAGGAAGTCGGCCAGCTCGAGGGTGCGGACCGTCTCGGGCTCGGCGCGGAGCTGTGCGTCCGGCGTCATCGCTTCAGGCGCTCGAGCGCCTGCTGCTGCTGTCGGATGGCGCCCGCCAGCCTGAGGAAGAAGGCCCGGTCGGCTCGGCGTCGCAACACGGCGGTGTTCAACGTCGGGCGCGCGGTGCTTCCGGGCTCCACCGGTGCTCCCCGGCCGTTGCTGCGGCGCCGACGCGACCCATTGCCCTGCACGCTTCGATCCTAGGGGCGGGGCTCCGCTGATCAGCGAAGGGCCAGCTCGCAGAGCTTGGTCACGGTGTTCCAGTTCCGGGTGGTGCTCACGACGCCGAGCCGGCGCTCGAGGAAGGTACCGGTGTACTTCGTCTCCGCGTATCCGTCGGGGGTGTGCACGTAGACCTCCCGGCCGTCGACGACCAGCTCGTCGCGGCCGCTAGGCGGGACGGCCAGTGCCCGCAGCGTCTCGGGCGCCGGCGTGGTGGCCAGGAACGTCACATGGTGTCGGGACGCGTTCGCTCCCGCCTTGGGGTACGGGCTCGCCGTCCCGATGCGCAGCAACTCGGGCACGGTGCGCACGATGACCGCCGGTGAGTCGCCGAGGTCAGCCGCGAGCCGCTGCTCGATGGCGGCCGCGATCTTGGCCTCGCTCTTCGACCCGGTGGAGAAGAGCACGTTCCCGGTCTGGATGTACGTCGTGACGTCGGTGTACTTCAAGCCCTCGAAGGACGCCCGCAACTCGTTCATGGCGACCCGGCCGTGGCCGGCGACGTTCACGCTCCGGAGCAGGGCGACGTAGCGAGGCATACGCGCAACCTACTGGCCCTCGACCTAATGGCCCTCGACCGCCCGCCGGCGCCCGTCCGCCGGTGGCCGCTCCGGCGCAGCGCGATCGACGCCGAAGCGAGCGAGGTCGATCGAGGGCTGTGTCCCGTCGGCGAGGTCGGCCAAGAGCTCGCCGAGCAGTGGTCCGAACTTGAACCCGTGCCCGCTGGTTCCGCACCCGACCACGATCTTGCCGACCCGTCCGACGACGAAGTCGGTGTCGGCGGAGTTGTCGTAGACGCAGCGTTCCGTCCCCACGGGCTCCGGGTCCAAGGTGGGCAGCAGGCGGCGGACGGCGCCGGTCAACAGGGCGAGGAGGTCCGGGTCGTCGTCGAACGGCGTCGGGTCGGTGGGATCGAACCCGTCGAGGACCGTGCCGGGGGTGTGGTGCGACACCTTGTAGGTGCCGCCGTGTCGCCCGCCGCTGGGCACCGGCAGGCCGTAGATCATGTCCTCCCCCCACTCGATGAAGACGGGCAAGCGCTCCGGGCCACGGCTCGGCGCGGGCCCGAAGTAGGCCACCTGGGGCAACGACGGTGCCGCCGCCACGGGTCGATCGCCGCCGAGCAGCTCGAGGGCGTGAGGCCCGGCGCAGTCCACGACGACATCGGCCTCGAAGGCGTGCCCGTCGGCCGTGGCAACGGTGACCGTATCGAGCCACGGGCGCAAGGAGGTGACTCGCGTGCCGGTGTGCAGCGAGAAGTCGGCCGTCTCGCAGAGGGCCCGGAGGCAGTCGTCGGCCGCCAGGACACCCGATTCGGGTTCGAACAGCACGGACCCGGGCGTCCTCACGCCGGGAAACCGCCGGGCGGCCTCGCGGGGTGCCAGCCGCTCGACGGGCGCGCCTGCGGCCGCCAGGGCACCGGCGACGGCATCGAGCGCGGTCTCGTCGCCGAAGGTGACCTGGCCGCTGACGTGGAGGAGCGTGTGCCCGGCTGACCCCTCGAGTCGGCGCCAGAGCTCACGGGAGCGGACGGCCATCTCGACGTACGGCGCCTCGGGGTAGCCCAGCCGGAAGATGCGTGCGTCGCCCTTGGAGCCCGAACGGTCGTGACCGACCGCTGCCGCCGTCTCCAAGACCGTCACCCGCCAGCGTCGTCGCGACAGGGCCCATGCGGCACAGAGGCCGAGCAGCCCCGCTCCCACCACGATGCAACGACGGTCCTCGGGCACGGCGACGATCATACGAACGCGCCCGCTGGCATCCGGGGTACCGGCACGACGAGGACCTCACTGTACGCTCGGCTGCAGTGACGAGCACGAGAGCGGTGTCGACGCATCCCACGCACGACACGCTTGACTCGCTCTCGCCTCCGGACCGGACCGGCGCCGGCGTCGGCGTCGGTGTGGCGGAGCCGCAGCCGGAGCCGGAGCCGCGCCCCCCGCGCCCGCCCCGGACGGCCGCGCGCTCAGAGCGGTGCGTGCCCTCGGATTCCACGTCCTCGCCATCGCCGCCTTCGCCGTCCCCGCGGTGGTGCTGTGGTGGCACGTCTGGACGGGACACCCGTCGTCCACGCTCACCTGCGGCTGCGGCGACCCGGCGCAGCAAGTCTGGTTCACGGCCTGGCCCGCCTGGGCCATCGAGCACCTGCACAACCTGTTCTTCTCCGGTGCGGTCAACGTCCCCGACGGCGCCAACCTGCTGTCGAACACGTCGGGGACGCTGGTGGGCGTCGTGCTCGCCCCGGTGACGTGGCTCTGCGGACCGGTGACGGCCACCAATGTTGCGCTCACCCTCGCCCCTGCTCTCAGTGCGTGGGGCTGCTTTGCCGCGATCCGTCCTCTCGTCACGTGGAAGCCCGCTGCCATCCCGGCGGCGCTGGTGTACGGCTACTCGTCGGCCATCGTCACGTCGCTCGCCTTCGGCCACGTGTCGGTGACGATGCTGGTGCTCCCTCCCTTCCTCTTCACCACGCTGCACGAGATCGTCGTCCGACAGCAACATTCGGTGCGCCGTGACGGACTCGTCTTGGCCGCTCTGTTGGTGGCGCAGTTCCTGATCTCGCCCGAGGTGCTGGTGATGTGCGGCGTGTTGGCCGTCGTGGGGCTGGTCGCGGTGGTGGCGGCGGGTTGGCGCGAGGTGCGCGCGCGGGCGCACCACGCCGTGCGTGCGCTCGGCCTGGCCGTCGGCGTCACCGCCGCGCTGTTGGCCTATCCCGCCTGGTATGGCGTCGCCGGCCCCCAGTCCGTGTCCGGGACGCTCTTCTACCTCGCACCGCTCTCGGTGGTGCCGCTCTCGGGCGTGATCGTGCCCGGCCAGTACGAGGCGTTCGCCAACGCCTACGTCCGCTTCGGGGGCTACTTGGGTCGCGTCGGACCGCCGCCCGACTACGTGGGCGGCGGCGTCGCGCTGGCCGCCCTGGGCTCGGCCGTGGTCGCCCGTCGCCGACCCCTCACCTGGCTGCTCGTGTTCATGATGGCAGTGAGCCTGCTGCTGGCGCTCGGCGACACGCTGCTCTTGACCCCCTCGTCGTTGACGCACGTGTGGCTGCCGTGGCGCGCCCTCTCGAAGCTGCCGGTCCTCAAGGAGATCCTGGCGGACCAATTCGCGCCGTTCCTCGCCCTCTTCGCTGCTTTCCTCCTCGCGGTCGGCCTCGATGCCTTTTCCGTCGCGTCCCGCCGCCGGATCGGCCGTACCCGCGGCCTGCACGCTCGGCGGACCTCGTGGATGGGCTCGCACCTGGCCGTGGTCAGCGCCGCCGTCGCCGTCCTGGTGGGTGTGGTTGCGCTCGTCCCGGTCTTCGTCACCTTCGACGTACCTTTCACGGTGGTGCCGGTACGGATCCCGGCCTACGTGCGCGAGGTGGCGCCGGGGCTCCCGCCGGGGACCGTGTTGCTCACGGTCCCCTTCGCCGTCTCGGGTTCGACGCAGCCCATGCTCTGGCAAGCGGTCGACGACATGCACTTTCGTCTGGCTGGCGCGGCGCTGAAGACTCCCAACGCCGTCGGTGGTCCGGTCGGGCAGGGCGCGCCGGGTTCGGCCCGACGGATCCTGACCGACCTGAGCATCGTCGGGGCCCCGCTGCCCAGCGGGACACCGACCCAAGTGGCGACCGTCCGGCGCGCCCTCCGGGAGTGGCAGGTTCGACAAGTGGTCATCGCCGGCACCAGCCGCGATCCGGTGTACGCCTCGGGGTTCTTCGCCGAGGTGCTCGGAGCCGTGCCGCAGTTCGCGGACGGCGCCTGGGTGTGGACGGTGCAACCGGGGGGTCCGACGGCCGCACCTGCGACGAGCTCCTCCTTGGCGCTCTGCCGTGCCGCGGCGGATGCGCCCAGCGTCCGTGGCCAACCGCTGGCGATGGCTCGGTGCGTGCTGCCGGGCACCAGTCGAGCCTGAGCGGGCGCGCCACCGCGGCAGGTTCGCCGGCCTCTGTGGTTGCGTCGGTGCGGCCGTAGGCTTGGGCTGATGCAACCGATCCTCCACCTCTCCCTACCGGTGCGCGACATGGTCGCCGCCCGTGACTTCTACGTGCGCACGCTCGGCTGCCAGGCGGCACGCACGAGGGCCGACTTCACGGACGTGTGGTTCTACGGCATGCAGATCACGCTGCAGAACCGTCCCGACGAGGCGACCGGCGTACCTTCGGGAGGAACGCGGCACTTCGGCGTCACCCTCGAGCGTGACGAGTTCGAGGCGCTGATCGCTCGGCTCGAGGCGTGCGACGTCCACTGGCTGGTGCCCGTCTCCACCGACGACGCGGGCCTGCTCACCGAGCAGACCAAAGCCAAGGTCACCGACCCGAGTGGCAACGTGATTGAGCTCAAGACCTACCGCGACGTCGATGCTGCGCTGGAGATCTCGTCCCACTCGTATCCCGAGGCCTTCGTCCACGGGAACTGAAGCGGTCGCCTACGGTGTCCGCCGAGACCGAGAGCAAGGGGGAGGATCGAGAGGAGTGCTGTGGGAGGAAATGACATGAGCGCCGACCCCCGCGCGGCGCGCCAGGACGGGCGCGCCATCGATCAGCTGCGGCCCGTCGGTTTCGAGCGCGACTACACGGTGATGGCACTCGGGTCGGTGCTGGTGACCTTCGGGCAGACCAAGGTGCTGTGCACCGCCTCGGTCGAGGAGCGGGTCCCGCCCTGGATGCGCGGCACCGGCCGAGGCTGGGTGACCGCGGAGTACTCCATGCTGCCGGGTTCGACCCCCGGGCGCGCCTCTCGGGAGGCCGCCAAGGGCAAGCAGTCGGGGCGCACGCAGGAGATCCAGCGCCTCATCGCCCGCTCGCTCCGTGCGGTGTGCGACCTGGTCCTCCTGGGCGAGGTGCAGATCACCGTGGACTGCGATGCGCTCCAGGCCGACGGCGGCACGCGCACGGCCTCCATCTGCGGGGCCTACGTCGCGCTGCACGACGCCTGCACCCGGTTGGTCCAGGCCGGGACGATCCGCACGCAACCCCTGACCGACTCGGTGGCGGCGGTGTCCGTCGGCATCATCGACGGCGTTCCCATGCTCGACCTTCCCTACGCCGAGGACTCGCGGGCCGAGGTCGACATGAACGTCGTCATGACGGGTGGCGGGCGCTTCGTCGAGGTGCAGGGCACGGCGGAGGGGATGGCCTTCAGCCGGAGCGAGTTGGACACCCTGCTCGGACTGGCGGAGGCGGGCATCAAGGAGCTGACGGACCTGCAGGCGGCCGTGCTGGCCGAGCCGCCACCGCGGCGTTGAGCGCCCACCACCCGCTTCGACTCGTCCTGGCCTCGAACAACCCCGACAAGGCCAGGGAGATGACGGCCATCCTCTCGGTCTCGCTGCCCGTGACGCTGGTGGCGCGCCCGGCCGATGTACCCGAGGTGGTCGAGGAAGGCGAGACGCTCCTCGACAACGCACGGTTGAAGGCGCGCGCGCTGGCGGCGGCAACCGGAACGGCAGCGGTGGCCGACGACACGGGCCTGGAGGTCGACGCGCTCGGCGGCGCACCCGGCGTGTCCTCGGCCCGTTACGCCGGGGAGGACGCCAC
This sequence comes from uncultured Acidimicrobiaceae bacterium, assembly GCA_963838835.1. Classification (GTDB taxonomy): domain Bacteria; phylum Actinomycetota; class Acidimicrobiia; order Acidimicrobiales; family RAAP-2; genus Bog-473. The sequence goes on from CAWITA010000024.1 coordinate 22,999, forward strand.
GTACGCCGACAACGTGGCGAAGCTGCTCCGCGAGCTGGACGCCCTCGAGGACCGCGGCGGGTCACGGCGGGCGCGGTTCCGCACCGTGGCCCTGGTGACGTTCCCCGGCGGGGCCGAGGTGTGGGCGGAGGGCACCGTGGAGGGGAGGATCTCCTTCGCCGAGCGCGGGAGCCGCGGGTTCGGCTACGACCCCGTGTTCGTGCCCGACGACGGGGACGGCCGGACCTTCGCGGAGATGGGCGCGGAGGAAAAGGACGCGGTCTCACACCGCGGACGCGCCTTCCGCGGGTTGGCGAGCCTGCTGGCCGACCGGGCCGGCACACGCTGAGGAGCGCCGGCAGCGGTCGACCGCCACTGCGCACCCGCTTCAGGACAAGACCAGCGCCGCCGCCAGCTGTCGGTACTCGTCGAGGGGGAAGCCCTGCCCGTCCCCGACGACCTGGATACAGACATGGTCGGCCCCCGCCTCGTAGTGCTGGCGGATCCGCCCCGCCACGGTCCCCGCGTCGCCCCAGGGGATGACGGCGTCGATCAGGCGGTCGCTCCCTCCGCCGTCGATGTCGTCGTCGCCGTAGCCGAAGGTCCGCAGGTTCTGCGTGTAGTTGGGCAGGCCCAGGTAGGTGCGGGCATAGCCGCGGGCCAGCTCCCGGGCCCGGGTGGGATCGGTCTGGAGGACGACGGCGACCTCGGGCGCCAACAGCGGCCCCGGGCCCAGGATGGCGCGGGCGCGCTCCGTGTGCTCGACCGGCACGAAGTACGGGTGTGCGCCCGCCGCACGCGCCGCCGCGAGCGCGAGCATGCGCGGGCCGAGAGCGGCGAGCACGCGACGGTCCGGCGGCACCGGCATGTCGAGGGCATCGAGCGCGTCGAGGTACTCGACGACGTGGGTGTAAGGAAGGGCATAGTGCTCGACGATGGGGGCGTGGCTCGCGCCGAGACCGAGCAGGAAGCGTCCGGGGAACTTTGTCTCGAGATCGGCCACGGCGGCCCCGATGTCCGCGGGGGTCGAGGCCCAGATGCTGACGATGCCGCTGGCCACCTGGATGCGCGTCGTCGACGCCAGCAGCCGCTCAAAGTGGGGGGAGAGGCCGGGGTCGAAGCGCCCCGACGACCACAGCGCCCCATAGCCCATCGTCTCGAGCTCCCGTGCCACATCGGTCGACGCGTCGGCGCCGCGCCACGACCCGCTCCACCACACGCCGACCCGACCCAGCACCACTCGCTCACGGTAGCGGCGATCGTGGCGAACGCGACGCGCGCCGGTCGTCGTTGGCCTCGCGACGCTCGGCCTTTCCGGAACAGATGCAATAGGGTGGCCGCCTGATCGCGAGGGGTTAGGGGGTGTGCCGTGAGCTACCGAGTGCTCCAGTGGGCGACGGGCAACGTGGGCCGGGCCGCCATCGAGGGTGTGCTCGAGCATCCCGACCTCGAGCTGGCCGGTTGTTGGGTGCATGCGGAGGCAAAGGACGGCCAGGACGTCGGCACCCTCATCGGGCGCGACCCGATCGGGATCAGGGCCACCCGCGACGTCGATGCCCTGCTGTCGCTCGACGCGGACTGCGTCGTCTACAGCCCGATCTTCGCCGACACGGCCGTCGTCACCCGGATCCTCGAATCGCACAAGAACGTCGTGACGCCGTTGGGTTGGTTCTACCCGCCGGCCGAGGAGCGCCAGCGCCTGGATGCCCTCTGTCGCGACGCGGGGGTCACCCTGCACGGCACCGGCATCCACCCCGGCGGGATCACCGAGCGGTTCCCGCTCATGGTCTCGGCGTTGTCGGGCTCCATCACCAGAGTACGGGCAGAGGAGTTCTCCGACATCCGCACCTACGGCGCCCCCGACGTCATCCGCGACTGGATGCTGTTCGGCAAGACCCCCGAGGAGTCACGCACGAGCATCATGGCGGACGCGCTCGGCGCGGGGTTCCGCCAATCGGTGTGGATGGTGGCTGACGAGCTGGGCTTCGATCTCGACCCCGAGCTCCGGACGACCCACGAGATGGCGGTGGCCACCGCGCCCATCGACTCGCCCATCGGACCGATCGCGCCCGGACTCGTGGCTGCGCAGCGCTTCCGCTGGGAAGGTCTGGTCGACGGCGAACCCGTGATCACCGCAGCGGTGAACTGGCTGATGGGGGACGAGCACCTCGAACCGCCCTGGGGTTTTGGCCCCGACGGGGAGCATTTCGAGGTGGAGATCACCGGGGATCCGTGCTGCCTGGTGACCTTCCGCAAGCTCCACCCCGAATCGATCGAGGCGGGCCTGGAACGGAACCCCGGCATCGTGGCCACGGCCATGCACTGCGTGAACGCGGTGCCCTACGTGTGCGAGGCCGACCCCGGCCTGCGTACCTATCTCGAGATGCCGTTGGTGGCCGGGCGGGCGGCGTCGTCGCTCGGCCGGGGCCGGCGCTCGTGATCCTCGACCGCTTTCGCCTCGACGACCGCGTCGCCATCGTCACCGGCGCGGGACTCGGGATCGGCCGCGGCATCGCCGTCGGCCTCGCCGAGGCAGGCGCCGACGTGGTGCTGGCGGCCCGGACGCGGGCCGACCTCGACGAGGTGGCAGGGCTGGTCGAAAAAGTTGGGCGGCGTGCCCTCGTCGTGCGCACCGACGTCACCGAGCTCACCGACCTCGAACATCTCGTGGACGCGGCGGTGGAGGAGTTCGGCCGACTCGACATCGCGGTGAACAACGCCGGGGGGGCCATGCCGCGGTCGGCGCTGGCGACGAGCGAACGCTTTCTCGAGTCGGCCTTTCACTTCAACGTGACCGCTCCGTTCACCTTGACCAAGCTGGCGGCCCGGCGGATGGTCGACACGGTGGGATCCGGCGCGGTGGTCAACATCTCGTCGCGCTCGGCCAGCATGACCCAGACCAGCTTCGCCGCCTACGGGGCCGTCAAGGCGGCGCTCGACCGGCTGACGCGCAACATGGCGCCCGAGCTGGCGCCTCGGGTGCGCCTCAACGCGATCGACGTGGGCGGCGTGGCCACCCGTTCGCTCGACATCGTGCTCACCGACGAGGACCTGCGCCAACAGTTCCTCGACGGCACCCCGATGCGACGTCCCGGCGAGCCCGAAGACATCGCCTGCGCGGTGCTGTACCTGGTCTCCGATGCCGCGTCGTGGGTCACCGGCAAGGTCTTCGAGATCGACGGCGGCACCGAGGCCCCGGCGATCAGTGTGCCGGCGCCCCCGCTCGAGCCGGCGTGATCGCCAGGAGGACGTCGTCGTGCACATTCCACTGCCCTTTCACGAGACGACGACGAGCAACGCCGTCTCAACCGGCGAGCTTCCCGGTGTGGAGGTCGTCAGAGACCTCCTCACCGAGGTCTTCGAGCTCTACCGTCCCCTGGAGGAGGGGGCAGTCGCCGACTACATCCCGGTCCTGGCCAACGTCGATCCGTCGCTCTTCGCCGTGAGCATCGTCGGGGTCGGCGGCGGGAGCTTCTCGGTCGGGGACGCCGCACACCTCTTTTCGCTGCAGAGCATCTCAAAGGCGTTCGTCTTCGCCCTCGTCTGCGACGCCATCGGTCACGAAGAGGCCCACCGCAAGCTCGGGGTGAACGCGACCGGGCTGGGCTTCAACTCGGTGATGGCCATCGAGTTGAACGAGGAACGCACCATGAACCCCATGGTCAACGCGGGGGCGATGGCGACCACGAGCCTGGTGCCCGGCGCCGCGATGGACGACCGGTGGGAGTTCATCCGCCGCGGCCTCTCGGCTTTCGCAGGGCGTGAGCTCGAGCTCGACGCAGAGGTGTACGCATCCGAGTCGGCGACCAACCTGCGCAACCACGGCATCGCGCATCTGCTGCAGAGTTACGGCCGCCTCTACGCGGATCCCGACGAGACCACCGATCTGTACACCCGGCAGTGTTCCCTCCTGGTGACCGCGTTCGACCTGGCGGCCATGGGCGCCACCCTGGCCAACGGCGGCGTGCACCCTCTGACCGGCCGGCGCGTCGTCGAGCCCTTCCACTGCAAGCACGTCCTCGCCGCGTTGGCCACCGCAGGCCTCTACGAGCATTCCGGTGACTGGCTCTACGAGGTCGGCCTGCCCGGCAAGAGCGGCGTCAGCGGGGGCATCGTGACGATCTCGCCGGGGAAGGGAGGACTCGGCACGTTCTCCCCGAGACTCGATGCGGCCGGCAACAGCGTCCGAGGACAGCGGGTCACCCGGCACGTGTCCGAGAAGCTCGGACTGAACATCTTCGCGTCGAAGCCAGCGGGGGACGGACCGCTCCTCGGCCTGGCGACAAGGGCCTGAGCGGCGGCACGCTCAGGAGGCGGGGTCGGGTGGGGCGACAGCTTCGGCGGCCCTGGCGTCCACGGCCTTGGTCTTGGCTGCCCGCAGGTGGCGCACGCCCTTCGTCAGCAACTCCTCGATGAGGCGGTCGTTGTCCTTGGAGATGAAGGCGTGGACACGCTTCTCGAGCAGGACGCGCAGCAGGGGGTTGAAGACGTGGTAGGTCTCCGAGAAGTGGAGGCGGGTCCGCCCGTCACCCAGATCCTCCAAGCTGGTGCGCCCGACCGCCTCGGACAGCAAGGGGCGCCCGACGGCGGTGTACTTCCACGACACCTTCGGCGTGACCTCGGTCAGCCACTCCCAGGACTGGCCCTTGCCGCCGGTGAGCAGGTACCGCGGCACCCGAAAGGTGCAGTGGCGGATGAGCCCGTCGCCGATGTCGTTGCCCGGATAGAGGATGTCGATGGTGACGTCGCCCCGCTCGGTGTGCGGGAGGCGCGCCCAGAACAGTTGCCACAGCTCGTCCACCGTGCCCTCGATGTCGACGAAGTAGTGGTGCTCCTGCACCGGCTCACCCTAACCCTCGACCTGACGGGCGCGTCATCCGCCGGGCCGGGGAGGGCGCGCCTCAGGGGAATGGCGTGCCGTAGCGGTTCAGGTGGGCTTTCTCCGAGAGCGGCCGCCGCCGCGGCGGGCCGAGCGGCCTGGGCGGGTGGCCGAGGGGGATGACGGCGACGGGCACCACCTCGGGCGGAAGCCCGAGCAGGCCGGGGAGCTCGTCACCGCCGAGGACGGGCAGGGTGGTGAGCGTCGAGCCGATCCCGCAGGCATGGGCGGCCAGGAGCAGGTTCTGCACGGCCGGGAACACCGAGGCGTCCATGGTCGAGGGAAAGGCGAGACGGGTGTCGCCGCACACCACCACGAGGACCGGCGCGGCGGCGATGCCCCCCATGGCCCCGTGCTCCACCTCGTCGAGGAGGGCGGGGGGGAGGCGTTGCTCCTCGTGCGCCCGCGCACCGCCTTGCCACAAGCGTGCCGTCAGCTCGCCGATGGTGGCCCGCAAGGCGGGGTCGCGCACGACGATGAAGACGAAGGGCTGGCTGTTCTCCGCGCTGGGCGCATGGGTGGCCGCGGTCAGGATGCGGGCGACCGTCTCGTCGTCCACGTCGTCGGGCAAGAACGACCGGGCCGCCCGCTGGGTGTGCACGACGTCGAAGAAGTCGGGCGGCACGGCGGCCGATGGTAGTGAGCCGGGCTTGGGTCTGCCTCGAGCGGGTCGGATTAGGCGGGGCCGAAACGACCCGCTACCTTTGGCGCCTGCACCGGCGGGAGTCGGTGCAGGCCATGACCACGTGGACCGCAACGAGGCCGGAGGGGGACAGGAGGCAGACGGTGGCAGAAGGCGCCGAATCGCAAGAAGACGTGCTCAAGGGAATCATCGGAGAGCCGACCGGCAAATCCAAGGTCGTCGTGGAGCGGGGACCGGTGCAGCACTTCGCCGACGCCGTGCTCAGCACGAGCCCGATCTACCACGACCCCGAGGCGGCCCGGTCAGCCGGCTTCGGCGCCATCCCCGCGCCGCCGACCTGGCCCTTCGCCATGGAGTTCTCGGGAAAGTTCGAGGAGATGCAGCCGACCGACGCGCCGAGCGCCAACCCGATGCTGAAGGCGCTGGGACCGCTCATGGCGAAGGGCGGCCTCATCCTCCACGGCGAGCAGGAGTACCTCTATCGCCGTCCGGTCCTGGTGGGCGACGCGCTCGTCGGCGAGGGCAAGATCGCCGACGCCTACCAGAAGGACTCCGGCGGGCGGACCATGACCTTCATCGTCACCGAGACGAACTGGAGCGACGAGAAGTCCGGCGAGCCGGTCGTGACGGTGCGCTCCAACATCATCCACCGGGCCTAGGACGGGACGGATCACATGACCTTGGCGAGCTCGACGACCTGGCTCACGGCGGCCGAGTGGCTGGCCGTCCTGCGCATCGGCCTCGGACTGTGGTGGTTCGAGAGTTTCCGGCACAAGGACAAGGCGGCCTGGTTCAAGCGGGGGGCCGGCATCTCCTGGGGCCAGTCGGTGGCCGAGAAGCACAAGTGGGCCTTCGTGAAGCAGGGCTTCGACGTCGTCGTCGTGCCACGCCCCAAGGCGATGGCCTACGTGGTGGTCTTCGGGGAGCTGGCCATCGGCCTGGGCCTGATCTTCGGCTTCCTGACCCCGGTCGCCGCCTTCGCCGGCATCCTCTTGAACCTCATGTACTTCATCTTGATGATCTCGGACTGGGCCGAGCAGGGGCAGAACTACATGATGATCCTGGCCTCGGTCGTGGTGCTGGGCACGCACGCCTGGAACACCTGGTCCATCGACCACTGGCTGCACCTGTTCGGGGCGTGAGCACGGGTTGGGCGGTTGACGTGAGCGAGCATGCGACGGGAGGTCGACACGATGGGTGAGAAGAAGCTGTCCTTCGACGACGTGAAGGTCGGCGACGAGGCTCCGGTGATCACGCACAAGCTGACGCGGACCGATCTGGTGAAGTACGCCGGCGCCTCGGGCGACTTCAACCCGATGCACCACGACGAGGTCGCGGCCCAGGCCGCCGGGCAGCCGAGTGTCTTCGGGCACGGCATGTTCTCCATGGGCCTGTTGGGGTCGGCCTTGACGGACTACGTGGGCGTGGGGAACTTGACGCGCTATCAAGTCCGCTTCGCCCGCCAGACGTGGCCCGACGAGGTGCTCTCCACCCGCATCGTCGTCACCGGAAAGCGGGAGGAGGACGGCAAGAGCCTGGTTGACATGGCGGTGACGCTGTCCAACGAAGACGGCGAGAACAAGGTCGTCGGCGAGGCCACGGCGTCGCTGCCCTGATTCCCCGATAGGTTCAGCCTTCGTCCGGCCCTGGCCACCGAGATGCTCAGCCTCGCCGAAGCCTCTTTCCCCGACGAGATGCGCGGGCCTGAGCCGGCCGCGTTCGGGCCTCGCGTGGAGGCGCCGGCCGGCGCGTCGCCGGCGGACCGACTGGCTGCGTTCCTGGGTCGCCATCCGTAGGCGGGAGCGCTCCGGCGGGTCACCGGTCGCCGGGTGGTCGTCTTTCCGTTGTTGCTCCGTTGACGGAAGGCGGCCGATGGGTGTGGTGGGCCGGGTGGGCGTCGGTGGGATCCGACCGGCCGTAGTCTTGGTCCCCATGAGCCGCCCGAAGGCGTCGTAGCGTGCGCGACGCACGGGTGCGTGACATCGACGCGGCCATTGCCCTTGGGCAATCGTTGCTGCGCAACCTCGGGCTGGTCGTGCTCGGGAGCGGCAACGCGTTGGCGTTTGCCGCGGTGGCCGCGCTCTCCGGGGGCCATCTGCTCATTGAGGACGTGCCGGGCGTCGGCAAGACGGTACTGGCGCGTGCGCTCGCCACCTCCCTCGGGGCGGAGCTGTCCCGGGTCCAGGGCCACCCCGATCTCCTCCCGTCCGAGATCACCGGCGTCTCTGTCTTCCGGCCCGACACCGGCAGCTGGGACTTCCGGCGCGGGCCGGTCTTCGCCAACGTCGTTCTCGTCGACGAGCTCAACCGCACCCCGCCGCGCACCCAGTCCGCGCTCCTCGAGACGATGGAGGAGCGCCAGGTCAGCGTGGACGGCGAGTCCTGGGTCCTGCCGCAGCCTCACATGGTGATCGCCACGCAGAACCCGCAGTCGCAGCGCGGGACCTTTCCTCTGGTCGAAAGCCAGCTCGACCGCTTCTCCATGGCGACGTCGCTCGGCTACCCCGACGCCGCGCACGAGACGCAGCTGGCCTTGCACGGCGGCGGCAAGTACGCCCTCGTCGAATTGTTGCCGGTCTGCACCACCGAAGAGTGGCTGGCGGCCCAGCGGGCCACCGAGTCGGTGCCGGTGCAGCCGTCGGTCGCGGCGTACGCGGTCGCGCTCTGCCGAGCGAGCCGGACGGCGCCGGGCGTGCATCTCGGCGCGAGCCCGCGTGCCGCGATCTGGCTCGTCCGTTCCGCCCAGGCGCACGCCGTCTTGTCGTCCCGGAACTACGTGGTGCCCGACGACGTGAAGGCGGTCGCCGTGTCCTGTCTGTCGCACCGGCTGCTCACCGTCGAGGGCGACACAGGCTACGGGCAGGCGGTCACGGTGGTCGAAGAGCTCCTCGACGCGACGCCGGCACCGAGGCCGTGAACCCGAACGTGACCGCGATCGTGACCACGAGCGCGGTTGGACCGTGAAGGGCTGGGCGCGACCGGCCCGTCCCGTGGCGCCGATCGCGGTCGCCGTCATGATCGTCGGCGTCTGGTGGCTGGTGGCGCACAACGGCGGCGCCGGTTGGGTGCAGCTGCTCGGCGACGTCGTCTTCGGGACACTGCTCGTCGGCATCGTCGGGCCGTGGCTGGTCGTCCGCCGCGCCCGTGTGGTGGTCAGGTCAGCTCCCGCCGACGGTGTCGCTGGCCTGCCGCTCGAGATCGCCGTCGAGGCCAGCACCCGGTTGCGCCTGCGGCCGGTCGACCCGCCGGGGCGCGAGGCCTTCGTCGGGCCGGTGGGACGCAGGCGTCCCGCCGGCGACCACTTCACCTTGGTGCCGGTCCGGCGCGGCGTGCACGAGGCCGTGACGCTCGACATCGCCTCCGCGGCGCCCTTCGCCCTGCAGTGGTGGACCCGGCGGGTGTGGATCCCCTTGCCGGATGTGCTCCACGTCTCCCCGCGACTCGGGCGGGTGGCGCGGGCGCGCCCTGGTCCGCGTCAGGAGCGTGCGGAGGAGGCCGGCGTGGTCGTCGAGCGGCCACGGGCCGACTCGGGTCTGCCGCGGGGCGCGCGCTCGTACGGCCCCGGTGACAGTTGGCGGCTCGTCCACTGGCGGGCGACCGCGCACGCCGGCACGCTGATGGTCAAGGAACTGGAGCTGCCGTCCGCCGAGCCGGTGGTGGTCACGGTCGACCTGCCCGAGGACCCCGACGAGGCCGAGCGCGTCGCCGAACGTGCCCTCGGCCTCGTGGTGGACCTGCTCCAGGGCGGCTCGACGGTCCAGCTGGGCACCTTCGAGCCGTCGGGTCGGGTGGTGGCGCTCGTCGCCGACCGGCGAGGGGCGGGACGTCGCCTGGCGCGCGCCGTGGCCCGCGGCGCTCGCACCGTGACCCCGGGCGCCGCCGCGCCGTGAGCCTCCTCGAGGCGATCCGCCGGGCCAACCGCCCGGGGCCGCCGGAGCACTCGGTCCGGTTGCGCGCCGCCTGCGCGGGCGCGGTCCTGGTGGCGGTCGGGGCGAGCGCCTCGCTCGGCGAGGTCGCGCCGGTGACCGCCGTCGCATCCGGCGTGCTCATCACGGCGGGCATGACGTTCTCCTACGCCACCCGTACCCGGCCACCGGGATGGATCAAGGTCGCCGTCGCCGTCGGCGCCGTGGCCGCGTTCGTGTGGTTCTTCCATTCGGTGAGCTCGCCCGCGGTCGACTTCACGTCGGTGCTCGACCCGCTGACCCTCCTGCTCGTCTCCGTGCTGGTGGTCCACTCCTTCCACGTGCCGTCCCGGCGCGACCTCCTGTTCTCGCTCGGTGCGTCGGCGGGCCTGATGGCCGTGGCGGGCGCACAGGCGATCGACCTGCGGTTCGGTCTCTTCGTCGTCGCCTGGGTCGGCTTCGGCTTGTGGGCCCTGACGGAGATGTGGATCTCGGCCAGCGGGGGCGGACGCATCTCGACCGGGGGGCTCGTGGCGGCGCTCGTTGGGCTCACCGCGGCGGCCGCCGCCGTGTTCTTGGTGCTCCCGGCGCCCGTCGTGGCGTCCCGGGTCGCCTTTTTGGCCCGGGCCGGGCTCGGGGGCGCGGTGGGCGTTCCGGGTGACCTGGCCGGCGATGCGGGGTCGCCGGCCCAGTTGTCGAAGGCCGGTAGCTCGAGCAGCCCGATCCGCGTCGGCGGCTACCTGGGCTTCGCACAGAGCCTCGACACCGCGCTCCGGGGCCAACTCGGCAACCAGCTCGTGATGCAGGTCCGGGCCGACCGCCCGTCCTACTGGGTGGGAGAGACCTTCGACACCTGGCAGGGCACCAGCTGGATGGAATCGAGGCGGCCGTCGCAGCGACTGGAAGGGGACTCGCCCTTCGTGCTCCTGCCCTCAGAGGGCGACTCTCCCTTCGGCCAACCCGACCTGCAGACCTTCTACGTCACCACGTCGACCGCCGACCTCGTCTTCCATGCGGACAGCGCCGAGGAGGTGTGGTTCCCGTCATCGAGTCTGTTCACGTCCGATTCCGACACCATCGTCTCGCCCATCGGCTTGGGCAGCGGCTCGATCTACACCGTGGAGTCGAACGTGAGCACGCCCACCCCCGAGCAGCTGAGGACCGACGCGAGCGCGCAGACACTGCCCCCCGCCGTGCAAGCGGAGTACGAGCAGTTACCGCGCTCGTATCCCCGGGTCCAGGCGCTGGCCGCGTCCGTCACCGCGGGGGACGGGTCGACCTACGCCAAGGTGGAAGCGCTCATCGCCTGGATCGGTGCCCACACTCACTACTCCACCGACATTCCGCCGCTGCCGCCCGGCACCGACACGGTCGACGAGTTCCTCTTCGGCAACCGGGTCGGCTACTGCGAGCAGATCTCGACGTCGCTCGCGGTGATGCTGCGATCCCTCGGGATCCCGGCCCGCGAGGCGGTGGGCTACGTGCCGGGCGGGTACAACCCGATCACCGACCTCTACCAGGTCCACGCCGACGACGCCCACGCTTGGGTCCAGGTGTGGTTTCCCGGTTACGGGTGGCAGAGCTTCGATCCCACCGCGGTCGTGCCGCCGGGGCCCCCCAGTCCGGGCACCACCGCGCTGCGGGACGTGGCCGGCGCGCTGCGCCGGATCCCGCTCGTGCCCGTGGGGGCAGTCCTCCTCGGTGCCGGCCTGGTCGTCGCCCTGGTGAGCCTGCGCCGGTCACGTCCCCTGCGGTGGACGGGGCGGGTCGCCCAGAGCGCCGAGCGGGCCGGCCGGCGGGCGGGTCGGCCGCGCCGCCCCAGCGAGACCCTGGTCGAATACGCCACCGACCTCGACGACCTCACCGGCCGAGGGTCCGACACCTGGGCGCGCCTGGCCTCCTCGGTGGAGGCGAGCGCCTACGGGGGACTCGAGCCCACACGGACGGCCCAGCGGGCCATGGTCGCCGAGGCGAGGCGCACCCGCGTCCGGCCACGACGGCAAGGGGCCGGCGTCAGCTCCCGAAGCTGAGCGGGAGCCGGGCCGGACCCCAGATGCCGAACGTCGAGGGCTTCCACTCGATGTCGCCCCGGCGGGTCAGGTCGGGCAGGCGCCGGGCCAGCAGCGGCAGCGCCTCCTGCAGCTCGGCGCGGGCCAGCGCGGCGCCCATGCAGAAGTGGATGCCGGCACCGAAGGTCATCTGTGCCGCGCCCCGCTCGCGGGTGATGTCGAAGACCTCGGGCTCCTCGAAGGCCTCGGGGTCGCGGTTGGCCCCCGCCAGCGAGATGGCCACGAGCGTCCCCTGGGGGAACAGGACGTCCCGGTAGACGACGTCCTCGGCGGCGACGCGCGCCGTGCCCCGCACCGCGCCCAGGTAGCGCATCGACTCCTCGACGGCCCGAGGCGCCAGCTCGGGCCGCTCCGCCAGCAGAGCCCACTGGTCGGGGTATTCGGTGAAGAGCGCAACCGAGCACGCCAGCTGGTTGCGCGTGGTGTCGGTGCCGGCCATCAGCACGGCCTGCGCCAGCATCGCCATCTCCTCGGTCGACAGCCGGTCTCCCTCCTGCTCGATCGCGACGAGGTCGCTCAACAGGTCCTCACGCGGATCGGCCCGCCGCGCCGCGATCATCTCGCTCACGTAGTCGGTGAGCTCCTCGCCCGCCCGGACGATGAGCGGCAGGTCCTCGGCCAGGTTGTTGTTGAAGATGCGGAAGATGTCGGTGGCCCAGGCGGAGAACAGCTTCCAGTCCTCGGGCGGCGCGCCGAGGAGCTCGCAGATGATCGGGATGGGGTAGGGATCGCAGACGTCGGCCACCAGCTCGCACTCGCCGCGGTCGGCGATCCGGTCCACCAGCTCGCCGACCACCGCCCGCATCGTGGGCCGGAGCCGGTTGGCCGAGGCCGGCGTGAAGGCGGGCGCGACCAGGCGCCGCAGGCGGGCGTGGCCCTCGCCCTCCATCGTCAAGATGGACTCGGTGCGCCGCTCGTCGTGGAAGTGCGTGCCGTCGAGCTCGGGGGACTGCTCGATCACCGACAGCGCCGAGTGGAAGCGTTGGTCGCGCAAGATGGCGGTCACGTCCTGTAGGCGGGTCACCGCGTAGCCCAGGTCGGTGCGCGCCAGCCAGTGCACGGACCGTGCCGCCCCGATGGCGTCGACGGCCTCCTGTCGCTCGAGCCCCATGATGTCGAGATTGGGGAGGTTCAGCTCCGAGACCAGTTGTGGCATGGGCCCCCCGGTTTGTCTTGGCGTCGACGACCGGCGACGTGGGGCGAGGTTAGCGGGCGCGCCAACGCCGCCATCGCAAGGAGCACGGACGGCGGACGCGCGTTCGCTCGGGTGGTGCTCCAGCGCAGGGTTCAGGTCGCGCCGGAGGGTTGCGCCACGGCGCGCCGCGCTTCGTCGACCGGTGCCGGTTCGTCGCGCCGTCCCGACGAAGACCGCGGTGGCGACGCACCACCACACGACGCACCACCAGCCCGACAGCGGCCGGTCCAGCCAGGCCCTCCACGACGTCGGCGACGACAGCGAGGGCCCGGCCTCGGAGTCAGAGAGTGGAGGGGTGCGCCCCATGTGATCGTGAGGGTCGGTCCGGAATCTGCCTTGTCCTGTGCCGCGGCAACGCGGCGGACCCCGCCGAATCTATGGGAGCCGCGCGGGCGACCGGGGGACCCCTCAGGCCTGCGGGTCGAGCTTCAGCGCCGGGTGGCGGTGGGCCAGCATGGGCAAGATCAGCGACTTGGGGGCGAGATGGGCCAGGGCCGCCGCCGTGCGGTTCGCCGCGCCGGGGATTACCACGCTGCGCCCCGCGTCCAGACCCTCGACGGCGGCCTTGGCCACGTCGGCCGCCGGCACCCACATGAACCTCGGCAGGGCCTCGCCGGCCTCGGCGTCGGTCATCCCCGCCGCCTCGGCGAAGCCGGTTTCCACCGGGCCGGGGCACAGCGTCGTGACCGTCACGCCCTTCCCGCGCAGCTCCGCGCCCAGCGCGCGGCCGTAGGAGAGCACGAAGGCCTTGGAGGCGCCGTAACCGGCCTGACCCGGCAGCGGCTGGAACGCCGCGGTCGACGCGGTGTTGAGCACCGCGCCGCGGTGCCGGGTGACCATGCCCGGCACGAAGAGCGTGCAGAGGTCGACCACTGCCTCGACGTTGGTGCGGATCATGGCGAGCTCGGCATCGCGGTCCGTCCGGTGGACCGGTCCCATCGTGGTGAAGCCGGCGTTGTTGACCAAGATGTCGGGTGTCAGGCCGCTCTCGGCCACGCGGGCTGGGAGCTTGGCGCGCCAGTCGGCGTCGGTCAGGTCGCCGACGAGCACCTCGGCGCGGATCGCGTGAGCCCGTCCCAGCTCGTCGGCCAGGACCCGCAACTGCTCCTCGCGCCGCGCCACGAGGGTCACCCCGAAGCCGCGTCGCGCCAACTGTCGTGCGATCTCCACGCCGATGCCCGACGAGGCGCCCGTGACGATCGCCGTCGTGTTCTCCTTGGGGCTCGGGAGTGCCATGCGCCAGAGGTTACGGGAGTCGTGGCCGTGTGTGGCCGGTCGTGTCCCGCCGGCCCTCGTCACAAGTGGATGAAGTTCGCGTGACGCCGTCGGTTCCGACCAGGGCGTTCGCGAATGCCCAGGTCGCGTGGGGTTCACACGGTGCGGGCCGAGGCAGATACTTGTTCCAAGCGAGCGGCAATTGGAGCACCCGCCATTGCCCCGAGTGGAAAGGAGCGTCCGATGTCATCGACACGCTCGACCGAGGAGGTCGGTCCACCGGGTTGAGACTGCGTCACCGATGTCGGTTTCGGTGACGCTTTGAGCAGTCCCACGGTGTGAAGTCCGGCGTATGACTGAGGCCGCGCTCGCGCCGGTGCGTGTGCCGGCCGGCCGACAAGGCGGCCCCCGCACCTGCTGCGCCGCAGGCTGGAACCGGGGGGGACTGCAGACAACGAGAAGACAATCACTACGCGAGTCAAGGTCCGGCCGCCGAGGCCGGACCTTCTCGCGTTGCGGGCTCAGTGACGCGCACGGTGCGCCGGGCGCGCCCGGCCCGCGCGGTACAGGCGCGTGGGCCTCGCGCCGTGCCAAGGTGGGGAGTGCCCCGGACGCGTCTGCCCATGTTTCCGCTCGGGGCCGTGCTGTTCCCCCATGCCTCGATGCCGCTGCACGTCTTCGAGCCCCGCTACCGCGTCATGATGCAGGACTGCCTGGCCGGTGACCGGCGTTTCGGCGTCGTGCTGATCTCCCGCGGCTCCGAGGTCGGCGGCGGCGACCAGCGCACCACGCTCGGCACGCGGGGGGTCATCACCGAAGCCGTCGAGCTGGCCGACGGTCGCTGGGTGCTCGAGGTCACGGGCGAGGCCCCGATCGAGGTCACCGAGTGGCTGCCCGACGACCCCTATCCGGTGGCGCTCGTCACCGAGCGCGAGCCCGCGCCCGCGCCCGCGCCCGGGTCGCAGCCTTCTGCGGTGCTCTCGCCCGAGGACCCGGGCCCTCTCCTGGCGGCGGCTGTCCAACGGGTGCGCCGGGCTCGGGCGGTGTTGGCCGAGCACGGCGGGGGGGCGCCGTTGCCCCCGGACACTGCGTTCGAGGGGGACGATCCCGACGTCGCCTCGTGGCAGCTCTGCGCGGTCGCCCCGGTCAGCGCGTACGACGCACAGCGGTTGCTGGCCGCGGGCGCCGTCGCGTCGCGGCTGCGGCTCCTGGTGGAGCTCATGGAGGACCTCGAGCTCGATCTGCACCGGATGCTGAAATCGGAGTGACCCGCTCGGGCCCACGATCGCGGCGCAGTGGCGGGCCCTGCCCGAAATGGGCTAGCACAGCGGCGACGCCGGACGAGAGCGACCGCCAGCTCGACAGGGGAGGGAACCCATGGCCATCACGCCGACGAGAGAGCAGTTCATGCAATTCGCCCACGGCAGCCGCGATGGGGAGGTGGTGATGATCAACCTGCTGCACTTCGCCCCGTCGGAGAGCGCGGGCAACGACGAGGGCGCCGGCTCCGAGACGGCAGGTGTGCACGCCTACCGTGACTACAGCGACCAGGTGGTCAAGATGGTCGAGTCCCGGGGCGGGCGGGTCATCTGGACCGGCCGCCTCGAGCACGTGTTGATCGGTGACGCCGCCGACGACTGGGACCTGGTGGCGCTCGTCTCGTACCCCAGCCGGTCCGCGTTCATCGACATGGTCACGTCGCCCTCCTACGTGGAGGCGCACGAACACCGCGTGCGCGGTCTCGACCGCACCGTCCTGCTGGCCTGCGAGCCCCTCCTCGATGCGCTGACCCCTCGCCCGGGGAGCGACGCGGGGTCAGCCGGTGCCTGAGGTCGCCCCGCCCGTCCGGCGGCGCAACATCCTCTTCATCACCACCGATCAGCAACGTCACGACAGCCTCGGCTGCAACGGCGGCACGGTGGCCCGCACACCCGTCGTCGACCGCCTGGCTGCCGAGGGCATCAACTACCGACGCGCCTACAACCAGAACACGGTGTGCATGCCGGCCCGCTCCACGATCCTCACCGGTCAGTACGTCCGCACCCACGGCGTCGTGGCCAACGGCATCCCGCTCCCGGTCGATGCGCCGTCGGTGGCGCAGTACCTGCACGACGCGGCGGGATACCGCACCGCCCTGTTGGGCAAGGCGCACTTCGAGCCCGGCTTCGACCCGCGGAACCGGTTCGAGGAGAACGCCCGCGTCGCCCGTTGGGACACCGGGCCCTGGCGCGGCTTCGAGCGGTCGGAGCAGGCCATGCACGCGGCCGCCTGGGGTGACCACCCCATCGCGCACTACGGCCGCTGGCTCAAGGAGCACCACCCCGAGCACCTGCACAGCTTCGCCGGGTTGCTCCAGGCCGAGCCGGGCGGTGACACCGCGGCGCCGGAGACGAAGAACAACCCGATCCCGCGCGCGTGGTACCACACCGACTGGGTGGCCGGCCTGACCGTCGACTGGCTCGACTCGCTCGACGCCGACGAGCCGTGGTTCTGCTGGATGTCGTTCCCCGACCCGCACCACCCGTGGGACCCGCCGGCCTCCGAGCTGTACCGGGTGCCGTGGCAGGACCTGGCGCTGCCGCCCGGCCATCCCGGCTCCGACGAGGCGATCCGTGCCGTCTTGGCCCGCAAGCCCGCCCACTGGCTCGCCTTCTGGGAGGGCCGGTTCTCCAACATGGAGGGCGGCCCGGCGGCCTTCGTCCCCTCCACGCTGACCGACGACCAGCTCCGCGAGGTCAACGCCAAGGTGCACGTCATGAACGAGCTCATCGACGAGGCCTGCGGGCGCGTGCTGCAGGCGGTCGCGCGGCGGGGCTGGCTGGACGACACCGACGTCGTCTTCACCACCGACCACGGCGAGCTGCAGGGCGACTTCGGCCTCCTCTACAAGGGCCCGTATCACACCGATGCGCTCATGCGCCTGCCCTTTGTGTGGCGGCCGGCCCCTTCCGCCGGCGTCGTCCCGGCGGTCGTCACCGATCCGGTCGGGCAGGTGGACCTGGCGCCGACGTTCTGCGCCATCGCCGGCGTGGACCCGGCGCCGTGGATGCAGGGCCACACGCTGCCGCTCGCCGACGGCGAGACCGGGCGCGAGCGCGCGCTGTGCGAGTGGGACAGCCAGTTCCCCGGCTACGGCATGCATCTGCGCTCGCTCTACCGGGACGGCTGGCTCTGCACCGTCTACGAGCCCTCCACGGCCGGGCAGCCCAACGGACTCGAGGAGGTCTGGGGCGACGCGGTGCTCGAGCCCTGTCCCGTCGTGTACGAGCAGTCGAGCACCGGCCCCGGCGGCGTGGGCATCGCCACCGGCGAGCTCTACCGCGTCGACGAGGACCCCTACCAGTTCGAGAACCTGTGGGACGACCCGGCGCGCCGCGCCGTGCGCGACGACCTGGTGGCCGACCTCTACGCCAGCCTTCCCTCCGAGGTGCGCCCGCTCAAGGTGATGGCGCCGGCCTGATCCACCTCAGACGAGCCCGGCGAGCGCGGCGTCGAGGAAGCGCTGCGGCGCCTCCACCATGGGGTAGTGGCCGACGCCCTCGAGGCCGACGGCCGTCGCGTCGGGCCGGGCGGCCAGCAACGTGTCGACCATGGACGGGACCGCGATCGGGTCGTCGAGCCCCCACACGACGTGCAGCGGCGACGGGTCGGTCTCGATCGCCCCGGTGAAGCGACGCTCGTTGGCCCGCCGCTCCTCGATGTAGCGGATCAGACGCGGCAGCACCAGGTGCCCGTCGTCGCGCACGACCTGCGCCGCCGCGGGCGGCACGGGGTCCTCGGGCCAACCCGGCGGCACGAGCGTGGTCACCGCGCTGAACGTGTCGCGCAGGCTCTGTGTGATCGTCACGGCGTCGATCGGGATCCCGGGTGGGAGCACCTCGTCGGGCAAGCCGAGGAGCATCAGCTGGCCGTTGGTGAGGTGAGCCTGTTCGATGTAGATGCTGCCGTTTGTCAGGACCCGCCGCGTCACCTCGACCGGCCAGCCGCCCTCGGCGCGCCGCGCCAGGAGCTCACCGCCGACGGTGTCGCCCATGTCGTGGGTGAGCAGGGCGAGCCGCTCGATGTGGAGCGCGGCGGTGTACGCCGATGCGACGTCGGCCTGCAGCGCCATGGTGTAGGACCGGTCGGGCTTGGCCGAGAGCCCGTAGCCGACCATGTCGAGGAGCAGCACCCGGCGGCCGGCCCGCAGGCCGTCGAGCACGGCGGCGTAGTCGAACGACGACGTGGGGAACCCGTGCAAGACGAGGAGGGGCGCGTGACGCTCGGGCCCGATCGACGGGCGCGTCGATGGTGAAGACGCGCTCGCCGCACAACTCGCGGTGCGTACCGATGGCCTCCCATCCGGCGACGGAGGCGATGGTCACGTGCCCGCCAGCTTGCTGACGACCGGCCCCAGGGCCTCCCAGGAATCGGACTCGATCGACCAGTACGAGATGCCGTACTCGGCCCGACGCCACTCGAGCTCCTCCGCCATCTCCTCCAACGTCCCGATGAGCGCGAGCGGGACGTGCAAGGCGTCGGCCGGGTCGATGCCGAAGGCAGGCGCCATCTGTCCCGCCAGGCCCGCGGCGTCGTCGGTGACGAGGACGAAACCGATGAGCGAGTTGAGCTCGAGGTCGTCGAAGCGCCCGCCCGCCGCCTCCTTGACCCAGCCGATCTTGGTGCGGGTGCGCTCCGGCGTGGCGTCGGCCGCCGTCTCGGCGCCGCCCGTCCCCTCGCGCAGGTTGACGTTGATGCTCACGATGTCGGCGTGGCGCGCCGCGAAGGACAGGACGCGCTTGCCCCCACCTCCGATGATGAGCGGCGGCCCGGGCTGCTGCACGGGCCGGGGTGTGAGCGAGTGGCCGAGCACCTCGTAGTGCTCCCCGTGAAAATGAAAGGGACCGTCGGTGCGCAACAGGCCCTGGACGACCTTGACCGCCTCCTCGAAGCGGGCCACCCGGACGGCGGGATGGTCGTAGGGGAGTCCGGCCTCGTCGTAGTCGCTGCGCATCCATCCGGCGCCGAGGCTCAGTTCGAACCGGCCGTCGCTCAACACGTCGAGGGTGGCCGCTTCCTTGGCCAACACGAAGGGGTGGCGGTAGTCGTTGCAGAACACGAGGGCCCCCATGCGCAGCGTGCTCGTGGCCGCGGCCACCGCCGCCAGCGCGGGCACCGGGGCGAACTGGTCGCCGAAGTGGTCGGGCATCAGCAGGGCGCTGTAGCCGAGGTCCTCGGCCCGGCGGGCCTGCTCGGCCCAGGAGTGGGCTGAGCCGTCGGAACTCTTGCTCAGCTGCGCGGCGAAGCGGAACCTGCGGTCGTGTGCCATGCCGCCATGCTGCCCCACAAAGGGCGAGGGATGCGCTGCCCCGCCGCAGAAGGGGAGGAGCAGGGGCGGCGTGCCCCGGGCCGGGTGCCTGACGTCGGCGGTCACACCGTGCCCGACGCCGGGGCTCAGCGACCCCGGTCCGGCCGCCGGTCCGGTTCTGGCGCGGCCGACCCGGCGGTGGAGTCCGCCGGTCGCGGTCAGCCGGGCGGTCGCGGTCAGCCGGCGAACTTCCCCGTGACGAACCGTTCCAACAGGAAGTAGCCGCAGGGCAGGAACAGGAAGAGCAGGGCGCGCTCGCGCCATTGGTGCCGGGCCACCCACACCCCGAGCGCGGCGAAGAACGGGAAGAGCACGAGCACGTCGCGGCTCTGGGACTGCAGGATGGTCTGGAAGGTGAACACGCACCAGGCCAGGCCCAGCAGCACGCCGTAGGAGTGCCGGACGCGGACGTACGTGAGCACTGCCGCCACCGCGAGCAGCAGCACCGTCACGAGGTCGAAGAGCTCGGCGACCGACTCCGTCGAGGTATCGAGCAGGCGCAGGTGCACGAGGTCGGAAACGGCCCTGCCGATCGAGTCCCACGGACCTCCCAGGTGCCGGTTCCACAGGGCCTGCGACCTGATGAACGGGAACCACTCGTCGAAGCGGGCGCGCTGATAGGCGACCCATCCCACGAGGAAGGCGACCGTCGGCGCCGCGACGGCCACCATGCGCCCGGCCGTGACCCGCGGCGCAGAGAGCCACGCGAGGTCGCGGCCGGCGCGCCACGCGGCGCGGTCACGCGGCGCGGACCAGACCTCCATGGCCAACGCCACGAGCACCACGATCAGGTAGCTCTTCCCCGCGACCGCGGCGGCCGCCAGCAGCCCCGCCGCCACGAAGTGCCCTCGCCGCGCCGCCAGGAACGACAGCGTCACCACGGCGAGCGTGACGGATTCGGGATAGGTGGCCACGAGGAAGAAGGCGCTCGGCCAAGCCAGGAGCATCACGCAGGCCGCGTCGGCGGCCCGGACCCCGAGGTCGAGGTCGAGGAGCTTCCACATCGCCGCCAACGCGACGACCAGCGCGGTGGTGCTGACGAGCTCGGCACTCAGCTCGTAGGTGGCGCCGGTGATGCCGTGGGTCAGCGCGACCAGCGCGGGGTAGAGGGGCCCGAACGCGTAGAAGGCCAGACCGGCGTGGTTGACCGCGGCCACGTTCGTGTGGGCCGGGTAGCCGTGCGCGGCGAGAGCGATGTAGTAGCCCCCGTCCCACTTGTCCAAGACGTCCCACAGCACCGAGGGATGACGCGCCACGAGGTGCGGAAAGCTCACCGTGTACTCGCTGACCAGAGCGACCCACGTGACGATGAGGCGGAAACCGATGGTCGCGCCGACGGCGATGGTCACGGGGCGTCGCCACTCGGCCCAGACGGCGCGCCAACGCGGCCGGGGGGCCCGGCGCGCGTGGCGCGCGCCGGGCGTGCTCTGCGAGGTGGTTTCGTCCGGGCGCGGCGCATTGCCGGATGCGGTTGGCGTGTCGAGGTCGTGACCCGCCGCGGTGGCTCCTTCGACGCCCAGGGCCTGCTCAGTCACGACTTCTCAACGTACCGCAGGGCACCACGTCGAAGGCGGTTCCGCCGTCCGCTGCGCTGGAGTGGACTAGATGAAACTGAACGGCGGCACGCCCGAGCTGATGCCCTTGAACAAGTCTTCCTTGGCGGCGATGAGCTCCTCGGGGCTCCACGCCTTGTCGCGGCTCAGGCGGCCGACCGCCTGGTAGGCGCTCATGGCCCAGATGCTGGAGCCGAACACGACGAGGATCTGCCCGCTGATGTCGGCCGAGGTCGGCGCGGCGAGGAAGACCACCACGTTGGCGATGTTCCTGGGGTCCCAGGCGTCGAAGACGCCCTCCTCCGCGCTCATCTGCTCGCCGCCGAAGAGCGTCTCGGTCATGCGCGTGCGGGCGCGGGGCGCGACCGCGTTGGAGGTGACGCCGTAGCGCCCGAGCTCGCGGGCCTCGACCACGGTCAGGGAGGCGATGCCCGCCTTGGCGGCGGCGTAGTTGGCCTGCCCGGCGTTGCCGAAGAGGCCAGACTCCGACGTGGTGTTGATGATGCGGCCGCTCACGTCCTCGCCCGCCTTGGCCCGGTTGCGCCAGTAGACGGCGGCGTGGTGGGTGGCGGCGAAGTGCCCCTTGAGGTGGACCCGGATCACGTCGTCCCAGTCCGACTCGTCCATGTTGAACGACATCTTGTCCCGCAGGATCCCGGCGTTGTTGACCAGGATGTCGAGCGAGCCGAACGTGTCGATCGCCTGGTCCACCACGTTCTTGCCGCCGGCCCACGAGCTGATGTCGTCGCCGTTGACCGCCGCCTCGCCGCCGTTCGCCCGGATCAGGGCCACGACCTCCTCGGCGGGGTGGACGTCGCCGGCGTCCTCGCCGTGCAGACCGGCTCCGACGTCGTTGACCACGACGCGGGCGCCCTCGGCGGCGAGCAGCAGCGCCTCCTCGCGCCCGATGCCCCGTCCCGCACCGGTGACCACCGCCACCTTCCCGTCGAGCAGTCCCATGGTCATGCCTCCTCGTGCCAGTCGTGTGCCACGCGGCGCGCCGGTCGTCCCGGGGAGTGCGGCCGGGGCGCGTTGCCCGCCGGCGGCGCGGCGCAAGCAGTGTGGCCGATGGGCTCGCTCAGGGGCAAAAGCGGGACAACGTCCCCGCGGTCACCTGGCCGATCAGCGCCAGCGTCTCCCCCCGGGCCCTGACGCGGCCGAAGCGCGCCGTGAGGCTGACGATCTGCATTCCCGCCGGCGGTGCGCTGAGCAGGGCCCGGTCCGCGCCGCCGGCGATGCACAGCACCGGGAGCGGCCGCCCGCGGCGCCCGCGGGCGGCCGCCAGCCCGAGCACGCCCCCCACCACCTTGCCCTCGAAGGAGGGCGGGTCGAGGTGGCCCTCGCCGGTGATGGCCAGGTCGGCGCGTTCCATGCGCTCCTCGAGGCCGACGAGGCCGGCGACGAAGTCGAATCCCGGCGCGATGCGCGCCCCCAGCGCGACCAGCCCGCCGGCCAGGCCCCCGGCGGCACCGGCTCCGGGCACGGTGGTGACGTCGACGCCGGTCGCCCGCCGGTAGCGCGCTGCGACGTCGACCAGGCGACGGCCCAGGGTCTCGACCTGCACCCGGGTGGCGCCCTTTTGGGGGCCGAACACCCGGGCCGCGTCGGTGAAGCTCGTCGTCACGTCACACGCGACGACGAGCTCCACGCCGGCCAACGCGGCCGGCGAGCCCACGGCGTCGAACGCACCCTCACCCCCGTCGGTCGTGGCGGAGCCGCCACAGCCGATCACGATGCGACGCGCCCCGGCGTCTCGGGCCGCCAGGAGGAGTTGTCCCACGCCGGCCGTGCCTGCTCGCACGGGATCCTCCCCCCGCGGCTTGGGCAGGAGGGCGCGACCGGCCGCCCGCGACATCTCGACGACCGCCGTCGCCGGTCCCGCGCCGGCGCCTTGGTCGAGCATGCTCCACTCGGCGTCGACGGGGGCACCGAGCGGGCCGGCGACGGTCGTGACGCGGCGCGTCCCACCCAGCGCGTCGAGGAGGCCCTCGCCGCCGTCGGACATCGGGACCTCGTCGGCCGTCCATCCCGCGCCGCGGGCTGCGCCGGCGACGGCTGCCGCCACCTCCGTCCCGCTGGCGGTGCCCCGGAACTTGTCGGGCGCGGCGACGAGGTGGGGCACGGCGGCGACGCTACCGAACGGCCCTCGCGCGGGCGACCCGTTAGCTTGAGGGCCGATGCCGACCTGGAGAGGTGCACTGCGGCGCCTGCGCGGCGCGCCGACCCCCGTGCCGGGAACCGAGCGCTGGCGCGGCCTGTCGCGTCAGTCCGCGCCGGGCGTGCTCGACCTCGTCTACGAGCTGGTCCTCGCCCGCGAGCCCGATCCCACCGGGACCCAGAGCTACCTCGAGGGCCTCCGGCGCGGCACCATCACGCCCCAGGAGCTTGCGGGGTGGACCGTCGCGTCGGGGGAGTGGTGGTCCGTCACCCCGTTCTCCGGCCTCGGCCAGTCCCTGCACCTCAGCCGCATGATGTTCGTCCGCTCGCTCCCGCCGGCGGCGCGCATTCTCGACTTGGGCGGCACCGCACTCGGCAACGACACTGGCGCGCTCGGTGCTCATGGGCTACCCGTACGCATTCGACGACCTGATCGTGATCGACCTCCCCTCGGAGGAACGCAACGCGCTCTACCGCGAGGCGGACACTCGTGCCGTGACCCAGACCTCCCTCGGGCCGGTGCGCTACCGCTACCACTCGATGGTGGACCTCTCGGACTACGCCGACGACTCGGTGGACCTCGTCTACAGCGGCCAGTCGATTGAGCACGTCCCGGTCGACGTGGCGGACAAGGTGCTCGCGGAGGTGCGCCGGGTGCTGCGGCCCGGCGGGTATCTCGGCATCGACACCCCGAACGCCCGGGTGACCCGGCTGCAGCAGGCCGAGTTCATCGACCCCGACCACGAGCACGAGTACACCGACGCCGAGATGCGGTCCAAGGTGGCCGCGGCCGGTTTCGAGGTGGCCGGCGCGTGGGGCCTGAACCACGCCGGGCCGAGCCTCGCCGCGGGCCGCTTCGACGCCGGCCAGGTGGCGACGGCGCGTGGGCTGTTCCACCGGGTCGAGGACTGCTACCTGCTGGCCTATCTGTGCCGGGTGCCGGCGTGACCGGGGTGGCGGGACCCGGTGGCCACGTGGGGCCGGCGCAAGTGGTGCGGGCGAGAGGACTCGAACCTCCACCCCCTCGCGGGGACCGGGACCTAAACCCGGCGCGTCTGCCAGTTCCGCCACGCCCGCAGCGGTCCCGCGATGCGGGTGATCAGGGATTGTACGGCGGTGTGCCGACGGGTGCCCCCTGCGGCCACTAGCCTCGTGCCCATGCCCGACGCATTCCAAGCCCCCCGCATCACGGCCGCAGGCGCCGACCTCGAGTCCGCCGGCCGGGTCTTCCAGCAACTGCTCAAGGAGCGCATCGTCTTCATCGGGAGCGCGATCGACCAGGTGACGGCCAACCTCGTGTGTGCCCAGCTCATCCTGCTCGAGGCCGAGGACCCCGACAAGGACATCTCGGTCTACATCAACTCCCCGGGCGGCTCGGTCACCGACGGCCTGGCCATCTACGACACCATGCAATACGTCCGGCCCGACGTCTCGACCATCTGCGTGGGGCTGGCGGCCAGCATGGGCCAGTTCCTGCTCTGCGCCGGCGCCCCGGGCAAGCGCTACGCCCTGCCGCACTCGCGGATCTTGATGCACCAGCCGTCGGGGTCCATGCAGGGGCAGGCGGCCGACATCGCGATCCAAGCCGAGCAGATCATCTACCTCAAGCGGATGATGGCGGAGCGCATCGCCTTCCATACCGGACAGCCCCTCGAGCGGATAGAGACGGACTCGGACCGGGATCGCTGGTTCACCGCCGAGGAGGCCCGAGAGTACGGCTTCATCGACAAGGTCATCGACCGCTCGACGGCCACGGCCGCGGCAGCGGCAGGAACCGCATAGACGTGGCTTTGGACGTTCCGGCCTCCTCGTCGGACGCAGACCAAAGAGTCGAAGACACCCTAGAAGAGCGGGTCGCAGACAGGTCGCCCATGGCGGCCGAGGCCGGCGGTCTGAGCGCCCGCGCGGCGCGGCGCGGCACCGGCACCCGGATCGTCACCCCCACCATCAGTGTGCGCAAGCGGCTGCGCGAGATCTGGCTGTCCCGCGAGTTGCTGATCTATCTCGTCCGCACCGAGATCAAGGTCAAGTACAAGAACTCGGTGCTCGGGCTGGTGTGGTCGATGGTCGCCCCGGCCATGACGTTGGCCATTTACTTCTTCGTGTTCCAGATCGTGCTCGGCAACAAGATGCCGCACTTCGTCATCTTCCTCTTCGCGGGTCTGCTGCTCTGGAACCTCTTCTCGCTCGGAGTGCTCACCGGCACGGGTGTCGTGGTGAACAACGCCGGCATCGTGAAGAAGGTCTCCTTTCCCAGGGAGATCCTCGCGCTGGCCGCAGTGGGTTCGGCCTGCGTCTTCTTCTTCTTCCAGGTCCTCGTGCTGGTGATCTTTCTGATCGTGCTGCACACGGTGCCCGACTTCGCCTACCTCCCGGTGCTGATCCTGGCCCTCGTCGCGGGCATCGTCCTGTCCTCGGCCATCGCGGTGCTGCTGTCGTCGATCAACGTCTACCTGCGCGACACCCAGCACCTGATCGAGGTCATCCTCACCGCCTGGTTCTGGGCCTGCCCCATCGTGTACGCCTACCAGGCGAACATCGGCAACAAGCTCGGGCCGAAGGGCCTTTCCTGGGTCTACTTCTTGAACCCGATGGTGCCGCTCGTCCTGTCGTTCCAGCGCTGCATCTACGCACACCCCACCACCTACGCCGTGGTGAACGGCATCAAACAGACGTACTACGTCCTGCCGACCAAGGGCATCGCCTGGTACGTCGGCCTCGACCTGGCCGTGCTCTTCCTGTCCGTGTGCCTGTTTCTCGTCGCCCTCGCCACCTTTGGCCGGCTCGAAGGCAACTTCGCCGAGGAGCTCTAGGCGTGAGTGACTTCGCGGTCGACGTGCGGAACGTCTCCAAGCGGTTCCGCCTGGCCCACGGCCGCTACAACACGGTCAAGGAGCGCCTCATCCACGGCGGCAAGCGCCAGGCGACCGAGGACTTCTGGGCGCTGCGTGAGCTGTCCCTCACAGTCCGATCCGGCGAGACGGTCGGGATCCTCGGGCGCAACGGCTCGGGCAAGTCGACCCTCCTCAAGTGCATTTGCGGTGTGCTCCAGCCAACGTCGGGCGAGGTGGCCGTCCGCGGAAAGCTGGCGGGTCTGCTCGAACTGGGCGCCGGCTTCCAGCAGGACCTGACCGGGCGCGAGAACATCTACCTGAACGGCTCGCTGATGGGCATGTCCCGGCGCGAGGTGGACAAGGTGTTCGACGCCATCGTCGATTTCTCCGAGCTGGAGGAGTTCATCGACGGTCCCGTCAAGTTCTACTCGTCCGGCATGTACGTGCGGCTGGGCTTCGCCGTCGCCGTGAACATGGATCCCGACGTCCTGGTGGTCGACGAGGTGCTGGCCGTGGGCGACGAGCGTTTCCAGCGCAAGTGCCTCAACCGGATCGACCAATTCCAGCGTGAGGGGCGCACCATCTTGTTGGTGACGCATGCCGCCGACATCGTGCGCAGCATCTGCGACCGCGGCGTGGTGCTCAGCCACGGCCTGCTCGTGGCCGAAGCAGAACCCGGCGAAGCGACCCGTATCTTCCGAGAACGGCTCATGGCCGAGGGCGCGGGCATGTCGATCGTCGACCCGGCGGTCGTCGCGGTGCCGGCGTCGCCCGAGAGCTTCGAGAATGGCACGGTGCCCGACACGGAGCGCCCGGTCCGCATCCGCTCCATCCACCGGGTGTTCTCGGGGGACAACACGGTCCCCTACATGCGGTCGGGCGACGACCTCACCATCCGGGTCGAGTTCGAGGCGCTGTACCCCGTCGAGGACGTGGTGTTCTCGCTCGAGGTCCGCGACAGCGACGGCAACTCCATCATGCGCACGGACACCTCCATCATCGGCACGCCGATCGACGCCGCCCCGGGAACGAGCGTCATGCACTTCGGCATCGTAGACATGCCGCTGCTCGACGGGTCCTTCTCCTTCGCCGTCGGGATCCAGAGCCGGGGCGGCCTCCTCTACGACTGGCAGGAGCAGGCGGGGACGTTCGAGGTGATGAACCCGGGCAAGACGACCGGCTTGGTGCGCATGAACGTGCACGCGGCGCTCATCTCGACCGAGAGCGACCTGGGCACCGCCGCGTTGGCGTAGCCCGACGGAGCGAGACTCGCATCGTGAGCGACAGCGACACCGAGGCAACGCTGCCGGCCGATCCCCGTGCCTACGTGGAACGGGTCATGGCCGAGATCGCCGAGGAGGTCGTCGTCCGCCGGGCCTCGGGCGACCTGCCGCCCAAGCTCGAGCGCGAGCTCGACGAATTGTTCCTGGCTCACTCCCCGGTGGCGGGACGCGGCGGCGACCTGGGCGGGGCCCTCCGTATGGTCGACGCCGCCACCTTCATCGATCCCGTCGTGCCCGTCGAGTCCGAGCGTGCGGCCGGGATGTTCGTCAAGAAGGGAATGCGGTCGCTGCTGCTGTGGTACGTCGGGTGGCTCACCCACCAGATGAGCCAGTCGGCCGCCGCGGTGAGCCGCGCCCTGCACATCGTCGACGACCGCCTGCAGGAGCTCGAACGCCAGGTCGAGGTCCAGCGCGCCCCGGCCGCCGGTGTGATCGAGTTCCCTGACCTGGTGGGTCCCGACGCCTGGTGGGTAGAGCCCGCCACCGCCGCGCTCGCCGCGGAGCGCGGCCGTATCCTGCACGCGGCCTGCGGCGACGGGTGGTTGGTCCGCCGCCTCGCGGCCGCCGGGGGTGACGCCTACGGTGTCGATCCCCGCTCCCACCTGGTCGACGCGGCCGAGTCCGGCGGGCTCGACCTGCGCGGTGAGCCCGTGGCCGAGCACCTGCGCGCCGTGGCCGCCGCCGGCCTGGGTGGCGTCGTGCTGAGCGGCACGGTGGAAGGGTTGGGCGGCGGCGAGCGGGCTGAGCTGCTCGGCTGGCTCGGCAGCCGGCTCGCCCCGGGCGGGACGCTCGTCGTCCACTCGGTGACCCGAGCGACCTGGGATGCCTCCGACGCCCCGCCGGAGGCCGACCTGGCGCCGGGACGGCCGTTGCGGCCCGAGGCGTGGTGCCGGCTCCTCGAGCAAGGAGGCTATGCGGCCACGGTGCGGCCCGGGCCAAGCGGTGCCGACTACCTCGTCACCGCGGTGCGGGCCGGCATCGCCGCTCCGTACGCGCCCGCCGAACGGTGAGCGGCGCCGCCGGGAGGCCGGTGGCCGTCCACCAGTTCATCCCGACCCTCAACCCGCACGACGCGACCGGGACGCACGCGCTCAAGTTGCGCGACGCGCTGCGAGCCGTCGGTTGGCAGTCGGAGATCTTCGCCGAGGCCATCCACGACGACCTGGCCGCGCTGGCCTACAAGCACTGGATGTACCCCGAGCATGCGGCCGAGGGCGACGTCGCCGTCTACCAGTTCACGACGTCCTCCGCCGTGGCGCCCTACCTGGCCGAGCACGGGTTGCCGGTGATCTTGGACTTCCATAACTTCACGGGCCCCGAGTACTTCGCCGGCTGGGAGCCTCGGAGCGAGGCCCGGGCGTCCCGGGCGGCCGAGGAGCTCGCCCTGCTCGCGCCGGAGGCGCTGCTGGGCCTGGCCAAGAGCCGGTTCAGCGAGCAGGAGCTCCGACGGGCGGGCTGCCGTCGCACCGCGGTCGTGCCCGTCCTGGCCGATTACGGGCGGGTCACGGCCACCCCCGACCGGCGGGTGGAGGCCGAGCTGGCCCGCGGGCGCGCCGGCGGCGGCGCCGACATCCTTTTTGTGGGGCGGGTCGTGCCCTCCAAGGCTCAGCACGAGCTGGTCAAGGCGCTGTGGGCCTACCGGCGCCTCTACGACGGCCGGGCCCGACTGCACCTCGTCGGGGGTACGTCGAGCTTCGAGTACTCCAAGGCCCTGCTCGGGTTCGTCCACGACCTCGGCCTGACGGGCGCGGTCCGCCTGACGGGCGAGGTGTCCGACGCGTCGCTCGCCGCCCACTTCGGGGTCGCCGACGTCTATCTCTCGCTCTCGGCCCACGAGGGGTTCGGGGTCCCTTTGGTCGAGGCGATGGTGGCCGGGGTCCCGGTGGTGACGCGCGGCGCCGGCGCCGTGGCCGACACGGTGGCCGACGCCGCGCTGGTCCTGGCCGCCGCCGACCCCTCCTACGTGGCGGCCGCCGTCCATCGGGCCTGCACCGACGACCGCTTGCGCGCCGTGCTGACCGCTGCGGGGCGGCGCCGGGCGGCTGAGCTGTCGGGTGACCAGGCGGCCGCCCAGATCGTCGACGCGATCGCCACCGTGGTGAAGCGACCGTGAGCAAGAAGGTGGTCTTCGTCACGCCGCGCTACGGGACCCAGGTGATGGGTGGGGCGGAGACGGCGGCGCGCCAGCTGGCCGAGCACCTGCAGGCCCACACGGACTGGGAAGCCGAGGTCCACACGACCTGCGCGCTCGACGCCATCACGTGGGACGACGTCCTCGATCCGGGGACGACCGAGCTCAACGGCGTGACCGTGCACCGGCACCCGTCCGCGCACGGCCGGCTCCCCGACTTCTACGGCCTGGACGGGACGGTACGGCTGGCTCCGAGGATGACGACACCCGAGCAAGCGAAACGGTGGGTCGAGTACAACGGCCCGGTCTCGCCCGAGCTGGTGGACGCCGTGTGCGCGTCGAACGCCGACGTCGTTGCCTTCTCCCCGTACCTCTACCACCCCACGGTGGCGACCATCGGCCGGGTCGGGGTGCCGGCCGTGTTCCATCCGGCCGCCCATGACGAGCCGGCGCTCTACCTGCCGGTGTTCCGCGGCACCTTCGGGAGCGCGGACGCCTTCTGTTTCTACACGGCGTCGGAACGTACCCTCGTCGAGCGCATGTACCCGGTGGCGGAGCGCCCGCAGATCGTGCTGGGTCTCGGCGTCGGCGACTCCGAGGGTGCGGGCCGGAAGGGCCACGAGTTGTTGGGGCTCGGTGAGCGCCCCTACATCGTCAGCGTGGGGCGGGTCGACGAGCACAAGGGCTCGAAGATGTTGGCGTCGTACTTCTCGACCTACAAGGAGCGCCGCCCCGGGCCCTTGGCCCTCGCCCTCGTCGGCCCGGTCGCGGCGGAGCTACCGCCGCACCCCGACATCGTCGTGACCGGTGCGGTGTCCGAGGCCGACAAGTGGGACATCGCGCGCGACGCGCTGGTCGCCGTCTCGGCCTCCGCGCTCGAGTCGTTCTCCCTTGTCGTGATCGAGGCCTGGGTCGAGCGGGTCCCGGTCCTCGTCAACGGCGCCTGCGGGCCGACGCCGCGAGCACTGCGAGCGCTCCGGTGGGGGGCTGTGGTTCACCTCGTACCCCGAGTTCGAGGTGGTGCTCGACCGGCTCGTGTCCGACGCCGAGCTGCGCGCGGTGCTCGGGGCACGCGGCCGGGACTTCGTCGACCGACACTTCCGCTGGCCGGTGCTCGTCGCGCGCTACGACGAGTTTCTCACCACCGTCGTGGCGCGGGGGCGGGGGACGCCGAGCCTGTTCTAGGCCAGCCGGTCCGGCTCAGGCCTCCCGCCGTCCGACGACGGTGTACATCCGTTGGTCGACCGCGTCAGCCGCCATGTCGTGGGCCAGGTGGTGCTGCTGGGTGTGCGCGGTCGTCTCCGTCCGGCCAAATCCGAGCCGCGCCAGCATCGAGACGACCGCACCCGGGTAGATCGACCACCAGTTGGTCAGGTGGTGCTCCGCCGAGGGCGAGAAGCGCATGATGTTGGACTCGGGCGGCTGCCAGTCGTCCTGCAGCGGCTCGGTCACGATCATGGTCTCGCTCGTTCGCCGCGCCGCCTGCGAGAGGGCGCCCCAGGGCTCGCGCAGGTGCAAGAGGATGGCCCCGACCAAGGTGATGTCGAACGTGCCCAGGTCCGTGGGCATGTCGTAGATGTTCCCCTGGACGAACTTGGCCGACGAGCCCAGCGTGCGGTGCAGGTACCACCAGGCGTCGTGGTTGCGGTCGATGGTCTCCTGCATGACCCGCCGTCGTTCTTCGGGGTCCTCGCGGCCCCGGAAGGGCATGACGTCGATGGACACGTCGAACCCAGCCTCGAACGCCACCACCTCGGCCCCCATGCGCTCCATGTAGAAGGTCAGGTACCCCGTGGCCGGGCCGAGCTCGAGCACGCGCTTGCCGGCGACGTCGACGCCGCCCAGGTAGGCGCTCTCGTGGCCGCGCAAGTCCCAGGCCCCGGGCAGCACCCGGCCGTCGGGCAGCTCGAAGGCGTGGTACCAGACGAAATCGCTGAGGTCGGCGCCCTCGCGGCGCTTGGACTGCGCGGCCTGGAAGTCGGGGTCGAGCTGGCCCAGATACTCGCGGGGAGGATAGGTGGGGAGGTGAGGACCCGGCTGGACAGGGGCGGCGACGGGAGACGGGTCGGAGACACCGGAACCCCCGTGCTCCGCGTCACGTCGCCGGATCATGGGGCGTCACTCTACGCGCGCGGCTGGTCGTGCTCAGAACCCCGCCATGCCGACCATCGGCCGGTTGAGGTGCTGGCCGCCCATGGAGCCTCGGAACGGCGCGTCGCCGTACGTGAAGATGCCACCGTCCGACGCGACGAACCAGTATCCCTGCCCGTCGCCGGTGGATTGCATGGCGACCACGGGCTGGTTGAGATGCAGGCCACCCGTCGAGCCGTAGAAGGGCGCGCCGTACGAGAAGACCCCGCCGTCGGAGCCCACGAGCCAATACCCGCCCGTCACGGGGTCGGGGGTGATGCCGACGATGACGCCGTTGAGATGCAGCCCCGTGGCGTCGCCGGCGAAGATGGCGTCGCCGAAGGGGAACACCCGGCCTGTCGTGCTCACCTCCCAGTAGCCGAGCCCATCGGGCGTGGCGGCCATCCCGACGATGGCCTGCCCGGGGATCGACGCGGCCGAACCGTAGAACCCGGCGTCGCCGTAGGAGAAGATGCCGCCGTCGGCGGCGACGAGCCAGTAGCCCTTGCCGTCGGGGGTGGCCGCCATGCCCACCACGGGGGCGTTGAGGTGGAGCGATCCGGTTGAGCCGTAGAACCCGGCGTCCCCGTAGTCGAAGACGCCGCCGTCGGCCGCCACGAGCCAGTACCCGCCCTGGCCGGGGACCGCCGCCATGCCGACCACCGGCCGATTCAACGTGATGCTTCCGGTGCTGCCGCAGAAGTCTTGTCCGAAGGTGAAGATCCCGCCGTCGGACGCCACCGACAGGTACCCGCTCCGCGCCGCCGACGGCCGGTGACACGCCCCGATCGGGTTGCCGCCGCCGACGAACCCGCTGAGGGCCGCGTCGTGGTGGAACTCGGGCCACCCGCCGGCTTCGCCGGACCGGGCGCCCACGGAGTTCGTCCACTCGAAATGCTGCACGATGCCCTGCACGTCGTCGCTGCCCGGAATGGCGAAATATCCGGCCACCGTGATGCCGATCGAGCCGTCAGCATCGGCCGTGACGAGCGCCGCGTTCTGGAACCCGATCTCGGCGTTTCTCGTGACGGGGTTGCTCGAGCCGTTGTCGAGGACGGCAAGCGGCACGCCAGTCTGTCCGTCGAGGATGTACAGGCCCAGGTCGGTCGGGACGATCACGTCCTGGGAGCCGTTGCCGGTGAGGTCCGCCGTGGTCACCGACCCGTAGATGGCATGGCCGACGTTGGTGTGCCAGATCGGCGCCCCCGTGGCCGAGTTGAGCGCCCAGACCGACCCTGTCCCGTCGGCGTTGACGGTGCCCTCGACCACGGCAAGCTGCCCGTTGCCCTGGACGTCGGCCAGCGCGGGGCTGCCGCCCGTGTTGCCGTCCAGCGTGGTGCTCCACACCAGGTTGCACTTGGTGTCGTACGCCTTCACCGTGTTCTCGTCGCTGGCCCCGGCGTAGTAGCTGCCGGTGCCGGTCGCGATCCCGTAGGACCCGCCCGAGAGGAGAGGACCGACGGCGGGCGAGGAGTCGATCTGCTCGTTCGTGGCCGCGCTGCAGATCGTGCCCCCGTGGTCGTTGTAGATGCGCAGGCGGCCACCGTTTGCGTAGTGCATCCCCAAGGCGAAACCCGCCGACGAGGCGCCACCGGCGACGAAGTCGTCCGAGCCCGTCCCGTAGAGGTCGCCCACGGCGGCCGTCGAGAACACGCTGTCGGCGGAGAACTGCGGCCAGCCGGTCGCCGGCGCGCCCGATGCGCTGTTCAGCGCGTAGGTCATCTGGCCCAGCGACCCGCCCTCGACGAGCGACTCGCCGTCGCCGAGGGCGAGCGACGCCTGGACCCCGCCGTCGGGGGCGGTATCCGAGGTCGGGTTGGTGACGACCTGGTTCCACACCTCGGCGCCGTTCGGCGCGTACGCGTAGTAGCCGCCTTGGACCGGCGAGGCCGCATTCCCGGCGCCGAAGTAGAGGTTGCCGTTGGTGCCCACCGAGGCGGTCGAGTCGATGGGCGGACTCCCGGGGACCTCGACCCCGTTGATGCCCGTCGCGGGCGACCCGCCGCCGGGGTTGGTGTTGTTGCAGCCCTGTCCCGAGCCGATGGTGCTTCCCGTCCCGCTGCCCCAGCCGGGCGCGGCCGAGCCGTTCTCAAGGTTGAGCCCAAAGAGGAAGCCCTGGCGGTCGCCCACCTCCACCGCGGGGGTGCCCTCGTCGCTGAATTGGACCGGCGACGCCTCGGCGACGCCGCACGGTGCGTCGTCGAGGTTGGTGCTCCAACTGAGTATGACGGGCGGCGACACGCCCTCGGCGTTTTGCACGGGGAGCGCGCCCACCGCGACGCCGACCCCGGCCAGGGGCACGGTTGCCACCATCAGGCGCGTCAGTCTGCGCACTTGGGTCCCTCGCCACGTCCCATTGTCAGGCCGCGAAGGTAGTCGCTCACAACCCTCGCCTGAAGCGCAGCCCCCCACCGGAACGCGGCATCGCCGGTAGCATCGGCCGCCGTGGCCGCCGCCCTTCCTCCAACCGGCGATGCGGATCGGGCGCGTGACCGGAACGCGGACGACAGTGCGGGGCCGTCGGAGACGTCGGACCGCGAGCGGGCGGCGGAGGCCCTGCGCGCCGCCTTCGCGCGGCTGGCACCGCAGGGGAGCGACGAGTGGAATTTCTCGCGGCCTTCACCCATCTCGGTGACCGCTACGGCCCGTACCACCCCGGCGCTTCGGCCTTGTCGGATGCGCTCGAGGACCAGAACCGCACCGGCGCGCTGGCGGCCGGGCCGCCTCGGCCGGCTTCGCCGCGCTGGCGATCGGGCGCCGCGGGCGCCGCGGGCTTCCGAAGGTGCCCCCGACGAACTCGAGGAGGCGATGGGCCACGTGGTCGAGGCCTTCCGCTTCCTGTCGGCGCGCGTGGCCACGCTCGAGGGACGGCTGGCGGCGGAGGACCGCCCGGTCGACGGCGCAGCCTGGTTGGTCCCCGCCCGCCCCCTCGGTTCCTGGTCGGGGCCGGTGGCGGCGCATCTCTTGGCGCAGACCCCAGGGGGCGTCCTCCTCCATGCCGACTGCGGCGAAGGAGACCTCCTCCAGGCGCTGTCGGGCCGAGGCGCCGTGGTGCACGGGGTGGAGCCGCGCGGCGCGGTGGCGCTGCGGGCGCTCGAACACGGCTTTTCCGTCACCATCGCCGAGGTGTCCGAGGACCTGGCCGGCCGGCCGGAGGGATCACTCGGGGGCATTGCCCTGAACGGGGTGGTCGACCGCTTGCCGCTGCACGCACTGCTTTCCCTCCTGGGGCAGTGCCGGCGCACACTGGGCCGCGACGCGCCGCTCGTCGTGGTCGCCGAGCGCCCCGCCGTCACGCGTTCATGGGAGGCACCGGCGCTGGACCTGGTGCGAGGCCGCCCGGTGCACGAGGCGACCTGGGAGCTGCTGTTGGACCGGGCCGGCTTCGTCGAGGTGGCGCCGCTGGCCGCCGACGCCGGCAACGATGGCCGGTTCGCCCTGGCGGCCGTCACGCCCTCGTGAACGGCATCCACCACTTCGTCCCCGTGTTGCACCGCGGCGACGCGGTGGGACGACACACCTTGCGCCTGCGCGACGCGACGCGGGCCCGTGGGTTCCGTTCGGAGATCTACGTCGACACGATCGACCCCGAGACGACAAGCGAGACGGTGCCCGTCTTGTCCTATCCCGAGGCCGCCCGGGAGGGCGACGTGGTCGTCTATCAGTTCGCCACCGCCTCGGCCATGGCCCCGTGGCTGGCCGCCCGGTCCGAGACGCTCGTCGTCAACTACCACAACATCACGCCCCCAGAGCTGATGGCGCCCTGGGACAACCATCTCGCCCTCGGGCAGCTGCGGGCCCAAGGGGACCTGCGCCTGCTGGCGTCGCGCGCCGCCCTGGCCGTGGCCGACTCGGCCTACAACGAGGCCCACCTCGCCCAGGCCGGGTTCGCCGCCACCGAGGTCGTCCCGCCCTCGGCGGCCCTCGACGTCGTCGTCATCGAGGCGGCCCGTGTCACGACGGCGCCCCGGTCCCGGTTCCGGCCCGCCGCAACTGACGGCGCACGCTGGCTGGCCGTCGGGAGGGTCTCGCCCAACAAGGCGCTCGAGCGCACGGTCGCTGCGCTCGCCGCCGCCCGCGCTCACGGCGACCCGGAGGCGACGCTGCACATCGTGGGCAAGCCCGCCACTGACTCCTACGTGTCCGCCCTGCACCGCTATGTGGCCGAGCTGGGCCTGGCGGGGGCGGTCCGCTTCGCCGGCCACGCGAGCGACGAAACCGTCGCGTCGGCCTACGCCGACGCCGACGTGTTGGTCGTCACGTCCGAGCACGAGGGCTTCTGCGTGCCGGTCGTCGAGGCCATGGCGGTCGGCGTGCCGGTCGTCGCATTCGATCAGGGGGCGGTCCCCGAGGTGCTGGGCGACGCCGGATCGCTCGTCTCCGACAAGGATCCCCACGCGCTGGCGGCGTCGATCGGCGCCCTCCTCCACGATGCCGCCCGCCGCGAGGCCATGGTCGAGGCGGGGCGCCGGCGTCTGGCCGAGCTCGATCTCGAGACCGCGGCCGACCGCTTCGTCGGGCTGCTGGCGCCCTTGGCCGAGCGGCGTGCCGTGCGGCGATGAGCGGCATCCACCAGTTCGTCCCGATGCTGCACCGCGGCGACGCCGTCGGTCGCCACACGCTGCGCCTGCGCGAGGTGATGGCGACACGCGGCATCCGCTCGCAGATCTACGTCGAGATGGACGACCCCGACACGGCCTCCGAGACGCGTCCGTTCGCCAGGTACGCGGACGAGGCCGAGCCCCGTGACGTGCTCGTCTACCAGTTTGCAACGGCCTCGGCCATCGCGTCGTGGCTGAACGGGCGCGCCGAGCCGCTGGTCGTGAACTACCACAACGTCACGCCGCCGGAGTTCTACGCACCGTGGGACAACGGGATGGCCCGCCACCAACTGCGGGCCCAAGTGGAACTGCGCGGGCTCGCCCCCCGCGCCGCGCTCGGCCTGGCGGTCTCGGCCTTCAACGAGGCGGAGCTGCGCGCCGCGGGCTTCGGCACGACCGCGGTCGTGCCACCGGCGGCCATCGTGCCCACGGGCTGGGCCTCGGGCCCCGACGCCGATGCACCCCCGCCCGCACCGACGCGCCGCGGCGCCCGCTGGATCACTGTGGGGCGCCTCGCCCCGAACAAGGGGATCGAGTACGCGGCGATGGCGCTGTTGGTCACGCGGGAGCACCACGATCCGGCCGCGACGCTCGACGTGGTGGGGCGTTCGGTCGTGCCGGCGTACACGGAGGCCCTCCAGCGCTTCGTCGACGAGATCGGCCTCCATGACGCCGTCACGTTCCACGGTGCGCTGAGCGACGCCGTGTTGGCGGCTGCCTTGGCCGGCACCGACGTGCTGGTGTTGACGTCCCAGCACGAGGGTTTCGGGGTGCCCGTGATCGAAGCGATGGCGCTCGGGCTGCCGGTCGTGGCCAACCGGGTTGGCGCGCTGCCCGAGGTCGTCGGCGACGGCGGGCTGCTGATCGATGCCGCCGATCCGTGGGCCCTCGCCGGCGCCGTCACCAGCCTGCTGCACGAGCCGGCGCTCAAGGAGCGCTTGGCCGAGGCGGCCCGGCAGCGCGTGGCCGCTCTCGACCTCCCCTCGGCGGGCGATCGCGCCATCGACCTCGTCGCCGCGCTCCGCGCGTGACTGCGGTCGGACCGGGGCGTGGCTGCCGCAAAACTGACCACAATTCGCCGCCTCCCGCTTCGAGCTCGGGCCGCCCCCCAGCGCCGGGTACCCCGGTGCTGTGCGCGCTCGCCCCGGCGGCTCAGGCGGCGCCGACGGCCCGCTGGAGGAGCGAGACGAAGCGCCGGGTGGACGCCCCGAGGTCGAAGCCCGCCGCCCGCTCCCGACCCGCTTGAACCAGGACCGCCCGCAGCGTCGGGTCCTGAAGCACCCTGGCCACGGCCGCCGCGAACGGCACCGGTGACTTGTCGTCCAGCACCAGTCCCGCCCCACCCACGGTCTCGGGCACCGCGGTGACGCCGTAGGCGACGATCGGGACGCCGTGACCCATGGCCTCGGCCAGGGGGACGCAGAAGCCCTCGTGGTCCGACGCCATCACGAAGACATCGGCCGCCCGGAAGTACGCCTCGAGCTCCGCGCCGCTGACCGACCCCGGGAAGTTCACCGCCGCGCTGAGTCCCAGCTCGTCGATGAAAGCCCGCAGCGCCGGCTCGTAGGTCTCTCCGAGCGGCGAGCCCACCAGATGGAGGCGAGCCGCCGGGTCGTCGACGCGGCGCAAGACGTCAAGCATCTTGACCAGGTCGTGCGGGGCCTTGTGCGGCGAGATCTTCCCCACGTACAACAGATCGGACCCGCCCTCGCGCTCCTTGCGCCGCGCCAGTGCGGCGGCAAGGTCGGGGTCGGGCTCCTCGCTCTTCACGTGCATGTCGATCAGCAGCGGGACGACGGCGGTCCGCTCGTAGCCGAGCGCCTGTAGCTCGGACTCGTTGAAGGCCGAGTCGGCCACCGCAAAGCGGCTCTGTGGAGCCAAACGAGCGAGCTGCGTACGTCCCAGCGCCGCCTCGTAGGCCACGGCGGGCTCCCAC
Organism: uncultured Acidimicrobiaceae bacterium; assembly: GCA_963838835.1. Classification (GTDB taxonomy): domain Bacteria; phylum Actinomycetota; class Acidimicrobiia; order Acidimicrobiales; family RAAP-2; genus Bog-473. Next base: position 60,856 of record CAWITA010000024.1, read on the forward strand.
TGGCGCAGCAGGGCCGCCGGCGTGATGTTGTGGTAGTTGACGAGCTTGGGTTCGGCCCGCGCGGCCAAGATGTCGTAGACCGGGCTCCCGATCGACGCTTGATACAGCAGCCACCGGTCGCGCCCCGCACGCCCGAGCTCGATGACGGGGCGCCCCTCGTGCGCGACGTCGGGCGTGGAGTTCCCGTAGAAGACCTCGGAGTCGATACCGACGGCGCGCAACCCGTCGCGCAGGTTCAGCGTGCTGACGCCGATGGCATCGCGGCTCGCGAGCGACGGTATGACCTGGTCGACCCGCACGGCCCGCAGTGTACAAGCGCGTTCCGCCCTCGATCGTGCCCGCCCATGCACCAGTTTTCCCAACTCGCGTCCTAGCATTTTGGGATCGTGCTGCTCGGAACCCTTGTCGCGCGCCTGGGGCTCCTCCGTCGTGGCAGATCGAGGGCTCTCGTCGCGCTTGTCGTGACGCTGGGGTTGGGGTGCGTGGTGCCCGGCGCCCTGTTCGGTCTGGCGTCGCCGGCGGCAGCGGACGTCGGCGCCTCCGACCGCCCATCGGTCCCCGCACTGATCCAGCCCTCCCGGGCCGACGCCCTGCCTTCCGATTCGACCAACATCCGGATCGACATGACCGAGAACGACGGTCTCGATGTCATCGTTGCTTCGGGAGCCGGAGTGTCGGCGCCAGGAGTGCCCAGTGCGCCGGCCGTTCGCTTCCAACAGACCGCCGGATCATGGGCGGTCGACACCGGTCCTGGGTGCGCCGGACCGTGGACCCAGGTGTTGACGAATCAGGCCACTCCCACGGCATCACCGGCCGGGAGCGGACTCCTGACGCTGTGCGTGGCGAGCTACAGCCCCACGGTCCACGGCACGTTGACGGCGCTCTACAACTCGGCGGGTGAAGCGAGAACGGTCAATACGGTGCCGCTCGAGCAATACGTGGCCGACACCGTGCCCGGCGAATCGCCGTCAAGTTGGGCCAGCCTCGGTGATCCCGGGCCCCAGGGCATGAACTGGGGCTTCCAAGAGCTCGAAGCCCAAGCCGTGGCTGTCCGCTCGTACGTGCTCGCCAACCTGGGCGGCTACGGCGGCTATGCCGACACCTGCGACCTGAGTTGCCAGACGTACCGCGGCACCGAGTACGAGACCGCGGCGAGCGTTGCCGCCGCCAACGACACCGCCGGCCAGGTGATGGTCATGCCCGGCGGGCAGATCGCCACCACCGAATACTCCGCTTCGACGGGTGGATACACCTCGAGTGCCAACCAGCAGTCGCCCTTCACCGCGGTGCCAGACGCCGGCGACGCTGTCTGTGTCCCCGGCGCGTGCAACCCGAATCATCACTGGACGACCTCGGTCAACGACACGGCCATTCAAAATGCCTGGCCCCAGATCGGCACCTTCACCGGTCTTGGTACCACCTCGGATCCCGGTCAGCCCTACGACTTCCCGTACGGGCGGGTGGACACCGTCACCCTTGACGGAAGCACGGGGTCCGTCGGCATCCCCGGTACAGAGTTCTCCGTCGACCTCGGTCTCAATTCGGACCTCTTCACCGTGACCTCGACCAGCGGGGGCACCGTCTCCATCACCGGCCAGGGCTGGGGCCACGGCATCGGGATGGGTCAGTGGGGCGCACTCGGCTACGCGATCGGCCAGGACGACGGCCAGGGGAACTGGACCTATAGCCAGATCGTGAACCACTACTACGGCCCGGCCCAGTTGGAGAACCTTTCGGGCGGCAACGGCGCACCGAGCGGCGGGGTCGGCGGGTACTGGATCAACGCCTCGGACGGCGGCGTCTTTAGTTTCGGCAACGCGCAGTTCTACGGGAGCACGGGCGGCATGCGGTTGAACCAGCCCGTCGTGGGCATGGCGACGACGCACGACGCCGGCGGCTATTGGGAGGTCGCCGCGGACGGGGGCGTGTTCAGCTTCGGCGACGCCCAGTTCCACGGCAGCACCGGGAGCATCCGGCTCAACAAGCCGATGGTCGGCATGGCGGTGACCCCCGACGGCGGCGGGTACTGGCTGGTGGCCTCGGACGGCGGCATCTTCGCCTACGGCGACGCCCAGTTCTTCGGGAGCACGGGCAGCATCAGGCTCAACCAGCCGGTCATCGGTATGGTGCCGACCCATGACGGCCTGGGCTACTGGCTGGTCGCTTCGGACGGCGGCATCTTCGCCTACGGCGACGCGTCCTTCCACGGATCCCTCGGCTCCGCACCGCCGTCGACGCCCATCGTCGGCGTCGCGCCCTCCTCCGACGGCGGCGGGTACTGGATGCTCGAGGCCAACGGCACCCCGCAGGCATTCGGCAACGCGCCACCGGTCACGGTCGCCGCGGCCCCGCCGGAGCTCGGCAGCCTGACGGGCCCCATGGTGGCGCTGATCCCGGACTTCAGCGGGCAGGGCTTCGACGCCGTCGACGGCGGCGGCCAGGTCGTCGCCTACGGCGACGCCCCCTACTTCGGAGGCATCAGCACCGTGGTCAACGGCTACTCAGGGCACGCCGTCGGCATCGCCGCCACTCCCGGCTGACGCCATCACGGCGGAGAGGCGGGGGAACCGGCGCAGCCGGCTGAGCGGCCCAAGGCGGCTGACGTCGACGCCCTGGTCGGCCGCGCTCAGGAGTCGGAGGTCGCCGCGGCTGTTGCCGTAGGCCCACAGCATGGGCTGCACGCCTCCGTTGTTCGACAAAAGGCCCTGGGCGCGCAGGTGGACGATCAGCCGGGCGTACTTCTCGGCCCCCCGGCAGTTCTTGCCCTCGTAGCCGCCGGTGAGGAGCCCACCGCCCCCCACGGCGAGCCGGGTGGCCACGACGCCGTCGACGCCCAGCTCCTCCCCCGCGGGAGCCACGTAGCACTCGGGCGAGGCGGAGACGATCACCGTGTAGTGGCCCTGCCGACGGTGCCACTCGAGCCGCCGCTGGGTGTCTTGGCGCAGGTGCCGCTGCAGGTGTCGCCCCGCGAAGACCGCCCCGCAGCGGTTCACCTCCTCGACGGCGAGGCCGCCCAGGAGACGGTGGAACAGCCGCTCCTTGACGTCGTCGGCCGCCGAGCCGCCGACCACCGCAGCCCGCAGGAGCGCGGGGGAGACCCGGATGACGGCGCGCAGCACGGGCCAGACTCCGCGCACGCTGACAAGGAACGGGAACACGCTGCCAGCGTCGGTCAGCGTGCCGTCGAAGTCGAAGGCCGCGACCGTCGGGCGCTTCGGCGCGATCGGTCCGTCTCCCACCGGGTCAGTCGAGCGCAGCGCCACCGCGTCCCGCACCTCCCGCAAAGCGCGCCGCGCCGGCGAGGGTCTCCCCGCTGCGGATGACGGCGCGCCCGCGCCGGGCTTCCACGACGGCGGCGTCCTCCTCGGTCAGTCCCCACTGCTCCAGGGCGCTCAACCGATCGGAGCGCAGGCACACCTGCGGGAGCGCCGCGAGCTCGTGCGCCAGCGCCACGGCTGCCGTCAGGGCCTGGCCGGGAGCGACCACCCGGTTGACCAGTCCCATGGCGAGCGCTTCGGGGGCGGCGACGGCACGGCCGGTGAGAATGAGGTCCATGGCGCGTCCGTGCCCCACGATACGGGGGAGCCGCACCGTGCCGAGGTCGACCAGTGGCACCCCGAAGCGGCGGCAGAACACGCCGAAGGTGGCGTCCTCGGCCGCGACCCGTAGATCGCACCAGAGGGCCAGCTCGATCCCCCCGGCGACGGCGAACCCCTCGACGGCGGCGATCACCGGTTTGGACAGCGTGAGGCGCGTCGGGCCCATGGGCCCCGGCCCTTCGTCCGGGATCGGTCTGCGGTCGCCCTCGGCCACCGCCTTGAGGTCCGCCCCGGCACAGAACGAGCCTCCGGCGCCGGTGAGCACGGCGACCGAGCGGTCCTCGTCGCGGTCGAAGGCCAAGAAGGTCTCTCGGAGCTGGTCGGCGCAGACGCTGTCGACGGCATTGCGCCGCTCGGGCCGGTTGATCGTCACCACGGTGACAGGGCCGTCGTGCCGGACGACGAGCCTGTCGATCCGGTTCGGCCCAGAAGGCCCCGGCGAGGCGGCGGTCATGGGGGGCATTCTCGCACGGCGGAGCACGCTGTCCACACATGGCCTTCGGGCCCCTTCCCAGCTCGGAGGGTCTTTTCCCGGAGCACGGTGGCGGGGCAGAAATATGACCAAACATGTCGACAATTGCCAGCGCGCCCGGTAAGGTCAGTGCCCGCATACGGCGCAGACCGAGTTTCTCGACTCAGGAGGACCAATGGCAGTACGACTGGGCGACACCGCCCCCGACTTCACGGCCGACACCACCGAAGGCACCATCAACTTCCATGAGTGGTTGGGCGACAGCTGGGGGATCCTGTTCTCCCACCCCAAAGACTTCACCCCGGTCTGCACGACCGAGCTGGGGGCCTTCTCCAGGGCAAAGCCCGAGTTCGACAAGCGCCACGCCAAGCTGATCGGCCTCTCCGTCGATTCGGTCGAGTCCCACAAGGGCTGGGCCGGCGACATCGAGGAGACCCAGGGCTCGGCGCTCTCGTTCCCGTTGATCGGCGACGAGGACCGCAAGGTCGCCGACCTCTACGACATGATCCACCCCAACGCCAACGACACCTTGACGGTGCGCTCCGTGTTCATCATCGGCCCGGACAAGAAGGTCAAGCTGACCTTGACCTACCCGGCCTCGACCGGTCGCAACGTCGACGAGATTCTCCGCGTCCTCGACTCGCTGCAGCTGACCGCCGACTACTCGGTCGCCACCCCGGTGAACTGGAAGGACGGCGAGGATGTCATCATCGTTCCCGCCGTGAGCGACGAGGACGCCAAGGGTCGCTTCCCCAAGGGGTGGAAGGCCCTCAAGCCCTACCTGCGGGTGACGCCTCAGCCGAACCGCTGAGCACCGCGCTGGCGCCTGTCCCGTCGGGGCCGGGACGGAGCCGTCACAGCGCCCTGAGATCGGTGGCGGACCACGCGGCGCTGCTCGACCGGCTGCTCGGCCTCACCGGACGGCGGCCCCACGGGGGCTGAGGATGTTCGATCAGGCGGACGGTGCCACAAGCTCGTCGCGTAGCTCGCGTTTGAGCACCTTGCCCTGGGGGTTGCGGGGGAGAGGTTCGGTGCGGAACCAGATGTGCGTCGGGACCATGAAGCCGGCGAGTCTCGCCTTCACGTGCAGCCCGAGCTCGTCCGCGGTGACCTTGGCGCCTGGGCGGAGCACGACCGCGACGCCCACTTCCTCGCCCAGCGTGGGATGGGGCACCCCGATCACGGCGCAGTCCGCCACGGCGGGATGCTCGAAGAGCGCGGCCTCGACCTGGACCGAGTACACGTTCTCGCCGCCGCGGATGATCATGTCCTTGGCTCGATCGACGATGTAGATGAAGTCGTCTTCGTCGAGGCGTGCCACGTCTCCGGTGTGCAGCCAACCCTTGCTGAAGGTCTTGGCCGTCTCTTCGGGACGGTTCCAATAGCCGCGCACGACGTTGGGCCCCTTGATCCACAGTTCGCCTCGTACTTCGGGCCCGCGCGGAATGGAGTCGTCCGGCTCGTCGCCGTCGAAGTCCTCGGGCACAATGGCCACGTCGCAGACGGGTACCGCGGGGCCAACGCTCTCGGGCTTGGCCACGTAGTCGCCGCCCGAATTCATGGACGTGACCGAAGAGGTCTCGGTCAACCCGTAGCCGTTGGAGGGTTGGCCGATCGGCCACGCCTGGCGAATGCGCCGCACCAGGTCGGGCGGCGCGGGTGCGCCGCCGTAGGAGACGCCGCGTACGGACGAGGTGTCGTACTTGGAGAAGTTGGGCGAGTCGAGCACCTGCATGACCATGGCGGGCACGCCACCGAAGGTGCCGATCCGCTCTCGCTCGATGAGCTCGAGCGCGCGCTCGGGGTCGAAGTGGTGCATCATCACGAGCTTTCCGCCGGCGGCGACGTTCGAGACCATCACCGAATGGCAGCCCGTGGCGTGGAACAGCGGCACGGAGAGCAGGAAAGCCGGCTGCGCCTTCTCGTCGAAGGACTCCAGGGCCGACGAGCCGAAGCGCATCCCCCCGCGGCTGTTGATGAAGAAAAGGCTCATCAGGTTGGTGCACATGTTGCGGTGCGTGCCCACGGCACCCTTGGGCCGACCCGTGGTGCCCGACGTGTAGAAGATGGTGGCGTCGTCCTCCGGATCGATGGTCAGGTCGGGCGGCGAGGCGGCCTCGTCCACGTTCCCCAACGCGAGGGGGAAGGGCCACTCGGCCACCCGTGCTGCTCCGCCGGGCGGTTCGTCGACAGCCAGCGGAGCCTGGCGCTCGGTCCGGTGTTCGTCGGCGATCACGATGGCGTCGAGCGCGGCGAGCCCACCGAGGAAGGGGCGGATGCGCTCGGCCCGCTCCGTGTCCACGAAGGCGATCTTCGAGCCCGAGTCCTCGAGCCCGTAGCGCAGCTCCTCGCCGCTCCACCACGCGTTCAGCGGCACGACGATGGCGCCGGCGATCGTGGCCGCCCAGAAGGCCATGACCCACTCGGGCAGGTTGCGCATGATGATGGCCACACGGTCACCCTGCTCGATGCCGAAGGTGGAGCGGAGCCGCTGGGCGAGCGTGCACACGATGCGGTAGTGCTCGGCGAAGGACGTTCGCTCGTCTTCGTAGACGAGGAACGTGGCGTCGCCGTGGCCGAGCGACAGGTCGAGGATGGCGCGCAACGAGGGCGGGGCGTGCTTCCACGTCCGCGTCGGCACGCCGCGGATGTCGAGCTCTTCCATCTCGAAGAGCTGGCCGGGCGCGCTCAGCGCCTCGTTGGCCTCGGCGATCGACATCGACGGCGTGTCCCTGTTGGTGGCGCTCACGTGGCCCCCTTGTCCAGTGCGGAGGAGTGGTCAAAGACGGCGGCGCGGTAGTAGGCCAGCTCGGCGAGGCTCTCGCGGATGTCCTGGAGCGCCCGGTGCCCCCCTTTCTTGACCGGCGCCGCCTTGTAGATCTCGGGCTGCCAGCGCCGGCACAGCTCCTTGACCGTCGAGACGTCGACCGAGCGGTAGTGGAGGTAGTCCTCGATCTCGGGCAGGTGCGTCGCCAGGAAGCGTCGGTCGGTCCCGATGGAATTGCCGGCCAGGGGCACCGTGTGGGCCTGGTGGATGTGCTTCTTCAGGAACGCCAGCGTCTGGGCGCCGGCCTCGGCGAGGGTCAGAGTCGACGCCTCGACGTCGGCCACCAGCCCCGAACGGGTGTGCATGGTGCGCACATAGTCGTCCATGGCGCCCAGCTGCTCGGGCGACGCGTGCACCACCAGGTCGGGACCCTCTTCGACGAGGTCGAGGTCGTCGTCGGTGATGAGGGAGGCGATCTCGACGATGGTGTGACGCGCCGGGTCGAGCCCAGTCATCTCGAGATCGATCCAGGCCAGCATGCGCGGGCATGCTACCGGTCGGTCACCGGACCGGCGCGAGATCGCCCTTGTAAGGTCCGGCGATGCTGCGCGTCCCGCTGCACCGCCTCGATGCCGACCTGCCGGTGCCCGGCTACGCACGTGAGGGCGACGCCGGGGCCGATCTCGTCGCCCGCACGGGGGCCGTGCTGGTCCGTCGGGGCGGCCGGGCCGCGTTGCCGACGGGCGTGGCCGTCGCGATCCCGCCCGGGTACGCCGGCCTCGTCCTGCCCCGCAGTGGCCTGGCGGCGCGGCACGGGGTGACGTGCCTCAACGCGCCGGGGTTGGTGGACTCGGGATTTCGGGGCGAGCTGCGGGTCGTGCTGGTGAACCACGATCCCGAGCACGACTACACGGTCAACCGTGGCGACCGCATCGCCCAACTGGTCCTTGTCCGGGTCGAAACGGCAGCTTTCGCGCTGGTGGCCGAGGACGCCCTGGGGGAGTCGGAGCGGGGTGGCGGGGGCTTCGGCCATACCGGCACATGACGGCGGCGCCGGGAGCAGCTAAGAAGAGGTGATGCGGTCCCTCGCCGGCATCGACGCCGCCTTCCTCTCGCTGGAGACACCCACCACGCCCATGCACGTGGGCGTCGCGCTGGTGCTGGACCCGCCCGAGGGCACGCGGTCACTCTTCTCGCCGTCGACCCGTTACGCCCAGATCCGACGGGTGATCCAGCAGCGGCTGCACCAGATCACCCCGTTCCGGCAGCGGGCCATCCGGGTGCCCTTCGGACTGCACCACCCGGTGTGGGTGGACGACCCCGACTTCGAGCTCGACGACCACCTGAGCCGTGCCAGCCTGCCGTCGCCAGGAGGGAAGGCCGAGCTGGACGCGCTCGTGGCCGCCGTGATGAGCCGGCCGCTCGACCCCGACCGGCCGCTGTGGGAGATGTACGTGGTCGAGGGGCTCGAGGGTGATCGCACGGCGCTGGTGGCCAAGGTGCATCACGCCATCCTCGACGGGGTGAGCGGCGCCTCCGTCCTGGCCGCCTTCCTCGACCTCACGCCGAGAACGCGCGTCGTGACCCTGCCATCCGAGTGGAACCCGCCACCGCTGCCGTCCAACGCGCAGATGCTCCGGCACGCGGCCTCGTCGCTGGCACGACAGCCCGGCGCGACCCTCAGCACGCTCCAGGCCGGGGTGGAGGCGGTGGCGGACCTCGGGCTGCACAACCGGGAACTGGTGTCGCGGGGGGAACAACCGCCTCCGGGCTTCTTTGCCGCGCCCCGGACCTCGTTCAACGGTGCGGTCTCCAACCGGAAGCGGTACGCATCGCTCTCGCTGCCGCTCGAGGACGTGAAGCTGGTGGGCCGGGTCTTCCAGGCGACGGTGAACGATGTCGTCCTGGCCGGTGTCTCGGGTGGGTTGCGGCGCCTGCTCGACGCCCGGGGAGAGGAGACCGACCAGCAGCCCCTGGTCGCCATGGTGCCTGTCTCGACGCGTCCCGAGGACCAGGGGGAGGCGCTGGGGAACCAGGTCTCGGGCATGCTGGTCGCGCTGGCGAGCGACATCGAGGACCCGGTGCTCCGCCTCGATGCGATCTCGGAATCGGCTCGGGTGGCCAAGGAGCAGGAGAAGCTGCACCGGGGACGGCTGATCGGCGGGCTGGCCCAGGTGGCGCTCCCGGCGCTGGCGTCGCGCCTGGCGCGGGCCGTGGCCGGGACCCGGCTGTTCGACAAGGTGCGTCCGCCATCGAACGTCACGGTGTCGAGCGTGCGGGGGCCGGACTTCTCCCTCTTCTGCGCCGGCAGCCGCGTCGTCGGCATGTTCCCGGTCGGACCGATCGCCGAGGGGATCGGCTTCAACGTGACGGTGTTCTCGTATCTCGACCGCGTGTACTTCGGCTTGCTGGCCTGCCGCAAGCTGATTCCCGAGCTCGACGAGGTGGCCGAGCACATCGACGACGCGCTCGGCGAGCTGGTCGCCTGCGCCCTCGACGCCCAGGGAGCGACGGCCTAACCGTCACGCCGGGGGGCTTTCGGACCCGAGAGGAGGGCGCTGCGGGCCGCTGGGCGACGGGCGGGCACCCCAGCGCGTCTCCTCTGTGGGTTCGGCGATTCCGAGGCGTGGAGCTATGAGCCCGCGGGTGTTCCCGAGCTCGAGCTCGAACCGGACGGCGGAGTCCCCGTGCTGGCCGGCGGCGTGCCGCTCGGGGTCCCCGAGCCGCTGCCCATGTTGGGGCAGTTGTGGGTGGAGCCGGAGCCGGATCCGGTCGATCCGGAGCTCGAGCCGGACGACGTGCTCGACGATCCCGAGCCGGTGCTACTCGACCCGGAGGTCCCGCTGCTCGAGCTCGACGACGGCGTGGAGGTCGACGGGTTCGTCGTCGAGCTCGTTCCCGAGGTGCCCGTGGTGCTCGACGTGGTGGCCGCGTTGGCGACCAACGCACCTCCGGCGAGGAGGCCGGTGGTCAGCGCTCCGATGGCTAGCACGTTCCGAAGGCGGATCTGCATGGTGATTTTCCTTTCGCTCGTTTGTCGCGCCAACCCATGCGGGCCGGCACTGCACACGGTGCTCCGTGGATCTGAGGACAACCGCAAAATGAAGTAGGTGTGCGCGAACAGTTACCTGAAGAACGGGTGACGATTCACAGCTTTGGTCGTCGGCGACCGGCGAGGCTTCACAGCGAACGTCGCGCCGCAGCACAGGGAACATGACGGTGCCACACAGCAGAGGAGCGAGCGTCTCGAAAATGCGTCAGGCGGCCGCCGCCAATTCGCGGTAGTGACGGCGCCAGATCAGCCGGTAGACACGGGTCCAGCGCGGGATGGAGCGCAGAATCGGGATGAACGGCAGCAAGATGAGCACGAGGGAGAGCACCATCATGATCGACCACACCTCGAGGTCCCCGTTGGTCGAGGTGTTCATCGGCGCCACCTGGTACCACATGGTGTAGAGCCAGAGCCAGGCCTGCCCCGGGTAGTTCCCGGTCTCGTTCATCATGCCCCACTGGTTGCCCTGGAGGTGTTGTGCGCCCGCGAGGTCGGCCAGGTAGGTGCCGTCGGCGATGAACAGCAACGGCTTGGTGTAGTTCGTGTTGTAGAACCCGGCTTCGCTCAAGAGGGTGCCGTCGAGGCCTCCGTCCTGCGCCATGGACGTCAGCGTGCCGATCATGACGCCGACTGGGCCGTAGCCCCCCGCGGGCACGTGCAGCCGTCCGTCGACGTCGGTTGCATTGGCAACTGCCTTCTCGTATTCCGTCGTCCAGGCGTTCTGCTGGGAGGGCGATGCGTTCTCGTACATGTCGAGAGCCGCCCGCGTCACGGGCTGGTTCACCAACGTCTTGAGCGGGGAGAGCACGAAGTCCTGCGCCGTGTCGATGGGCTGGTGCACGCCGAACCACTGCGCCGGTTCGAAGAACCCGATGTGTTGTGCGGCATCGGGTGTCGAGTTGTAGGGCGGTCCGTACGATGCCGTGGCGCTGGTGCCGTCGAGCTCGGTGATCGCGGTCTGGGCGAAGTCGACCGGATTGGCGAGGGACCACCGCTTGAGCGTGACCGCCTTGTCGTCAGGGGACGAAAAGACGACGGCCAGGAGCACGATCAGCGCGGCAACGGCCAAAAAAGCGACGAACGCCTCCTTCAAGATGTCGTAGGGGACGTACGCGCCCTTCCACTCATTCACGTCGCGGTCGGGGTTGAACCGCCGTGCCTTACGCCTTGCGGCGCTCATGCGAGGTCTCGGGCGGGTGGGGCAACGGGCCGCGGTGACGTCCTCCTCGCGGGCCTCGTCGGCGAAAGGCGGGACGATGCCGCGGCGCCGCACCAGGAGAACGTGCAACCCGGCGATGACGACGACACCGATCGGCAGAAGCACGATGTGCCACATCAGCATCTGGCCGAAGTTGAGCACGTTGAAGACGGCCCCGGCGCCGGTGGAGTTGATACCGTCCTTGGCCTGGGTGGAGATCCACTGGGAGTCGAAGTTCGTCTGGGACAGGTACCCGGTGAAGGCGGCCGCTACCGACACCAGGAAGGAGATGACCCCGGTTGCCCAGGTGAGCCGCCGCTTGCCGCGCCACGCGGCCATGAAGAACTTGCCCCAGAGGTGGATCACCATGAAGAAGAAGAAGGCCTCGACGCTCCACAGGTGCAGTGAGTTCACGAACAGCCCCGTCGAGGACACGTGCCACCAGGTGGGGCCCATGATGGCGAGGATGCAGCCGGTGATGATCACCCAGGCGAGGCTGACGACGGTAAGCACGCCGAAGACGTAGATCCACGACGCCATGTAGGCGGGCTGGCGGTCGGGGAGGAGCCGGTCGGGCGGGAACGCTGTCTCGGCGGCCCGGCGCATCCGGGCGGTCCACTGGCGGGACTCCCCCCTGGAGGCAGTGGCCGCAGTGGTGGCGCCGCCGCCAGTGGTGTTATCGGTGTCTGTGCCGGTGTCGATGCTCACTGGTCACGCCTCTTCCGCCGGGGGAAGGGCAGGACAATGGCGAGCACAAAGACCACGATCATCAAGAGGATCAGGAAGAAATTGGCGTAGGAAAGCTGAATGAATCCCCAATGGATGTAATGGCCGTTTCCGTTTAGGTTGACCAAGGCCCCCAGCACGGCAGCAGCAAGGATCATGACGGTCACGTTACGCCCGTCCATTCATCTGATGAGGGACCCTTGTCACAAGATCCGAGGTCCCGGCGAACCTTGTCGCAGAGTCAGCGCTTGGTCGCCCGCCAGCAATAGGAGCGCATCGGGACGTCGAGAACGTCGAGCCCGGCGAAATCCTCGCGGGTGTCGAGATACCGCGTCATGGCTTCGAGATGCCGCCGGCGAGCCTCTTCTTCCATGGTGATCACGGAGCTGTAGGTGGTGGACAACGCTACGAGGTCGTCCTTGGTCATAGGCCTGGTCCAGCGGAAGAGGGCCGTTTCGGGCTCGAGAAAAGGGCTGCCGCCAACGACGTCGACGGTGACCGCGTGCCTGCGCCGGCGACCCTCGTCGACGGCGACTTTCTCTTCGGGGCTGAAGACGATGCCACCCGCCCACAGTGATCGCATCCAGTCGACCGAGCGGTCGGGCCCGCTCCATACCAGCGAGAGGCGTCCGCCCGGGCGCAGCACACGGGCGACCTCGGGCACGCCTCGCTCCTCGTCCACCCAGTGCCAAGCCGACGCCGCAATCACCACATCGAAAGAGGCGCTTGCCTTGGGGATCTCCTCCGCACGGCCAGCGAGTATCTCAATTCCGGCATCGCTCGCGGCCAGGACGGCCCGCATCCGGTCGTCGGGCTCGAGCGCGGTGACGTGCTCCACGCGTTGCGCCAGGAGCCGAGTGAGGATGCCGGTTCCGGCCCCGATCTCGAGGACGTCGGTGGCCCCCTCCGGGAGCAGCCAGTCCAGGGCAGCCGGCGTCGGCCCCGGCCGGAGCCTGTTGTACTCCTCGGCAACCGTACCGAAGGAGCCGCTCAGGATGGCCGTGGTCTCGTCCGGGCGCACGGAGCAGAATTTCGCGAGGCTCTGGTCGGACCGACCGAGCGTTGGGGTTAGTGGCTGGTTTCGAGTGGCAACCGGGCAGGGCAAGGCGGGATTGCCGCTCCGGACCCAGGACGGTCGACGCGATAAAGTGTTGTCTCGACGCGGAAGTGGCGCAGCGGTAGCGCATCACCTTGCCAAGGTGAGGGTCGCGGGTTCGAATCCCGTCTTCCGCTCCATCATAGCAGGTACCAGCACCTCGGCCGACGTGTCGACTGCTGTGATGTCGGCGCTCCAGTAGCCGGTGTCGGCGACATAGGCCTCAGAGACTCCAAGGCCGACGGTTGCCAGGTTGTCCTCTGTCGCCGCCACCATGGGGGCGAACATCGTGGTGTCGTTGGCAGCGTTGGTCACCTCGGCCGCGACGATCACCTGATCCTCGCTCACCGCGGCCTGGGCGTTGTAGCCCTGGAGGAACCGGTTGCGGGCCCGCAGCATTCGAGAATCGGGGTCGGTGGTGTTCGCCAGGCGCTCCTTGGCCCGTCGTCCTTGCGGAGATGGCTTGGGACCAGGGAGTTTGTGGCCCAACTCGGCTTCTCGCCGTGCCCGCTCGGCCTGGAGGGACTCGTAGTCCGAGGCTCCTTGCGCGTCGAGTTGACGCAGTGCCTCACGCACCCTGGCCCTTCGCCCCGCCCTTCGGTCCCACCCCGTCGGCAGTTCATCGCCGCGCCGTTCACCAAGACGTTCGTCTTCGCTGTGGTCAGTGGCCTCGGCCTCGGCCAAGATCTCTTCGGCCAGTTGACGTCGCGTCCGGTTCGACCAGGCCGACGCATTGGCCTCCATCTTGGTTCCATCGATCGAGATCACTCCGGCGTCAACGAGGCCAGCTGAGGCGCAGAGTCCCAACACTTGAGCGAACAGCTCGGCGATTGCATCGGCGTGCCGACCACGAAAGCGGGCCAAGGTGGCGTGGTCGGGACATTGGTTGGCCGCTAGTACCCGAAATGCCACGTCCTCGACAAGGCGCTGCTCGATCCGCCGCGACGATCGCTCACCGACGCTGTAGGCGTAGATGAGCACGCCAAGCATGAGCGCCGGGTCGTAGGCGGCCCCGCCCCGCCCATCGTCCCGATAGCTCACATAAAAGGCGGAGAGATCGAGCTCGCCCACAATGTCGATCACGAACCAGGCGAGGTGGTCCTCAGGCAGCCAATCGGCCATCGACGGCGGCAAGAGGAACTGCTGATCTCGATCAGCCTCACGCAGGTTTGCTGGCATCCCCCATGATCCCGCGCGCCGCGAAACGCGAGCAGGATGGTCGAGATTCGTGCGACAGCCTCGTCAGGGACCATTTTCCAACCAACGCGGGAGCGAACCGGTGTCCGCTTCGTACTGACGTGGGGGCGTCTTCGTACCGGACTCTTGAGGAGTTGTCATCGTCCGAGGAAAGATGGCTCGCGGCGCTCCGCCATGGCTCTGACGCCTTCGGTCCAGTCATGCGTTTGCATCAGTCGATCTTGTTCGTTCCTCTCTCTGATCAACGCCGAGCGCACTGCATCTGCGAGATCGCCACGCATCGTCTGACGGATTGATCGAACGGCCAGCGGGGCCGATAGGGCGATTTGATTGGCGACATCCGTCGCGACCAAACGTAGGTCAGCAAGCGGCACGAGCCGGTCGCAGAGTCCAATCTGCGTGGCCTCCTCACCGCCGATACGCGATCCGGTATAGAGCATTTCGAGTGCTCGCTGCTGACCGATGACAGCAGGGAGCGTCACGGTCAGGCCGAATCCGTGGTGAAAGCCCAGTCGAGCGAAGTTCGCCGAGAATCTCGACTCTGGCGACCCGACTCGAAAGTCAGCGGCGAGAGCAAGCCCGAGACCGCCGCCGATGGCTCCGCCCTGAACGGCTGCCACGATCGGCAGCGGCTGCTCGAACAGCGCCAACGCGTGGTCATAGAGATGCGATCCGGGCCGTCCTGAACCTAGACCTCCGTCGCCAGAACGAAAATCAGCGCCTGCGCAGAAGTGCTTTCCCTGGCTACACAGAACGACGGCGCGGCAGTCGCCGTCGGCTGCAAGCTGCCACAAGGCTTCGGCAATCCCCTCGATGAGTGTGACGTCGAAGTAGTTGTTCGGGGGCCGGCACATTTCGATCGTTGCTACTCGCCCGGCCGTCACTGTGATGTCCAAACCGTTGGTCATGATCGATCGCTCACAACTGCCTTCTCGTCATCGCTACTGATCATTGGAGGTCGACCGTGTTGCGATCCGAGACAAACGAGACCGCTTCAACCATTTCGAGGTATTTCGCGAAATGGACGAGCCTGGTCGACGGATGGCTCGCGTGGCAGTCCGAGGGCCTTCTCTCCCAGAATGTTGCGCTGAATCTCATCGGTACCCCCGGCGATCGATTGGGCGGGAACCGAGATCAAGATTTCGGCAATGACGCCGTCCACCGGGCTGTCCGGACCGCTCAAGAGTCCTTCGGCGCCAGCGATCATCGAGTGCACTTTGGCTGCCTGACGGGCAATGAGACTGGTAGCGAGCTTGCCGATCGAGCCCTCTGCACCGGGCGTGCGTCCGAGCGCGCGAGTTGCTTGAGCACGCTCTGCGGTCCATCCGCTGGACCGGTGCATACAGATAAGTCGAGCGATCTCCTGACGAACGATTGGGTTGGTGTTCGAACCAGTAGAGCGCGCCCGATCAACGACCAGGTCAACCCTGCCAGCACGCTGGGGATACCACTTGTACGTCTTGAAGTGCTCCTCAGACTCCTCGAGCGCCTCGTTCACGGCTCGTCCATGGCTTCTCGTGTATCGAGGTGGAGGTATGGCGCCGAATCGACGTTCGAAGGCCAAGGTGGTGAGGGCAGCCTGCCATCCGTCACCGACCCCACCAACGACGAACGAGCGAGGAATGCGCGCACCACTGAGGAAGACCTCGTTGAACGATGCGTGGTTGTTCATCTGTCGCAGGGGTCGTACCTCGACACCGGGTTGGTGCATTGGCAGGATGAAGTAGGTCAATCCTTGGTGTTTCGGAACACCCCAGTCGGTCCGCGCCATCAACATCCCGAAGTCAGCATGATGCGCGCTCGTGTTCCACACCTTCTGCCCGTCGATCACCCATTCCTCTCCATCAAGCTCGGCTCGCGTGATGAGCCCGGCGAGGTCCGAGCCGGCTGACGGTTCACTAAAGAGCTGGCACCACGTCTCTTCGCCGGTAAGGATGGGTAGGAGAAAGCGCTCCCGCAGCGAATCGGGACCATGGGCAAGGATGGTAGGAGCGGCAAGCGTGACCGCGCTGCCAATGGGGATTCCGACGGCGCCGGAGGCCAACAACTCGCGTCGCACGACGTCATCGGCCCACGTCGGCAGTTCTTGGCCGTACCAACGACGTGGCCAAGACGGGGCCGCCCAACCGGCCATAGCCAGCTTCTGGCGCCACTCCACAAGCGAGCGTTCCGGGTCCCAGTTGGCCCGCACCCAGGTCCGTACCGCCTCCCGGATTGCGTCAGGTGTCGGTGGGGCCTCGATGCCTCTGGTGTTGAGGGCCATCTCCTTTCCCAACCCACGTCCGAGTTCGCTCATTCTGCAAAGAAGTCGAGCGAAGCCCCGCCGCGCTTCATGAGTTCGGAAAGCGATTCGATCGATCGCAGATAGTCAGCCAGGGTCCGCTGGCGGGGTTCTGGCACGAAGTGGGTGACCCCAGCCTCACGAAGGGCATCGAACTCGCTCAGAATCTGGTCGTGGTTGTCCGCCATCGGATCCCAGCTCGTCCGCATCGAAATGACAAAGTCCGGATCGGGGCGAGCGAGGCGCAGCATTGAGACGATCCGCTCCGTCTGCTCGGGCTCGAGAAAACCACCATGCCATCCATCGCCGCCGCTGATCGCTCTTTGGATGGCGGCCCTTCCATGCCCACCAATCCAGATGGGCAGATGACCCACCGGCTGTGGCTTGGCCCGCATCGATGTGAAGTGTGCGCCGTGAACCGGGAAGGTCCGCGTGATGTGATCCTCGGTCCACATCGTTCGCAACATCTCCAGGGCCTCGTCCATACGTGCGCCGCGTTCATGGAAAGGCACGCCGAGGGCGTCGAACTCCGTCTCCAGCCACCCCGCTGCGGTGCCGAGCACAACTCTGCCGGCACTGAATTGGTCGATCGTAGCCAACGACTTGGCCACCTCGATCGGGTTCCGCATCTGTAAGACCAGGATGGATGTGCCGATCCGCACGGTGTTGGTCACGGCTGCGACCCACGCCATGGAGGCCAACGGCTCAAAGACATAGGCCGAGGGTGGGTAGTGGGCCCCAGTCGGCACAAGGAGGTGATCGCTCAGCCATACGTCGCGGAACCCAAGTTGCTCGGCCAGCAGGGCGGCCTGTCGTAATGCCTCGCCCGATGCGGCTGGACCGGCCTGTGGCAGATGGATACCCACAGTGACCGATGACGAGGCAGTCACAGGCGTTCTCTCGCAGCGACGTCGTCGAGAAACGTCCGCAGGTACTGATACAAAGAGATCGGGATGCGAAAGATTGGGCGCATGTCCCGCTTCGGGTATCTCAACAAAGCGGGCGCCCGGAATTTTCTCCGCCATGTACTTCGAACCAGGCACGAAATCCTCGTCTTTCTCACCGACGATCACAAGCGTTGGAACGCCGATCGAAGGCAGGGCGTCGAGCACATGGGCATCACGCTGAACCAGCATCCCTCTCGCGGCGTGGATGAGGCCGGTTGCGCCTCGGTGTGCTTCGGCGTGCAGTTCCGCTCCAGTGGGGAGACCGGCCAGCCCGCGCTCGCTCAGGGCCGTTGCGTATGCCTCGGCAACGCAGGCATTCCAACGTTCCCGTGACTTCTCGCTGCGGTAACCCGGTCCAGTGTCTTCAAGAACCAAGGCGCAGACCCTCTCGGGGTGAGTGATGGCGAACTGCAGGGTGAGGAATCCCCCGATGGAATGCCCCCCGACAACAGCGCGCCCGATATCGAGATGATCGAGGAGCGCAACCATGTCGCTCATGACCAGCTCCGGCGAGTACAAGGATGGATCGTCGGGAGAATCACTCGAGCCATGTCCCCGAAGATCCCACGTCACCACGCGGTAATCGGGAACGAGGGCACGGGCGGTTCCCGCAAACATCGCCGAAGTGGCTGAGAAGCCGTGGGTGAGCAGGACCGGGTGACCCTCCCCTGACACTTCAAAGTGAAGTCCGAGATCGTCACGTTGCAGCGTTGGCACGCACCCTCCTTATAGCTCGCGGCACTTTCCAGTCCGCTTCAGGCACACTTTATGACGATGGCCCGACCTCAACTCATCCCACCGTGGGCGCCCCCGTTGGCATTGACCGTCTGACCAGTCACGTAGTCCGAGAGAGTCGAACAGAGCCAGAAGATGGTGTCGGCCGCTTCTCGGATGGATCCCGAGCGTCCGAGGGCGACGTCGCACAAGGTGGAATCTCGAGGACCCGAGAGATAGTAGAGCGCTCTACTACAGGGGCGGACGCAGTGGACGGGCTGGAAATTGGGTGGACGGAGCGGCAGTTCAAGAGGACCGCCAGATTTAAACGGACGAAAACCACCACCTTGTCAAGGTGAGGGTCGCGGGTTCGAATCCCGTCTTCCGCTCCATCGTAGCAGCTCAGAGGCGGTTTTTCAACCCTACCTACTTGCAACTGCGTTGGGCGCAGAGCGGGCGATACAAAGCGACACCCGCGCGTCTAAGGGGAGTGTCTGGAACTGAGCTCCCTACCTACTCCTACCCCACGCGTCAGCACGTTCCGAGTGATCTGTTCAATCTGCGGGTTCTCGCCCGCCAGACCGTGAGCCCAGGTCGGTCGACCCCGATGTGATCACGCTCGCGCCGGCCTTGTTTGTATACGCACCCAACACGACGTGACCGTGACGGATTCGTCCCCTCGCCACGGACTCATGCGTCCCGAACAGGACTAGCGCCTGTGACAGACACCCGGACGGCGTTCACGAGATCAGGCAACCATGGAGGGAGTGAATCTGCGCGTCCACCCCTCGGGTCCCCACAGGGCAACAGGACCAGGTGCCGAGCGCCGGCATGCACGAATGTGGCAAGTCGTTGGACGACTCGGTCGAGAGGTCCGGTCACAGACACGCGATCGATGAAATCGCTGAAATCCTGCGAATAGGTCTGACCCAAGAACGTGGCTGCTCGTTCTTGCGCCTTCTGGGGATCATCGTCGACAGACACCATCAGGTAGGCCATCCAGTGGAACGAGTCCAGTGACCTGCCTGTCGCATCGGCGAGCTCCCGAATAGTGGCAACCGAACGGGCATAGCGCTCGGGGGAGTAGAGGTAGGGCATCCAGCCATCGCCGAGCACCACCGCTCGACGCATCGCCGCTCGCTTTCGTCCCGTGACGATAATGGGAGGACCCGTGGGCTGAGCCGGGGCGGGATGGATGCGGAGTCCGTCGTAGTGAAAGTGTCGCCCGACATGTTCGACTGGCTCCGCGCTCCAGAATCGGCGCAGCAGAGGGATGGATTCATCTAGACGCGGACCTCGTTCCTCGATAGGTACGCCCGCGGCAACGAAGTCATCTTGATACTCGCCTCCGGTCCCCACGCCGACGATGAGGCGACCGCCACAGTTCCGATCAATGTCGGCCAGTTGCTTGGCGGCCATTGGTGGCTGGTACCACGGGAGGACGAGGGTCGCGGTGCCGACGAGGGCTCGTTCAGATTGCTCAGCAAGACGGGCCAACCACACCATCGGCTCGGGAGAGGGGTTCCGCGAGGCCAGGTGGCCCCCCACCCAGAGCGAGTCGATGCCCATACGCTCCGCTTCCTGGACGCCCTCCCTTGTGCCGGGGGCCACCATGCCCACGAGCGGAGGGCCCTGGCTCACCTCAGTGAGTCCCGACCACGACATGTTGCAACTCTTGAAACGCACGAATTCCAGCGGTCCCGTGTCCCCGCCCGTACCCGCTCTGCTTCATTCCACCCATCGGGGTGTAGCCAGTGGCCCAACTTGTGTTGATCTGCACGGTGCCGGACCGGAGGCGCGAGGAGAGCGAGAGCCCGAGTGTGAGGTCGTTGGTGTAGATGCCTCCGGAAAGCCCGAGCTCGGTGGCGTTTGCGATGTCGACGGCCTCGTCGAGGTCCTTGTAGCCGAGGACGGTGATGAACGGGCCGAAGATCTCGCGCTGCGCACTCGGATCGTCCGGGGTCGCCGCATCGAGCAGCGTGGGCTCGTAGAACCAGCCGCGCTCGACAGCAGCTGGGGCCTGCCCGCCGGTCACGAGGGTGGCACCGCTCTCAACCGAGGCTTGCACGATCTCGTTCACCCGATCTCGGTGGGCCGATGTGATCAGCGGTCCGACTAGCGTCGAGGCTGCGCTCGGATCGCCGATGGGAAGCGTCTGGGCCAGGTTGGCGACGGCGTCCACAACCCGCGCACGAACGTCGTGTGGTACCAAGAGCCGGGTCTGCAAAGCGCAGCCCTGGCCTGCGTGTGCGGCGAAGACCGCCAGACTGGCCGAGACCGTGTCACCGATCCCGCCATCCTCGAAGGTGTCAGGAAGATGGAGCTGGACACTCTTCCCGCCCAGCTCGAGGATGAGGCGTTTCAAGGTCGGAGCACCCTGTGATGCGATTTGCCGGCCGACGATGGTCGATCCGGTGAATGAAACAACGTCAACGTCGCGGTGGGTGGTCAAGACCGTCCCACCTTCGTGACCGCTCTCGGGCACGACATTGAGGACACCGGCCGGGAGCCCTACCTCCTGAGCAACCTCGCCGAAGATCGTGGCGCTGAGCGGAGTTAGTGGGCTCGGTCGCAGTACGACGGTGCATCCCGTCAGGAGCGTGGGCACGGCCTTCCAGATGTTCGTGATGAACGGGAAGTTGTAGGGGGTGATGGCAGCCACGACCCCGGACGCCACGAAGCGGCGAATCGAGAGCCGGACCTTGGAGCCCACCACGTAGTCGGACAACGGGGCCTCGGTGTGCTCCCACTCGGGCATCCGCTCGTACAAATCACAGAGGTCGAACAGGCCGTCTAGGGCGAGGCGGATCTGGTGATCCTTGGTGACGACGCGGTGGACATCCGGCCTCCGCGATGACCGTTTCGACGAGAACGTTCTCGCGTTGGCGCAATGCCTGGCCGAACTGCCGGACGAGTCCGACCCGTTCGACACGGTCCATCCGTGGCCACGGACCGGTGTCAAATGCCCGTCGGGCCGCTGCGACAGCGGCGGCCACCTGGTCCAGCGATGCCCCCTCAACATCGCAAAAGACCTCTCCCGTGGCGGGAGACTCGACCGGGATGGACAGGCCGGCGCCGGGGACGAGCTCGCCGTCGATGAACGGGCGTCGAGTGGCCACCAACTGATCCATCAAGTGCCATCCTTTGTCTCAAATCTCATTACGCGGGTTCGGAGCTGTAGAGGACGGCTCCGCCGAAATGCGGTGAGGAATGGCAGGCCAATCCCACGGTGGCGTTCGGGAGTTGGCGCTCCCGGCGCTCTCTGAGAGAGCTGGAGGTAGCACTCGAGCATCTGCGGGGTGCCATGCATGCGCCCGTTGCCGAGTGCTCCACCGCCCGAGAGCACCGGTACACCGCCTTGGTCGGCTCGGATTCCACCATCGCGTACGAATTCGTGGGCTTCGCCGAGTCCGCAATATCCGAGCGCCTCGAGCCAGAACCACACGAGGGGTGCGAACCCGTCATAGAGCTGGGGAACATCCACATCGGAGAGGGTCAAGCCCGAACTTTCCCAGAGGCGCTTCGAAGTCTCTTGGCCGATTGTCATGATGTCGTCGAGCGGCCAGTGCTGAGGGATCCGATGCTGGGTCGGGTGTCCTTGGGCGATGCCTCTGACAAAGACAGGCTGGTGTGGCAGGTTCTTTGCCCGCTCTGCAGATGTCAGGACGAAGGTCGTAACGCCATCGACCGGGATGTCACAATCGAACATACACACGGGGTCCGAGATCGTCGGCGCCTCGAGGTATTCGTCGATGCTCAGCGGCCGATCGTGCCAGTACGACCAGGGAATGGCAGCTCCGTTTCGGCGGGCTTCGACAACGACCTCACCCATTGATTCACGGGTGGCCCCGTAGCGCTGGAGGTACTCGTTGTAGGGCAGCGCGATCATCGACAGCGGCCCCCAGTATCCCTGAGGCGCCATCCATTGGGCAGCGCCCGTCGCACGGGTCATCGGATTGCCGTGGTAACGACCCCGTTTGGGGTTGTGGAGGGCCCGATGCAGGAGCACCACTTCGGCGGTTCCGCTGGCGATCGCTCCAACGGCCAGGGCCACCGATCCGGGAATCTGGCCGTAGCCCTGAAAGCCGCTGGCGAACCGCGGGTCGACCCCCAAAGCTTGCGCGAGCCATGTGGGGGTGACGACGGATATCCCGTCGATGGCAGCATGGCCCCCTGCAGTGGGGAGTAAGGCGCCCGTAGTGAATCCGTCCACGTCCGAGACACTCAGTCCAGAGTCCTCGATGGCGGCGCGTGCAGTCTCGACCGCCAAAACGCCCAGCGACTGGTCTGCATGACGGACAATCTGGCTCTGGCTGTAGCCGACAATGGCCACATCCCCGCCCGAACGAAAACGAGCCGAGCGGGTCACGATGGCTCCAGCGTGAAGGCCGGGACAGCCACGCCATCAGCCGGCGACTCGAAGGCCAGCTTCACGCGGCCTTCGATGTGTACGTCAGCCTCGGGCCCGTCGAGTAGACGCCCAATCATCCGGATGCTCGGTTCGCTGTCGAGCTGGACGTCAACCAGGACATAGGGCACCTCCGACCCGAACCCCGGAAGAAAGGCATCACGCACCACTGTCCAGGACTTGAGGACGCCGGTCCCGTCGACGGGCTCGTATTCGTATCGAGGTTCCGTCGCGGCGCAGTTAGGGCAGACGGGTGTGGGCGGAAAGCACAGCCTGCGACAGTTCGAGCAGCGCGGCAATGCGAGCTTCCCCCTCGCCGTCGCTGCCCAGTACTCCGCCGTCGTCTCGTCGGGCGCCGGCAGGGGGCGCGCCAGTTCATGGTCGGACACTGTGACCTCCGAGCCTCCTCGTCGCCTCGTTTGCTGCCATCAGCAGCTGGCTGCCGTACGCGGCGATCTCCTCGGGCCGCAGGTCATACCCGGGACCGAGAATCATCAGTGAGAACGTCACGACGTTCGCCGCGTCGAAGACCGGTGCCGTAATTTGCGCCACACGTTGTGGTCGATCTGACGGAAGGTCGATCGGGAGGTATCGACTCGGGGCGAGGTTGCGGATGAGGGCATCTCGGAGTTCGAGCTGCGACGGATCCGGAGAGCCGTCGGCCAACTCGACCAAGAGATTTACCAGTTCTGGACGGACGATATCCGTGGAGAGCACATACCCGCGCCGACGAACGGCCGCCAGCGCAGCGCGGGCGTGGGCGCGCTCGTCCTCTGGCATGGCGCCTCCGGCCCGGTTCAGCCAATCCTCAATGGTCTCGTCGTTCCAAGCCACGAAGACGGCCCCGAACGGGGGAGCGAGAGGCACAGACTCACCGACGCGTGCGCGCATGGCGATTCCCGGTGCGTGGTCGATCATGCGCTCGACTCTGGTGGTCGCACCGTCAGACGAAGAGATGACAACGCAGGACGAGATGGCGCGGGCGAGATCTTCGGCCAGGGGTTCGAGGGCGACGAGTTCGGCGCGGGCAGCGTGGGCCGCATCTCCGAGTGCGCAGCAGCCAGCGCCAAGTGAATAACGCAGGTCGGCAGAGCGATGAACTAGCCCGCGATCGGCCAACGCCAGCAGAACGGTGTCGCATGTCGCCCGTGGGGCGTCGACGCTCCGGGCCAATTCGGATACCGAGAGGCGCTCTGTGGGGTGCTTGGCCAGCTCGTCGAGCACATCGCAAGCCCGGAGCACGGCAGGGGAAGGGGTAAGCGGCATCGATTCGACGTTGGTCTGTTGGCGACTGTGCACAACACTGACGCAATGCTAATATAACAGGTGAAGCGCTAGTATTCTAGCAAACGGGGAGGAATTTCGATCGTGGGCCAGGTGCTCGAGCGCGGCCGGATCAGGGCGCTGTTCGACCTGCGGGGAGAGACCTACGCAACGCGGGGCGGATCGTTCGACGTCGACCCGTATCCGACGTTCCGCCGCCTCCGAGAGTCGGGCCCTGTCCATCCGGGGACGCCGCACGAGGAGCTCGGTTGGACCGGAGAGGTGTTTTTCCAGGGCCTGCCCTATCCGAATCGTCCGCACTTCACGGCGTACGACTTTGAAACGTGCTCGGCGGTGTTCAGGGACGAAACCCACTTCGTCACCAATCCCGAACCATGGCCTGACGAGACGCCCATGCCGGACCTCGCCATCCTCTTCATGGATGGGAAGCGCCATCTGCGTTATCGAAGGCTGGTGCAGCCATGCTTTGCGCCGGCCAGGGCCATATGGTGGCTTGAGAACTGGATCAGTACCACGATCGACGCGTTGATCGAGATGATCGAAGAGGACGATCGCGCCGATCTGAACGTCGACTTCTGCGCCCCGATCCCCTTGCTCACTATCACCGGGAGCTTCGGCATCACCGTGGAGGAAGCACTCGAGGTCCGGGCAGCCGTGACGTCCGACGGCCGCGGCATGGACGTCCTAGCGCGACTGCTGTTGCCGATCATCGAGACACGACGGGGCGATCCCCGGGACGATCTCATTAGCGTGTTGGTTGAGGCGGAAATCACTGACGAAGACGGCGAGACGCACCGCCTCAACGACATCGAGATCCTTGGCTTCGGTCTCCTACTGTTGGCAGCTGGCTCGGGGACCACCTGGAAACAGATGGGCATCGTGCTCGCTGCCATGCTCGGTGATCTTCGGGTGCTCGAGGCTGTACGAGCCGATCCATCATTTCTGAAGCGGGTCTTCGACGAGTCCCTCCGCTGGACTCCGACCGATCCGGTGTTCGCGCGGTTCGTCAAGGAGGACTGCGAGCTCGGTGGTGTTGCGTTGCCGGCAGGCGCCGTCATCCATGCCTGTCTGGCCTCGGCCAATCGGGATCCTTCCCGCTGGAACCATCCGGATGACTTCGACCCCTTCCGGCCGGTCACGCCGCATCTTGGCTTTGGTCATGGTGTCCACGCGTGTCTGGGCATGCATCTGGCCCGTACCGAAGTGACCGCGGCGATTGGAGCCCTGCTCGACCGGTTCCCGGATCTACGGCTTGACCCGGACGAGCCCGCACCTCGGATCATCGGGCTCTACGAGCGTGGACCCGACGCCGTCCCGGTGCGCTTCGGAGCCCAGTTGTGAAGCTCCTCGCCGGCAAGACCGCCATCGTCACGGGCGCGGGATCAGGTGTGGGTCGTGCCGCCGCCATCCTGTTCGCCGAGCACGGTGCTTCGGTCTTGGTAGCAGACGTTCGTGACGAATGGGCCACAAAGACGGTGGATCTCGTCCGGCAATCAGAAGGAATCGCTTCATCGGTGCACTGCGACGTTTCTCGAGAGGCGAGCGTCGAAAGTGCAGTGTCCGCTTGTGTCGATACGTATGGATCCCTGGACATCATGTACAACAACGCCGGCGTGGGTACTCCAAAGCTGGGCTTGTCATTCGTCGATCACTCGAAGGACGACTGGGAGCGCCTGATCGGCATCAACCTCATGGGAATGGTTTACGGCTGCAAGTACGCCGTGTTGCAGTTCCGCCGCCAGAAGAGCGCTGGTGTGATCGTGAACACCGGTTCCGTCGCCGGCATGGTTGGGTTTGGAGGGGTGCCGTACGGAGTTTCAAAGGCAGGTGGAATCCTGCTCACCAAGTCGCTCGCCGTCGAGGTGGCAAAAGAGAACATTCGAATCAATGCCATTGCTCCCGCGACACTCTTAACAAACTTCGGGAGATCGGAAGAGGACGCCTTTAAGCCGCGATCGCCGGAGGAGATCTTGCTCTGGGGATCATTCGTCCCCACAGGAAGGGCAAGTACTCCAGAGGACTGTGCCAATGCGGCCCTCTTCTTGGCTTCCGATCTCTCCTCGAACGTGACGGGTGCCGTGATTCCAGTCGACGGGGGGTACCTGGCGAGATGACCGCCGAGTCCGGGTACACCGCTCCTGATCTGTCCCTCTTTGGCGAGGAGCACATACGCCGCTATCTGGAGACAGGCGGTGCGGTCGGACATGTGTGGAACGGTGTCACAACATTGATCCTCACAACGACCGGGCGAAAGACCGGCCTTCGCCGTCAATCCGCCATGATTTATCGACGCGTTCGGGACGACTACGTCGTCATCGCCTCCCAGGGTGGCGCTCCCACGCACCCGAGCTGGTACCTCAATCTCTGTGCAGAACCGAGAGTCGAGCTCAATGTCGGGCCGGATCACCTCGTGGCCAATTCGCGTATTGCTGAGGGCGAGGAGCGAGCGCGGCTGTGGGCGATGATGGCCGATCACTGGCCAAACTTCGACGTCTACGCCACCCGTACCCAGCGTCGCATCCCGGTCGTCGTGCTCGAACCACGAGGGGAGTACAGATCTGAGGAGATAACCCCGTGACCGAGAACACATCTGCGTCCGCCGGGGGCTCATTCGCTGATGAACGCTGGCTCCGACTGAAGCCCATCAAAATCGGATGGCTTGGAAGCGAGTGGAGAGGCTTCGAGCGAGAGATTCGGATGGCATTCGAGGAGGGCGTCGAACGAGGAATTTTAGACCGTCGATACGATCTCGTGTTCGAGCAGGACGCCGGACTTCCGCAGAGCACGGCACTTGAGGGCATCGAAGCTTTTAACCGGCTCGTCGACGCCGGGTGCATCGGAGTCGTGGGCGCCAACTACACCGACGCAGCGATCGCCATCGCAGAGCATGCCAACGGACGTGGTGTACCCGTGATCAGCATGTGCGGAACGGACCAATTCTACGGCGAGTACTGCTTCCGGGTGGGCAACGGCGATGTCGGTGACGAACCGGCTCTCATCGTGAACTGGCTCAAACGCAATGGGCACAACCGAGTCGCTGTCATCAGCCCATGGTCCCCGATCGGCGAGGAGTACTTCCGGTTCTTCCGACAGGAATGTCGACGACTCGGCGTCGGTATCTCGGCCATCGAATCCGTGACCGCCGCTACCACTGTTCCGGAGCTGGTCGGCAAGTTTGAGATTCTCCGTGATGCCAAACCAGATGCCTTGGTCTGGCTCGGCTACGGGGGTCTCTTCGTCTCGCGTGCGGTACCCACAGCCCTCGAACAACTGGGTTGGGATCCGCCTCGCATCGTGACGACTGCGTTCATGCAGTACGCCGCCTGTGGATTCGAACCGTTCGAGGGATGGGTGGGCATCGATCAGTGGTGCCCCGAGAATCCGAGGATGATCCAGTTCCACGAACGGTTTCGGGCTCGGTACGGCGAAGATCCGAGGATGTGGCCAAATGCGATCCCTGGGTTGGCCTACGACATCGCCTCCATCGTCGTCGAAGGACTTCACCGTGCCCCGATTCTGACGCCACAAGGCCTCAAGATCGGCATCGAGCGGATTCGCTTCATGCCGGCCGCGACTGGTGGGCCGAACACTCATATCGCCGGCGGACCGTACGACCATCAGCTCTTCAAGGGGGACTGGCTCCACTACGGCACTGTCCGGAACGGGCAGCTGGAGTTTGCCGGCCTCTTCGAGCCCACGAGCGACTACTAGAGCCCAGCCGACGACTAGCAAGAGAGGACCGCCATGCTCCCTGCATCGACCAAGATCCTGTCGGCCGACGATCACGTCATCGAGCACCCAAACCTGTGGACCGATCGCGTCCCGGTGCGAGACAAGGATCGTTGCCCGCACATCGTGGAGATCGACGGCCGTCAAGCCTGGGAGTACGAAGGAGAGCTGACCTATATCGCCATGGGATCATGCCGGGCGCTGCCGGGATTCCGTGAGGAGGGCTACCCGCCCGCTCCCGGCACGGCCAACTTCTCGGAGATCCGCCCAGGATGCTACGACCCCGCGGAGCGGCTCAAGGACATGGAGATCGACGGGGTGTGGGGTCAGCTGTGCTTTCCCAACTATGCCCGTTTCGCCGGCCATCGCTTCTTTTTCAACGTGGAGGACTTGGAGCTTGGACTTACCTGCCTTCGCGCCTACAACGACTACCTCCTCGACGAGTGGTGCGGCACGGACCCGGCCAGGCTCTACGGCGCTGTCATCTTGCCGCTCCACGACGTCACCCTCGCCGTGGCCGAGCTCGAGCGGGTCGCCGCCAAAGGCGCCAAGGCCATCGCCTTCTCCGAGAACCCGACCGTCCTCGGGCTGCCGTCGGTCCATACCGACCACTGGGATCCGCTCTGGTCCGCGGTAGAAGCGGTTGGAATTCCTGTCTGCATGCACATCGGAAGCTCCTCGCGCCTCATGACCACGTCGCCGGATGCGCCCCCGACGGTCTTGGTGTCTCTCAACGGTGTGAATTCGATGATGGCCGCCGTCGACTGGTTGATGAGCGGCATCCTCGAGCGGCACGAGGGGATCAAGGTGATGCTCTCCGAGGGTGGCGCGGGGTGGATTCCGTACATGCTCGAGCGAATGGACAAGGCCTTCCACGACAAGCGAATACGACCCAATCGATCCATCGGCCAGACATCAAAGGGAGGCGCCATGCTCCCATCGGAGTTGTTCAGGCGCCAGATGTACGTGTGCCTCGTCGACGAACGCTTCGCGCTCCGCTCGCTCGGTGACATTCCGGTCGACAACCTCCTCTTCGAAGGCGACTACCCACACGGCGACGGACTATGGCCGGACAACAGCAGTTACCTGGAGAAGGCTCTCGCCGATGTGCCCGAGAGCGACGCCGTCAAGATCGCCTACTCGAATCTGGCGGAGCTGTTAGCGCTGTGAGCTATGACCTGCTGGGGGATGTGAAGGTCGTCGAGCTCTCGATGTACGCGTTCGCGCCGTCTGCCAGCGCCGTTCTCGCTGACTGGGGCGCGAACGTCATCAAGGTGGTGCCGCCCAAGTCGGCCGATCCGATGATGGGTACGCCCATCGCCGGTCTGCCGAAGAAGGATGTCGGCGTCGCCTTCATGTGGGAGATCCTCAATCGGGGGAAGAGATGTGCGGCCATCGACGTCGGTACAGATGACGGTCGACAGGTACTGCTCGACCTGGTCGAATGCGCCGACGTCTTCCTGACCAACCTTCTGCCAGGGGCCCGTTCCCGGATGCGAATCGATCCAGAGGACCTCTTCGCCATCAATCCCGGTCTGGTCTACGCCAGAGCAACCGGGCACGGTGCCGAAGGTCCCGAGCGAAAGGCCGGCGGTTTCGACCACACGGACTTTTGGGCCCGTACGGGCATTGGGCATGCGGCAAGCATGGTGTCCGACGAATTCGTGCCACAGCCCGGGCCCGCAATGGGCGATCTTTCGGCGGGGGCGTTCCTAGCCGGCGCGATCGCTGCGGCCTTGTACCGTCGTTCACGGACCGGGAAGGGTGCCGTCGTTGATGTCTCGCTTCTTTCGTCCGGGCTCTGGGTCTCGTCACCGGCAGTCGTGGCGAGCCAGCTCTACGACGTCGACACGATTCCGCGCATGCGGCACGCCGACCTGCCGAATCCTCTGGTGGCGGCGTACGCCACACGGGACGGTCGGCAGATCTACTTCGCGGGAATCATGACCGAAGGTCACTTCGAGAACTTCTGCGAGGTGATCGATCGAAAAGACCTACTTCAAGACGTCCGGTTTGCCACGGGTCGTGATCGACTGGCCAATACTCGGGAATGCATCGAAGTTCTCGATGCCATTTTTGCCGAACGAGATCTGTCCGAGTGGATAAAGGCTTTCCGGGGCTTGACGACACCGTGGACGGTGGTCCAGACGGCCGCGGAGGCCGCTCGCGATCCCCAGACTGACGCCAACGGTTTCGTTGCACAGGTCGACGATCGCTATTCGTTGGTGCGCAGCCCGGCCATTTTCGATGGTGGGAGACCTGACTTGATTCGGGCGCCTGAGCACGGTGAGCACACCGAAGAGATACTCCTCGAACTCGGCCGTTCGTGGGATGACATTGTTGCGCTGAAAGAGTCCGGTGCGGTGCTGTGACCGAATGTGTGGACAAACGGCTGTGATGACAGTCGCAAGACGATCTGACAGAGAGATACGTGATTCAAGAACGGGGGGTTGTTCCGACCATGAAAATGCAGAACCGTTCGTCTTGACGAACGCCGAGTCCCAGAAGAACTGGAGTGCCGGCGGAATCCAGGCGCCCGTGGCCCAGGCCACGGCGTCCAACAAGAACTCGGTACCGTCGCCCTGTTTCATCCTGCTGCAGGCGGAGGACAACAGGTTCGTCTATGACACGGCCATCACACGCCCTACTCGGTCAATCTGGAACTGCGATCCCCAGAACAACTACCGCCTGACGTCTCAGCAGTTCTCTGCTCTGAGCGGATAGTCGACGGACCGAGATGGCTCATACGACAAAGGCTTCGGCTCCAGACCTTCCGGAATCGCGCGAGGAGGCACTCGATCCCGGCTGGTTGACCGCCGCACTTGCACCGGGCCATCCCGGTGTGGCCATTCGATCGGTGACCGTACTTGGAGAGGTCAGCCGGGTGTCCACCAACATCAGGTTCTCGGTGGAGCTTGAGCGGCCGGTGCCCGGCTTTCCGAATTCGCTGTGTGTGAAGGGGTACTTCACTGAGAACGGGAAGCTCTATCGGCCCGCTGGGGTCACCGAGGCCCTGTTCTATCGAGACCTGGCAGATTCGGTGCCTATTCGAACGCTGCGATGCCTGTACGCGGAGGTCGACCATAATTCGTCGAACAGCGTCGTCATTACCGAGGACGTGGTGCCACTCGGTGCCAACTTTCTCGACGGACTGAGTCCCTATACGCCAGATCAGGCAGCAGAGAGCCTGTCCCAGTTGGCCGAACTCCACGCCTATGGATGGAGCCGACCTGACTTGGCTCAGACGAGGTGGCTTGAACCACGACTGAGCTCGTATCTCATTTTTCGTGGCCTGAAGGAGGTCCTGTTCAACTTCGAAGGTCCGATCGGCGCTGATGTTCCTAGGGAGGTCGCCGACGCCCACCGACTTGTGGAGGCCTATCGATCGCTCGGCGATCAGATCCACAAGGACACGCCGTGGACCGTGGTACACGGAGATCCTCACGTTGGAAACCTGTATCTCGATGGAGATCTGCAGCCGTGCCTCTTGGATTGGCAGCTGTCGCAACGGGCTCCTTCGTACCTCGACGTGGGCTACCACATTTCGTCCTCGCTGACCGTGGCTGATCGGCGCAAGGCCGAACAGGACCTCTTTGCCTTGTATCGGCAGAGCCTTCTCGCCCATGGAGTGGACCCCCCGGAGTGGGCGATCTCGTGGGACGGGTACCGCCGGGGCGTTCTGCATGGCTTCTACCTCTGGGCCATCACCTTGGCGGTTGATCCGGCGATTACGACGGAGCTGTTGACTCGACTGGGCACGGCTGCTGCGGATCACGATGCCTTTGGGTCTGTCCGGTGATCGGGCTCCGAGCACGTACAGCTCGGTCAGACTCTCGCCTTCCGCTTACACCCAAAACGTGATGCACAACTGACGAGGAGAGTGAACGAAGTGCCTGTCAGCAAGCCCCATGCATTGCCAGAGAACGGTGGCGGACGTTGGCCCCACACTGGCTTTCGGTCCGTTCAGTGGGGAGATCTCGAAGTTGGGTTCACCAAGGCGCCGGCGGTGGATTGCGCGCCGGCTTATGCCGGTCTGCCCGGAGGCGTGTGTCCATGCCCCCATTACGGCTACGTCCTTTCTGGGACGATCCGGGCCCGCTATCCGGCTATCCGGGCTCGGACTGGCCTGATGAGGTCGCAACCAAGGGAGACGTCTATTTCTTTCCAGGAGGGCACACAGTGGAGTACGAAGAAGAGAGCGAGATCCTTGAGCTCAATCCAGCCGCGGCACTTCAGACCGTCATGGATAACTTCGAGAAGATGCTGGCACAAGGTTGGACACGGCCGTGACGCTTCTCCGAGCAAGGGTTTCGGGGCGAGCCTCACGATGATCGAGTTAGCGCGTCCGAATGACCAACAATAGAAGGGGCAGGATGCCCCGCTATCTGCTAATCGCTCTCAATAGTCCGGCGCAAGGTGAAGGTCACGAGATCGAATTCAACGATTGGTACAACAAGACCCACAAGACGGACCTGCTAAGCGTCGACGGGAGCCAATCCGTGCGGCGATTCAAGGTTATTCAACGAAATCGGATCGATAAGGCCTATGTGTCCGTAACCGAGATCGATGCAGACAACCCCGAAGTGGTGATGCAACAACTCGCAGAGCGAGCCTCAGAAATCACGGACAGATGGATCGCATCTCTTCCATCTTTGTACTCGCTGAGGAGTTGGACACGAACGTCGGATGAAGAACGGGTAGCTGTTACGCCCTGATCGGCCGAAATCCATTCCGGTAACTCGTGAGCAGCGAGGACGGCCTGTTTTGGTTAGGCCGTCGCGGTGCTGCTTCTGACACCGGGAGTAATCTCAACGCCGCGCCGTGGGCAACGTCGTCATCAGCCGCGCCGCCAGCGTCAACGAGCGGAGAGCACTGTCGCCCGATTCCCGATCGAGCTACCTAGATAAAACTGAATCTGTTGGGGTTGTTGGTTGAAGGAGACCTCGCTTGGAGCCTCCCGGGCGATAGTAGAGCGCTCTACTACAGCGACGAACTGGGTGGACCAGCTGGAAACTGGGCGGACGGGGCCGCACTTCAGGGGAACCGCAAGACCTAGACGGACGAAAAACACCACCTTGCCAAGGTGAGGGTCCCGGGTTCGAATCCCGTCTTCCGCTCTCAGTGGGCTCCCTGGGGCACGTGGTTCCCGGGTCCTTCAGGCGATCTGGTCGGCCTTCGCCGTCTCGGATGCAAACGGGTCTCTTGGTGCGCAACCCGAGACTCATGTGGCCCGCGCACGGGAGGAGAGTCTACGGCGCACGTCTGTGCGAAAATACCGACCTGTGTCCGACGTCGAAAGGCGCCGCTCTGGGGCCTCACCTCTGCTCGACCGAGTGGAAGAGCGCGGATCGATCGATGAGATCGTTCACGCGGTTGGGATGGGTCTCAGCGGCGTGTGCGTTATCGCTGGGATGCCGGGATGGGAAAGACGAGACTTCTCGAGTATGCGCTCGATGCCTCGCCTGAGCTCAGGAATTGATGGATTGCGGGTGTCGAGACTGGGCATGAGTTCGGATATGGCTGCCTGCACTGATTGCTCCGCCCGCTGCTCGCGCGGCGTGCCCGGATCCCTCAGACTGCTCCGCCAAACCATCGCTCCATCGGTTGGCAAGTTCTTGACCGGCAACGCGATTGATGCCGCAGCCGTGCGGACCACCACCGACGGTCTTCGGGGTGGTTCAGACCGACTCACCTTGGGTTCAGGACCCGGCTGCAAGAAAGGAAGGCTGATCATGACTCTGCGCGCGCTGCTCAAGTCGGGGGGAGACTCTCTGTTGAGGACCCGAGGGGCCGTCGGGGTGGCCTTTCTTGCGCTTCGGGCCGTGCAGTCGGGCGGTGCGTTCGATGTGGACGGAGGCGGCGGCACCTCGCCCGGGGGCTGGACCCCGATGCCCGACCCCGCCGACCCCAGTGTCGTGAGCCCACCGTTCTCAGCGACCCTGACCACCACCGAGCGAAGTGCGCCATCGATTCCTTCGGCTCGGCCGAGGTGTGAGTTGATGATCTTGATCTTCGGATAGCGGGTCGGGACACCGTGGGTGATGAGCTGCATCATTGAGATGTATCTCAAGTTCGCAATCGATCGTTCACGGCGTATCGGTGGAAGCCTTCACGCCAGGCCGATCTGCTGATAGAACGTCTGATTGTCCCAGAACAGGAATTCCTCGTCCATCGTGCCCTGTCGGTTCCAGATTCCCAGTACCTCTCATGACTCCCATGACCGCGGTGAGCTCGTCCTTGGCTAACTCGGAGAGGGTGCACTTCGATCCTCAGGTCCGGGGCCCACACAGCGAGGGCCGCCATGTCCTCAGCGTGCTTGTCGATGCCGTCGGTGTATTGGTCGTTGACGAACCGGGCGGCGTTCGTTGCCTTACCAGGGTCGTCCACGTAATGAGACGGGTGACACGTTCGTCCGGGCGGTGGAGTACGTCAATGACCCCGAAATCGCCAAGAGCGACGCCCGGGCCATCCTGGAGGAGAACGCAGCCGCTCTGTTAGGGATCAAATAGCAGGCGTGGAATCCACCACTCGTAAAGTGGTTACCCGGATGTAGGACAGCAAATGTTTGTCCCGACAATATGGAGGCAGCTCATGCCAGAAGAAGACAGCGTCCCAACTTACGAGATAGCACTCACGCAGTTCATCGTGTCAGAGGACGTAGAACGCTCTGCTCGGTTCTACAGCGAGGTACTTGGTGGCAGGCTCGTCCGCTCGGGACAACCGTCGTACGTGGTGCTCGCCAATAGCGCCATCATCATCAACGTCGGTGGCGGACCGACCGACGACAAGCCCACGGTCACACTCGAGACGCCACCTGATCCGGACCGTACCAGCAGCTTCTTGAACATCCGGGTCTCGGATATCCAGGCCGTCTACGCGGAGTGGAGCGCACGCGGTGCCCAGTTCCTTACGCCACCAAAGCAGCACCAAACGGAGTTCCGCTGTTACATACGCGACCCTGATGGTCACCTAATCGAGGTCGGTCAAACCACGCTGCCGGGAGGCTGGAACCAGTTCGTGATCCAGCCATGAACGAACAGGACCGTCTCCGCGCAGTGACGAAGCCACTTCAGCAGTGCGAAGGCTACGGCAGCACGACTACGGCCTGACCGTTGAGTCCTTCGAGTTCAGCGACGACTCCGAGAAACCTACCGGTCGAGAACTCGTAGGCCACGACGTGGTCCTTCCCTACGCAGTAGAGTCGGTCGTTAGACGTCAGTCGCAGTCCACGTGGTTTAGCGAAGCCCACCGAAGGATCAGGGGACAGCACGCGGACTAGCTGTCCGCTCGACGGGTCGTATTCGCGCACCGTTACGTGCGCACGAGGAGCACCAAATGGCCACTCACTGTTGACAACGAGGTTGCCATTCGGCGCAACCGTCATATCAAGCGGACTGAATTCAGGATCTTCGACGAGACGTGCCTCGATTGGGGTTCCATCTTGTGAGAACACGGCGATAGTGTTTTCGCCCTCACCCCCAGGCCCAATGCCCGAGCTGAGATAGAACCTGCCATCCAACCCGAAGCAAATTCCTCTCGGAAACGGCACAACCCGGTCAGGAAGTAGTGCCATACCTTGATCATCAAGGCTTGCGGGTAGGGCGAGTACGGTTCCCCGACGCCGCAGTGTGACGTACAGGCGATCTTCCGGTCCAAAGATCGCGCCACCGGGGTCAAGACCATCGAGTCTCCCCGAATCGCGGGTGACAACTCCCGCCTGGTTGAGCGCCAGGATCCGATCTCGACCGCTGTTGAGATACACGAGATCGCT
Organism: uncultured Acidimicrobiaceae bacterium; assembly: GCA_963838835.1. Lineage (GTDB taxonomy): Bacteria > Actinomycetota > Acidimicrobiia > Acidimicrobiales > RAAP-2 > Bog-473. The sequence continues at coordinate 96,097 of CAWITA010000024.1, forward strand.
AACTGGATGAAGAACGAGACCGCGAGGGTCACTGATCCGATCATCGTTACTGAACCGTCCCATTAGTTCACCCTCGGGGCTAAACGCAAAAACTGTTCCGTAACCGTCTCCATTCGACCCCGAGGCGCTGGTGACGATCAATCGACTCATAGCGAGCTCCCTCTCCGCGACGTGTTGCGCCGATGCTGTTGGGTTCCTCCGACCAAAGCTGGCCAGGCCAAGTTAAGAATCTGGTCTGCCGCGGTCCGAGTCAAGTGGCGACCGACGCCGTTGAGGGACGCAGCGGTTTACGCCTCTCGTGGTGTCCGGTGCCCGAGTCGCTCGGTGAGCCACTCGGCGTTGCAGAGGGATTTCTAGCCCAACTGATTCTCGCCTTCCAACGACCCGACGCTCAGACCTGCAGCGTGGAGACCTCAACTACCCGACTCGACTACCCAGTGGGGGATGCCAGGGGATACCACGGTGGGCCGCGCCCACGCAGTGGACTATCCCGCTCAGTCGCGAAATCGGATCTAGCCCGGCAGGTCCTCCGGTCGCTTCTTGGCCAGTTGGCCGGACAGGAGGCCTGTCGCTTGGCCGACCTCAATCATGTAGCCATCTGGATCGCGCATGTAGCAGCGGATCTCGGGACCTCGATCGATCGGAGGCGTAACAAATTCTGCCCCGCGCTCGCTCCATTGCTTGTAGCAGGCGTCTATGTCCGCGACTCGCAGATTCAGGAAGATCGACGTGGTGTCGTCCGGCTCATAATTGACTACCGAGATGCCGGGCTTGTCGGGTGTGGGCCCACCACCAGGGTTCATGATGATCCAGCTGTTGGCAAGCTTTACGATACATGGGTTCTCCTCCAGAACTACCTTCCCGTCCAGGACGCGCGAATAGAAGTCGCGTGATCGGGCGACCTTTCGCACCGTGATGAACAACGCCGCAAGAATCCCCTCCGACGGAACCGGCAAATTCTCATAGTCAATGTGCGGAGACCCATCGCTCATCAAGCCATTCCTCTCATCTTCGCGAGCCGATTCACGACGGAGACCACCCACCTGTACTTCTACCGACCATATGTCGGTCAGCTCGCACGTATTGGAATATGCCCCTCAGGGTGTGCCCCAAACAACCCCCTTTGCAATCCCCGACTGGCTAGCGCGCCTGGTTGTTGCACGTCACCCGCCACGCGCCAGCGGCGGCGAGCAGCATTTTGGTTGCGACCGGGCTGGCCAACCGATCATTCCCTTGGCTGGACTCGTCGTTGGCCTCGCGGCGGTCACTCTCGCCGCTCGCCAACTCGCGGCCATTCCACTTCCTGCCGGAACCGAGGACGAAGAGCTCGGCGCGTGAGCCATCGTCCGACGGTCGAGCGGATGGATCCTCCGCCAGGCCGCACTCGTCAGCGGAGAAACCGACTTCGACCGGATCGTGGATCCCAGAATAGGGTCGGAGCCTCGTCTGCCCTGGGTCCGTTGCGGGAGATCCGCTTAGTAGACCGGCCTACTACATGGGCGTATCCGGAGGACGGGGTGGAAACTGGATGGACGGGCCCGCACGCCAGAGGGCAGGACGGAATCGGTTGGACGGAAACCTCCACCTTGTCGCTGTGAGGGCCGCGGGTTCGAATTCCGTCTTGCGCTCCAAGAAACATTCGACGGATCCCGTGTTCCATTACGCACAGTATTTCTTTCGGATTAAGGTCGAACTTATTCGCCGAGCTCCACCGAATGGCTCCCGAGCTCGTCATCTGGGAGTGCGACATGCTGGCCTACCGGGCCGGATTCTTGCGACGTGGCATCAGTGCCCCCGGGATCCTGGGGGGCACCGGGTATCTTTACGAGCGGCCGGACACCCCTTTATACCGCCAGCAATGGGAGCTCTTGGTGTCTGACAAGCTGTCCGAGGCGATTGACCACTGGTACGACTCGGGGCTCGATGTACTCATAGCGAGCCTGCACCGTGCGTTCGGAGCATCGAATATCGACGCGGCGTACACCCACTGGGGCTCCGCCTTCAAGGCTGCTGCATCCGAGCTCGGCCTCCCCGTGGGTGACTATTCCCGGTCGAGGCCTCCGCAGCCCTCGATCTCTGACGCCCAGCGAGAGGCCGTGCACGCCGCGTATGTCGACGCTGGTCTACTCGCTGACGAACATCGGCAATAGACCGCTCCACTACAGCGGAGGATTGGGTGGACGGGTTGGAAACTAGGTGGACAGATCCGCACGTCGCTGTACCCATCGGACGGAAATGGACAATAGCCGCAAGTTTTTTGCCAAGGTGATGCTCGCGGATTCGAATCCCGTTTTTGCTCGTGCCGATCCCAGGCGAACGTAGGGTGGTCTGATGCGAATCACCATCTTGGGAATGGGCAACATGGGTCGGGCCTTCGCCGCCAGGGCAGTCGAAACTGGTCACCACGCGACCGTCTGGAATCGCACCGCGGGTCGGGCCGCCGCCCTCGTGGCCAACGGTGCTGTCGAGGCCAACTCTTCGACGACGGCGGCGGCGGGTGCTGACGTCGTTCTCGTCGTACTCGCCGACGACGCGGCCGTCCTCGACGTGTGTCTGGGCGACGATGGTGTGTTGGCATCGCTCGAACCCGATGCCGTGTTTGCCAACGTCAGCACGGTCTCCCCGCAGACTGCTCGACGCCTTGCCGAGCTGGGACCTGAGGGCCGGGTCCTCGACGCTCCGGTGATGGGATCGCCATCGATGATTGCTGGTGGGTTGGGGAGGTTCCTCGTCGGCGGTCCCGCCCCGGCGATTGCTGCCATTGAACCCCTGTGGAATGACCTTGGGTCCGGCTATACGCGCTGTGGGCCGGTCGGAGCCGGGGCAACGATGAAGATCTTGGCCAACTCGTTGCTCATTACGGGGGTGGCTTCGCTTGCCGAGGTCATCGCCACGGCGAGACAACAGGGAATCGCCGACGACTTCCTAAGGACCCTCCTTGCTGACAGTCCGGTGATAAGTCTGGCCAGCAATCTCCGGTTAGACAGCCTGCTCGACGCGACGCATCCAGGTTGGTTCTCTCCGGCACTGGCCCGCAAGGATCTCCGCCTCGCCATCGACCTGGCCGAGGAGACCGGTGTGGGTGTGCGCATCGGACCCGCTGCCGAGGCGCTCTTGACCACCGTTATTGATGCTGGCGGAGAGTGGCCAGACTTCGCCGCCGTGATCGAAGCACTTTCCTGAACGTTCAGCGGAGACGCCAACCCCACCTCGTATCCGTGGCGGTCGATACAGAGTGGACGCCAGGTGTCCCAGTCCCGCCGCGCGGACGTTGGGACAGTTCCGCATCCCGTGGCCAGACCTTCATGGGCGCTCTGCGTACGTGTTGCGTCCAGAGGTCGAGGCCGTCCCTCTCTGTACTGGCGAGTTGTGGACCGACGAACCGTCTTGAGACGCAACATCCGCGTGCTCGACCGGCGACGCCTGACGTCTCACGTCGGATAGTAGAGCGCTCTACTACAGGGGCGGAATGGGTGGACGAGGTGGAAACTGGGTGGACGCAACCGCACGTGGGAGACTGGCGTGGATGTCAGAGACAAAAACAATCACCTTGCCAAGGTGAGGGTCGCGGGTTCGAATCCCGTCTTCCGCTCCAGTGCGGACACCGTCTTCCGCTCCATATGGGCTTGACCCCGTTTGGGCGCCATCACTGCCCATCAGTTGCCCATCACGAGAGTGGTTGCAGGCAGGCTGCGCCAGTGGACTCCATCAAGGGTTCTATTCGCGGGCGGGGGAGCGGCTCCTTCGAGATGCGGGTGTATGCGGGCACTGATCCCAACTGGGAAAGACGCCGCTGTGTTACGCGTACTGTCCGAGGTGATCGAGTCGATTCGCTGCGAGAGCTGAAGGTGCTGGCGGTGCACGCCAAAACCGCGCGAGCCGTCAGGGCGCGCACCACCATCGCAGTGCTCCTCGATCAGTGGCTCGCCCGGAGTCGGATCGGCTGGTCGCCCACCACGGTCCGTGATCTCGGCTCCATCACCGAGCGCCACCTCAAAGACCAGGGCTGGGTGACGTCTTGGTAGGGGACCTCACAACAGTCATCGTCGACCAGTTCTATGAGCACCTCCGCACCGGTGAGGTATCGACGGCAAGTCATTAGCCGTCAGCACCATCAGGCGGGAGGGGTTGATGACAGGTGATAGGACCGTCGCCGAGTAGGGGTGTTGCGGGGCGGCACTTTCGAAGTCGAGACGCTCCGACTACCTGGACGAGGGGGTCCCTCCGCTGCTTCCGTCTGTAATGGTCTTCATCGGCGCGGCGAATAAGAGCACTGAGAGATTCTCGCTCAGCCATTTCGGCCAGGCCGGCGGTGACAGATGATCGGCTGGTCATCTCCACATTGACAAGGTCAAATCGTCTCGTGGCTTCGACAATGCCCAGTCCCAGAAGACCGCACAGGAACTCATCTCCTCCATAACGAACGATGAGATCGTCGGGACGGAGGTGAACTCTGATGGTGTCGGCCACTAGAACCAGGAGCTCATCGCCGCCAGCGTGGCCGCGCGAGTCGTTCACCGCCTTGAGTCCATCGATGTCAACGAACGCCAAGGTGAATGGCTGACCCGTTCTCTTCGCCCGAACGACGTCTCGCTCTAACTCGAAGAGTCCAGCGGCTCTCCGGTGGGCTCCGGTGAGTTCGTCCACAAGGTATTCCGAGCGTTCCCTGGCCGAAAGGATCCGATCAGCCTGAGAGGCAACTCGATCATCCCTGGAGGTCAATCGGTCCGCGGCTGATTGCTCACGGTCCCGTTTGGCCTCGGATCGATCGAAGGCATTCTGGGGGTCCACGTCCTTGGTGAACTGCTCTCGGCGCTCGGCGCGGTGGTCACGGCGCCCCGCGCAAAGATCACGCTCATCAGCCAGCGCGTCGTGAGCGGCAGATGCTCGATCCCGCTCCCAAGCAACTCGGTCCCGTTCCAAGCCTGACTTGAGGGGTTGTGCCGGCTCTTCGTTTCCTGAGCCATCTTCCATAGGATTCCTCGATCCCCACCTGAAGAGTGACACAGAATTGGGACTCCAGTTGCCATGCCTGTATCGGTGCCCATCGGACGAACCGGCGTCACCTGCACGGATGAATCGAGCGGTCAACGGTCGTACCAGTAGGGACGTTCGTCACAAACGTCCCAACCGATGGGATCGGAGTCGTCTGCATCTTCCGATGACCTGGCGACAAGCCGAGACTCGCGTATGGCCATGTGCGCCGTTGCGGGCGCACCCCCTGCGGTGCATACCACTGCAGCACCGAAAGTCGGACGAGCTTCAGGCGCCAGCTGACAACTCCCGGCCAGCCAGTTTCACCCGACGACCTGGCCGGGGCCCGAGACTCTCGTCCAGACTCGAGTCATCGGACGTCCCTCGTCGGTGGCAGGCGTCTGGCGACATCCCCCCTTCACCTATGCCCCCCTCTGGCCTCGCTTGGAGGTGTTCGAGTCGACCAGTAGCTCCAGCACCTCGCCGATCGTCGGTTCTCGACCGATGGCCTCTCGCAGTGGCAGGTGGGCTTGAACCTGGTAGCGATTGCGACGGCCGTCCTTGTCCTTCACCACGTAGCCGGCTTCGGCCAGGTCGTTGACAATGCCGTAGGCACTGCGCTCGGTGACGTCGAGCTCAGTGGCGATGTCACGCAGACGCACCCCCGGGTCGTGGGCGATGCAGACCAGGGCCCGGCCGTGCTTGGTGAGGAAGCCCCAGTTTGCCATCACTCACAAGTCTAGCCGAATATTTCTAGAAGTTATTTGCTAGTTACATATAACTAGAGTACAATGGCAGTGCACATCGAGGGCCGACTGTCGCCGACGCCGAGTTACTCGAGGGTCAGCGAAAGGTTGGAGCCATGTTGATGCGATTTGAGCCATTCCGAGAGACCGACCGGCTCACCGAAGAAATGCTTAGCGAACGCCGTCCTCGGGGGATTCCCGTGGACGCGTACCGTCGGGGCGGCGAATTCAAGATTCTTCTTGATCTGCCCGGCGCAGATCCAGGCTCCATCGAGCTAACGGTCGAAAAGGACGTCCTCACCGTGGGGGGGACACGCACCTGGACCCCTAACGAGGACGATCAGATCGAGGTGATGGAGCGAGCCCAGGGCGAGTTCAAGCGCCAGCTACTGCTCGGCGAGAGCCTGGACCGTGACCATATCGCTGCCACGTACGAGGATGGCGTGCTGACGATCACCATCCCCGTGGCCGAGCAGGCCAAGCCCCACAAGGTCGAGATCACCCACGCCGCAGGGGTGGTGCAGGCCGTCGAGGCAGCCTCCGCTGTGGTTTGAGGAACCGGCCCCTGACCTAACAAAGCGGCTCCTTCTGGAGTCGCTTTGTTATGTTTCGGGTTCCTGCGGATCGCGGTAGTGACCAAAGCGTCAAAGGTGTGGGTGCTGCATACCCATCCGCCCTGTTCACGCGACTAGCCGGTTCTCGTGAATGCGGCCGCCGAGGAAGTGGTCTGAATGGCGATGGCCGAGGCTGAACGAAGATCGCTGTGAGGTCAAGCTTCTCGTTACCTCTGCCCGCATGGTGGTAACGTCAGCGCCGTCCCTTCTTAAGAGTGACGCCTTGTTCAAGTTGGACGATGTATCTGTCGTCGTCCCATGCAGGCTCGACGCCTTCTTTTGAGCATCTATTGAAGGAGGCCGTGCAAATCTTTTCGATCAGTCTGGTCTTGCCGGCGTCGTCGCAATCAGAAATTAGGCGTAGTTCCGCCGGGTCGCATCGGTCGGAGCGGTTGGGCGTGTGCTCGCTCGGAGCCTGAGCGCGTTGTCTCTGTGAGCGCTTCGAATGTCGATCGGCAGATGTGATCGGTCACGTCGTGGTGGGACCAGACCAAACGATCGGACGCCTGCGTAGTCCAGGATTTTGACAATGAGAAATGAGGATCGGCAATGGTCCAAGGCACAGTGAAATGGACAAGCACCACAAGGGAGTTCGGCCTAGTCACACCGGACGATGGGGGCCGCGACGTCTTCGTGCGGTTTTCGTCCGCCATCGCCTCCCCGTGCGTCTCCGAGGGACAGGCGGGACTTGCCGTTAACGATGCGATCGCAACGACTCAGCCGCGACATCAGCTGGCGTCAAGAGTCGACGTCCGCACTCGATACCAGCGAGGGCAGTGGGCACGCGGTTACGAGATCGCCCAGGTAGTTGAGTCGGGTTACCGGGTACGGCGCCCCGGGTCGCTGGACACGCTTCCAGACATCTTCGTGCCTGCCGATGTGCGTGGTGCAGGCGACTGATCATGGCTGACCGCGGTTCCGACTTGGTTTCGCGGTCCTGAGCGGTCCCTTCGCACAATCCGCGGATTTCAGCGACAGGCGACAGGGGCGACGGGCGCTCGGTCGTGCCCCGAATGTCAGTCCTGTTGCCAGCAACAGCTCATGATCGGGGATCGGAACGCGCCTGGAGTCCCGCGTAACCGCCGAGAGGTTGGGGGAGAACCATATAGGGCGGCCATTCTCAAACTTCAGCTGACAAAAGTTGATACGGTCTCAGGTAGGAGTGCCGCGTAGACTGCCAGGATCGTGACGCACGTGGTGGCCCAAGGGGGACTATGTGCTCATAGCGCGAGCAACGACCTAACTCCGCACGGCAAGTCAGCGAAGCCACCACGGCACTGATGGCCCCACCCATTATCAGTTCACCGACAACGCCCTTCCCACCGGTGTCACCTCCGAGACCAACCCCGTATCGCCGCGATATCTTTAAAACTAGGGAGCGCCTCGTTCCGCCCGGGGCCCGGTGGGCACAGGCACTGGCGGGTCGTGGCCCTGAGATATCGGTCGGGAGACATGGATGACGTGACGATGCTGGCAGAGCTCCAGCCGACGGCGCAGCGCCTGGTGGACCGCCACCTGGGCATGGCCAAAGAGTGGTTTCCCCATGAGCTTGTTGAGTGGCGGCCGCCACCGGCGGCGGGAAGCGCCGAGTTGGCCGAGCCCCTGCCGGGTGGCGTGGCCAGTGCCTTGTTTGTCAACGTGCTCACCGAGGACAACCTGCCGTTCTACTTCGCGTCGATCGACAATCTCTTCGGCCGCCACGGCGCCTGGGGCTACTGGACCCGGCGGTGGACAGCGGAGGAGGGGCGGCACTCGATCGTCCTGCGGGACTACCTGATCATGAGCGGACACCTCGACCCGGTCACCCTGGAGCGGGCCCGGATGGCCCAGGTCACCGGTGGTGTTTCCCCCCAGGCCGCGAGCATCGCCGATGCATTCGTCTATCTCGCCCTCCAGGAGCTGGCCACCCGGATCGCCCACCACAACACAGGCAAGGCGCTGCCCGACGGCGAGGGCTACGAAGTCATGAAGCGGGTGGCAGCAGATGAGAATCTCCACTACCTCTTCTACCGGGATCTGGTCTCGGCGGCGCTGGACATCGACCCTTCTGGGATGATGGAGGCCATTACGCGGCAGGTAGTGAGCTTCGAGATGCCCGGTACCGGCATACCCCACTTCGCCCAGCACGCCAAGGCCATCGCCCGAGCTGGGATCTACGATTTGGCCGTGCACCATGATGCGATCCTCCGGCCGGTCGTCCTCGGCCATTGGGACGCGGTTGGCCGGCAGGGTTTGACCCCGTCGGCCGAGGAAGCGCGGGACCGACTGGTGCAGTTCATCACCCGGCTGGGCCGGGCGTCCGCCCGGGTCAACGAGCGGCGAACCGAGATTCTGGCCGAGGCGGCGCGTCGATAGTCGGCAAATCACCATCGCAGAACTTGTCGGTCGTCTCGTTCGGAAGACATCTTCCAAACGGGAATCGAACCCAGAACCCGGACCCAGGCCGTGGTGCGCGGCACCGAAGGCTGGCGATTTGGATCTAGGGCGATAGTAGACCGCTCTACTACAGGGCCGGACCCAGTGGACGGGGTGGAAACTGGGTGGACGGACCCGCACGTCAGGGGACGGGCAGGAACTAGAAGGACCAATTCCAATACCCTGCGAAGGTGAGGGTCGCGGGTTCGGATCCCGTCTTCCGCTCTCCAAAAGTCCGAAGAGAGCTGTTGAGGCGAAGCGGCTCCAGCGCAGGATCGGGGCTCTCGGATTCGAGGTCAGCATCGTCCCCGCTGCCGCATAGCGCTTCCCGAACTCCCATCGGCGACGCCCGACAAGCGCCTCGTCCGCGCGCGCCAAGCGGTGCGTCGGAACAGGATGCATTTCACCCCAGCCATCCGAAGAGCCGAAAAATTCCCTTCTGGATGGGTGTACGTGGCCTGCCAATACGCGTCCGAGCAATCGTACCTCTCGACGAAGTCGCTGAGTCCATCAGGCGATGGCCCAAGGGCGGGGTGCGCGGTCGGTGCGTGCTTATGCCCTCACCAGATCGTCGACCCAAGAAGGACTATGAGTGTAAAGCACCAATGGAGTTGTCAGTTTGGGGGCGATCAGCTCTGGTTGCCTGCGCTTTGCCACCTACATGGTTTGACACTCGATCCATCGCGTCAGCGGTTCACCCAGGAGGCGGCAAACCGGCGCTCCACCGGCCGGTCCTCGTCCAGCACGAAGATGGTCTGAGTGGAACGTACGTGGCGCGACCCGTGGAGACGGACGAGCACGACGTCGCGAAGAGCGACCACGTCGGGCACGCGCACCAGCAGCACCATGTCGAAGCCACCGCTCGTGAAGGCAAGGTACTCGAGGCCGGGCAGGGCCATCAGCTCGTCGCGAACGGCCTGCCAGTTGCTCTGCTCGACGTTGACCAGGATCAGGGCGGTGATGGGGAGCCCGATGCGGGCGGGGTCCACCACGGCGCTAAAGCCGCGGATGACACCGGAGTCGCACAGCCGCCTGAACCGTCCGTAGGCAGAGGCGCGCGACACGTTGGCCCGCTCGGCCAGTGCGTTCATGGAAAGGCGGCCGTCACCCACCAGCTCGCGTACCAGCCTGCGGTCGATGTCGTCAAGGCCGGGAAGATCGTCCACGGAACCCTCCTCTCGAGGTCATGGATGTACAAAATGTCAGAATATCGGTGTTATTGACAGCATTCTGTATGAAATGTGACTGATGAGCTGGATCTTTCGGCGTTCAAGGCGAAAAATGGAGGTGAAATGCTCGCGACGTTCGCGTTACCGATCGATCACCCGGGGTTCTCCGACCCCGAATATCGGGCCCGGCGAGAGCGCGTCGCCGCCGTCGGCTCCGCGTACCACGTGGGCGACCCCGTCCCGGACGTCTTGTACACGGCTGAGGAGGATGCCGTGTGGCGGGTGGTGTCGAGCGAACTCTCGCTCAAGCACTACTCACGCGCTTGCCGCGAGTACCTGGCCGCCGCGGAACGGTTGAAGCTCCCGACTGAGCGGGTGCCCCAGCTGCGCGAGGTCGACGAGCGAGTGTACGCACTCACCGGCTTCCACCTGTACCCGGTGCCGGGGTTGGTTCCGACGCGGGACTTCTACGGCGCGCTGGCTGAGCGGACGTTCCTGTCGACCCAATACGTCCGGCACCACTCTGTGCCCTTCTACACGCCCGAGCCCGACCTCGTGCACGAGATCATCGGTCACGCCAACATGCTCGCCTCCGACTCACTGGCCGGGCTGTACGCCGAGGCAGGCCAGGCATCACTACGCGCAGTGAGTACGGCGGCGCTCGAGTTCTTCTCGCGCGTGTTCTGGTTCACGCTTGAGTTCGGCGTGGTCTTCGAGTTGGGGACGCCCAGGGCGTACGGGGCGGGCCTGCTCTCGAGCTATGGCGAGCTCGACGCCTACCGCCACGCCGACATCCGCCCCTGGGATCTGAGGGCGATGGGGACCCTCGACTATGACATCACCCATTACCAACCCGTGCTGTTTGCTGCCTCGTCCTTCGAGCGGCTGATCGACGATCTGGGCTCGTTCTTCCGCTCCTACGACGAGGAGTGGTTCGAGCGCCACGTTGGGAAGGGTGAACCATGACCGGATCCCAGGGCGAGTCGCCTGCGCTGGGGAACATCGCCACGCTCGACGCGGCCACCGAGGCTGTGCCGGCTTCCCGGCTGCTCGGTTGGGACTGCCTCGAGCTGTGGGTGGGCAACGCGCGCACCGCCACCGGCTTCCTCATGTCGGCCTTCGGTTTTACCTGCACGGCCTACGCCGGGCCCGAAACCGGCGTACGGCACCGGGCCAGCTACGTCCTCGAGCAGGGTGCCATCCGGCTCGTCGTTTCAGCCGCGCTGTCGGCGGACTCGCCCATCGCGGCGCACGTGCGTGCCCACGGCGACGGGGTGCATGACCTGGCCTGGCTCGTCGACGACGCGGCCGCGGCCTTCGCCGCCGCGGTCGCCCGGGGCGCCACGCCGGTGCGGGCGCCCTGGGAGGAGGCCGACGATCAGGGGGTGTTGCGCCTGGCGCAGATCGGGACGTACGGCCACACCGTGCACACCTTCGTCGACCGGAGTGGGTACGCAGGCCCGCGCCTCGAGCCGGGCTACGGGACGGACGACGTTCCGCCCACGCCGGTGGGCGGTCCGCCCGTGGGGCTGAGGGCAATCGACCATGTGGTCGGCAACGTGGAGGAGGGCCGCCTCGGGGACTGGGTCCGGTACTACGCGCAGGTCCTCGGGTTCGCGCCACTGCAACAGTTCTCAGAGGACCGGATCGCCACGGAGTATTCGGCGCTGGCCTCCACCGTGGTCTGGGACGGCAAGGACATCGTGATGCCGATCAACGAACCGGCGCCGGGCCGGCGTAAGAGCCAGATCACCGAGTACCTCGAGGCCTACGACGGTCCGGGCGTGCAGCACATCGCGTTGCGGAGCGACGACATCGTACGAAGCGTCGAGGCGCTGGCTGCGCGCGGCGTCCGGTTCATGAGGGTGCCGGACGCGTACTACGACGTGGCGCGGCAGCGACTCGACGGAATCGAGCTGCCCTGGACCGATCTGCGACGCCTGGGTATCCTGGTCGACTGCGACGCCGGCGGGCATCTGCTGCAGATCTTCAGCGAGACGATCACGGACCGGCCGGCCCTCTTCTTCGAAATCATCGAGCGCCGGGGAGCGGTCGGCTTCGGCGAGGGTAACTTCAAGGCGCTCTTCGAGGCGATGGAGCGCGATCAGGCCCGGAGGGGCAATCTCTGAGCGGGAGGGTATGACTGATGCCCTTTTACTGCCGCGTCGGCGAGGTGCCCCGCAAGCGGCATCTGCGGGTATCGCAACCCGGTGGCGGCTACCTGCACGAGGAACTGATGGGGGCGGATGGGTTCTCCCAGAATTCGGCGCTGCTATACCACCGGTACTCGCCGAGCGCCATCGTGTCCGCCGAGGTGGTGCACGGCCCCCGCACCGCCTGTTTCGAGCCCGACCTGCCCCTGGTGCCGCGCCACCTTCGTACGGGCTCGCTGTCGCCCGGTGGCGACCCGGTGTTGGGGCGCACGCCGGTGCTCGGCAACCGCGACCTCACTGTGTCGTGGGTTGCGGCCGACGCCGACAGCGACCTCTACCGCAACGCCTGCGGTGACGAGCTGTACTACGTGCACGAAGGGTCGGCCCGGCTCGAGTCGAGCTTCGGTGCGCTGGCGGCGCATGCCGGTGACTACCTGCTCGTGCCGACGGGGACCACCCACAGGTGGCGGGTCGGAGCCGACGGCCTGCATGCGCTCGTGCTGGAGGCGTCGGGCCACATCACGTTCCCGGCCCGGTATCTGTCGGCGAGCGGGCAGTTCCTGGAAGGTGCGCCGTTCTCCGAGCGCGACTTGCGCGGGCCCAAGGAGCCGCTGAGTGAGGAGGGCGAGAATGTGCCCGTCCTGGTGCGCACCCATGCCGGCTTAAGCCGCCACGTGCACGCTCACCACCCATTGGACGTGGTGGGCTGGGACGGGTGCCTCTACCCCTGCGCACTCTCCATCTTCGACTTCGAGCCGATCGTCGGCGCCGTCCACCAACCCCCGCCGGTGCATCAGACGTTCGCAGGACCCAATTTCACCGTGTGCTCGTTCGTGCCCCGCCCCTACGACTTCCATCCGCAGGCGCTGAAGGTGCCCTACCACCATTCCAATCTCGACACCGACGAGGTCATCTTCTACGCGGCCGGCCAATTCATGAGCCGGTCCGGATCGGGCATCGGCGTAGGCTCGGTGTCGCTGCACCCGGCCGGGTTCGTTCACGGGCCGCAGCCCGGCAGCGTCGAGCGCGCTGCCGACGCCACCAGGACCGAGGAGGTAGCGGTGATGATCGACGCCTTTGGGCGACTCGGGCTGAGCGAGGAGGCGCGCCTTGTGGCCGACCCGGACTACCCCTGGACATGGGCCGGCGGGTCCGCAGCCGCATCGGGCAATGGGCTCATAGATCGGACAATTGATCCGAACGCATGAGCGAATAGCGTCTCGGCAGCCAGCTCTTTGCCATCGGGTTCATTGGCTCTCATCTTGATTGCCCCGGAGCTTCCGGCCATTTTCGATGTGTAGGTGCCGACCTCCTCAGCCCCATAATGCCCGGGTACCGATCGGAACTTCCTTGGCTCCTCGGCCTAGCCCCCGCTGTGCCGGCGACGGGGGCACCCTCGGACCCGCCCGCTATCGGCTGCTTTTCGCTCGCGACTTGGGATACACGTCACGACCGGTATCGACTGCAACAACTACTTAGCGGGTCGCACCGCACTTTCTCAAGCGTCCCTGGTCGCCATTCTCCATGCACCCAAGACCGTCCACACCACCAGCCAGGCCGCAATCACTACGATCGCGATGGCAGTCGACTCCGGCAGCAAGTACGACGAGTCTCGAAGCCCAGCGGGTCCGTTCACGATCCCGTAGTTGATACCAATCCCGGCCGGTTCGAAATGGGCCACAGCCAGTTCGATGACCAGGGATCGCTGAAGGTTGATCAGGTGGGGAATCTGAATTTTGGTCGACAACAGGAACGGTCGGAAGATGATCTCGTACACGATCATCAGGATGATCGGAACCATTCGCTGTCCCATGAGAGCGGCGAACCCGAGACCGAAGACGTAGGCGATGATCACCTCGAGCTCGAGCCACAGTCCCGCCCTGATCATCAGGCTAGAGGGCGGCGAGTTGTAGGTCACGGCGTAGGTCGGATAGTTCTGCTCGGCCTGTCGCTCGGCCAGCGCCCTGGACAGCGGGGTGTTTGGCTCAGATTCGTTTTCCGGGCATGGCCCGTTATAGGGGAAGTCGCAGATGATCAGGTTCGGATGGTCGGCGGCCCAGATCTCGTATCCATGGAGGGACAGGCCTAGGGGCACGGTGGTGCCTTGGAAGTCGAAGCTGGACGGCGCCGAGAAGACGCAGACCGCGCAGATGATGGTGAATGCGACGGCCACCATGGGGATGATGATGGCCAAGCCGGCCGGGATGCGGGCCAGGTAGAGCGCCACTCTCGAGCGCCCGGTCACCACCTGCTGCGTGAACATCCCGTCGGCGAGGTCGGAGCAACCTGCGGTGGCTCCCAAGGTCATGGCGGCGATGAACCCGAAGATGTAGAGCACGCCGGCGATGAGGGAGGTGAACACGTCGAACCCGCCAGCCGGCCCGTACGACTGCGGCACAAGGGCGTGCAGCAACAGCCGGATGACGAGGAAGAATGTCGGGAGCCCAATCGTCAATGCGATCAGAGTGATCATGAGTCCCCGACGCTTGCCCAGCTCCATGAATCTGGTTGCGATCATGGCGCGGTTGGGGATCCATGATCCTCGGCCTCTAGGCCCAGGATCGACCGCGGCCTGAGCCGGTGCGCCTAGATCTGGCGGGGTCTTCATGGCGAATCCCAGGTCGCTTCGTGACCTTGCAGGGCGAGGACTGACCTCTGATCCGACTTGACCGTGTCCTCGGGCACGCCACCAGGCTTCCACAGCGGCCATCGCCTCTGACGGTTCCTGCCGTTCGCCAGGCCGCTCGATATCGCCGTAGCTTCCCAAGGTCGTGATCCAATTGCGACCGTCCGGTACTGCCGGATACCGGATAGCCAATCGCCATCAAGCCCTGCCCCCATGTAAGTGCCGGAGCGGGGCATTCCCTCACCCCTCAGTACCCCTCCGACGCCTTGCTGGTGTCCTTCGGCGCGTGCTTGCAGCACGCCTCCACCTACCAGCTCTTGCCTGTGCGGTCCCGTGGTGATGCAGGGCTCTAACAGCCGAAGGGTGTCACGTTATGTGCCCCGACTCGGCATCGTTATAGGGGATACGCGGCTGACACTGACGCCTCGGGAGTCGAACAGGCGGTCGTCCGCTTTAAGACGTTCGAAGAAGTTCACCAGGCTTACAGCGCGTTGCCACAAATGCAGGTGCCACCGCTATGAGGTTGGCGACCACGAAGACGCCCGCCACTAGGACTGCAATGAGCCCGATCGGCACGACCGAAACCGGGACAACCCCCAGGTTGTTGGCGAACGCTTGCCACACCGCATCACCGACCGCCACGCCGAGCGGGATACCGATCACGACTCCGATGATGGCCAACGTCGTAGCTTGCCAGGCCACTGCCGCCGCCACCTGGCCGTTCACGAACCCCAACACCTTTAGAAGCCCGACCTCCCGTCGGCGGCGCGTCACACTCACTACCAGCAAATGGACCAGCGTGGCGGCACCAAACACCGCCAACATCGCACCGAAGATCAGCGGGAAGTTGACTGCCTCACCGAAGTTGATGAGAGACGTCGGTGTAACTGCGAGCGCAACGATCGACGGGTCGACATCGAGATAATGGTTGATCGCTGCCTGCCCCCGCGGACCCGACTCGACCCTAGCCAAGACCCCACCGTCGCTGGTTCCCACAATCGCCTCTCGGCACGCTGCCTGGTTGGGACCGGAAGGGCAGACGGCGCTTTCGTAACCGGCGATCGTGAACGCTGCTCCGGTGCCTAGGCTTACGGCTCCCGCGAGCACAGGAAACGAGATCTGAGACACCACCTTGAACGGCACGGTTCGTTTGCCACCCGATGGCAACGGCACCGTGACAAGGACGACTGAGCCCACGTGCGCGCCTGCCTGACGCATGGTTGTCGCCCCGAGACCGATCTGGTTGCCGGAGTTCGGAAGATGCCCATCGACAGTTGAGAGTAGGAGTTGACCACGGATAGGCGTTCCTGCGACACCTCCCACTACAACCTTGTTAATGGAGATTTCTGTGAGCCCGATGCCCTCAGTGATTCCGGTGATGGCGACGTTGTGTTCGAGGCTTCTCAGGACTGCCGGGTACGGACCGCCACTGTTCTGATCATTGAAGTTGAGCTGAAACGTGTCGCCATACAACTTGGGGGTGGTGGTGAGGTGCGAAAGGCTGGCCCCGAACACCGCCGTCCCGCAGAGCGCGATCACCGCCAGGACCATGCCGAGAAGGGCGCTTGCTACCGGAATGGGCGTTCCGCCGTTTCTGCGCTCTAGGGCGTTGCGGACGCCGATCACCATGCTCGGCGGAGCACCGGTCGCGGCGAGATGACCCGGCACGACTGAGGGGCGGGATGGAAATGAGCGTTTGTCTGGCCGCAAGGTATGCGCCGCCCGCACGTTCGGCCAGATCCCAAGAATCAGTACCACCGCCACCGTGGCGACTGCCCCGAGCAAAAGGACGAACATGTCGAAGGACACGCCCGTCGAGCTCTCAGCGGTACGCGCCTCACCGAGCGGCGCGATCGGAGACAAAGCGGTGGCAACCACCACGGCACCGGCGGCACCAGCGAGTGCAACCGCCAAGTTCCGCGTCATGCCAAGCATCACGAGCTGTCGCCGATCGGCGCCTATGGCTGCCATGGTCGGATAGTCCTCGCTCTCGATGACGCTCTGGCGGGCGAGTGCCTGCCCGACGACCGCCAATCCGATCAGCGCGGCGAGCGCCGCCAAGATCCACCACCCGATGGCCTGTGGATGAATCGATGCTTCGACGGATGTAGCTTGCTCTTGTTCATTTTCGGTGAACTCCACACCGGCTGAACTCAGTGCATTTGCTTGGGCGTCAAATCGGGGAAGGCCAGCAACGCCCTGGTGCAGGCGGATGAGGTACTCGTAGCCGAACGCTGTCCGGGGAATCACCGTGCGGGCGAACGCTTGGGTTGCGTAGAGAGTGTAGGAAGGAGTCCCCCCGGAGGGAAACTCGTTCTCGGTGGCTTCGAACCCCACCACGCGCAAGGCAACCGTCGGACCCGTGGGTTTGAGTGATCCAGAGGGAGTGGTGTTGTACGCAACAGCTTGCGAGGGCGCATAGAACGGGACGCGGATCACGGTTCCCAGGTGCACGCCGTTGTCGTGTTGCAAGGTGAACGATGCCAGGACCTGATGAGGGGACGACGGGTTCGGCAGGTGGCCAGAGACGAGTATGAAGGGCGATCTGCCCTGAGTCGGAATGGCCGTCACGCCGATGTCTGTCGGGTCAATCGGGTGGGTGCAGTTACACATGGGTTGACCATTATCGGGGCCGAGCAGTTCTGTCACGGAAGCCACCCCTGGAAGAGTCGCGATTTTCGGCACAGGTCGAGCCGTGTACACGAAAGCGTCGAAGCCGTGCGCAGCAACGAACCGCGGGAACGCGGACTCCGTGCGGCGACCGGCGGCCGCGGCGGCCAGCACGATCCCCCCCACCACACTGATAAGGACCGCTATGGCCAACCAGGATCGCCATCGCCGACGGCATTCGGCGCGAAACGCCAGCCTGACGAATCCCACGACGTCCTCCCCACATCATCTTTGAGTTCAGTATTGCGGGCACAGGGCGGATCGCCAAGGTGGCTAGCCCGTACGCTTCTGTCGGTGCCAGCACCCCCGTCGCCTTCGCTGGGCACTAATGGAGCCGCGCACAGATCGGCGCACCGAACACCTAGCGGTCCGAGGTGCGTGTCAGCGCCAGATCGACGGAACTTGAAGTCCTAGGGGTTGGATAGCCAGAGCAAGGGTGCTGCCTCTCGCGAGCATCGGGAAAGTTGCGCAACTGCCGGATAATGCTCGGGTTGATGTATCCCCATGGTGCGTTTGTGGCGCCCCTACCGTGTTGTTCTCCCTCTCCCGCAAAGCGCCCCCTCGCGCCCCCGACCGCGCAGCCCCCGACGGGCGCAGCGACGCCGGCCGGGGAGGCGAAGCCACCCGAGAAACGGGGCGCGGGGCGCGAGGCGGGGCAGGGGGGCTTTGAGGGGCGTGGGAGAAAAGAGGCGGGGCGGCGGGAGGGAGCTGAGGGGGCGCCCCGTCTGCACGAGTGGGGCGGTCTCGACAATTTCCCAAATCGAGTCTGAGGGTGAAGCACAGACTCAGCGCGGCGAATCAAGTCCTAGCTCAATGTGAACGTCCCGAACTTGATCGGTGTCGGAGCGAACTCGATGAATGAACTCTTGGTGCTTCGTAGTCCCAGCCAAGAACAGGTTCTTGCCCAAGGCAGCGATGGCGGTGGTGCCCTTCACGGTGGTGACCCAATCCGGGCCGAAGGCTCTAGGTTGGTCGCCGACTTTTTTGCTGGTCTGACCATCCCCGATCTGTTGCCACAGCTCAGCGAGGACGAGCAGACCCGGCTCGTCACGTTGGCCACCATCGGGGCTCGGTGCCGATCGTCGGTTGTCCGTGACGGGTATTCACGGGAGATCGAACTGGTCCCCGGTCACGAACGCCCCACGCGTCTTTATGGCCAGCTCCGCCAACTCCATGCCGGATCCGTCGTCATCGGCACCCCGGGCTCGGAAGTCTGGCGACTGCTGACGAAGGTGGCACTCGACGGAGTGCACCCGGTGAGGCGGGCCGTGCTCGACTTCCTGGTGGCACGCCCGCGGGCTTATACAACGGGCGCCATCGCCGGGCAGTGTCGTGACGGTGACTCCCGCCCGGCGCCAGCTCCAGAACCTGACAGCCCACGGCGGACGCTTGATCTTGTGCCCGGGTATCCGGAGCGCTGGGAGGCCTCGGAGCGGCTCCGAGAGCGGTGGTGGGCCGTCGGCGGCCCCGAGCCCAAGGTTGAGATATGACCAGGGTCGTCCACCAGATCTGCCTACCGGTGAGCACCGCTGGTCGCCCGGCCGGGGTGATCCAGCATGGCGCGGTCGGTTCGTATCCGATTCATGCGGCCGCCTTTCGGTGTGGTGCGGCCGTCTACGACCAGCGGGCTTTCGAAGATGCGGCGCAAAGGATCCAAAGACATCTGAGCGCTGTCCATGGAATCGATGTGGTCGAAGTCGACGTGCGGAGACTCGTCCGCCGACAATCGGCTTCATAGGAACGGCGGGCCACCGAAGTCGTGGCCCAGATCGACGTCTGTTGGGGCGATGCCGGAGCCATCCCACTGGTCGCTAGGGCGGCGTAATAGACACTGACGCCGTCGACGAGGTTGGCGCATGACGGCCCGTTCGCCCGTCTATGTGGCCCACCCCGCGATGCGGAATGGCAGCGCGCGTGGCCCCGATTGTCAGCACCCTCCGGGGGCTTGTCATATTCGGCGCCGAGGACGGCACCATAGGGGCGGGGTGCATTCGGAAGCTGGCTGACGCCGCCGCCCTCGGGATCCGGGTAGCCGGGCTCGATCTCGGGCGTGGGCTGCGGGAGATCTCGGGTTTCGACCTAATCGACATGGGGAGCCGTAGCGCTCGTCGGACGGCACCCTGCAGCTCGGCCAAAGCGTTGAGTCGGCGGCGTGGGCAAAGGGCCGGAGAGGGTCCGAAAGTGACCCCGGCCCGTTCGCCCGTTGGCGATATGCGACACGCTGCATACGCGAAACGGCCCCGCCCGCCTTCCCAGTGGCAGGGCGAGGAAATGATCCGATCTAGTGACGGACGCGAGGTGACCCTCGGAAGGCGGGGCCGCCGTAGCTCAGACCCCGTTTCCTACTGCAGCCGATCAGACCTCGATCCATTGTTCGGTCACGTAACTGCCGGAAGTGCCGCCCTCACCAAAGCTTCTTTCCATCATCTTCTGTAGCTCGGGGTCGGCGAGCACCTTGTCGGCGATTTCGCCCAGCGCGGCCTGGTTCTCCGCTTCGTAGCTCAGCACCATACGCAGAGGCGTAGAACTCATGAGCAGCATTGAGCGTACGTTCTTGGCGCCGTGACGGGACATCAGCTCGCCGTACTTCTTGGCGTCGGCGATCGCGGTCTGTAGTTCGTCCCGAATTGATGGTCGTGACGGTGGAACTTCCGACAGTCATTTCGTTCCCTCCCTTGTCGAGCTTTTGCCCGACTGGCCGCAGAACTTATCAACTCCCGTTTCGGCTCGCTCGAGAACTCGGTGCTGGCCGGAGCGACAGACCGCTCTGATCGGGTTCGCTCCAAGATCGATCCATGACGGAGTCGGGGCTGGGGTGGGCCTGGATGGGTGTCCCCGAGTGCCGCAGGGTGGCACTCGGTCCCATTGGCGTATGGGGGCAGGCGACGGCGTCCGAAGAACGGCGATGCGTTCGGGTAGGAGTAGGGTTGGAGGAGCTGACCGGCCTCCTGGCAATTGGCCACCTGCAACCTTCGGCGGAAGGGCGTTGCCATGTCGACCGAGTTCAGCATGACCGCCCGCGAACTTCCCGGCGTCCACATCGTGGAGCTCCGGGGCGAGTTGGACATCGTGTCCGCCTATGACCTGGCTCTTGCGTTGGTGGAGGTAGCTGGCTCTACTGTCGTGGTCGATCTGTCGGGCCTCACGTTCATAGATTCCGCTGGCATCTCCGCTCTGGTGATGGCGAGGAATCGCATCCTTGCCGATGGACAGGGCGAGCTGGTGCTCAGTAGACCAGGAGGGATCATCCGAAGGGCTTTGGAGATCGTGGGGCTTGGTGCGTTGATCGTGGAATGGGCGCCGGCCTGGGATGAATAGGCGCTCGGAACACGACTCGTGTCCTCGCTGGGGCAGTGTAGAGGTTGCTACGCACTTCGAGAAGTCCAGAGCGCCCAAAACTCCTCAATGGCAGAGCCGACGCGCGGTCTGTCAGTTCACGGGGTCGAATCCTGACCGTCCTGCTCCGAGGTGCCGCAGGGGTGGCACCCCTAGCCGGCGAACCGGGCTACCTCGGCCCCTATGGGCACGGGCTGTCAGCCTCCCGCCAGTTTCTCGAAGTTCTCCGACAGGCGGGGCTCGCCGAGGTGTTCGCGCTGTCGCCGGGCTGCCGGGCCTACCCGGGTCCAGAGTCCCGCCATCCACCACATGTCCAGGACCAGGCCGCGGTCGAGCACGCCTTGATTGACGAGGGTGCCGACCACTTCGCCGAAGTTCAGAACCTTCAGCACGGAGGGGTCGTCGGTGCTAGCTGTCTCCGGGTCGAACTCGTCAGCAAGTAGGGCCACGACGGCGTCGGTGAGGCCCATTTCGGTGCCCCAGCGAACGATCTGTATGACGAGATTGGCGTCGTCGTAGGTAGCTGGCATGGTGGTCTCCTTAACCCTCGGGGGCTCGTTGCTGTTCGCAAAGAACCGACTGAAAGGGTAGACGCATGAGGCCAGACCGAGTCATCGGATTCCAATCAGGCCGGGAACTGTCCGAGGTCAGAGCGAGCTCGCTGATTTAGTGACTCAGAGTCGGCAACTGGGACATCGCCCCGTCCGAGGACGCGTGCGAGAATCTGACATGACCCTTTCACTGAAGAGGGTGAACGTCATCAACCTCTTCGCCGAAGACCTCGCCGGAACCAAATCCTTCTACCAGGAGGTCTTCGGCCTGCCGCTTATCTTCGAGGACGAGAACTCCGCCCTGTTCAAGTTCGAGAACACGATGGTCATGGTGAGGGACGTGTCCGCCGTTCCTGAGCTCATCGCACCGGCAGCGGTCGGGAGCCCCGAGGGCGGCACACGGTTCATGTTGTCGGTGTTCGTGAATCATCTGGACGCCGCGTGCACCGAGATTGCTCAGCACGGAGTGGTGCTGCTCAACGGGCCGGTGGACCGGCCGTGGGGGATGCGCACCGCTAGCTTCGCCGACCCCGCCGGTCATATCTGGGAGATCGCCCAGGATCTGGACTCGAAGTAAGCAATGGTCGCCTGCTCGTAAGCCGACGCGCCATTTTGCGGTGAGGTATCCCCAGGGTCCGGTATGGGGCAGGGGTAGTGAGTCTCCATTTGCACCCGAAGCCCCCCGCCCCGCCTCGCGCCCCGCGCCCCGTTTCTCGGGTGGCTTCGCCTCCCCGGCCGGCGTCGCTGCGCCCGTCGGGGCTGCGCGGTCGGGGCGGTCGGGGTCGGTCGGTCAGGGGGTGCGCGGCGGTTTGGTGCCTCTTTGCTGCCGAGGCTCCTCTCTCCCGGTTGGGCTCCAGTACATCCGCTCCAGTACATCCGCTCCAGTACAACTCCTAGTCAGGCCGATGACATGCTGACCCTGCTGCCAATCCCCTTACTCGACAAGGTGTTCGTCTAGGAGCACAGGACGATCCCGTGCCTTGGCAGCCCACTCGGCGCGGCCGGGGCCGAGGCCGGAATGCATCTCACCCCGCGGGCAACGTCATCAGCGCGCGTTCCAGATCGTGCAGGAGATCGTCAATCGTCTCGAGCCCCACACTGAGTCTCACCAGGTCACGGGGCACCTCGTTGCTGGTGCCGGAGGTGCTGGCATGGGTCATACGGGCCGGATGCTCAATGAGGCTCTCTACGGCGCCGAGGCTCTCGGCCAACGTGAAGATGCGGGTCCGAGAGCAGAGTTCGACGGCAGCGCGTTCCCCACCGTGCACGGTGAAACTGACCATGCCGCCGAAGGCGCGCATCTGCGCCTGGGCGACTTGGTGACCTGGGTTGTCGGGAAGCGACGGATGGTGCACGTGTTTGACTGCCGCTTGGCCGAGTAGGAACTCGACTATGGCCAGGGCATTGGTGCAGTGCCGTTCCATCCGTATGCCCAATGTCTTAACCCCACGCTGCACGAGGAAGCAGTCGAAAGGCCCGGGAACGGCGCCGGTAGCATTCTGAAGGAACCCCAGTCGAGCCGCGATGTCTTCGTCGCAGGTCGCGGCAAAGCCTCCGACGACGTCGGAGTGGCCACCGAGATACTTGGTCGTCGAGTGCACGACGATGTCGGCTCCCAAGCTGAGAGGTTGCTGTATCCACGGCGTGGCAAAGGTGTTGTCGACGACGACGAGGGCTCCCCGACTGTGCGCGGCGGCGGACACGGCGGCGATGTCGATGACGTAGAGCAACGGATTCGTCGGTGATTCGAGCCACACCATGCGCGTCGCCGGTCGCCACACTTCCTCCATGTCGGAGAGGTCAACGGTGTCGACCACCAGCCCGGCCGGGCGGTGGATCGCCGTGGCTAGTCGGAACGTTCCTCCGTAGCTGTCAGTCTGCATGACGAGGTGGTCGCCTGGGTTCAAGAGCCGCATCACCGCGTCCTCGGCCGCCAGCCCGCTGGCGAAAGCGAACCCGAAGTCAGCCCGTTCGAGCAGTGCCAGGTGTCGCTCGAGGCTGGCGCGGGACGGGTTGCCCGACCTGGCGTACTCGAAGCCGCGATGCTGCCCGACGGCGTCCTGTTGGAAGGTCGAGGAAAGGTAGACAGGGGTGTTGACCGCTCCGGTGGCAGGGTCAGCAGATTCGCCGCCGTGCACCGCGTTGGTCTCAAACCCGAGTCCCACGAGATCAGACTGGCCTTTCACCCTGACCTCCCCGCGTCGCCCTTCGCCAGAATCGCCAGCACGTCAGAGCGGGTGATGACTCCGACTGGGTGGCCTCGATCGAGAACGAGCAGGGCCGGTGCCCTTTCCAACCTCCCCACGGCCACCTGCACCTGATCTCCGGCCCCGATGGTGGGTAGCGGGCTGCCCATGACGTCACCCACGGGGCGATCCAGCATGGACGAGTCGGCGAATGCAGAATCCATCAGCTCGCGCTCGGTGACACCTCCGACAACCTCGGCCAGGACCACCGGCGGCTCATGCTTGATGACGGGCATCTGGCTCACGCCGTACTCGCGGAGGATGGCGATGGCCTCTCGGACCGTCTCGTCAGGGTGTGTGTGGACAAGCGTCGGAAGTGATTCATCGCGGGCCGCCAATATGTCGTCTACCGTCGGCCCGGCGTCGTGCATGAACCCGTAGTCGGTCATCCACGCGTCGTTGTAGATCTTCGAGAGGTAGCCGCGCCCGGAATCGGGGATATGAACCACCATGACCGCATGCGCCGGGAGGTCACGTCCGGCGATCAGCGCGGCCGCGATGGCCGTTCCCCCTGATCCGCCGAGCAGGAGCCCTTCCTCTCGCGTGACCCGACGGGCGGTGGCAAAGCTCTCGGCGTCCGAGACGGCGATCACCCGGTCCACCACAGCGGGGTCATAGGTCGAGGGCCAGAAGTCCTCGCCGATCCCTTCGACCAGGTATGGCCGTCCGGACCCGCCCGAATAGACGGAGCCCTCAGGGTCGGCGCCGATGATCTGGACCGAGGGATTTCGTTCTTTCAGGAAGCGACCAATGCCGGTGATGGTGCCTCCCGTTCCGATGCCGGCCACGAAGTGCGTGACCCGCCCACGCGTCTGTTCCCAGATTTCCGGTCCTGCCGTCTCGTAGTGGGCCCGCGGATTTTGGGGGTTGTGGTATTGGTCGGGCTTCCATGCCTTGGGGACCTCGCGGGCCAGGCGGTCCGAGACGGAGTAATAGGAGTCGGGGTGTTCAGGCGGCACCGAGGTAGGACACACAACGACCTCGGTGCCGTAGGCGCGCAGCATGGCGATCTTGTCGACAGCCACCTTGTCGGGACATACGAAGATGCACTTGTACCCCCGACGGGCGGCGACGATGGCCAGCCCGACACCGGTATTGCCACTGGTCGGTTCCACGATCGTGCCTCCGGGGACGAGCTGACCGGCCTGCTCGGCCGCTTCGATCATGGAGAGTGCAATGCGGTCCTTTGATGATCCGCCCGGATTGAACATCTCGAGTTTGGCGACGAGGGTGCACTCCAGGCAGTTGGCTGTTCTGTCCAGTCGGACCATCGGGGTATGGCCTATCAATCCGACCAGGGATTCAGCTACCTCCATAGGGGTTCCCGGATCGGTGACGGGACGCACGTCGACGCCCGTCAGCATGCTCGAGAGCTCCGGAGGGACCGGCTCGTCTGTGAAGAGCTCGGTCGGCAGGCCGGCCCAGCGCAGACCGGCTGCGACGGGAGCCGCATCGACCAAGGGCCCCCACACGCCGACGCGACGAGGGATTCTCGCCCGCAGCGAGCCGACGAGAGCATCGAGCGATTCGTCCACCCCGTGTCGGTGCAGATGGCGGGATCGGTCCTGCAGTCGGGCTGGCGGTAGTGCAGCGCCCACTACGACGAGGAGATCCATGCTGCCTCTTTACCACTTCCAGCTGTCCTGGCGGCATGGGGACCGGTCGAGGAGTTGGTGCCGAAGCTCAGTGCAGCTTGCGCTAGCTCGCGTTGCCAATTCCGCGGCTTCTTGCTCACGTTTGCGGAACCTCGGGCTCGGCGGCAATGAATGGGGGCAGTGTCCTTGGCACCTTTCCCCTATGGAGACAGCTCGAAATAGAGATCCGTCGATGCCATACAGGCGAGCTCCAGGGGAGATCAAGGGGCAGATCAGGCAGGCGATCGACCCTTTTGATCGAGACGTATCCGGTGCAAAGGACATGAGGGGATTGGCTCGAGCACCTTCGATGAGTAACAAAGCGGCACGGGAAAGCGACAACGCCGGACCGGAGCCAGCAAGCCTTTGATCACATAGTTCGCGAGCCCCGGGCGGCCATACCATCCAGGTCCACGTTCCTGTGTTACCTACCATGAGCATTGAGATGGAGGCTGCCAAGACGGCCGGAGAGGCGCTCATGATGGCAATCGGGATCGCTGTGGTGGTGCCGCTGAAGATCGGCTCGCGAAGTTCATCCCTGCGTGGCTCCAAGCCATTCAGTCCGAGAAGACCCTCGGAAGCCTCGTCTGCGATTTTGGAGGGGCATCGACCAACTGACGACGCCAGGAATCGTCGATCTTCCGGCTCGAGAATGCAGAGATCTAGAGATGACCGAGCCTGCGATGATGGTCCGGTGGTGGAGTCACGAACGTTCGACGAATCGGACCGTGTCGCCGTGGCGGTGCAGCTGGCCGCTTCGCTGCTAAGAGAGTCTGAGAACGAGATTACGGCTTCAGAGCGGCGCCGTCGGACTCGCCTTGGCCGACTACTCGAAGATGAGGCTGGTCGCGATCTGCTCTTTGCTCTTACCGACCAGGTACTCCGTTTCGTGGGAGCGCCTCGGTCCATGCACCGCCTCCGCTCGTTGACTGCGGCCGGACTACCGGACGCGCTCGGACCATGGAATCGGGCGGGATTGCGATTCGCCGCACGCGCGTCGCGCCTCGCACCCGAGCTAGTGAGCCGAGCGGTCTGGCTTCGTATCCGCAGTGAGATGCGTGGAGTGATTTTGGACGCCGATCCCGACGCGATAGGCCGCCACTTGGTGCGACGCCACCGCGAAGGGCTCGATCTGAATTTCAATTTGTTGGGAGAGGCGATTCTGGGTGACGCCGAGGCAGAGAGCCGTCTCGAAGATGTCTGTCGGCTCCTCCGCCGTAGAGACGTCGACTACGTATCGGTAAAAGTGTCGTCACTCTGCGCCAATCTCGACGTACTGGCCTACGACCACTCATTGAATCGGATCGCTGGATGTCTGCGTCGGGTCTTCCGGGTCGCCATGGAGGCAACACCGCCGAAGTTCGTGAACCTCGATATGGAGGAGTACCACGACCTACATCTCACTGCTGACTCGTTTCAGCGGGTGCTCAGCGAGCCAGAGTTCCGTGTCCTTCCTGCGGGCATTGCGCTGCAAGCATATCTGCCAGATTCCCACGCAGTGCTCGAAAAACTGTGTGGCTTCGCGGCTGAACGGAGACGATCTGGTGGATCGTGGATCAAGGTACGCCTCGTAAAGGGGGCGAACCTTGCGATGGAGCAGGTCGAGGCGGAGCTGGCGGGATGGGTGCAAGCGCCCTACGAGACCAAAACCGAAGTCGATGCGAGCTTCAAGCGCTTGCTCGACATTGCTGTCGACGGGGGAGTCTACGTCGGCGTGGGAACCCACAATCTGTTCGACGTGGCCTGGACTGTCGGACTACGAGAGTCACTTGGCGCGGTTGATCGGATAGGGATCGAAATGATTGAGGGAATGGCCCCGGCGCAAGCCCGCGCTGTGTGCCAGACCGTCGGGAGTCTCCTCCTCTATGCGCCGATCGTTACGGACGAGGACTTCGCGGCAAGCATCGCGTATCTCGCCCGCCGACTCGATGAGAACACCGCTCCGGAGAACTTCCTCCGCGCTCTCTTCTCACTCACCTATGCCTCGGCGACCTGGGACGTCGAACGTGAACGGTTCGCATCTGCGGTCGTCACTCTTCAAACCGTGTCCACCGTGCCCAGGCGGAATCAGAATCGACTGGACGCAGTACCGAATTCCGATCCCGAAGCCCCGTTTCACAATGAACCCGACACTGACTTCTCCCAGGAGCATAACCGGCGTTGGATCGAAGGCTGCCTGGCGACCGAAAGCCTGGCGGAGTTGCCCCCGTTGGTGGAAGACCTCGCGGACGTCGACGCAGTGGTGAGCACTGCACTCCGGGAGTCTGAGCGGTGGCGGAGCACGACACGCCGCGAGCGCCGCCGCCTCCTCACCCGAGTCGGGGATGTCATGGCCGCCTCTCGCGGACGGACGCTGGCCGTGATGGCACTCGAGACCGGTAAGACGGTGCGCGAAGGGGACTCCGAAGTCTCCGAGGCCATCGACCACGCACGTTGGGCCTCATCGTGTACGCGAACGCTCGACGAGCTTGACGACACCGGCGTGCGCTGCGATCCGGTCGGCATCGTCGTCGTAGCAGGCCCTTGGAATTTCCCTTATGCCATCCCGGCCAACGGGGTGCTAAGCGCACTGGCCGCGGGCAACGTAGTCATTTTGAAGCCCGCGCCTGAGGCTGCGGCGACCGGGGTAGAGCTTGTTCGCCAGTTGCATCTCGCCGGCATCCCACCCGACGCGGTCCAGTTGGTGAGGTGCAGGGACGACGAGGTTGGTCGGCATCTGGTCACCCACCCACAAATAGGAACCGTCGTCCTCACCGGTGCCTACGACACAGCTTCGATGTTCCATGAGTGGAAGCCATCGCTCAGGTTGCTCGCCGAGACGAGCGGAAAGAACGCCCTTGTGATCACGGCCTCAGCTGACTTGGATTTGGCCCTCGCCGACCTCGTTCGTTCAGCCTTCGGCCACGCTGGTCAGAAGTGCTCGGCCACCAGTCTCGCAATCGTGGAAGCCGATCTGTATGACGAGAAGCGGTTCCGTCGAAGATTGACGGACGCCGTGACCAGTCTTCGTGTCGGCCCGGCCACTGATCTCGAATCGATGGTCGGACCACTCATCCACCCGCCGATTGGACCGTTGCGACGCGCTCTCAATGTCCTTGACGCCGGCGAGTCCTGGCTGGTGCAGCCGCTCCGGCTCGACGACAGCGGACGTCTCTGGCGTCCGGGAGTGAAGTTGGGTGTTCGATCCGGTTCGTGGTTCCATCAGACCGAGTGTTTCGGGCCCATTCTTGGCGTCATGCGGGCAGATGACCTCGACCACGCGCTCGACCTTCAGAACGGCACTCCGTACGGTCTAACCGGCGGACTGCATAGCCTTGACCCCGATGAGATCGGCCGCTGGCTCGACCGTGTCAACGTCGGCAACGCGTACATCAACCGGCACACCACCGGAGCAATTGTGCGTCGGCAGCCATTCGGTGGCTGGAAACGGTCGACGGTTGGGCCCACCGTGAAGGCCGGTGGTCCAGACTCCCTACTTCGTCTCATCCATCCGCGCCCGGCCTCGAGCGTCCCCGACTTTGACGTCGCGACCGCGTCTTACCGACATTGGTGGAATGAGATCTACTCCGCCGCGCGCGACGAGACCGGCCTTCGCTCCGAATCCAACGTTCTGCGCTACCGACCGCTTCGCAAAGTCATCGTGCGCATTTCCTCCAGTACGGGCTACGCAGAAATCAACCTCCTGCGTGGTGCGGCAGCCATCGTGGGTGTCGCGCTAGACGTGTCGGCTCCCAATGGCACCTCTTGGTCCGGAACTATCGTCGAGGACGAGGAAGTGCTCGGACGTCGAATCGCGTCAGGCGGAACGGACCGGCTCCGCGTCATTGGGGTGGTCGGAGATGAGCTCCTTCGGGTATGTCACCAACACGACGTCGCCATCGACGACACCCCGGTCACCGGCCATGGTCGGGTAGAGTTGGCCTCTTGGTTGGAGGAGCAGGCGATTTCGCGGACCCTGCATCGCCATGGCCGCATCTCGAACTAGACCTCGGTGCGGTGGATTTCGTGTAAATAAACCGCTCTACTATTTACACCTGGTCAGATATCGGGGTCCCACCGTGAGCTCCATGTGTTCACGGTGGCTGACGCGGACGAGATTTCGCGACGGCCTTGGTCTTGACGCCACGGCAGGCCTCGATCTGATGGACTTTGCTTCGCGATCCGAACACCGGGAGAATCTGATGGACGACCGGTCCAACTACGAGCTGTTTGTCCATGGCCTTCGTCCACTCATCGCGCCGTGGGAACCTCAAGCGGAAGAGGGTGAAGGTAAGTGTCGACTTGAAGGTAGACATTGACCCGCCCAGTCATGGCCCTTCGTTAACCTCGACTGAAGGGATGGGCTTGACAGTAGACCGCTCTACTACGTGGGCTGCACCCTCGGCGGCAAAGCGCTGAGTGACCGCGGCGCCGATGCCCCGGCTCGCGCCCGGGCCTACGGTCAGACGGCCCTCAAGCATCTGTGGCATGACTCTCGCCTCGACCCAGCGCGAATTCGGCGCCCACGGCGAAGCTGCCCGACGCGCCGACTGCGAAGTCCGCGGCAGCGAGATCCACGCCCTTTTCAGGCCGGGTGCCGGGCGATCCCGACCGGTCCTCCACGGCTGAGCACCAGCGCCTTGGACACATCCCGCTCCGGGCCCGTTACCGCTCTACCGGAGTATGGCCCCGCCGTCGACGTTGAACACCTGACCGTTGATCCACTCCCCGTCGCCGGACGCCAAGAACGCCACCATGGCCGCGATGTCCTCGGGCGCTCCGAGGCGGGGGCTACGGCTCATCCCGAGGACCTGTTCGCGGAATTCGGCGTTTAGCGAGTCGCGCACCGGCCCGGTCAGAACCAGCCCCGGGGCGACGGCGTTGGCTCTGATCCCGTCCTTTCCCCAGCGGGAGGCGATGTGGCGCACCAAGGCGTTAATCGCACTCTTGGCCATCGCGTAGGCGGGGCGTTCCGGCTCGCCGGCGAAGGCGGCCGCCGAGCTCGTGAACACGACTGCCCCGCCACCGCGCTTCAGGAGCTCGGGGATGCCGTGGCGGGCGCACAGGAGATGGCCGCGCATGTTCACGTGCATTGTGCGGTCGAACACCTCGAGGGCGATCTGGGTGGCGTCGCTGTCCTGGCCGATCGTGGCGGGGGACAGGTCGGCGGCGTTGGCGTGGAGGATGTCGACGCCGCCGAACTCGTCGACGGCCGTGGCGACCAGTCTCGCCACGTCGTCCTCGACGCCGATGTCGAAAGGGATTGCAACCGCCGTTCCACCCCGTCTGGCGATCTCCTCGGCGACGCCGAGCGCCGACTGCCCGTCCAGGTCGCCGACGACCACGCGCGCTCCTTCCTCCGCCAGGCGGATACTCGTGGCCGTACCAATCCCGCCGGCTCCGCCCGCCACGACCGCGACCTTCCCGTTGAGACCCCTCACCCTGTGCTCCTCGTCTGTCCTCCGGCCGACACCAGCGACCAGTCCAGCGATGTCAAGGCCGCGATCGTGGCCTCCACGACCAGATCAAAGCCCGACTTACCAATGTCGGCGAGCTGTGGAATGAGCGCCCCGACCCGGGCGGCCTCGTCTGCGGTCAAATGGCCGATGGCACCGTAAAGCCGCTGCACCGTCATCTCCGATCCCGAGGCGGCCGCTACCATCGCCTGGCCCAGCGTCGTGCTGCCGATCAGATAGACGGCCGAGGCGAGCCGGCGATCGTCGGCCAAACCGGCGCTCTCGAGGATGGTCGCCAGGCGGGCCGAGCAGGTCAGCCATGCCGGTGACTCCCCGGACGCCGCCATCTGGAACAGCTGTGGATGGGCAACGGCCTGCTCGTACACGGTCGTCATCCACGCCCGCACCCGGTCGGTCCAAGGGACGTCATCGAGGGAATCGCCGCCGGCGTCGCGCAGGACGTGTCGCGTGACAGACACGATTAGGTCGTCCCGGTCCTCGAAGTACCGGTAAAGAGACATCGGAGACGCCCCGACGGCCTCGGCGGCGCGAGCCATGGTGAGGGGCGTTCTCGGGTCGGCCCGCAGCATCTCGGCCACGGCATCGAGGATCCGCTCGCGGGAGAGCCGCCGAGGCCGACCCCGGCGCAGCTGGTCTATCGGCTCCACTTCGACCGTGTCCGGTTGCGTCGAATTCTGTGATAGTCGTACACTAAAACAATACTGTAAATCGCAAAGGGGGGTGCCCGTGGGGGGACCGCTCAGCGGGCGGGTGGCGCTGGTCACCGGCGCCAGCAGGAACATCGGCAAGGGCATGGCCCTCGAGATCGGCGCGGCGGGCGCCACGGTCTATCTGACGGCGCGCACGCTCGAGGACACGTCCGGTTCCCTGGGTAGCCTCGAGCGCACCGCGGCGGAGATCAAAGCCGAGGGCGGCGACGCTGTCCCGGTGCAGTGCGACCACGGGGACGACGCGTCCGTGGCCCGGGTCTTCGACCAGATCGCGCAAAGGCACGGGCGATTGGATCTCGTGGTCAACGTGGCTTCGCCGGACTTCTCGGCCATGGTGGGCCGGCCGTTCTGGGAGCTCGACCTCGATGACATGACCCGCTGCCTGGACATAGGGCCGCGGTCCAACTACGTCACGACCGTTTTTGCCGCCCGCATGATGATCCCGCAGCGGGCCGGCGTCGTGATCAACATCTCGTCGCACGGCGCCAACGAGTATCTCCTCTCAGTTCCATACGGTGTGGGCAAGGCGGCCATCGACAAGGTCACCCGCGACACGGCTCTAGAGCTGCGCGGCCACGGCATCGCCGTCGTCTCTCTGTGGCCCGGATTGGTGCTGACTGAGGGCCTGCTGAGCCACGCTGTCACCGAAGCCGACGGCCGTCGCACCCTCGATGGGCTCGACATCTCCTTCGGGGAAACGCCGAAGTTCAACGGGAAGGCAGTGGTCGCCCTCGCAGCCGACCCCAATATCGTGAAGCGTGCCGGCGGATCATTCCGCTCCAGTCGCCTGGCGCGCGACTACGGGTTCACCGAGGACGACGGATCTCTTCCCCCGGAGGTTCTTAATCTTGCCGACCACCTCGGTGACGATGAAATGCCCGAGTTCTGGAAGGGCGTGGAGCGTTTTCCCGACGACGGCGCAGAGATAGGGGTGGAGGGCTCATGAATGACGACCGCCTTGTTCTCAAATCCGCCGGCTGCCACGCTGATCCGCTCGCCGAGCAGTTTCGGGACTACGTCGACCTCGTGGTTCGCGATGAGTCTCCGGGTGCTTCACGGTTTATCCTGCCGCCTTGGACTGATCCACATTTCGGTTTGGTTACTGATTGAATAACCGGGTCGCAAACGATCCGAGGAGGACGCGAACGGTGTTTGGGAGACGATGTGTTGATCTGCAGGGGGGGGCGCTGTCACGGGCGCTCGTCACGGTCATGCTGGCCGGGACCTTCGTCGCACTCTCGTCATCGACGGCGGGGGCGGCGACAGCGGCCAGCCGCACGCTGGCGTCGAGCGTGGCGACCAACGGTGAGTGGCCCGGAGTGGGCAAGATCTGCGAGCCGGGATCCGGAGGTGCCTCCTCCGTGCGCGGGGTGGGAGACAAGACCATCAACATCGCCGAGTTCAACGACGCCGCCAACACCATCGAGCCGGGACTCTCGGTAGAGTTCGTGCAGCAGGCCCAGGCCTTCGCCGACTGGTGCAACGCCTCGGGCGGCATCAACGGTCGCCACATTGTGATCGACAACCGCGACGCCGCCCTGTTCAACGCGGCGCAGCAAGCGACCGCGGCCTGCCAGAGTGACTTCATGGCGGTCGGCGGCGGCCTTTCCCTCGACCAGCCCTCGGTCCCCATCCGCGAGCAGTGCGGGCTGGGCCAGATCAGCGGTTACGTCGTCTCCAACGCCTCTGACCTCGCCTCCGACCAGGTCGACCCGACCGGCATCAACACCGACAGCCAGACCGCGGGATGGTTCTTGACGCTGGCCAAGAAATACCCGTCGGCGGTCAAGAAGGCCGGCTTCGGTGCCGAGAACGACCCCTCCATCCTCGAACCGGAGACCAAGTACGAGTTCGGCGCCGAGGGCGAGGGGTGGAAGGTCATCGACTTCCAGGAGCCGTCCATCTCGGTGACCGACTGGGCGCCCTACGTCGAGGAGGCCCAGAGCAAGGGGGTCGAGGCCCTGTGGCCCTCTTCGGACGCAGAAATGACCCCCTACTTCCAGGCCATGTCCACCGCCGCCTACAAGCCCGCTTTCGTTGTCCTCGGGGTCCAGTTCTACAACTCGACGACCACCAGCGGGGTCGCCGCCAACCCCGGCCTCCCGCCGGTCTACGTCGAGACGCAGTGGTGGCCGCTCGAGCTGGCCTCGCAGAACCCCTCCACCGAGCAGCTGGTCAACGTGATGCACACCTATGCCAAGGGTGACACCGTCGACTTCTTCGACGAAGAAGGTGCCGAATCGTGGCTTTTGTGGGCCAAGGAAGCGTCGGCCTGTGGGACCAACCTGACCGTCTCGTGCGTTCTGAACCACGCCGCGGCCACGAAGAACTGGGACGCCGGCGGCATTCAGGCCCCCGTGCCACAGCTGACGCTTTCCAACGAGAACCCCCAGCCGTCGCCGTGCTTCGCCCTCCTCCGGGCGGAGCCCAACAAGTTCGTCTACGACAAGGCGGTTACTGAGCCCACCCAGTCGATCTGGAACTGCAGTCCGAAGAACGTCGTTCACCTGACTTCCCAAGAGCAGCAGCAGCTGGCGTCCCTGTAATCGATGGGTCATCGGATCGCGCTGCTGCCCTCAGTCCCACCCGCAGTGCCCAGGGACCCCACCCGCTTCGACGGCGCCGGCGACGCCGGGATCACCGAGGTTCTCTCTGCCCCGGCGAGTCCGGACATCGCATCGGAAATCCGCCGTTTCAGCGAGCGGCATCGATTTGGGAGTGTTCCACACGACCGATCGGTCGAAAGTCGGACTCCTAAGCTTGCGCCACCGGCCCCTTAGGGACAGGACCGCGAACCCATCGAGCAGCCGGTCGGAGGGACGCGCCGGCTCGGGCGCGGGAGGCGCTCAGCGAGCGGCCTGCGCCACATCTTCTCCACCGACCTCGGGTAAAGGTTCCGGCGACACAAGCCAGGACGAGGCTTCGAGATAGGTCTCGTGCGCCAGCCCGACGTCAGTGAGGCTCGTCAGCCAAGGGGTTCGAGACCGGAGCGGACGATTTCGATTGACCGCTTTACCATCGTATCGACGTCTTGCACGCGACCGCCCTTGCCCCACTCCTCCACGGCGGCCACCAACGCGCCCGCAAGCGCATTGCCGGCCACTGCGGCCAACAAGTCGATATCGGAATAATCGGCATGTCTTAGCCCGACGAACTCACTAATGACGGCCGCGAATGAAGATTGAACGACCCGTAAGTGAGCGGCAATGCGATCCCCGCTGATAACACTGGACCGCAGCAGCGCCGCTTGGTTGACGATCTCCATGTCGTGGGGGAAGTTGCTCACAGCGGCCAGGACCGAATCGAAGATGGACTCTGTCGACGGCCTCCTTGCAAGGGCATCTGCCAGCCAATCAAGACGAGTCTCGTAGTCTTGAAAAAGGACTGACTCCTTCGTGGGAAAGTGACGATAGAACGTGCGCTCGGTGACGCCGACCTCTTCGGCCACTTCTGCCGCGGTGACGTTGTCGAAACCTCGATCGGCGAATCCGGCCAACGCCACCTTCCGTAACGCATCCCGCGTGGCTTGTCGACGCAGTTCGGTGCGGTTGGTGGTCGTGATCAGCATCGCGCTGAAAGACTACTCGACGTGCTACCCGGCTGTGTCATAACTGACTCTATAATGTCAGGATTGACATACCGGGAGATCCCTGAGAGACTGACCGAGCTGGTACACAGAACGGGGAGCCGATGGCTATCTTGATCACCGAGGAGTGCATCAGCTGCCACGCCTGTATGCCGGCATGCCCCAATTCGGCCATCAGCTTGGGAGACGACATCTACGAGATCGATCCCAATCTCTGCACCGAGTGCGTCGGGTTCAACGAGGTCCCGGCGTGTGCCGACGTGTGCCCAGTTGACGTCTGTGTCCCAGACCCAGACCGTCCGGAAACCGAGAGCGTTTTGTTTGCGAGGGCCCTCCAACTTCATCCGGACAGTGCGTCAAGTCTCTCGTTGTCTCCCCGTACTTCGCACTTCAGACGGGAGGAGTTACCGGCATGAGCGACTACGACGCCATTGTCGTCGGCGCAGGTCATAATGGTCTCACGGCTGCAGCCTTGCTCCAACGCGGCGGCGTCCGCACCCTGTGTCTCGAGAAGAATCGTTACAGCGGCGGCATGGCCGCGACAGTCGAACTGTTCCCGGGCTATCGCTTCGAGATTGCCGGCTCGGTGCTGTTCCCTTTGGCTAACGAGATCCGCTCCGACCTCGGCATCAATGAGTGTCCGACGATAACTACCGACGTCATGTCGGTCAACATCGGAAGACCCGATGACGAGCCGATGATCTTCTACCGAGATCCGGTGCAGCTGATGATGCACTTGGATGAGAAGCACGGTCCAGGTGCCGTCACCGGCATGGCTGAACTGCTCGCCTGGAGCGAAGGCCCCGCCCGCGCCATTGGGCGCTTCGACGTGCGCGAACCACCAAAGACCCTCGACGAGATGTATGCAAGTGCTCGGACCGAATCAGAGCGGACCGCGATCAACGAGATGCTGTTCGGGTCGGCGATGGACGTTCTCGGTCGATTCTTTCCTGACCAGGAGAAGCACCGGATCCTTCGGGGTATGCTGGCCTTCCTTGCGGTGAATTCGACGTATCGCGGTCCCTACACACCGGGGAGCGCCGCCTGTCTGGCGTTCGCTCTCGCTGCGCCACCCGGTGATGTGATGATGAGCAAAATTGAAGGCGGAATCGGTTCTCTCGCGGACCGCGTGAAGACGCTCTTCGAGACTCACGGCGGCGAACTCCGTCTGAGGACACCTGTCAAGACAATTATGA
Source organism: uncultured Acidimicrobiaceae bacterium (assembly GCA_963838835.1). Classification (GTDB taxonomy): domain Bacteria; phylum Actinomycetota; class Acidimicrobiia; order Acidimicrobiales; family RAAP-2; genus Bog-473. The sequence goes on from CAWITA010000024.1 coordinate 132,179, forward strand.
CTGAAGCTGATCGGGTGACCGGTGTTCAGCTTCAGGACGGTGACGTCATCAATGCGCCAATCGTCATCTCCAACTTGGACCCCGGGGTGACATTTACCCAGCTCATCGACTCGAGCATCCTTCCGCCAGGGTTGGTTGAACGTGTTTCAACCGTCGACCACCGAGCCGCGTACATTCAAATGCACTTCGCGTTGGATGGTCTCCCCGAGTATGTTCCGCCTTACGAGTTTCTGAACGAACCAGGTATGCAACACTCACTTGGCATTTTCGGGTCGGCCGAGGAGATGCAGCAAGATTGGGAGGATTGCCGACGGGGGATCGTCCCGGCGGATCCAGCAATGGGCTTTCAGGTTCCGAGTCTGCACGACCGTAGTTTGGCACCAGAAGGCAAGCATGCGGCCAGCGCATTCGCGTTCTACTTCCCGGTGGAAGTGGACGTGAGCCAGCATGGCCGCCTGAAAGACGAAATGGCGAAGAAGGTAATCGAGAAGATGACGCGCCTTGCCCCGAACTTCAAGGACATAGTGATCCGCCACACTACGTTCGCGTCCTTTCATATGGGCACGATGTTTGGCTGCCCGGGTGGGGACTTCTGTCACGGGTTACTTCATCCCGGGCAGATGGGTTGCTTCCGCCCTGGACCGCGCGGGTGGCCAGACCTACCCGTCCCGTTCCGCGGCCTCTATCTCGCGGGTGCTGGCTGTTATGGAGGCCCGGGAATCACCTTCATCCCGGGCTACAACGCCGGATACCGGGCACTTGAAGACGCTTCTGAACTCATAGCCAGCAACACTTAGCCTCTCGATCTACGGATTTGATCCGCGAGCCGCGTACAAGGTGGTGGTCTGGGGACCCGGCGTGCTGGGGACGCTGCTCCTGCGTGAGATCGGGAAGCTGCCCGAGCTCGAGCTGGTCGGAGTGCTCGCCTACAGCGAGGCCAAGGACGGTGTCGATGTCGGCACGTACCTCGGGAGGACGCGGTCGGGGTCGCAATGACCACTGACAAGGAGCACATCTTCGCTCCCCCCCGACTGTGTGCTCTTTGCACCCAAGCCACCGCGCGGGAGCGTGATATCGGCTCGGAGACGACCAAGGACGTATGCCGCCCGCTGATCCGCTAGGCGCCAAAGTGAGGACCAAGTGCAGCACTTCCTTCAAGGACAGCGACGCCACCACCAAGTGTCGTCTGCATAGGCGACGACTTCGGCTGCCGTCTCCGACAGGGCATCCCGCTCACGGTCCTCGGCCCGGCAGGGGGCGAAACCTAAGCCGAAGTTGCCGATGACGACCCTGGTGACATGACGGCACAGTCTCGAGGGCTCTAGGGGCAGTGGTCGGGCCTATCCCACAGCAGATTCAGTCGGTAGGACCGCCAATCGAATGCGATTGCAACCTGACCGCACAGGTGACCAATCAGTCAACCGCTAACTGCAAAGAGCTTCCATGTATCCGGAAGACCTTTGAGTTCATACTCTCCTCGGTCCTCGAATTCGAGACCAGAGCCAGCCACGAGCAGGGGAATCGCGGCTGAGACGAGCAGGTCCCCTGGCTCAGCGTGTCCAAGAACCCGGGCCGCGACGTGTACACCGATGCCCCCAATATCTTCACCGCGAAGTTCCACTTCTCCGGTGTGGAGCCCTACTCGTATTCCGATTCCAAGCAGGTCCAGAGCATCGCGGAGGGCGAAGGCTCCTCGGATGGCTCGTCCCGGTCCGTCGAATGTGGCCAGCACTCCATCGCCGGTAAATTTAACCAGGCGACCACCGTGCTCCTCGATGATCGCTCGCGCGGCCGAGTCATGGCTCTCCAACAGTTCGCGCCAGCGCCGGTCTCCGAGCGATGCCGCACGTTCAGTTGATCCGACAATGTCGGTGAAAAGGATCGTCGCGAGGGCTCGATCTGTCCCAGCTATTGGTGGAGTGCCGGTCACGAACTCTTCGATCTGGTCGAGGATCTGGGCGCTCGGCCTTAGGTACATGAGCAAGTTCGAACCCGGAACCGGCACGAACCGGGCTCCAGGAATCTGTTCCGCGAGATGTTGGCCTTGGGCCATGCTGATGAACGGCAGGTCTTTTCGCTGGAGCACCAAGGTTGGCAGCCGTATCGACGGCAGAATCGAGCGAATATCGGTGGCGGTGGTCTGTCGAACATAGGCAGCTGCCTCCCGGCCACTGCACATCATGCGCTCACTCTTCGCGAGCCATCGGCTGAAGATTTCATCGTCGGCCAAGTCAGAATGGCCGAGTTGGACCATCATCTCGGTTCCCCAGTGCTCCTCGAGAAAGCTGATCACACTCTCGGCGTCGGCCAGCGAGTCATAGCCCCACGGATAGTCAGCGGTCTTTATGAACCGGGCTGCGGTGTTGAACAAGATCAGAGCCTGTGTCCGCTGCGGTTGGGTGGCAGCAAAGAGTGCAGCAGTTGGACCTGCCTCATTCACCCCGAGTACTGCCGCCTGTTCTGATCCAACGGCGTCCAGTACGGCAAGGGCGTCGTCCGCCCAGTTCTCCCATCCCGGCAGAGACTCCAGCGACACAGGGTCGGAGGCCCCGACACCGCGTCGGTCAAACATGATCAATCTGCTGAAGGAGGCTAGGCGGCGCAGGAAGCTGGCCAAGGGTGGGTACTCCCATCGTGAGTCCAATGCTTCACCCAGCATCGTGACCCAAAGAAGGTCAGGGGGTCCCTCACCAATAGTCTGATAGGCGATGCGGTCCCGACCGAGTTTCGTGAACGTGATCTTCGGGACCTCAATCACGAGTCCGCTCGGTGTCGTTGACGGCTGCCGCCGAATCGAGTTTTCGGTACCCCCATACGTGAAGAGTCTGCCGCGAGTCTGCCCCTGCTGCTAGGCGGAGGGGTGAGCGCCCGATTGGAATCCACCTACACGTCCTGGGCAAGGTTCCCTCATGACCATCTGCCAACGGCTACAGAACGGACTTCCCTGCCGTCGAGGACAATCTCCGCCATCTCCGGGGACGTGCCGCATCTCCGATCCTCCGTTCAGGCTGGAGGCCAATATGGCTCGGATGGAGGTGTTCGCCAGCCGCAGGTCGAGGCGTGGTCGATCAGAGCCTGGGTCGCTCGAGCAACCATTGGCCGGGTGTCATCGGCACGGTGGAGGAGCGTCCAGGCCCAGAGGGGGACCGGGGACTTGACGGGCCGGCGGGTCAATGTCGGTGGCATCGGCGCAGCGTGTCGCTTCGGCGATTCGAGCACCGGCCGCCCCAAGCGAGCAACGTGGTCGAAGAATGCAGGCCCAGCAACGCCGCCATCGTCGATCTTGCTCACCGACGTCTGGTTCGCCGTCGCGAAGGCAAACGCATAGCGGTTCCACGACGACCACGATGCTTCGTCAACATCGATCAGTACCGTGATCTCGGCTGCCGACACGCTCTCGTGACGAGCCGACCTATGTCCGCGTGGCATGACCGCCTCAAGCGGTTCGTACCACAAGAGGTCGGCGGCCAAATGGTGCCGTTCGATCTCGGCCTCTTCAATCCAGGCGATCGTCAAGTCGAGGCTCCCTTCGGCCACTCGCAGTACTTGCGTGTGCGAGGGAAGGACCCATTCGTCGACACGGATCCGAGGGTCAGATATTGCCGTAGCCTCGGGAGGCAACCAGCTGACGTAGCCCAGTCGTAGAGGCAATACTCCAGCGCCCTTGCGGGCTCGGTCGAACGCACGCGTGGCGGCGCCCAGGACCTCTCGAGCATCGGCCAAGAACTGGCTACCGGCGGGCGTCAGCTCGACGTGACGTCGGTCCCGGATCAGGAGTTGGGTCCCTAGTTCGCGTTCGAGGCTGCTGATCTGCTGAGACAGCGAAGGCCCAGCAATGTGGAGCCGCTCTGCGGCTCGGCCGAAATGCAATTCCTCGGCGACAGCGACGAAGTAGTTCAACTGCCGGAGTTCCACGCCATCGATCGTACAGCTGGGGTGATAGGCGGGGCCTACCACAGTTTGGTCATAAGTCGTGGACCCACGACGAGGACAGGCGTTAACTGAAAGATACGACCTTGCTTACGAAGCAGAGGACGACATAACTCCCGACCTAAGCGAACTCATCAGTAAGCCATGCGTCGGGGACCGACAACCCAAAGAAAGCAAGAGACCATGAGCGCAACCGAAGTACCCAACATGAACCTCGAAGTCCATATCATCCCCGTTTCCGATGTCGACCGAGCCAAGGGCTTCTACGAGCAACTGGGCTGGAGACTCGACGACGACGCAGCGCCGCTCGAAGGGCTGCGTATCGTCCAATTCACGCCGCCAGGCTCGGCGACTTCGGTCACGTTCGGAAAAGGGCTCACAACGGCCGCGCCGGGCTCGGCCGAGGCCGGACTGACCGTGCCCGACATCAAGATGGCCCACGACGGGCTCGTCGCTCTAGGCATCGACGTGAGCGACGTGTGGCACGGCCCGCCCTTCCCGGTCGAGGCGCGGCAACTCGGCCCCGACCCCGAGCACACCAGCTATGGATCCTTTTGCTCGTTCAGCGATCCCGGCGGCAATCTGTGGTTGGTCCAAGAGGTCACCACACGACTTCCAGGCCGGATCGACTCCAACGCAACCGCATTCGCGTCCGCAGAAGAGCTGGAGAACGCGCTGTCGCGTGCCGAGGTCGCTCACGTCGAGCACCAAAAGCGCACGGGCCGATCGCACCTTCTTCACCGGTCGGGCCAACACGACAGCTGGCCCGCCTGGTACGCCTCCTACATGGTGGCAGAGCAGTCCGGGAGTGATCTGCCGGTCTAACCGATTTCGTGTCGAGGCCCGGCTGTCGCTGATGCGGCGGCCGGGGTGAGGCCTCCTCAATACTCGATCCGCATTCACGGGAACACAAAAAGTTGGAGTGAGACAATGCCTTCTATCACCGTCGGCACCGAGAACGATGCCCCGATCGAAATCCATTACGAAGACCACGGCCGCGGCGATCCGGTTGTGCTGATCCATGGCTATCCGCTGGACGGCACTTCGTGGGAACGTCAGGAGCGGGATCTACTCGCCGATGGATATCGAGTTGTCACCTACGACCGCCGAGGGTTCGGCCGGTCGAGCCAGCCAACGCTCGGGTACGACTACGACACGTTCGCTGGCGACCTGAAGGTACTGGTCGAGCACCTCGATTTTGGCAACGCCGTTCTCGTCGGCTTCTCCATGGGCACCGGGGAAGTGGTCCGCTACCTCGCCACGTACGGCTCGGCGCGGGTGCGGAGGGCCGTCCTGCTCTGCGCCATCCCGCCCTTCGTGCTCAAGACCGACGACAACCCCGAGGGAGTGGAGGACAAGGTGTTCGCCGACATCGAGGCGGCCATTGTCGCGGACCGTTATGCCTTCTTCGAAGGGTTCCTCAACAACTTCTACAACGTCGATGTCTTTGGCGGTACCCGGATCAGCGATCGGGCATGGCAGGCGAGCTTCAATGTGGCCGTCGGCTGCTCACCCCACGCGACGTATGCGTGCGTGGATACCTGGCTGACTGACTTCCGCGCCGACCTCTCGAAGATCGATGTTCCCGTTCTCGTGCTGCACGGTACGGAGGATCGCATTCTTCCGTTCGAGGTCACTGCGGCCCGGCTTCCGGCGCTGATCGCCGACTGCACGCTTGTCCCGGTCGAGGGCGGTCCCCACAACATCGGATGGACCTACCCCGACGAGGTCAACGAGGCATTGCTCTCGTTCCTCGGCGAGGCGAGGTAGTCAGTCTCCGCCGCATGTGTCGAATGACGACCCTGAGGACGTGCGGGTCCTCGACACGACATTCGTCGCAGTTCGACCTCACAGGGAGTGATTCAGGAGTAGAGGGAGTCGGTGATGGAGTTTCTCGTCCAGTTCGAGTTGAACATCCCGGGCGGCGTTGCCGAAGCCGAGATCGAAGACCGCCAGAGGGCCGAAGCTGCCGCCGCAAGGGGTCTGGCGAGCGAGGGGCGCCTCATCCGGTTGTGGAAGGCCGACGTCGATGACGCACGAACGAAAGTCCTTGGCCTCTACCGAGCCAGTAGCGCACGGGAACTCAACGACCTTTTGTCCGCGTTGCCGATGTACGAATGGATGCACACCTCCATCACGCCGCTCGTACAGCATCCGAACGACCCGGCGATCCGAGCGGAGGGTTGAATACTTGGGTTAAACCGCGCCGTACTGCGACATGAAAGTCGCCCGTTAGGAGGGCACGATGAGTACAAAACTTCCTCAACCACGTTTGGCGAAGATCTTCCGGTTGGAGGCGAGCCTCGGCGAGGTGCTCGACGGAGGGAATGTGGCCCAGGGGCGACGGCGAATCGTCCCGCTGACCGGGGGCAGATTTGTCGGGCCTGAACTCAACGGCACGCTTCTCCCCGAAGCGAGCGCCGACTGGCAAATCGTTCTGCCAGACGGCACGGCACTCGGAGACATCCGCTATACGCTGCAGTCCGATCGGGGCGAGTTGCTCTACGTCCGTTCGCAGGGGGTACGCCACGGCAGCGCGGAGGTTCTCGCCCGCCTCGGTCGCGGCGAGGAGGTCGATGCGAGCGAATACGTGTTCCGCACAGCAACACAGATCGAGACGGCCGCACCGGATTTCGACTGGCTGAACAAGGGCGTGTTCATCAGTGTCGGCGGTCGCCAACCTGGAGGCGTGATCTACGAGGTTTACCTGGTCGAATGAAGGCCGCTGCGCCAGTGCGGGCGGGCGCAGCGTCGACACCCTGGGGTGGGCCATCTGGAGATTGCCCTTGAGCTGACTCCTCGTTCGTTCATCGATCGATCGTAACTTGATCTCTTGTCGAATAGTCCGAGCTAGCCATTAGCTCGAGAAGGCAGCCATGACGACATCCACCGTCCTTTTGGCCATGCCGGGCTCGAGTGGTTGACCCCACACGACTGATCGCATGAAGAGCGGCCCTATGAGCAAATCGGACACGAAAGCGAAGTCGATATCGGCTCGTAACTCGCCCCGGTCCACTCCGCGTTGAAGGGCACGCCACACAGAGGTCCGGCGTGGTGACGCATACTCCCTGAGGTACAGGTCAGCCAGCTCGGGATCAGTGGCCACATCGGCCACAAGCCCCGACGTGACCCGACGAGACACTGGGTTGTTGAACTCTTTAATCTGGTGGCGCTGCACCGCCATCAGGTCTCGGCGTACCGATCCCGTGTTCGGAACCGGGACATCCAGGCCCGTTCTATGGGCTAGCGCGGCAATGACCAACTCGGGTTTGGAAGACCATCTGCGATAGATGGTGGGCCGACTGACGCCAGCGGAGGAGGCCACGCCATCGATGGTGAGACCCGCATATCCCTTCTCGAACAAGATCGCCGTGGCGGCTTCGAGGATGGATGTGTCGTTGTCGGCGTTACGGGGCCGCCCCGGCTTTCGGGCCATACCGGGATCGTCAGCCTCCTCGTGATCTCGGATTGCCACCGCCACCTCCCTATGTCTTGAGGAATATATTACAGCCCCTTGCGTAATGCTCATCACCAGTTTAGGATACAGTGTAACGATACACATCCCGTTGTAAAGAGAAGGCCATGTCGGCAGGCCATCTGCGGGTTCCCTACGCGACGCGGACTCCTTCGCGAGTTGACTCTGCTGGGTTCAGCGGATGCTGACGGCATGAGAGTCGCGGGCAGAGCGTACGGCCGGGGAATCCCACAAATAGGCGTGGCGCTGGTCCCGATCAACGTGTTTGGCCGAGCGAGGAGTATGCCATGACAAGCAATGACTGTAATTTCCGTGTCGCACCTCGAATCGCGATGTCGCCCCTCCCGCTCGGGATCGGTGGCGGTGCAGGGGCTGGCCGGCGCCAGGCCACTGACATCGGGACGCAAGCGCGCAACAAGAGCCGGTGGAATAACACGTGGATGGCGCTGGGGAAATGCCGGGACATGGATCCAGCACTCTTCTTCCCGTCCGACGAGGCTGGCCGGCGAGCGGCCCAGCGGATCTGTGCCGTGTGCCCCGTGAAGATTCCATGCCTGGAGTACTCCCTCGACAATCGTATGGATGAGGGCGTCTGGGGTGGCACATCGGAGCAAGAGCGCCACCGCATTTTGAGACAAAGATCAATAGTCAAACGTTCGCAAAAGCGATCCTTCTACGCACCACCTTCGTAGATCTAAGGGACGGAAAACGAAAGGACGAGGAGACAAGATATGCAGCAAGTGGAGCAAGACCGGGCCTCGACACACAAGGTGTCACTTGGACGAATGGCCAGCGCCCTCGTGGCGCTGGGTGGATTGTCCGGATTGGTCGTGGCCGATGGCACAGCAGGGGCAGCGACGAGCGTCGTCGTGTCGACTACCAAGAACGCCAAGCTGGGCACGATCCTGGTGAGCGGTAAGACCGTCTACACCCTCAAGGCCAGCAAGACGCCCTGCTCCACACAGTGCTTGAAGATCTGGCCCGCGCTCATGTTGCCCAAGGGTGTCACGAAGGCCACGGCTGGGACAGGTGTGAGCGCTCCGAAGCTCGGCACCGTCAAGCGGAGTGGTGGCGCGCTCCAAGTGACCTATTCCGGCAAGCCGCTCTACTTCTTCATCGGTGACACCGCGGCGGGCCAGGTGCACGGAAATATCACTGATACATGGGGCAAGTGGTCCGACGTCGTCACCGTGAAGTCTGCACAGCCAAGCTCCAGCTCCAGTTCTGGCTCTAGCGGGTCGACTGCCGGAACTGGTGGAGTTTCGTTCTAGTGGCAAGGATTCCAGCCGGGACGAGATCATGTCTCTGTTCTGGTTGTACCGGCTCGATCTCCCTTTTCACTGGGCGCGGAGCAGAGGGGTCGGGAGACGACTCGGCCGTTGCTCACCCTGTCCGCGCGTGTCTATCTCCCGGCGCTCGGCGTCGCGGCTTTCGCCCTCGCTCTGGTTGGGTCCCTGACGAGTCGTCGGGTTGTCTTGGCGGGTCTATTGACCCTTGGAATCATCGTGGTTTTTCTCATATGGAGCGATCCTGGCGGGCGCAGCTGCGGGCGGCGATCCAGCCAGGCGGGCAAGGTCTTCTCTTCGTCGACGAATGGAACGAACGGGATTAACGTGGCGAGCACACGGTGACGTCGGGCAAAGACGGATTCGTGGGGAGAGCGCAGGCATGACTACGGCTCAAGACATTGCGTTGCTCGAACGGACGAATGGTCACGAGCCAGGTTCGGATCGGAAATGGCTCGCGCTGCGCGTTATTGGCGCCGGGCTGCTCTTCGCGACCGGCGCGATCCACCTCGACTTGTACCTCACCGGTTACCGGACGATCCCGACGATCGGCGGGCTGTTCTTGTTCCAGGTGATTGTGGCGTTTGGCCTCGGTGCGGTCATCCTCGTGTTGAACAGCCGTCTGGCTGCGGCAGCGGGCGCTGGGTTCGCCATCGCAACCCTTGGTGGATACCTGTTGTCGCTACGCGTCAGCCTCTTCGGGTTTCGTGAGGTCCGTACCACCGCGGGGATCGTCGCCGGGGTCATCGAGGTCGCCACGTTCGTAGTGCTTGTCGCGTTCGCCCTTCGTCCATTGCCAGAACGTGGAACCGCCGACCGGGCGACTCACGACGTGATGGTGGACCGGCTGCAACGGGCCCTACCGGCCGGTCGGTGGGCAGCCACCGCTTTCACCGTGCTGATCTTGGTGCTGCTGGGTGTTTCGCTCGCGGCAATGGGACCCGTCTCCACGAGCGCCGGATCCTCGAACGCTCTCCTCAAGGTCACGAAGATCGATGGCGTCTCGGTGCTGACCAATGCTGCTGGCTATACCTTGTACTGGTTCGCGCCCGATACGCCGAGCAAGTCGACTTGCTATGGCACGTGCGCGGTGTACTGGCCGCCGGTGACCGGCAGACCCATCGCCGGAGCGGGTGTGACCGGCAAGCTCGGAACGATCGGGCGGACGGGTGGCGCGACCCAGGTCACCTACGACGGCCATCCGCTCTACACCTACGTGGGCGACTCCGCTCCCGGCCAGTCCACCGGTAACAACATCAACCTGAACGGGGGCTTTTGGTACGAGATGACCGCGTCCGGCCGATTGAAAGTGAACTGAGGCCCCCGAGAGAGCACGGGGGGCACCGACCGCATGGATCGCACCCCTTGGCCTACCGGCACCAAAGAGGGCACCCACGGCTCCCCGCGGACCCGCGCGAAGAGGGAGCTGGTGATCGGCCAGCCGCGCCAACTCGCGACACCCTGACTGCGAGGCCCCGAGGATCAACCGGGGTTGCCCGGTGTTATTCCCTGCTCCCGGTGTTTCGGCTTGCCGGTGTTCTTTCTCGACTTCAGCGGCTCGCGAGTCGCTTCCGCTCGATATCGCCTCAGTGCCCGGCCGCAAGGTCGAAGCGATCGAGGTTCATGACCTTGTCCCACGCCGCCACGAAGTCACGCACGAACGTGTCCTTCGAGTCGTCACAGGCGTAGAACTCTGCCATGCCTCGGAGCTGGGAGTTCGAACCGAAGACGAGGTCGACGGCGGTGCCGGTCCAGGTGACCTTCCCCGTCTTGCGATCCCGACCTTCGTAGATGTTCTCGGATGAGGCCGAAGCCTTCCACTCCGTGCTCATGTCGAGCAGGTTCACGAAGAAGTCGTTGGTCAGCGTCTCGGGCCGGTTGGTGAAGACGCCGTCTTGGGATTGCCCGACGTTGGCGTTTAGGGCCCGCATGCCGCCGATCAGAACCGTCATCTCGGGAGGGGTCAGCGTCAACAGGTTGGCCCGGTCGAGCAGCAGCGTCTCCGCCGGCAGCTTCGTTCCGGCTGGGAGGTAGTTGCGGAACCCGTCGGCGCTCGGTTCGAGCACGGCGAACGATTCCACGTCCGTCTCCTCCTCTGAGGCGTCCGTGCGTCCCGGCGCGAACGGGACCGCGACATCGTGCCCGCCGTCCTTCGCCGCTTTCTCGACGGCCGCACAGCCGCCCAGAACGATCAGGTCAGCGAGCGAGACCTTCTTTCCGCCGGACTGTGAGCCGTTGAAGTGCTCCTGGACCTGCTCGAGGGTTTGCAGCACCTTGGCCAGTTCGGCTGGTTCGTTGACCTCCCAGTCCCTTTGCGGCGCCAGACGAACCCGTGCCCCGTTGGCCCCACCACGCTTGTCGGTGCCGCGGAAGCTTGCCGCCGCAGCCCAAGCAGTGGACACCAGCTGGGAGATGGACAGTCCCGATGAAAGGATCTTGCCCTTGAGGGCGGCGGCGTCAGCCTCCCCGATTAGTTCGTGATCGACCGCGGGGACGGGATCCTGCCACAGCTGCGGCTCGGGAACCCATGGGCCGAGGTAGCGCGAGATGGGTCCCATGTCGCGGTGCAACAGCTTGTACCACGCCTTGGCGAACGCATCGGCAAGCTGGTCGGGGTTCTCGTGAAAGCGCTTGGCGATTGGCGCGTAGATCGGATCCATCTTCAGCGCCAGGTCCGTCGTCAGCATCATGGGCGCGTGCTTCTTCGACGGGTCATGAGCGTCGGGCACGGTGCCCTGTGCCTCGGGATTCTTCGGAGTCCACTGATTCGCACCGGCAGGGCTCGTCGTGAGCTCCCAGTCGTAGTTGAACAGGTTGTCCAAGAACCCGTTGTCCCACTTCGTCGGCTCGTTGGTCCAGGCGCCCTCAATCCCACTGGTCACCGTGTCGTCACCCTTGCCGCTGCCGAAAGTGTTCTTCCAGCCGAGGCCCTGCTCCTCGAGGGGGGCTCCCTCGGGTTCTGGACCGACGTACTCGGAACCGGCAGCGCCATGGGTCTTGCCGAACGTGTGGCCGCCGACAATGAGCGCAAGTGTCTCCTCGTCGTTCATCGCCATGCGACGGAACGTCTCTCGAATGTCCGTGGCGGCGGCCAGCGGATCCGGGTTTCCGTTGGGTCCCTCTGGGTTCACGTAGATCAGGCCCATCTGCACGGCTCCGAAAGGACCGCCGAGCTCCCTGTCGCCGCTGTAGCGCTCATCGCCGAGCCACGTGTCCTCGGGACCCCAGAAGATCTCGTCAGGCTCCCAGATATCCTCTCGCCCGAAGCCGAAGCCGAACGTCTTGAACCCCATCGATTCCAGGGCGACGTTGCCGGCGAGGATGATTAGATCGGCCCAGGAGATCTTTCGGCCGTACTTCTGCTTCACCGGCCAGAGTATGCGGCGCGCCTTGTCGAGGCTCGCGTTGTCCGGCCAACTGTTGAGGGGTGCGAAGCGCTGAGCGCCTTCGCCTCCGCCGCCCCGGCCATCGGCGATGCGGTACGTACCCGCAGCGTGCCACGTCAGCCTGATGAACAGCGGTCCGTAATGGCCGTAGTCGGCGGGCCACCAGTCCTGCGACGTCGTCATCACTTCGACGAGATCCCGCTTCAGCCCGTCGAGGTCGAGGGTCGCGAACTCTTTCGCGTAGTTGAACTCGTCGCCCATCGGATTGGAGCGCGGCGAGTGCTGGGCGAGAACCCGTAGGTCAGGCTGATCCGGCCACCAGTCCTGGTTCGACATGGGCCGATGCGGTTTGGGAGTCGGGGAGGGGATTACTGGGCTCTCGCTTTCGCTGCGGTCAGACATGTTTGTCGTTTTCCTTTCTTGCTGTATCCCTCTGATGACGGGTTGCTCGTAACCTCTCTTCGAAGGCCCGGGTGCAGGCGGTCAGCTTGTCGGAGCCCTGCTCCTCGTCATCGCTCATGACCACCTCCTCCCAGCTCGTTCTGACGTCCCAACGCGGCCTCGACCGGCTGCCGCATCCCACCCGTTTCCCGTCGGAGTTTCCCGAGTGCTAGCTCACCTTAGGGCCGGACCTAGAATCATTCAAGAGTTACAGGTGACCTAGTGTTAGAGGTGCTGGCTGGTATACATGGGGGCCGTGACCTCGACGCCGCTTCTCGAGCGCCTCCGAGCGCTGGACTGGCGCTTGACGCCGCAACGACGGGTGATAGCTGAGGTCATGGGAGGGGATAACGTCCACCTCACCGCAGAGGAGGTGTTCGAGCGGGCCCGGGAGCGTCTCCCAGAGGTCAGCCTGGCGACGGTGTACAACGCGCTCAACGAGCTGGTGTCGATGGGCGAGGTCCAGCAGGTTGACGCCGGTGGCGGGCCTACGCGCTACGACCCCAACACCGAGGACGGGCATCACCACCTCGTGTGCCTCAAGTGCGGTGCCCTGCGCGATGTGCATCCACAGGGACTGGACGCGCTTGAGTTGCCACGCTCGCAGCGCTTCGGTTACCGGATCGTCAATCGCGAAGTGCTCTTCCAGGGTTACTGCAGCGACTGCGGCAGGCCGTAGGCACCCAAGCACTCGTCGTGACCGGGTCGACCCGATCGCGAACACCGGGCCACAGATGAGCCCTTGAGGGCTGTCAGTTGATACGAGACACCGCTCTCCTGTGGGGCGGACGCAGTGGACGGGCCGGAACTGGGTGGACGGGACAACAGGCAGCCGTCCGGGCATGCCGTCACTATTGAGGTAGGACCTCTTCAAAGCGGCGGACCAGCTTCTCGGCGCTGAGTGGTCTGCGGCGGACAACGACGTGTTGTCGGTCCGTTCGCGGCCGCCAGCTTGCTGTCGTCGAGATTGAGTCGCTCGGCTTCGGCGTGGCCGAAAGCTTGCGACAAGACTCGGTCGCCTGGTCATGTGGGTTCGCCAGAACTCGAGGAGCTTGGTACTGCCTCGTCCGAGTCCCAATAGGGTGACGCAAATGCGACTCTTGTTGGTGGCTTACCCCGGTGCGGGAAAGGGCACCCAGGCGACGAGGTTGGCCGCTCACTATGGAGTCGCCCCGCTGTCGAGCGGCGAGTTGCTGCGAGCTGAGGTGGCCCGTGGTACACGGATCGGGAAGGCTGCAGCTGAGTATCTCAGCCGAGGTGACCTCGTACCCGATGAGCTGGTCCTCGAGGTGTTGTCTTTCCCCCTTCTCGAGGCGGCGAAGAGCGGTGGCTTCGTGCTCGATGGCTTTCCGAGGACGCTTAGCCAGGCGGAGGCGGCGTACTCGTTGGCGCAGGAAAACGACGTCGAGCTTCAGGCCGTCGTCTATCTCAGGGTCGGTCATGACGAGCTTTTGAGGCGACTTCGAGCTCGCGCCGACCGAGAAGGGCGAACGGACGACGGTGAGATCACGATTGAGCACCGTTTCGAGGTGTTCGAGACTCAGACCGAGCCGCTCCTCGCCTTTTACGCTCGCCGCGGGATACTTCTTGACATCAATGGCGAGCAGTCGGTTGGGGACGTCTTCGCTGACATCACGACTGCTGTGGATAGGCTTCTCGGCTGAGCATCGCGCCGACGAGCGAGAGAACGCGCCCTGCTGTGATGGATGTCCAGTGGCGTCACTGAGGTGATCTCGGCCGCAAGCCAGCGATGAGCACAGCCCAGGTGCCGTTCTCTCGTCGGAGCACGTTGAGGCAGCCGGTCGGCTGTTGCACGGCACTCGGTTCGGGCCACCGTGTTGGATCGAGAAACGCCAAGAGGGACGAGTTGATCGCATCGTGACTGACGAGTACAACAGAAGCATCCGTGGCTCGCTCGCTGGCCTCAGCCAGTGCTGATTTGGCGCGTGCGAGCACGGATTCCAAAGGCTCCACGCCAGGTGCGTTGTCGAGCGAGCCCCACATTGCATTCACCTTTTTAACCAGGCGTCCGTTCTGGGGCCCATAGTCGCGGTCAAGGAGGTTGGCGTTGAGCTCCGACGTCAGCCCGCAGACGGAGCCAATCGCTTGGGCAGTCTGCAACGCGCGCCGGAGGGGACTGGCCAGGATTGCCCCTGGTTGCATTGGCTGGAGCGTCAGGGCCAAGGCGTGGGCCTGTTCGCGACCAACGGCATTGAGCTCGGGATCCGAGCGACCGCGGAGACGTCCGTCAGCGTTGAGCGCCGTCTCACCATGACGGCAGAGGTAAACGGTCCGCTGAAGCGACGAACGGCGACGGCGGTCGTCGTCCCCCAGGGAGCTGATGTCCTGCGTGTCAATCACGTTCCGCATCGCCGGTGCGCCGCCACACGAGACGCCGGGTGGACCATGAGTCGCGCATTCTCTCGGCCCGACGCGCCTTCGAGGCCGGCATATCGGCCGTGGATACGGTGGTCCTCTTGCCATTTCCGGTGCTTTGGGCGACGTCGAGCATCACAGGGAGGAGAGGTCACCTCCGGTGTACCCGTACTTCGAGGTCGGCGGCGCCCGCCGCGTCGGCATAAGCGGCTCGGATCGCGGCGCGGTCGACCGACATGTTGGGCTCGACGACCTCGCCCGCACCGAGCCCCCACGCGTCGATGATCTGCGCAAAATCGCACCCCAGAAGCACTGCGGCCGCCTGAACCGCCGCGCCTGTGGCAACCGACTCCTCCTCGACCGGCACCTGAATGGGGCGACCAGTGAGGTCTGCCACCACCCGTCGGTAGGCCGGACTCCGTGCTGCGCCACCGATGAGGAACACGCGGCCGTCGTCCGCGACCTCGCCGAGCGCGTCCGCTCCCGCCAGGAGGTTGCACACCACACCTTCGACTGCGGCTCGGGCGAACTGCGCCTGGGTCACGTCGCTGCGCAACCCCGAGAGTGCCCCGGATGCGAAAGGCCGATTCGGTGTCCGCTCACCGTCCAAGTGCGGCACAAGGACGAGGCCCGACGCTCCCGCGGGCGCGCCCAGCGCCAGCTTGTCAAAACGGTCGTGGTCCAGCCCGAGCAGTCGCGCCATCGTGTCGGTGACTTTGCTCGCGTTCAGCGTGCAAACGAGCGGCAGGTACCGACCCGTCGCGTCGGCGAAACCGGCGACCGTCCCGCTGGCATCCGCGCTGGGCTCCGCGCTCACAGTGAAGGCGGTACCGCTCGTGCCGAGGCTCAATGCCAGGTCGCCGGGGCGGAGCCCGAGACCGAGCGCGGCCGCCATATTGTCCCCGGTTCCCGCACCAACCTGAGCTCCCGTGGCGGGCCAATTGCCGGCGGTCGCCCGCGGGGCCAGCACTTCGGGCAGCGCTGCGTTCCAGTCCACCCGGGTGTCTACGAGGCCGTTGAGCAGGTCAATGCGATAGCGGGACTCGGCGGGGGACCAGTAGCCGGTTCCTGACGCGTCGCCGCGGTCGGTAACCCGGTGTCCAGTGAGTCGAAACGTCAGCCAGTCGTGCGGCAACATGACGGATGTCGTCCGGTGCAGCGTCTCGGGTTCGCAACGGCGGAGCCACCGGAGCTTCGTCAGCGTGAACGCCGGAACGGGCACGCTCCCGCAGGCTGCCGCCCAGGCCGACGCACCTCCGGCGAGTTCCGCCAGAAGCTGCTCGGTGTCCTCTGCCGACTCGGTGTCGTTCCATAGCTTGGCGCGGCGCAACACTTCGTCCTTGCGGTCCAGGACGACGAGACCGTGCTGCTGCGCCGCGATGGCAAGCGCGTCGGGACGATAGTTCGTGAGCACCCGTGCCTCCGCACAGGCAGCTTGAAACGCTGATTCCCAGGCTCGTGGGTCCTGTTCGCTGCGGGGTGGAGTTGTCGGCGGATGCGCCGCGCGGGCCGACGACACCACGGTGCCGGTCTCCGCGTCACGCACCTGCACCTTGCACGCCGATGTGGAAGAGTCCACTCCGACGACGAGGGGCACTATCGAACCCCGAGGAGCAATTCCGTCACGAGCTGGTCTAGGCGTTCGTTGCCATAGCCTTGCGCAGCGAGCGCCTCCTCGTCGTAGCTCGACGAGAGGATCCCCTCGAGTCCGTCTTTCCCAGAGGTTGGTGCGGCGAGTTCTCCCGCTTTGGTCACAAGAAGGGCATCCTGAATTTCTGAGTCCTCATGGAAGCGGCGTGCTTTGTCAGCGAGGATCAAGTAGGTGCGCATGCAGCCACGGGCGAAATCCCAGACACCCTCGCCGTCCTCTGTGCGATAGGGATGGGCGTCGAAATGGCGCATGCCGTCCCATTGTGCGTCCTCGAGTAGCTTCACGACGTAAAAGGCGTCGCGGATACCCTCGGAGCCGAAGCGAAAGTCCTGGTCGAACTTTCCGATCCGTTGCGCGTTGAGGTCGATGTGGAAGAGCTTGTCGTGCCAGAGCGTCTGGGCGACCGCCTGTGAGAACGACAACCCACTCATGGTCTCGTGCGCGAATTCGGGGTTGAGGCCAACCATGTCAGAGTGCTCCAGGGAGCCAATGAATGCGAGGGCATGCCCAACCGTAGGGAGCAGGATGTCCCCGCGAGGCTCGTTCGGTTTTGGCTCGAGGGCGATCCGAAGCCCCAGCCCACGGTGACGGATGTACTCGCATATGAGGTCGACAGCCTCCCTGTATCGGTCGAGCGCCAACCGGACGTCCTTTGCTGCTTCGGCCTCCATTCCCTCCCGGCCTCCCCAGAGCACGAAGACACTGGCCCCGAGCTCAGCGCCCAACTCGGTCGCCTCGCACGCCTTTTTCACGGCGAACCGTCGTACCCGAAGATCATTTGCCGTGAACGCTCCTTCCTTGAAGATCGGACGCCAGAACAGATTTGTCGTCACCATCGGAACGTGCATGCCGGTGGCATCGAGCGCGCTCCGGAACCGCTTGACGATGTCCTGTCGATCGGATGCCGCCGCGCCGGCGGGTACGAGGTCGTTGTCGTGAAAGCTCACTCCATAGGCGCCCAGGTCGGAGAGTTGATGCAGGGCATCCACTGGGTCGAGCGGTGTGCGCACCGTGTCCCCGAAGGGGTCGCGCCCCGGGTTCCCGACGGTCCAGAGTCCGAAGGTGAATTGGTGCTCGGGTCGGGGGGTGAAGAGATCGGTCATGGTCCTCCTCCCGGGCGACGGAACGAAAAATGTCCAGGCGAGATCTGACGATAGCGTTGTCAGCGGGCCGGATCATGAGCTCGGTGGATCCGACCGGTGAGTCGGACCTGACCTGAGAGCCGCGGATCGGCTGACGAAACCGCTTCGGCTTTCATTGGCGCGTGACCGAGACGGCCGTGGCGACGATTTCGCACTGGCGGTACGCCGCCACGTTGCCTACGAGGCTGACGGCGGCGTGCCGCGTCGAAGTATCGGAGGCGCCACCGACGGAGAACCGGAACGTCCCCGGCTCGGTCACGAAGCGCATCGCTTCGTTGTAGAACGCAAGACGGCTGGGGTGGACGTCGAACGCGACGGTTGCGGTCCGTCCTGGATCCAACTCCACGCGGGCGAACCCGACGAGCTGCTGGTAGGGCCGGACCACGGAGGCGACGTCGTCGCGGACGTAGAGCTGAACGATTTCGGTGCCTCTCCGCTCGCCGGTATTCTTCACGCTGGCCCGAAGCACCACCGGCTCGACGGTTGTGCCGGAAGAAACGACGACGAGTTCACCGTGTTCGAAGGTGGTGTAGGTAAGCCCGTGCCCGAATGCGAAGAGCGGCGTGGTGGGCGAGTCGCTGTAGTCGCCGTAGAACAGGGTCCGACCGCCACCTGTGCGGTAGTCGTGGTGAACCGGGACCTGTCCGACGTGTCTGGGCATTGAGACGGGGAGGCGCCCGCCGGGCTCGGCGTCACCGATCAGCACATCGGCGATTGCGTTGCCGCCTTCCTCACCGGGCAGCCACGCCTGGAGCACCGCGCTGGCTTTGTCAGCGATCGCCGCGATGGTGTGGACCCGGCCGCTGACCAGGATCACGACCGTCGGCGTCCCAGTCGCCACCACGGCGTCGACCAGGGTCTGCTGTACGCCGGTCAGGTCGAGGTTCGTCGCATCACGGGCCTCCCCAACGGTGCACGCAAGTGTGAGGCCGGACCGTCCACCGACGAAGACGAGCGCGATCTCGGACTCGGCGGCGGCTGCGGTGGCTGCTTCGATTCCAGATGCGTCGTCGCCGCTGATGTCGCATCCCTTGGCATAGACGACCTCCACGCTGGGGAGCGCGGCGACAATCCCAGCGAGAGGGGTGACGTGATCGACGAAATGGGGACCCGAGGCGAAGCCGCCGGTCTCAGCGGGCAGGGGCTGGTCTCCGGTGATCGCTGAAACCTTCTCACCTTCCGTGTCATCGTCCGTCGCCCAACCGATCTCTGCGTGCGCCGGATAGTGGTAGTCGCCCTGGAGGAGTCGCTGGTCATCGGCCGCTGGGCCTAGCACGGCGATGCGACGGAGCAATGCGGCGTCGAGCGGAAGAACGCCGTCTCTGTTCTGGAGGAGGACGAGCGTCTCTGTGGCGGCACGGCGGGCCAGGACTCGGTTATCTGGGGTGTCGAACACGGCGGTGGCTGCGCCCTCGTCGACGTAAGGCTCTTCGAAGAGCCCCACCTGGAACTTGGAACGCAGCACGCGACGGACGGCGACATCGACCACCTCGATCGACAGGCGACCCTTTTCGATCAGCGTCTTCAGTGGTTCGCCGAAGCACTCACGACCGGGCAGTTCGAGGTCGAGTCCAGAACGCAGAGCCCGAGCCCCGGCCTCACCCAGACCAGGCTCAACGGCGTGATGTTGGACCAGTAGTTGGACGGCGTAATAGTCGGCTACGACGACGCCGTCGAAGCCGAGCTCACCCCGGAGGAGCTCGTCGAGGATGGCGGGGCTTCCGGCGCACGGGATTCCGTCGACAGAGGAATACGAGTTCATTATCGACGCCAGTCCAGCGTCGCGGATTGCTGCCGCGAACGGTTCGGCGTACACCTCGCGCAACTCTCGCGGTCCGAGTTGGACCGGGGCGTGGTTCATGCCGCCTTCGGATAGCGCATAGCCAAGAAAGTGTTTGCCGGTGGCGATGACCCCGTAACGAAGGTCGTCGCCCTGGAGTCCCCGTACGTAAGCAGAGCCGAGGCGGCCGATCAGATACGGATCCTCGCCATAGGTCTCCTCGACCCGTCCCCAACGGGCATCGCGGGCCACGTCAAGGACCGGGGCCAGGGAATGGCGAGCACCAACGGCGACCATCTGCCTGCGGATGGCGTCTGCGATGTCGAAGAGCAGCGATTCGTCCCACGACGATGCCAGGCCGATGGCCTGCGGAAACTGTGTGGCGTCGCGGGCGCAATACCCGGCGACGGACTCCTCGTGGACCATGACAGGGATGCCGAGGCGGGTGCGCTCGACGGCGACCCGTTGGATGTTATTCACCAGTCGAGCGCTGGCCTCAGGGCGCAGACCAGTCGAGGCTCCTATGCGGGTGACGTGACCGATACCGTGCTCGAGTTTGCCAGCGGCGTAGTCGGCGTCGAAGTGGTCGCCCAGGAGCAGGTCGGTGACCCACAGGCTCCCGATCTGGGCCAGCTTCTCGTCGAGTGTCATGCGCCCGACCAGATCGTCGACGCGCTCGGCAATGGGTGCGTTTTGGTTCCGGAAGAGGTCTCTGGTCACGGATTCCCCCTCCTCAAGAGGACTGGTGTGCCTATGGCTCGCCAACTGCGGGCGCCATCGATGGGCAAATCGGGTTCGACCGTCAATGTTTTAGTGCCACCCACGCCATTATCCCAGTCCGGGCCTCCATTTCGGCACGGTCGGCCACGGTCAGCTGGGACCCAAGGGCATGAACGAGAACGCAGATCGAGCGACTGCGCTGAGGAGTCTGCTGACGTGGTAACAGCTACGACCCGCGTCGCGATCGGCCACTTTCTGGGCCGCTTTCGGTCAGTTCAGCCCGACGAGGTTCACTTTGACGGCCGGAGATGGGTGAGGATCGGCCGATGGAGCTCCTCGAGCGAGAGTGGGCCGCGCTACGACAGCGGCGGACGCAGTGCACGAGGTGGAACTCGGTCGACGAACTCCGCTTGGTTTCCTCCGTCCGATCTGATGACAGGAAAACACTCGTCGCGCCGCCGTTCGCGACCAATGCCTCCACCATGTCGCGCTGGATCGAAGCTTTCGTGTCGAAGGATCGTCATCCCTGGCTGTCCGTCATCGGGCCCATCGCAGCGGGCTCGGGACTGCCACCCATCATCTTGAGCATCATGGCGCCGCCGGTACGGAAGAACCGCCACACCAGCACCAGGCCAGCCACGATGAAGACGATGTTGAGGTAGGTCGTGTAGTTCCAACTGATCGTCGGATTGAGCACGGTTGCGTCGCGGGTTTCTGGAATCAGCCCAGCCGCTCCAAAGATCAGCTCGACGGCATAGCCGGCGAGGACCATGGTGAAGTAGAAGGTCGCCAGGATGAAGAGCATCATCTTTGTCCCGTAGTACTTCTGGTAGATAACCAAAATCGGGAAGATGATCAGGTCGGCAAAGATGAAACTGATCACTCCACCGAAGCTGATGCCTCCGTTCCAAAGCACCGCTGCCAAGGGGACGTTCCCAATGGAGCACACGAACGAGAAAATCGAGATCACGGGCCCCAGCAGCGGACCCCAGATTTTCGCCAAAAGCGGACGTCCGGTGAAGAACAGATGTTGCCAGAAGCTATCGGGTACCCACGCAGCCAGAGCGCCGGCAATGAGAAGCCCTCCCACGATGTCGCGCAACACCGCGGCCCACTCCATCACGAAGACATGGGAGACCGATGTGAACCCTTCGGGCGACGAAAGTCGTGCGAAGAAGCTTCCCTTCGCCCGAATACTCATGTCCATGGCCGCGTGCCCTTCCATGGAGCCGGCCAGTCCTCGATCGGCTTGGTATTTGGCAAGCTCGACAAGGCGTCGGCGGAGGAACAAGCGGAAGAGCACGGCGATGAGGACGATCATGATCGGGCCGCCGACGAACTCGGCCGCGGTGAACTGCCATCCGAGCAAGAGCGCCATGATGATCCCAAGTTCGATCACGAGGTTGGTCGATGCGATCTCGAAGACCATCACCGCGGTGAAGTCGGCCCCTTTGCGAAACAGGCCCCGAGCAAGCGCCACGGCGGCGTAAGAACACGACGAGCTGGCGATGCCCAATCCCGTGGCCGCCCCGAGGGCTTTTGGCGAATCGCTTCCCAGGAGGCGCTCGATGGTGTTCTTCCGCACGAGCGCCTGCACGAGCGCCGACAAGGCGAACCCCAGGATGAGACGACCAGAGAATTTCCCACGTCATCCCACCCGCCACCGTTAACAGCGTGTCCAATGGCGTGGACGAATCTCATCGCTCGGCTTCCTTCAGCGCTTCCGGCCTCCTCAACCTGAGCCCGGCAGGACGCGCGGGTGACTGCCGGCTAGTGCGCGTCGCAGGTATCGAGTCGGAGATGGAGGTCGCGTCGCCACTCGGCACCAGATGTGCGCTCCGCCGCTCACGTCTCTCGATTCGTGGCCGGAATTCAGCGAGACGAGTTGGCGGTCGCGTTTGGCCCAGCGTGGCCTCCCGACAGCCCGCTCCCTGGTCAATTCCCGGGAGAAACATTCCTCAGACGGATACGAGACCATCAGTGGGCTGACAAGCTGCCAAAGCCGTCAAGGAGCGCCATGGCTTCTCGGTCATCCTGAATTGGCCCCGTCTTTCTTCCAGTAGCAACTCGCCGTCTAGCCGGCCTTGGTGCTCCGGGCGGTGGGACCAGGAAAGGCGTGTGTCCGCTGGTCCGTCTGTTCGGCTGATCCGCGTCGTTGGAAGACAGCAAAAGAGGCTACGGACAGAATTGCCAGCGCGATGGAGCAGACGAGGACTGATCGGAAGAGACCGAAGTGCTCGGAGAAGATACCGACTCCGATTACCGGGACCACAAGACCCAAGTAGCACAAGACGAAATAGGACGAGACCACCTGTGCCCTCCGCTCGGCTGGCGCGAGGCGGTTCGCAGTCGAGAGACTGCCGATGAAGACGCAACCAACGGCGACTCCTGCGCTAGCTGTGCCCGCCAGGAAGAGGCCGAAAGATGCCTGTGAGAGCCCAGCGACGATCAGGGCGAGGACGAAGAGGAATAAAGCGAGCCCGAAAGAGACGACCTTTCGGTCGTCGAACTGGCCCGCGACAATCTGGGTTCCAGCCGAAATCCCAAAGATCATGAATACGATGACGCCGGCGACGGCGTGGCTGTGTTGGTGCAGCACACCGCCGAGGAACGTTGGTGCGAGCGCGCTGAAGATCCCGAGCAGACTGAAGGCGGCGAATCCCGCCATGCCGGCCGCGAGGAACTCTGTCCTCCCTGCACTCGGAAAGCCGAACCCGGCGAAGCGGATCGACAGCCTTTGCCGAAATTGGCACCGTTTCGGGCACCCAGGCCACGGCGACGGCCGCTACCGCCAACAAGGCCAAGTACACCTCGAATACCAGAACCGTCGGGCGAGGTAAATACTGAGCGAACAGGCCGGCAAACAGCGGGCCCAGGCCGAGACCGCCAGTGTTGACGACCGTTGCGGTGACAGACGCCCGCCGTCGCTTTGCAGGTCCGAGCGTGTCGGTGAGTGCCGCTGTCGCGGTGCCGGTCATGAGACCAGCGGAAAAGCCGGACAAGACTCGTCCCAAGAAGAGCCATCCGACGGACGGAGTGACGATAAACACGACCGTGCTGCACGCGCTGAACGCGAGAGCGGCCCCGAGCACAGGCCTTCGCCCAACCTGGTCGGAGGCACGTCCCGCGAAGATCAGCGCTGACAGCACGCCGGCCGCGTAGACGGCAAAGATCAAGGTCACCATCCCCGAAGAGAAGTGCCACTGGCTCTCCCAAATGACATACAGCGGAGTGGGCAGAGTCGTGCCCAACATGGTGGCGGCGAATACATAGGCGATTAACCAGAACGCCACCTCGTGCGGCTGTACGATCGGCGGGTTGTCAACGGTGATCGCTTCGTCCAGGCTGTCGAAGCAGGGCTTGCCCGCTGACTTCGAACGAGTTCCTTTGGTCTGTTGCAAGGTCATCGCTGGATCACCTCGTCACGAGTTTGGCTCCGTCCTACCGCGAAGGGCGACCCCTTCGCTGGCGCTTCGAGCCGCGTCCAAGATCAGCTGGGAGACCTGCTGTGGGTGGGTGATCATCAGGACACGTTTCTTCGGCTCAGGCACTCGCCGAAGTCCATGATCGAACCCTCCCCATCCCAAAGCTCTATTCACCGGTAAAGCGAAACTCCGCCTGCCAAGGACCGTCGGAGTGGACGACCTCCCAATAGCGTTTTGCGATGCTCTCGGGATCGAAGGCGGTGCCCGGAACGATCTGCCCGGCAATCGTCAATGTCGCCACGCGGATGCCATCTGGCTCCAGATCAGCTCCGAGCATGGTGGCGGCCGATCGGAGCGCCGCTTTGCCGAGGGAAACGGTCGCCAGGGCTGGGATCGGATAATCCGCGAAGCCGCCACCCGTCACGATGATGGTCCCCGAGCCGGCCACGCGCATCGCTGGGGCGACGACCTGCGTCACGACGATAGCGCCGATGACGTCAACCGAATAGGCTGTCTGCAGGTGTTCGACGCTCGAGCTCAGGAGCGTGTCCGGAGCCCCCATGACTGCGTTGTAGATGATGAGCCCGGGCCCACCCTGGTCGTTGTAGAGCTCAGCGATCCGAGCTCCTAGACCTTCAGGCTCGCTGGCGTCTGCCGCGACGGTGTCAATTTGGGCTCCGGTGTCAGCCAGGCCGTCAGCGAGATCGCGGAGTCCGTCGGTACTGCGAGCGACCAAGGTCACTCGATAGCCACCGTCGGCGAAGCGACGAGCCACCGCCATTCCAAGACCCGGCCCGGCGCCGACCAGCAGAAGGTGGCGGTTGTCGATCGAGGTGCCAGAGTCGCCTACTGAGTCGTCGGGCATGAGCCTGCTTCCTTTCGTGTCGAATGTCGTGGTAGGTGGCCTTCGCATCCTTAGTGGGCTCAGACGAACTCACATCTTGGAAACCTAGTTTGTTGGCTCTATTGACGGTGCGGTCGAGGCTACTTCGGGGGCCAAGTCGACGTCCGCGAGCGGCACCTTCTTGCAGCAGACGGCGATCGGCCCGGGCTCGTCCTCGAGCTCACCGGTTCGCTCAGCGATCTCGGGCTGGTTCTGGCGACCGGGGGATCCCTTCTCTCCTGTTGGGACCGTTTGGCGGGGCGGTGGCCGAGCGTGTGGACCGCCGTACAGCCTCCTGGCGGCCGCGCCGTTGTGGGCGCTGGCGTGCCCGGCCGGGGAGGTCGGCGTGGGGCGTTAGTGGCCATCGGCGGGGCGGGGGCGTCGTCCCGGTCGCCGACTCGTCCGCCCGCC
Source organism: uncultured Acidimicrobiaceae bacterium (assembly GCA_963838835.1). Taxonomy (GTDB): domain Bacteria; phylum Actinomycetota; class Acidimicrobiia; order Acidimicrobiales; family RAAP-2; genus Bog-473. The sequence goes on from CAWITA010000024.1 coordinate 157,085, forward strand.
AGGCCTTCGTCAGCCGCCTGGTGCCGCCCAAACGACCTGGCCCTCACGGTCAGTCTCAACGGGGTGGTGGTCAACAGCGCCCGGGTGGCCGGCCCGGCCCTGGCCGCCCTGCTCACCGTGACGGTCGACACGACAGTGTGCTTTGGGCTGAAAGCGTTGTCCTTCCTTGCGGTGATCGCCGCCCTGCTCCTCTTCCGGCCGCTCCAAGCGGGCGGACCCGCCCCATCCAGACGCCGAGGGGTCAGAGAAGGGTTGCGCGACGCGGCCGGGCGGCCGGGCCTCTGGCTTCCTCTTCTCATGATGTCGGTGGTCGGGCTCTATGACTTCAACTTCGCCGTCGTCCTGCCTGTGTTCGCCCAGGACGGGTTCCACGGCACCGGTGGCACTTACGGGCCTGCTCGCCACCATGCTCAGCGTCGGGGCGGTTCTGGGCTCTCCGGTGGTCGGCGTTATCAATCATCCGAAGCGCCACCACTTGCTCGTTCGTCGCTCTGGGGTTCGGGGTGACTTCGGCCGCCACGGCCGCCGCTCCCGACGTCGTCATGGCCGGCGTCTCCTTGCTTGTCATGGGGGTAGCGGGGTCCTACTTCGTCGCCTGACGGTCGACCACCCTCCAGCTCCATAGCTCGAGTGCGTTTCGAGGCCGAATCATGGCGCTCTGGCTCTTCGTCTCCTTGGGGGACCACGCCCAACGGCAGCATCCTGACCGGGTGGATCAGCTGAGCCGGGGGCCGCGTCACACTCCTCGTCGGCTCAGTGGCGTGTCTGGCCGCCGCGGTGCTGGCGGCTTTGGTCCACACGCCGCCCAACCCTGACCAGTCACTCACGGAGTCCTGCTGCTTCCGGTCGGATCCGGGCACAGGGGGTTACTCTTCCGGGCCGGTGCCGACGGTTCTGGGTAGCTCGGGTCTGGCGGTCAGTCGAATGGGGCTGGGGCTGGCCGCGCTCGGCCGGCCCGGCTATATCAATCTTGGACACGCATCGGATCTCGCGGGCCGCACGCCGGTGGCCTCGTTGGAGCGGTTGACGCACTCGGTTCTAGACGCCGCCTACGAGCGGGGGGTGCGCTACTTCGACGCGGCGCGCTCGTACGGGCTCGCGGAGGCGTTTTTAGCGGCATGGCTGGAGCGTCGCGGATTGGGACCGGGCGAGGTCAGCGTCGGCTCGAAGTGGGGCTATACGTACGTGGCGGATTGGCAGCTGGACGCAACCGTGAATGAGGTCAAGGATCTGTCGGTTGGGGCGCTCCGTCACCAGCTGGCGGAGAGCCGCGAGCTACTGGGGGCGAATTTGGGTCTCTACCAAATCCACTCCGCCACGCGAGAGAGCGGAGTGCTCGAGGACCGCGCCGTGCTCGATGAGCTGGCCCGGCTGCGGGCCAGCGGGGTGTCGATCGGGCTCACGGTGACCGGCCCCAGACAAGCGCAGACGATCGACCGGGCCCTTGAGGTCGCCAGCTTCGACACTGTGCAGGCGACGTGGAACCTGCTCGAACGGGGTGCCGGTTCTGCACTCAGGGCGGCCCACGCAGCGGGGATGGGCGTGATCGTCAAAGAGCCGCTCGCCAACGGCCGACTCACCGCCCGAGGCGATGTGGCGGAGCTCGCCGATGCGGCGTCTGACGCCGGGAGCACCCCCGACGCGCTGGCGCTCGCTGTGGTGCTCGCCCAGCCGTGGGCGGACGTTGTCCTCAGCGGTGCCGCCAACGTGGAACAGGTGGAGAGCAACCTCACCGCCCTCGCACTCCAACTCGATTCGCAACTAGTCGAGCGGCTGCTCGACACCATCCAGCAGGACTCATTCAGCTACTGGCAGACGCGCGCCGCCCTCCCCTGGACCTAGCCCCCTTTAAGGGTTCACGAACAACGACCCTCACCGTCCGGTTGGCTCCCCGCGACCGCCAACGGGCAGTCGTGGTTTTTTGCACCCATCCCCGGCAGGTCTGTCGCCCGACCGATCATTTCCAACATCTATCTCATCGGTAGAAGGTAGGGATCGACTCAGCGATCATGCCGTGCGACTTCCGACACAACGGCCGAGTGCAACAGCTCAGTGGCATCGGCCGGGAGCAGGAACCCATCGGCACGGTCCCTCTTCACGGCTCGAGCCCAGGCCGCAACGAACTGGTCGTGGCTTTTGTAGAGGCTGGCGAGGTGAGCTGCGCTGTACGGCACGGTAGAGCCGAAGAGGAAGCAAAAGCCTCCGCTGTTGCCTTGGCTTCCCAACGCAGCGACCGGCGCGTCAACTTGTGGGGTTCGTACACCTCCGATGACGTTTCCGTTTGTGTCAAGTTTGTACACGACTGGCGAGACGTGCGTCGTTGCCAGGAGGGGCGCCCGGGGGGGTGGGGTACCGGTCAAAACCCACTTATTGAGCCAGTAGACTGCAGCGTCGAGTGCCCAGTGCGTTCCCCCTGTGTTGATAGGAACGGCACAATTGAACCCACCCACCGGAGTGCGCGTCGGATTCTGCATGGCAGCCAGGTTCTTCACTGCACCCTCACCATTGCCGGTGTCAGTGGGACCTATGGCGAGACCGTAGTAGTCGTAGTGCGAACTGCCGGCGACCTCCCAGAGTCGGAACCACTTTGGATTGCCGTAATGCAGCCGATCAGTCAGGTTGCTGTTGTCGACGTCGGTTTCGGTCTCGAACTCGAGAATTGGAACACCGATGTCACTGCGGATCGTGGTCGGATTCGGTGCCGCGTAGTTTGTCTGCGGCGATTGGGAAAGTGGAGCGCCGGTACCGAATTGGCTGTGTACCAGAAAACCTTGGAAGACGTGCGATATCGGCTGAATCGCATCGATGTACGTCATGAGCCGTCCGGCCGACTGCGACTCGCCCGCCCCAATGAGTGTGTGTGGCCGCAGACCGCCCAAGATCTTCGATGAATCTTCGCGGACCGTCTGGCCGGCCTGCGAGAAGATGTCGTAGGAGAAGCTGTCGCCGGGATCCGAGAGCGACGAGTACTCCGCCGGATCGGTGGATTTCGCTGAATCCACGCCAACTTGCTGGGCCGAAACTCCAACCCAGGCGAAGCCGTCGCGAATCAGTTCGTTGTGGGATAGCGTCCAGTCAGGGCTGTCATCGGTCCCACCGCTCACATTGAGCCACTCGACCACTACCGTCCCGTTGAACTTCTTCGGGTTGATCGGGCGGTACACGGCTATCCGCGTCTCATATGGCGCGCTGACACCTGTTGCGACCACCCACTTGCCGTCACTACTCAGGGGTCGAGCGGGGACGTAGGAGTGGGCGGTACCAGATACGAAGAACTGGGACCTCTCGTAGCCGACCTTTGAGAGGTTGAAACTTGTGCCGTAAAGGGTGTTGTCGAACGTGGGAGAGCCAACCGGAACTGGCCCAGTGACAGCGACGCCTGAGAGGGGGTGTGAGGTACTCGTCGATGTCGAACTGCCGGGGCTAGTGGACGACGCGGAACTCGGCGAACCCCCGCACGTCACGAGAACGACACTCAAACTGAGCCCCGCCGCGAAACCCCGGACAATGCGACGGTGGCCGTACCTCCCAGGCGGACCTCTGCCGGTGTAGTCATCTGACGTCATGGCCTACTCCTGGTCGGAAGTGCACCACAGTCACCCTGATGGCCGCCAGGGCCTAGTCTGACATACCCAACCAAAACGATGGATGGCGCGAGTGGTGAGAACTTCGGGAGCGCCGGCAGGACCCGAACCGGCGCCGTCGTCGCTGTCCCCGAGTGTGTCGTCATCACAGAGAAAAGGGTTCGTCTCTGCTGACTCGGATAGTTTCTATCTCGGACGAGATCGAACCGATCGGCGCTCGATCAGCCACGGAGAGCCCACCCTTACGAGGTGCTGCGTAATGAAGGAGAGACTCGCGATAGATGCGGGACCAACGAGGGCTAGTGGTACGCCTTCTCCTCTAGCGAAACATCGTGAATGAGGTTCCCGAGAGCCAGGTTGACGTCGCCCAAATGTAGGCCCCACGTCGGGCCAAGGCTGGCGGACAAGGTGGGTCGGACGTCATTCGCTGACTTGGTCACGTTGATCTGGAGCCACGTCGCGCCTCCTTGACTAACACATTGAGCTGTATACAACCCCGGGAAGGCCACGAAAGGCGTAGAGACCTTGACCCCTGGGATCTGCGAAGCGGTGGTGAGGAAGATAGGTGATAGCGGTGCGGCACTCGACGAGAAATCGACTGGGTTCACGCACGTCACCTGCTGACCCTGCGAGGTCGTCTGTTGGGATTGCAAGCTCACGCCTTGTCCGGGACGCCCGAACAGTGAATCGGCAGGCGGCTGGGAGCCGAAGCTCGAGTACGCAATCACACACCCCAGCTGTGTAGCCGAGGTACACGTTGGGATGCGGCTGAAGCTCCCCCCCACCGTCTTACCAATAGGCACCTGAACATTGCCGCCGAGAATGATTGCCGAGACCATGAGGTGCCGCAGTTTGGCGCTGGGGTCGATCACATTGTGCAACAGACGGATCAGCATGGCCGCGCCTTGCGAGTGCCCGATAAAAATGATTGGCCGACCGTGGTTGTCATGCGCCAAGTAATCGTTCCAACCTGACAAGACACTGGTGTAGGCCACTTGATCCGCGGCGGGATCACCACCCAGCCCCTTCAAGAGGTCCGCCTGAGTGCGCTGACGGTACACCGGGGCCCAGACATGACACACCTGGGAGAACTGTGCCGCCTGAGAAAGGGCCGCTCCGACCTCTTCGGGTTGGATCTTCAGATTCGCATTGGGCGTCTTTTGTGGAGACGAAGTCGGGTACACGTAAAAGCAGTCGAACTTCGAAGCAGACGCCGGACTGATCGTCTCCGGTGATGTGGCGCCGTTAGCGGTCACCGACGTGGTCGCCAGATTCCCGGCGCACGGGTCATTGGTCTCCCCGGGCCGGCACAGCCATACCGTGCTGTCCGAGAACGCAGCACTCCGACTAACGGAGGCTGCGCCGGGCGCATCGCCTCCAGAGTAAGTGGCAAGTGCCATTCCTGCCAGTGCGGCAATTCCGGCCATCGACGCCCGGATCACGCCTCTCGCCTTTGGCGTGCCCTGCGTCCTGCGTCCAGTTGCCATTACGTTCCTCCCCTGTTGGTTCTCAGAGTCGCCAAACACTCTGGTCCCTACTTTGAGGCCTGTTCGTCGAGTCCGGCGACATTTTGTGCTGTTGACGACACTTGAGTCAGTCTGATGCCTACGTCGATCGGCAGCGTCGCGAGCTGGTTGTCTGAACCGGTACCAAGCTGCCCTCTCCCGTTGTCGCCCCAGGCCCACAATCGGCCGACCGAGTCGATGGCGTAGCTGGCATAACCCCCCGAGTTCACTTTGACGAAGGCGACCTTTTTGGGAACGTGCACTCGCATCGGTACGCTTGTACTTATCTGAGTGCCGATGCCGAGCTGACCTCGATCATTGTTGCCCCACGTCCAGACTTCCCCGTCTCGAAGGACGGCGATTGTCTGGCCGTTCTTCGGCCCGCTCCCGCCCTGGAACACTTTTCGAACGGATCCCGGAAGCCCCACTCTGACGGGTACGGCACTGTTGACGGTTGAACCGTTACCGAGCTGACCCGCCGCGTTGTACCCCCAGTTGTAGTAATCGCCATTGGCTAATTGCGCTCCGGATCCTTCCCACGATGACGTGAGGGCGGTGATTTTTACCCCGCTCGGCAACCCGAGGACACGCGTCGGCGTGCCGGCGGATGCGGTCGACCCGTTGCCCAGCTCGCCGGCATCGCCGCTTCCACAGGCATACAGGGTGCCGTTCGAGTCAAACAGGGCGTGGGTTCGTGCTCCCGTCGCCAGCGTCACGTCTGAGAGGGGAAGCTGCTGTGGGTGACTGTGGACGAGGCCTGTCAGGCACAGATCGTCGGCCCCGTTGAGGCCCCAGCCCCAGGTGTGGCCGGACGAGTCGATGGCGAGTGCGGCGTCGAAGGGCATGGGGTTCGGGAGCGCAGTGATCTTGACGTCGGCTGGGAATTCGACCTTGACGGCCTTGGTTTCGTACGGCGTCAATGTTCCGTCCCCGAGCTCTCCGTCGCTGTTGACACCCCAGGCGTAGACGGCGCCGGTCGAGGTGCGCGCATAGCCATCGGAGTTCGAGGTGGCGATCTGTACGACTCTGCCCTTTATGCCCGCGATGGGCGTCGGCTTATTCAGCTGAAGTTGAGTGATCGGGCCTGCGTTACCAACGACGCCCCACCGGTAGACGGTCGTGGTCGTCGAAGAACTGCTTTTGCTTTGACCTCCACCGCACGCGGCAAGTACGACTGAGGCGACGACGACAACAAGGCCCGCCGCAGGGACTGTAAGCGATCGCCGCATGACCAGCGTCACGGCAGACCCGTCATCACGCCAATCGAGGAGGAGCCGCCCCATGAGCGCATCACGGCCGCTTACTCGGTGGTGTTGCGTCTGGCGTCGCCTGGGGCCGGCGCAGCCGCACGCCCACCATACGCCAGAGGAGAAAGGCGCCGGCAACCGCGAGTAGACCGCCAGTGACGTGTCCGAGCAGCACGAGCGCGACGCCGCCGGCGACCATGACGACACCGACGAGGTAGCGCTGCCACGGGCAGGCTCGTACGAGGGCTTGTCGGACGATCGGACCGGTGCCGTAGGGCATTAGGGCTGTTCCTTCCAGGTGGTCGACACCATCATTTCGTCTACCTACTAGACTGTCAACCTATATGACGAGTAGGCGTACTGCCGCATCGGATGTCCCTCCGGCGCTCTTCGACGGCCCTGCACCGTTGCCGTGGCTGCTCCGCCGAACGAACCAGCGCTACCGGGCCGCTATCAGGGATCGCCTGGCAGAGTGCGGGTTCGACGAGTTGCCGCAGCCCGGCTATTGGGCCCTCATGGTTCTTGCGAGAGGGGGAACTGACGCCAGCGAGCTGATAAGCGAGATGGGCGTCAGCAAGCAGGCCGTGTCGAAACTTGTCGACGCCCTCGTGACGATGGGATTCGTGGAACGAAAGCCCAACCGGTCGGATCGCCGCCGGAGCGACCTTCGACTTTCAGCCAAAGGTGGGCGGGCGGCTGACGTCATCGGGGAGGCGGTACGGTCAACCGAGGAATCCTTCGTGAATGAGCTCGGCTCTGAGCGCTTCGCCGATCTCGTTTCGATGCTGGCGCAGGTGAACAGCACTGCCAGCAATACCCAGTAGGAGATCTGTGACTGGCCTGCGACTGAGATGTGCGGGACATTGGACTAATAGTTCATCCAACGGGCTTGTCTCTTCAGCTCAGTCCGGCGAGGGTGACCCTGACCGGGGGACCACAGGTGGAGAAGCGCTCTTCAAGCCTCCACGTCGTTGACCGGACAGGCTGGAAAAGGGCTGGAAACGGGCGGACGGAGGCGCATCTCGGGGGAGCCGCCAGACCGAAATGGACGGAGGTCCAGGTAAGGGTCGCGGGTTGCATCTCCGTCTTCCACCCAATTTCGCTTCAGCGGGGAACTGGTTACGGCGCACCCATTGCACCATGAACGATGGAGAGTGCCTCTAGCTTTTCGAGATATTCGTCGAGCGATCGGTGTCCGAAGACGCAGGAGACGATCGTTGCGCCGTGTGCGGCTGTCTCCGCCAAATTCTCCTGAGTGCGGCCTGGCTCGTTGATCGGATCCAGCATTCCCTTCGGCGGAAGCACGACTTCGAACCCGACTGGTATCTCCACCTGGCGGAGCCACTCTGCCGCCTGGGCTGGCGCCACGGCGAATGGGCACCACCCGTCGGCCAGCGTCGCCGCCCTCCGAAGGGAACGCAGGCTCCGACCTCCGACCCACAGCGGAACCCGGTGCTGCACCGCGCACGGGTCCACGACGAAACCCTCGAAGTCATAAAACTCGCCGTGGTACAAGGGCTTCGGCTGGGACAGTGACACGCGTAGGGCTCGTAGAGCATCGTCGGCCCGAGCTCCCCGCCCGTCGAACGTCGCGCCAATGAGGTCGAACTCCTCTTTGAGGGTCCCGACGCCGACCCCGAGAATGACGCGACCGTTGCTCACCTTGTCCAAGGTCCCGTATCGCTTCGCGATGTCGAGAGGATGGTGATACCCGAGCACCAAGACGAAGGTTGTAAAGCGGATTTGACTGGTGCGAGCCGAGAGGTAGCCGAACGTTGCGAGAGGGTCCCAATAGCGTGCGCCTCGTCGGGCGAGCTCTGCCGCCGGCAGCGCAATGTGCTCGCTGCAGGTCAGATGGTGATAGCCAAGCCGATCCCCGTTCTCCGCGATCCGGGCCAGCTCCTCGATCGAGGCGTCTTCCTCCCAGGATGCGTGCGATTTGGGGGCCATTGTCACCACGGGCGTGGCGATCGACAGCTTCAGAGTCATGAGCTCTTCCTCCTTTGTGGCGCCAGTATCGACCTGGGCCAGACGGTAGAGGCGTTGCCGGGAACCTGGTCGCAGAACTATCCCTGCATGAATCCGCCGGCATCCACCGGGATGGATTGTCCGGTGATCGTCCTGCTCTCGTCGCTGGCCAGGAACAGCGCCAAATTGGTGACGTCGTCGGTCGTCGAGATGTCTCGCAGCGCTGCACTGCGTAGCAGCCGTGCCCGATGCGCCTCGTACTCGACCCCTTGCTCGGCTGCCATCCGGCGGACCCAGTTCCGCCACAACTCCGTGTCGATAGCTCCCGGAACGATGCAGTTGCAGCGGATGCCGTACTCGCCAACGTCGAGGGCGACGACCTTGGTGAGGGCTCGCAGCGCTGCTTTCGCAGTGACGTAGTGGCTCTTGCGGGACACCCCGCCGTAGCCAGCGGTGGACGAGAAGTTGAGGATGACGCCGGCCCGACGTTCTAGCATCGATTGTTTGAGGACCTCACGTGTGCACAGCATCGCGGCCGTGACGTCGATCGCGATGGTGGAATTCCAGTTCTCGAGGGTCTGCTCCCAGATATAGCGATCGGTGCCGGGCGCGGCGGCGTTGTTGCAGAGCACGTCGACATGGCCGAACTCCTCGACCGCCCGAGAGACCATGGCGATGACATCGTCTTCATCGGTGACGTCGGCCCGCATGGCGAGGGCGCCGTCGCCGGCCGCTCTAGCCGCCTGACGCACGAGTTCCTCGCGGCGGGCAGCGAGCACTACTTTGGCGCCTTCGCCCACGAAGCGGGCCGCCATGACCGGACCGAGGCCCGCACTGGCGCCAGTAATGATGGCAACTTTTCCAGCGAGTCGCTCGCTCACGGGTTGCCCTCGGGGTACAGCGCCTGCAAGGCGGAACCGAAGAGCTGGTGGCCGCTGCCAGTCTCGTCGAGGAGTCGGTTGGTCCGGCGGCGCACCCGCCACTTAGAGCCGGATCGCTCGAGATCCCACCGCACCGCGCTCACCCGCCAGAGATAAAAACGTCCCCCATCACGCCGCATGATGAGGGAGTAATTGATGGCTATCGCTTTATCGCCGTCGACCTCGACGAGCAAGGGACCACCGAAGTGAGCCACGCCTTCTGACATGAGTTGCCGGTGGGCATCGCTCTGCAGCATCGCGTCCACGGAAGCAGCGCCTCGGTGGGGCTCGCCGTTGGCGTCCCAGTCGTACTCGCCATCTTCGAACCAGAGGTCAGCGGCAAAGCTTGACAGGCCGGAATCGGCGGCGGGGCCGTACGACATGAGCGCGCGCTTGATCGCCGATTCGTCCTCTAGTCGACGTAGGCGGTTTTCGAGGCGGTCGGGATCAGACATGTGTGCCTCTCAGATCGGTGCCCGGTCGGGGCGGGTTGTCAGGTCGAACATGAGGAGAACCATCTCAACTGGTTTTTCTGACGCGGTGCCGACAACAGCGGTCCGGTGCCGAGTTTTGTTATGGATATATGGAGTTCTAATCCAGAACTTAACAATCCACGCCGGTGGATGCTCGCCCGCCTGTCGCGCAATGCGCTCAAGCCCGATTGACGTTTTCCTGCGGGTCGATAGCGCGGCCGTCGAGATGACGTCGCACGCCCGTCGTAGGGAGGTCTACGACAGGCCCGACCGAGTGGACGGGGCGGAAACCTGGGTGGACGCATCCGCACTTCAGGGGACGGGCGACCTAGACGCACGGAATCCACCACCTTGCGAAGGTGAGGATCGCGGGTTCGAATCCCGTTTTCCCCTCTCGATGGGCTTGATGCCGGTCAGTTGAGGACGGGCACGATCTCCGACCAGATGGCGTCCAGAATGTCGGTGGTCGGCCCTCGGTAGCGGGCAGTGGTCGTCACGGACGCCTGTTGGCGAGGCAGCATGACGCTGAACTGCCCATAGAGGCCGTCCATTCGCCAGGCGTCGTCCCGGTGGCACAGCCAGACGTGGCGGCCGTATTGCGCGTTCTCCAGGTGAGGGGCCGTTGCACCGGTAGCGATATGTCCGTTGGTGGGCACGCAGTCGGCGGTCATGCTGGTGACAAACGTCGCTGGCACGACCTGCTGGTCGAGGAAGCGGCCGTTTTCGAGCAAAGTGGAGCCCAGCGCGGCAATCTCGGCGGTGCGCAAATGGATCTCGACAGCGCCGAGCGAGTACCCGAGTGGGCACCGCAGCCACTGTGGGTTTCCAATCCCGAGCGGGGTAAACAATCGGGGAAGCAGAAAGTCACGCAAGTCCTGGCCTGAGCACGCGTGGATGATCCGGCTGAGTAGGTAACTGTTCGCGCCCCGATAGGCGAAGCCAGTCCCTGGTGTCGTGCCCAGCGGCGTCGTGAGGATGTCGACGGCGGCATCCCCAGGATGGTCAGCGTCTGGATCGTCCCAGCGGTAGATCACCCCGGAAGTCATGGTGAGCAGGTGTCGGATGGTGATCGCTTCGACACCCTTCGCCGGGGCAGATGTCAGGTGCCCAAGGTGAGACAGGATCGGATCGTCTGTATCGAGTAGCCCTTCACCCTGAGCGATGGCGATGGCTACCGAGGTCAAGGTTTTCGAGGCAGAGAAGATGTCCCGGCGTATGTCGGCTACCCAGTAGTACTCGACCGGCGGCCGGTTGCGCACTTGGACGTGGACACCCTCAACCCCCAAGCCCTTGTTACCGAGGGCTTGAATGGCCGTCCTCAGCTCCGGGTTTGACCGGTGCTCTGAGCCCATGATCCACAGACGCTAGGCGTCGGCCGGTGTCCAGATAACCATCCCGGTCCCGGTGATCTGGGGGCGGCCAAGATTTTCCGAATCGCCGTGACGTGAGTTCAGAACTCGCCGGGGAACCCCTTGGGGTTGGCGAATGTGATCTCCGGTTCGCCCCTTGCGCCCATTTCTCCCACCATCGTCTGAACATCCGGCGCAGAAAAGAAGGTCTCAAACTGCTCGGGAGTCTCCCACTCGTCGACAACGATGATGTGACCGTCGCCGACAGCGAAGCGGTGGGCAAGGCAGCCTCCCGCCTTGGCACGCTCGCTGACTTCGATCACACGCTCCTTATTCGAGGCGACAAACGACTCGAATGTCGCAGTATCGCCAGGCACCTTGAGGACGACTAAAACGCTCACGGCAACTTCCCTCCCTTGGGTTCAAGCCAGAACTGATCTGATTCAGCTACGGCAAGGCACAACCTATTGTGGCGTCGCTCCGAGGTCCAGATCCGCGTGACTCCCTCCCGGCCCATGGGGGCAGGTTCGTCAGGCCCCAGCCGTTCGACATTCGGTCTGAGCACCGTCGAATGGCTTCACAAAACCCTTGCCGCTTGCGGACGCAATCGCACGTCCATTGCGGGTCAATGTTGGATCGCCTGAGTGAATGAGGTTCTCGGTCAGATTCGCTGGAAGGGCAATCCCTATCTCACTCCCTTCCATAGGCTCCCCGATGCCCGGTGGAAGTGTGATCCTGAGGATTGCGTTGCACGAAGCGGTTTCTGTGCCGCTTGGCCCGCTCGAACAGCTGGTAATGACGAGCCCGAGACCAAGCGATGCAGCAAGAGCTACGGCAACCTTCATGATCCTTCAGTGCTAAACCGAAGGCCCACGTGGCGGCTGGGCCGGGTAGCCCGAAAGTGATGGCATGCCGAATTGTCCCACCGTGCCATTGGTAGGGGGTACAGAGAATCTGACGGGTTCCGCGTATTCATCGCCGTGTCTGATAATCCGCGACCGCGAAGAGGTTCCAGGTTCCTGGCACACCCTTGAGGTCGTAGCCCCCGCGTTCAGTGAATTCGATACCCGAGCCGATTACGAGGTCCTTCACGGTGCTCGACACGAGGATCTCTTGTTGGGTCGCGAGTGCTGAGATCCGAGCTGCGATATGGACTGCGAGGCCCCCTAGATCGTTGTCACGAACTTCGCACTCGCCCGTGTGGAGACCCATTCTCAGGTCGACTCCGATTGGCTCTATCGCTTCATTGATCGCCCGAGCACACCGGATGGCTCTGGCGGGCCCATCGAATGACACCACGAAGCCATCTCCCGTCGTCTTGATTTCCTTTCCCGTGAACCGTCGTATCTGTTCGCGAACAACGCGGTCATGGGTGTCGAGGAGTGATCGCCAACTCTGGTCACCGACCGAAGCGGCATGTTGAGTTGATCCGACGATGTCGGTGAAGAGGATGGTCGTGAGGATGCGATCGACCTCAACGGGCCGCTCACCGGTCAGAAACTCGATGGCGTCGGATGCAGCTGTGTCCAGGACCGGCGCGGAGAAAGCCGTGAAGGGCACTTCGATGAACGTCGCCCGGGGCAGGTGTTCGGCGAGGTAGCGGCCGTGTTCTAAGCGGTTGAGCGGATTGTCAACCGCGAGAACGAGTGTCGGAGCCTTAACAAGTGGCAGAACGCTGCGAACGTCGAGATGCCGGAGCAAGTAGTCATATTGGGCGGCTGCGCTCCGGGGCGTGGCCGAGGCACGGTACATCCGCCCATAGGCAGCCAAGCCCTCGGCGTCATCGACGCATTCCGGGTTCGTGAGTCGGGCGTAGTCATCAGTTCCCCAGGTGGTCGCCACCACCTGTTCAACGAAGAAGTCGAGGAACTTCGACGAGACTCCGATCGGGTAGTCATCAGCGGCCATGACCCGGGCCGTGGTGGCAACGAGGATCAGGTGGCTCACTCGTTCGGGGTGCATGGCGGCAAACAGAAGTGCGATCGGACCGGTTTCGAGAAATCCCATGACGGCAGTCCTCTCTGATCCGACCTCGTCGAGGACCGCCGTCATGTCTTCAGCCAGCGCCTCCCAGGTCGGTATCGCAGTCAGGGGGACTGGATCAGATAGACCGCAACCTCGCCGGTCGAAATCGATGACCCTGCGCACGCGTCGGAGTCGTTCCAAGAACAGGGCGCCGACGGGAACCTGCCAACAAAGGTCAAGCTGCCACCCGAGCGGGTGGCAGAGGATGAGGTCTTCGGGGCCGTTCCCGGCGACCTGGTAGGCGACCTGAGCGCCATCGACGGTGACGTATTTCGTCTCTGGGAGATCCATGTTCGTCACAGTCTGCCTTTCACCGAGCCCACTGTCGCTCAGTTGGCACCTGCTTCCGCAAATGAGCGGTGAACAGGTGGCGGGACCCATGCCTCATATCCGGCGAAATGGGCTACTCCTAAGCGCCACTCTCGGACGTTGCGGAGCCTGCCGTCGAGCAGAGTCGGATTGCTATGGACCTGGACCTTGCGAGACGCAAGGACGACCTCAACGCCTACCCGTGAACAGAAGACATGATTGAAGCCAACGGGTCGGGCATGTGGTAACGATTGCCCGGTTGTGGCGAGTTCATCGGCAGCAGCAGGTGCCAGATCCGTCGATCAGGCGACGCCAGACGGCCCCCGTCCACGATGTTCTGCGTGCCAGTACCTGACCGCCCTCGCTAGGGCGACTGGGGCGCTTTCGACACTTTCGGTGGGTGGAGGTCCCAGCGTTTGTCGGCCGCCACCCGGGGTCGCTCCGCTGGCGTGGCGGGTGGGACCGTGCCGTCCGAGGACAACCAGCCGCGGCGGCGGAACATGACCATCAGGGCGCCTGCCGTGAGGAGCTGCAACCCGACGCCAAGGACGAGGAAGGTCGGCAAGGTGCCGATCCGGGTCACCATCCACGCAAAGTTCTGGCCGAAGAACCCGGTCAAGAAGCTCAACGGCAGGAAGATCGTGGCGATGATGGTGAGCTGTTTCATGACCACGTTCAGTCGGTTGGAGACTGTGGAAAGGTGGGTGTCGAGGGCGCCGCTGAGCAGATCGCGGTAGCTGTCGACGAGGTCGCTGATCCGAATCAGGTGGTCATAGAGGTCACGGAAGTAACGCTCGGCGTCGGGGGTCATCCCTGGCAGCAAGTCTGCGCCGCTCAGCAGTGTGGCGAACATGTCCCGCTGTGGCGTGACCGCCTTTCGCAGCGCGATCAAGGAACGCTTCATGTCGAACAGCCGGCCCAGTTGCTCCTCGGTGGGTCGTTGAAGGATCTCGTCCTCCAACTCGTCGATCTGGTCATCGAGGCCGGCGAGCACGGGGAAGTAGCCGTCGACCAGGGTGTCGACCACCCGGTAGAGCAGCATGATGTGGTCCGGGTGAGGACCAGCGCGTTCTCGTAGTCGGTCGGCGAGAGCGACCAGGTCCAGGCACGGGTCGTGGTGGACAGTTACCAGATAGTTCTCTGTGTAGAAGCAGTGGACTTCGAGCAGCTGCCCGGTCGGCGTGGCGCCGTAGACGACGAGCAGCGCGAACGTATCGTAGGAGTCGAGCTTTGGGCGTTGCCCAAAATGCTCGGCGTCCTCGACCGCAAGTGGGTGGAACCCGAACGTGTCGCGCAACAACACCGCTCCGCTGTCTTGGTCCAGTCCGGCCAGGTCCAGCCAAAAGCGTGCTGAGGAGTCAACCAGGCGTTTGACGTTCTCCGCGGTGACCTCGAGCTCGGAGCCGTCCACCAGGATCAGATGACCGTCCATGTCGGGCCATTCTGTCCTGCCGGCCTGCGGCCGCATGGGATATGAGTGCTAATCGGAGACACCCAGGAGCTAGGGACTCCGTCGGCCCCGTCGACCCGCACACCAGGAACGATCGGGCGGCCAGAGGTCGCGTCGACGTCGGCTGTTCCCGGTTGATTTCGGTCAGTTGATCGAGATGGGTTCCATTGTTCTGTTACTCGCGAACGTGGATGACGGAGCGCACATCCAGGTCATGGAAGATCTGCGGACCTTCCAGCATGGCGGTGACCTTCTCGGCGTACTCGCTCGTGACGGGATCGTTGGAGTTCTTCATCGCCTCCTCATAGGAGTTGAACTCAACGATGACCAAGTAGTGGCCCGGTCGGGCTCGGTCCTCGGTGATGGTGGCCTTGGTCGCGAGAAGATCGTCACCGCGTTCTCGCTGGAACGTCCTCATCAGCGCCTCCAGCTCGTCGATTTGTGATGTCTGAAACTCCATGATCTGGATAAAGCCTGGCATTCGACACCTCCATTACTCTCCGTCGACAACGCTACTTCGCACCCACGAGGAGGGTTCGCTACCCAGCGGTGAGGTACTTGTGCACCTCGAAGAAGGTGATCTCGGGGGGATCGGGTATGCCACCTTCCTGGGTTATCGCGCGGGTCGAACCTGCACCTCGTCCCAGTGGTCGGTAACGCCCAGAATTCGCCCGGTGTCGGCACGATGCGGCCGCTCGTGAGACGCTTGCGCAGTGAAGCCTCTGATCGTCGGGGCCGGCATGGCCGGACTGACCCTGGCCGCGAAGCTGAGCCAACAGGGCCGAACGCCCGTCGTCATCGAACGAATGCCGACTGCGGGAGCCGGATACGCCCTCGGGCTGTATCCACTTGGTAGCTGTGTCTTCCACGGACTGGGCAACTATGAGGAACTCGTCGCGCAATCCATCGCCTTGGAGCGCTACGAGATGGCCGGCAGTTCGGGCCGAGTGCTCCAATCGTTCGATTTGTCGGTACTCACCGGCTCGGTCGGGCCCCTGCTCATGATCAATCGCTCAGGCCGCAACCCTCTCACCATTGTGGCTGTTCCAGGCATCGGCATATTCTGAAATCCAGCTGGACATCGAGACCCCTCCCATCGATGGATACCCGGCGATGTTTTACACGGATATGACAGCAAGGACTGGCCTCCGGCCGGTGCTAGATCGGGCGACTGTGTGAGGTTCCGAGACGTCACATCTTGACGGATACCAAATCGGGGCGGGGACCTACGCCTCAGTCCCGGCGGTCGGCGATAGTCCATAGAAACCTTCCCGCATCGACCATCTGCTCGTGGGTCAACCACTGACAGCGTAGAGTTGCCAGGTGGTCCCTGGAACGCCCTTCAGTTGGTGCTCGCCACGGTCTTCGAAAACATCTCCGGACCCCGTGACAAGGTCCTTGACTGTGCGCGACACAAGCACTTCCCGGGCGGAGGCGGCGGCCGCCACCCGGGAACCAACGTGCACCGCTATCCCCGCAAGATCGCCGTCGAAACGGTTCGACTTCGCCCGTGTGGAGTCCTGCACGGATATCAATGCCGAGTGTTTGTATCTCGTCCCGTATGGCGCACGCACAGCGCAGAGCGCGTGCAGGGCCGTCGAAAGAGGCGAGAAACCCGTCGCCGGTTGTATTGACCTCTCCCCTTGAAAGCGCTCGAGGTTCTTGCGAACCACGGCATGGTGCTTGTCGAGTATTCCTCGCCATTGCCTGTCACCCAATTGGGCCAGGAGTTGGGTAGATCCAACGATGTCGGTAAAGAGAACTGTCGCAAGGACCCGGTCGAGGAGAGGTTTGGGACGAATCCCTGTGATGAACTCTTGTACCTCATCGAGAAGCTGTACTTGTTGACCAGCGAAGGGTATGTGGTCGTCGCCGGGCAATTCTATGAACTTGGCACCAGGGATGAGACTGGCGACTTGGCGACCATGTTCATAAGGAACGTGGCGGTCTCCTCGTCGGCTGATAACCAGCGTGGGTGCCTGAATGGTGGAGAGTGCCTGAGTTACATCGCTCTCGAACACGGCTCGTGTGGCTGCTTCGAGTACGTCCGGTGTTGCGGTCAAGCGCTCAACGCGTCCCCAACGTTTGCCGCGCTTCGGCTGTTGGGACGAGCGACGGAGCGACGATTTCAAAACAACCTCCAGAGCCCCAGATGTCTTTGATGGCACTGACATAAGAAGGAATGCTTTTCGCGGGCAAGCCCCAGGGCGTGTCGTCGCTGCGGGCATACCGGGCATAGGTATTTACGAGGACAAGACTTGTTGTTCGCTCCGGATAGGTAGCTGCAAAAAACATGGTCGCCCCTGCGGACTCACCCCAGGAGAGGAAGGCCGCTCTTCGAGAGCCGACCGCATCCATGATGGAGACGATGTCGTCCTTCCATGTCTGCAGGGCCGGTATGGAGTCGGGATCCAAGCGCCCCGAGCTCCCGAACCCCCTTGGGTCGAACGTAATGAGCCGCGAGAAGGACGCCAAACGTGAAATGAATCCGCTGAACGCCGGATCGTCCCAGATGAGTTCAACTGCTGCGCTTCCCGTTACCGGAATTACGACGTCGACGGGTCCCTTGCCAGAAATCTGGTAGGCCAGATAAGTACCCTCAGGAGTTGTTGTGTAGCAGGTTGAGAGGGGCTCGGTCATTGCGTCGGACAGTTTGTCTCAACTCGACCAACAGGGGTGGAGTCGGTCCCAAATGTCCATGGGATGCTTCCGGTTGCTCAGCGGGCTCCGGTGGCAATCAGGCAAGTCCAGATGTGTCGCTATGCCACGGTCGTACGCCCGTTCCGGCGATCTGGGACGGTTGCCTCTAGCTGGGCGAGCTTTTCGGGCTTACATGACGCCCCAATTGACCAGTATGGTCGAGCTGTGATCGCCCGGGATCAGGCGCCGGTGGCCTTCACAGCATTGGATGAATTGATCGACGCCGTCGCCTCGAGCACGCCGACTGACCTGATGGAGCTGGCACGTGCCATCGCTAAGGCCAGCCTCGACTCGGCTGCGCCTGTCGTTCCGAGATCGGACGCGATGGCCTTCGCCGCACAGATGGTCATCGATGTGGCATCCATGACCGCTGATGTTCGAGCCGCCGGCCTGGCCGAACTCGGTGCCGATGCCCCAGCGTTCGTCCTCGCCGTGTGGACGGAGGACATGATGATTCGCGCCGGTGCCGCGTGGCGTGAGATGTTCGGCGAGGAGTGGCGTCCGATCCCGACTCCTACCCAGACCGATCCCTGGGTGGCCCACGAAAGATTCCTCCGCGAGGTCGCCAAACTGCCCGCCCTCGATCCGGTCACCTCCGAGCTGGTCAGGCTTCGCGGGGCGAGAGCTCACGACTGCCGGCTATGCCAGTCCCGCAGGAACGTGACTGCCATCGATCTGGCAGGTGGGCGTGATTTGTTCGACGATCGGGATCCGAGCGGTATCTCCGACGCTCAGGCCCTGGCCCTGCAGGTCGTCGATACCTTCGTGTGGCAGCCGATCCGGTGGCCCCCCGGGCTCGGCGAGCGGGTCGTGGACGCCCTGGGTCCAGCTGCTACCGAGCTGACCCTCGACATTGTCCGCAACGCCGCGAACAAGATCGCCGTCGCTTTCGGCGCGGACGCCCCGCAGGTGGAGACGGGGGTCGAGTATTACGACATCGACGTGTCGACCGGGAAACTGCGCTACAACGTCAGCCCTGTCACGCCCATTCATTAGACCACCCTTTGGCTATGGGGTGTGATCCACCGGCACCGAGTAGGCAACTAAGACGTTTGGAGAATCCGCGAGGAGGCCCCGAGCCGGTGATCCCGGACATACGGTGAACGAGCGGGCGACCCGCACGCATTCACCTTTGAACGGTGAAGAGCCTCCATTGGTCCGGAACTCCCTTCAAAGGTCCCATACTCCGAAACGGCTGCAACCGAGCCGATGAGATGCAGCTTCACCGCCTCGGACACCAGAACCTGGCCCGGACCTGCGAGATCGCAGATCCGTTTGGCGATGGTCACGGTCAGCCCGATCACATCGTCGGGGCGAACTTCGACCTCGCCATTGTGAACGCCAGCTCTGACCGCGAGGCCAATGGTGCTGGAGTCGCCGACGATCTCTGTGGCAGCACGAACGGCTCTGGTCGTGGAATCGAAGGTGGCGAGAAAGCCGTCCCCAATAGTCTTGTCCTCCACGCCCGGTACCCCTGAAGAGCACCCCGCACCATCGCGTCGTGGCTGTCCAACAGCTTCGTCCATCGTCGGTTCCCAAGCGGGCAACCTGCTCGGTTGAAGAAACGATGTCGGTGAACAAGACAGTGGAGGTGACGACGTCTCCCTCTGGTGCCTGGTGGCTGGCCGTAAGGGAATTCCTCCCGGACGTCCATGAGGGCGTCGGCGTCACCGAAGAACAGGTGGTCTTCGCCGGACCGTGACATATCTCGCTCCCGGGATGTGGGAGCCACGACGGCGATCGAGGTCTCATGCACGACAGATCTGGTGCTTTTCGCGCCAGTGCATACGTGCGCGCGGTACGGTGCGAGTACATGAGCCGTGGCTCGTTCGCCATGGTCCCACGCCGTGCACTCCTTTTCGGGAGCTTCTAATGAGGAGGAAGGGGACATGACCAAGGCTGTTCGCTTCGACCATTACGGCGGCGTGGACGTTCTGGAGGTCGTCGACGTGGCACCACCCGTGCCCGGTCCCGGACAGCTGTTGGTCCGCGTCAAGGCGGCGGGGATCAATCCGGGGGAGGCCAAGATTCGCGAGGGAGCGCTGGCCGAGCGCTTTCCGGCGACCTTTCCTTCTGGACAGGGAAGCGACCTGGCTGGCGTCGTCGATCAGCTCGGGCCGGCACCGACAGGAACATGGAGTCCCGGCGACGAGGTCATCGGGTTTACGAACGACCGATCCAGCCAGGCAGAGTTGGTCCTCGTCGAGCAGACCGACGTCGTGGGCAAGCCGCCAACGGTGCCATGGGATGTAGGGGGAGCACTCTTCGTGGCGGGTACAACAGCTGTTGCCGCAGTGGAAGCCGTGTCGCTGCGCGAAGGTGACACCGTAGTGGTCTCAGCAGCGGCGGGCGGGGTCGGCTCACTTGCGGTTCAGTTGGCTGCCCTCAAGGGCGCCCGGGTCGTCGGCATCGCCAGCGAGTCGAACCACGAGTGGTTGCGACACCACGGCGTTCTTCCCATTGCCTATGGCGACGGGGTGATCGAGAGAATCCGAGCGGCGGTGGGCCGCGTCGACGCGTTCATCGACACCTTCGGTGGAGACTACGTGCAGACGGCGCTCGCCCTTGACGTCCAGCCCGCTCGTGTTGACACCATTGCAAATTTCTCAGCGGCGACGAATTATGGCGTGAAGTCGGACGGGAATGCGGTCGGTGGGAACGCAGCTGTCCTCGACCACATTGCCCAACTGGTTGGCGCCGGGACACTCGAAGTTCCGATCTTCGGCACCTATCCCCTCGAGCAGGTGCGCGAGGCCTATCGGGACCTCGCAAAGGGGCACCTACTCGGCAAGATCGTGCTGATCCCCTGAGGACGAGGTGCTCGCCTACCCCTACTATGACCACGAGAGGACGTGAACATGCCACCACCAGAGATCAGCTTTGACGCCGACATCAAGCCTCTGTTCCGAGAAAAAGATCGCGAGTCGATGCGCCGTGCTTTCGATCTGTGGTCTTACACCGATGTCCAGACCCACGCTGCCGCCATCGCCCAGCACCTAAAGAATGGCTCCATGCCGTGCGACGGTGCGTGGCCTCCCGAACGGGTCGAGTTGTTCGAACGCTGGATCGAGCAAGGCAAGCCGGAGTAGGGAGTAGTGCTTGGCTGGGTCTCCGACGCCGAGCTCGCAAGTCGCCCGGGTAACCTCAGCCTGGCAACTTCCGCGGGATAGTCGACCGCTCTACGACGGATGGCTGGACCGGATGGAAACCTGCTGGACCGATCCTCACTTCAAGGGACTCGCCGGACCGAATAGGACGAAAATCCCCCACCCTGTGCCAGTGCCAAGGGTGGGGTCGCGGGTCCTAATCCCGTCTGCAGCGCCCTCTTCCGCGCCCGAGGATCGCCATCGGAACGTCACAATCGCCATCGGAACTTGATCGATGCGAGCGGGTGTGTCGGGTTTCTGAAGTTGCCCATCACTGCCCATCAGCTGCCCATCACGGGGCTTGAGACCCATCGCGGGATACGACACGCCCGATGGGCTTGTCTCAGTGGCCAGCTATCTCACCGCCGTCGATGTGCAAGATCTCGCCCGTAATGAACGGCGATGACTCGAGGTAGAGGATGCCATCGACGATGTCGCGGACTTGGCCCACGTGTCCCACTGGGGGCAACTGCGCGCCGAGATCGGCGTAGCTGTCCGCCGGATACACCGGCGTCTGGATGATGCCCGGCGAGACAGCGTTCACCCGGATGCCGCGGGCGGCGTACTCGATGGCTAGCGACTTTGTGGCTGAGGCGAGTCCGCCCTTGGTGAGCGAGGTCAACACGGACGGCGTACTCGAGTTGGCGTAGTCGGCGAGGGTGGTCGTGATGTTGACAACATGGCCGCTTCGCCGCTTCAGCATCTCGCCAATAGCGCGCTGGGTTAGCGCGAAAAATCCAGTGAGATTAACGCCGATCACCGTTGCATAGTCGTTCGCTGTGTAGTCGGTGAATGGCTTGGAGATGAACACGCCGGCGTTGTTGATGAGGGTGTCAATCTGGCCGAAGCGCCCGAGTGCCGCGCTGATGATCCGGTCGGTTGTAGCGGCGTCGGAAATGTCTCCATCAACGGTCAGCAAGGCCGGGTCATCACTGGGCTTGATAGTCCGTGATGTGGCCACGATCGCCCAACCCCGCCGTCTGTATTCGGCGACGAGGCCAGCGCCGATGCCCTGAGAACCCCCCGTAATGATCGCGACTTTGTGATTTTGCTCGCTCATGACCCCATCCGTCCTCAGCTGCTGGTGAGCGCCGGCGGATGGTAGAAGCCTTTGGTCCGGTCAGCGCCGGACACCGGTGCCACGACGACTCCGAGCTTCAAGTCCACGACCAGAACTCCCATCCGTCGGGGCCGAACACTCTCCGTCGGAACCGAAGAGCATCGTCCGTCCTCGGGGGCGCGACCCGGACCACTCTCGCGCCGCCCGCCGTCGAAGTCCAGGGTAAGCGCCCCCCAGCCGACCCCGACGCGGACCTGCCGTCGAGGTGGTTTCCAGGCCTCTTCGATCTGTCGCCAACTTGCCTTCGTTGGCGAGAACGATGGTCCTCCACCCGCCGCCGTTAGCGCACCTGACATTCCACGCCACACCGGGTGACTTGTTTGGCCCGTGTCAGATTTAGAGTTCACTGGTCCGGTCCGACGGATCCCGTGGCATCGCGGGTACTTGCAGCCGGTGCTGTCTGTCCGTTTGCGGCCACTGAAATCTCCCAGGCCGCGTTGACGAGCCCGATGTGACTGAAGGCCTGGGGAAAGTTGCCCAAGAGCTCTCCGCTGACGGGATCGACTTCCTCGGCGAGCAGGCCGACGTCGCTGACCAACGCGGCAGCGCGTTCGAAGACGGTGCGGGCTCGAGCCAACCGCCCAGCCCGCGCAAGGGCCTGGGCCAACCAAAAGGTGCACAGTAGGAACGTGCCCTCCTCGCCCTCCAGCCCGTCGTGGGATCGGTAGCGGTACACGAGACCCCGATCATCTGTCAGACGTTCTTCGGTCGCGTCGATCGTGGACAGCACCCTGGGTTCGTCGGCGGGAAGGAACCCCACCAAGGGCAGCATCAGGCTGGAGGCGTCCAGCTCGTCGGAACCGAAGGACTGCGTGAAGGCGCCGGCCCGGTGGCTCCAACCTTTGCTCAGGATCGCCTCGCGGATCTGGTCTTGGGTCTCCTTCCAAGCCGTGACGCGGACGGAAGCATCGAGACCGTCGGCCAAAGCCACCGCCCGGTCCAGAGCAACCCAGCACATCAGCTTGGAGTACAAGAAGTGGCGAGGTTTGCCCCGTATCTCCCAGATCCCTTGATCCTTTTCCTGCCACCGCCGCGCCGCGGTTTCGGCCAGTTGTACGAGGAACCTTCGGGTGGCCGGTGCCAGGACTGGGGGCGCACCCCACTTGTCAGGGTTAGCCAACGGTCCGACCCTCCGGGCGGCGGTGTCGAAGAGGTGGTCGGAGAGGCGGTGAGCAGCGTTCAGCAGCTCGCCGTAGACATCGATCTGCCGCTGACGCCAGGCACCGTTTCCCACGCGCACTGGGACTGAGTGTTGCCAGCCCTCCAGTCGAGGCAGCTCCCGTTCGGTCAGATCTCGTTCCCCGCCGATGCCAAACATGATCTGCAGGTCACCGCCTAGGTCCAGCGATCCGGCCGCAGATGTGGACACGTAATCGAAGAATTCATTGGCCTCGTCAGGGCAAGCCGCCACCCATAGGGCTTGGATCGTGAAGGAAGCGTCCCGCACCCACGAGTAGCGGTAGTCCCAGTTTCGGGTACCGCCGACCACCTCGGGCAGCGAAGTGGTGGCCGCCGCGCAGATCGCACCCGTGGGCTCGAACGACAGTGCCTGGAGGACCCGTCCGCTGTGGTGCACCAGGTCTCGCCACGGACCAACGTAGGCCTGGTGGAGTTCCGACCACGACTCCCACGCCGACACGGTGTCTTCGAGCCTTGCGCCGATCTCGGATTGGTTCCAGACCCTGGCTGCGTCCCTCGCGGCCTGCGTCGCGTGGTGCAGAGCGAAGCCAGCGCTCTCGCCGCGGCGGAGCTGCAGCTTGCCCGATACCATCGACTGGTCGACGGTCAGGGAGATGGGACAAGAGAGGACCAGCACATCGGCGCCCCCGAACGCGGTCACTCCACCATCGACGACGTCGAAGAGGGGATGGACCAGCCCGTACTCGGGGCGTGGGACGCACTCCAGGCACAACTCGACTTCTCCTTCCGTGCACGTCGCACGCCGAAGAAGAAGGTGCGGTGCACCCTTGCCGAGCTCATGGCCGCGGTTGCCCTCGCCCATGGCTAGGGCGTCGGTGACGACGACCGTGCCCGTCGGCGTGCGGGAGGTGGTCTCCAACACCATGGTGCGGTCCAGGTACCGGCGGGTCACTTGTGTGGCGCCCAGGGCCTGGATCGCCCAGTGGCCCGCGGCGTCACCGAGAAGGCGACCGAAGATCGAGGGGCTGTCGAAGCGCGGGAAGCACAGCCAGTCGATCGATCCGTCCCTGCTCAGCAGGGCTGCGCTGTGTCGATCCGAAAGAAGGGCATAGTCGGCTATAGGGGTCGCGCTCATGTGAGTTCCTTTGGGCGTACGTCCGCGGGTTCGGGCCACAGCAGTTCCTGACGCGTCGGCCCGGCTCCTTGTAGTCGGAGATGCGAGAGCTATCAGCAGCGGGTAACCAGCCTACCTACCCCGTCGCTGCACCTCCGTGCCGGCACCGCACTGCGATCGACGATCTCATCCATCGTCCGATGAGGTGGCGGACTCAGAGATTTGCGGCGCGAGCTCGGAGCGACAATCAAGGGTGCCTTGCGATCCCGGCAGCAGACCCACCTTCTGGTTCAAGGAATCGGTGAGGCTCGCTGGCTCGGCGGGGCGGCACGGAGCAAGTCTCAGCACGCCGGTGCCTTGTGCGAGCCTGAGGCGTGAGGGGGTGTCAGCGCGTTACCCTCGAATCTCCGCGTCGGGAGTCAGTCCCCAAACCCGGCAGGGGAAGGGCATCAGTGACCGGACCTCACCCTCTCGCCGCTCTCTGCGAGCCGGTGGGTCGGCGTGGTGATGCTCCGGCCTGTAGTTGTGAGTACCGTGACCCTCGGGAGGTATCAGTCATGACCACTGCGATCATCGGCACCGGAAGAATCGGATCGGTCATCGCTCGCCAGCTTGCGTCGGGCGGCGAGACTCTGAAGCTCTCGAGCGCCGACAAGGCGCCGGCACGAAGGCTAGCTGGAGAGATCGGTCAGGCCGCTGTCGTCGCCGTCGACAACCGCGACGCGTTGCAGGGCGCCGATGCCGTCGTCCTAGCGTTGCGTTTCGTGGTACTGCAGAGCGTCGTGGACGAGATCGCTGACCTGCTAACCGACAAGCTCCTGGTCGTTCCGAGCAACCCGTTCAGCACCGACGCAGGGGGCAACGTCTCACGTGTCTTGCCGAAAGGGCAATCCTCCGGCGAGGCCATTGCCGGATGGTTGCCCGAGGGAGCGCGCTTGGCCATGGCCTTCGGAACCCTCTCGGCCGACCTCTTCGAGTCCTCTAGCAACCGGTCACCGGAGCTGGCGGTCCTCTTCTACGCGTCGAACGACGATCGCGCGGGCGAGGAAGTCGAGCGCTTGATCCGAACGGCCGGCTTCGAGCCGGTGAAGGTCGGCGAGCTCGACCAGTCGAGTCGACTCGAGGTGGGCGGCGACCTTCACGATCTCGTAGTCGGGTTCGCAGAGGCGCGGTCATTGATCGGCGAGGTCTGATCGCTTCGCCTCCTGGCCGGGGGCAGCTGAAGCGTCCAAGAACGAACTTGGAAGACTCCTGGGCCGGCGGGTGCATGCGCTTTCTTCTTGCAATCGCGAGGTTCGCAGCGTCCGGAAATGCGCTCTGCCGCTCTCAACGAGCAGCGAGGTCGCGCTTAGTTCACGGAGTCAGCCGGAGCTTCGACATCGTCGTAGATCCGCGCAGCAGACAGGAGCCCGTCTGCATCTCGTTCGAAGACTGCGATGCCAGCTTGTGGCTGCAACGAGTGGCGACCCCAGCGAATAAGGTTGTACTCGAGAGCGCAGTGCCGTTCATCATCGGTTACGCAGCAGCACTCGAGTTCGATGCCGCCGCCAGCGCTGAAGCACTTGCTGTAGTACGCGTGAAGTTCGCGAGCTCCTTGGTGCGACGCGTTGGGTCCGATGGGCTCTCGGAGATAGCCGGTTGGGCTGAAAGTCTGCACGGTGGCCTCAATATCGCCGGCGCCCAGGGCCACAAGATGGCGGCCCACCACGCCTTCAGGACAATCGTCTCGCTTGCCGACGATTGGTGGTCGCACATGGTGCCGACCGTCCACAGGCCATTGGCTGCAGTACGTCCTGAATTGTACTGACCGGTCGTTGGGGGACTCGGCCACCACGGCGATGGGCCAGTAAGTCTCCTGCCCTTTGTCGTCCAGGTGTGCCAGCAACTCGACGACAGCCCGTGTGCCGACACTGGTCGATGCAATGTTCTCCGTGGTCGCGTGGAGCCCGGTGAGCCAGCTTCGGTTTTTCCTGACAAAGTCCCGCAGTCTTCTATGGCCTTGGATCGTGCCAGCACGGGGGTCTTCAATCACGATGGTGCCGGGCCAGACCGTCTCGAGTGCCCTGGAGTCGCCCTCCTCCAGAGCTCCCAAGTATTGCGTAACCGGATCAGTCCGACCTGCAACTTGGGAATCTCTGCGTGCTAGTTCTGTCGCAGCGACAAAGTCCGGGAACCAGGGCATTTCGACCTCCAGTTTTGACGCTGATCAGGGTACGGCAGTCGTCACCACGCCTGCGACCACCTCCTCGTTCCCTCCGGCTCCTGGCGCCGCCAGTCAGCGCCGGCATATCCACGTGCGGCTATGACTCATACGAGGTCGGCATGGATTGGGACCGCTTGTCCCATCCGTGGAACTTCGAGTAATCGCCTTTGTCCCAGGCCTCGCGTAGCCCAGGCGTGCTCAGGTCCCAGTCGGGGCGGATCTCGCTCGACGCCTCGGCGAGGTCGCGCCACAAGTCGTCGAAGGAGGGGCGTCCCCAGAACCAGTACCCGTTGTAGATGCGGTGGATCACCAACCCGGGTTTGAGGACCAGGGTATGGGGGATCATCGGGTCGTGCTCGGGGTCGGTGTACTCCTGGATGTCGAGGTCGCGCTGGACCGTCCGGCCGGGGTCCGAGAGAAAGGTCCATTGGGCTCCGACCGAAGCCCGGAACTCTTGGAGGGTGTGATGGTCGTCGGTGGCGATGGTGACGATCTGGGTGTAGGCCACGGCGATCTTGGACTGGTTCGCGGCGAGCTCGAGGTGCTGTTGGTGCTCCTTTGGGCAGTAGTTGCCCCGGGCCAGTGTCAAGATGAGCGGGTCATCGCCTTGGAGCTCGCACAGCTTGCGCACCGTATTGGTGTGATCCGGCAGGGCGTAGTCGGGAAAGGTCCCGCCGGGTCTGATGTCGGATCGCATGGATCAACGCCTCTCTCTCACCGTCGGCGGCGGCTGGTCGCGATCTGGGGATCGGACAGACCAGCAAACGCCGATGTGCAGGATCACAGGCAGCGAGCGTCGACCGTCACCGTCCTGAAGGCATCGCAAGTGACGCCGTTCATTCGGACACCGCGCCCGGCGTACCCGATGGCCAGTGGGGGGGCGTCCAGTCGCCAGTTGGATCGGTGGTTTGGCCCACCTCGATCAGATAACCATCGGGATCGCGGATGTAGCAGCGGATCTCGTATTGGTGCTCTTTGGGCGGCGTCAGGAAATGCGCACCTCGGGCGCTCCATTCGGCGTACACCGCCTGGATGTCTTTCACTCGAATGTTCAGGAAGCTGCTGACCCGGTCAGGGTCGCCTGGCGTCTCCAGGGTGACCGTCGGCTTGTCGTCGGTCGGATCTCCGCCGACATTTATTATGATCCAACTGTTGGCGAGTTGGACATAAGTTGGCTCTGGGGAAAAGACCACCGTGCCCCCCAGTACCTCGGTGTAGAAGCGCGTGGAGCGCTCGACGTCGTCCGAGACGATGAAGTGGGCCAGGACAATGTCCTCTGGCGGCAGTTTGTTTCCGGTCATCTGGCACCTCCACAGGTTGAGTCTGATACCCCGCTTACCATGGGACAGCTAGAGGTCGCCACGTTTGATCCCGATAGTTCTGCCTTCAGTGAAGCGGATCGGTGGGTCGAGCGTGTCGACGAGAAACATCTCGCGATCTCCACGATCCCAGGCCTCGCGGACGCCTGGCGCGCCCAAATCATAATCCGGACGGATCTTTTGTAGTAGTGCGCGCAGATCCACGTGCAACTCGTGCATTGTCGGTCGGCCCCAGTACCAGTAGCCGTTGTAAATGCTGAAGATCCGAAGTCCCGGCTCTAAGATGAAGGTGTGAGGAATCATCGGATTGTGAGGATCCGTGAACTCTTCGATGTCAAGGTCCTGTTGCACGGTCCTTTCGGGATCACCTAGAAACGGCCACGGGGCGCCGAGAGAGTCGCGGAACTCGTTGAGGTTGACCGGGTTGTCCGTGCAGATGACGACTAACCGCGTGTATGCGACGCGGAACTCCGGGTAACTCTCCACCAGATTCCGAAGGAAACGATGCTCCTTGGGGTCATACGATCCTCGTGACAGGTGGAGGACCATCGGGTTACCGCCTTGGAGCTCAGAAAGCCTCTGAAGGACCCCAGCTTGGTCCTCCAGCTGGTAGTCGGGAAACGTGGCTCCAACCACGATGTCGTTTCGCAATCTATTGCCCCCTAGATCATTGGGTCCTTGCAAGAGTCAGTCGATTCAACCAGACGCCAGGGAGCACTGCGGACCTGAGTCCAACCTCACGCCCCAGGCCAAGGTAGAGGCGCTGAGAAGGAGTTGTCCATCCCTTCGGTCGAGTCGGGTGAGCGATGGCCCTCGCGACAGCCAAACCGTCGGTGGCGGCTCGAGTCGGGCCCGGCCCTCGATGCGGTAGCGCTGGAGCAGTTTGTCGCCAGTTCCGACTTACCGCCCTTGCCGGTTCGACGGTGGACACCCGGTCCGCAAGTGTCGATCAGGAACTGGTCCTTGTCCATAGGAGACCCATTCGACCCGGTGTCTCCTATGCCTTGACACCCCCGGGCCAGGTGTGGCCGATCACCTGAACTCACATGCCGGTCTGCGTGATCCGTTCTGGCGACCGGAGGAGTAGCCGCTCTGCTTCTCGAGCGCGGCGGGACGGCGACGATCAGGTCGATAGTGTCGCCAGCCTGTCCGCCGATGGGAGCGCTGATTCCTTGTTACTGTCGGATTTGGGCGTACGTGACAGTGCGAGCTCAGCAGGAGCTCGCTGCCTCCCGAATCACATCGAGCACGACGTCCGGATGAGAGAGCATGGGAACGTGGCCACCGAGGATCTCAGTGGTCTTCGCATTCATCTCGTGTCGGCGCCGATGCGGGATAGCGAACGCCTGCCGATTCATCTCACGCGAAAAATAACTCACGTCGGCGTACGATGGCACAGAGGGTCTCGTTGTACGGGGCCGCGAGTCCCAGCTCATGACTCAAAGTCACGACCTGTCCGTTAATGGCGTCTATCTCTGAGCGTCGTCGCGCGAGATGGTCGAGGCGCATCGACGGGCTTGCGTTTGGAATGGTGGCGGCGAACTCGGACACGTAGCGCAGTGGGTCGTCGAAGGGAAACTCGATACCCTTCGCAACGCCGAGATCGTAGGCCTCCGCCGTGCAACCAAGTGCAACCTTCGAGGCCTCCGGGTCTGCCATCAGCTCGCCTACAGTGACGTCGAACACCGCACATGGTGCGCTGAGTGTCACGTTGCAGAGGAATTTCTCCCAAATCATGACGCTCACGTCTGCGAAGGCCCGAACGTTGAATCCGGCGTCGAGCCAGAGTCGCTCGATTTGTTGGACTCGCTCGGTCATGCCGCCGTTCATTTCGCCGATCCGGATGAGCCGCATCCCCTCGTGATGGACGTGGCCCGGTTCTGGAATCGACGAACCAAATCCTTCGGCGATCCCGATGAGGATATGAGCTTCGGGGATATGGAGAGCGACCCGCTCACCGGCGCCAAGCCCATTCTGGAAGGCCATAACGACGTTCCCGGGCTCGAGCAAAGGCGCGATCTGTGCTGCCACGTCTGCGACGGCCTCTGCTTTGGTGGCGATCACCCACACGTCGCAGGGTGCAGCGTCGAGCGGTGTGTGTCCGACATGAATGCCTTTGACTACGAAGCTACCGCTGGCGCTCGAGACTGAGAGTCCGGAGCTGGCGATGGCATCGAGGTGCTCTTGCCAGACGTCGATGGCCCATACTTCATGCCCGGCCTTGCCCAACCGGCCCGCGTAGACCGAGCCCATTGCACCCGTTCCGACGATTGCGACCTTCATGTCTCCCTTCCGAGAAGCTCCGCCAGCAACACCGAACTTTTCGCGACCGACCACGGAGGATTTCGCGGAGCGGATATTAGACCGCTCTACCACAGGTTTATTCCCGGCAGAACTTTGGAGGGCTCGTCGACATCACCGAAAGCCGGGAGGTGCCACGGCACGACCAAGTGGAGGTCCTGTCGGCCGAGGTGGTCATCTGGTATCGACCGATCACCTACCGCACCAGTGGGGCATTGCCCGGAATGGCGCAGGTCGGCCAAGCACTTGACCGTATCAAGTGCTTGCGGCCACCTCGCCGGACGAGGGTTATGAGGCGGCCGACAATCGGACGACTCTCACGATAACGACAAGCACGGCCAAGGTCAGGTAGGAACGAGTGAAAGAAGACCGACCGTTCGGGCGCGGGTCGTCCGTGGCGGCGACAGGTCTCGAGAGCGGGCATCGTCCAACGGTCTGGTCAGGCGTCGACCAGGGCCACCGCCTTTAAGCGGTGGGCTTCGAGGTGCCGACGCGTCATGAGCAGAGCGGCGATCCCGTCACCCACCGCCGAACCCAGCTGCTTCGTCGACCCCGAACGCACGTCGCCGGCGGCAAAGACACCCGGCATCGACGTCTCCATCGTGCTGCTGGTAACCAGGAATCCACCGACGTCCCGCCCCACCACGCGACCGAGGAATTCGGTGTTCGGTTGGAGACCGATGAAGACAAATACGGCGGCCGCAGGAAAGCGCTGGGTGTCGCCACTGCCGCGGTCGCGAGCCACGACGGCGGAGAACCTGCCTCGCTCACCCTCCAGCGCCACGATGTCCATACCGGTATGGATCGTGAACTGGGGATCGGAGCGGACGCGTTCTTGGAGAACAGGTGAGGCAGAGAGGTCGGAGCGTGCGAGTACTCGCACCCGTTCGGCGAACTCGGACAGATGCAGTCCCTCCTCCAAGGCCGAGTTGCCCCCACCGATAACGACGACCTCATCGGCCCCCCTGTAGAAGGGACCATCACAGGTGGCGCAGAAATGAACGCCAGCGCCGATGAGCTCGTCCTCACCCGGAACCTTGAGGCGGCGATACTTCGTACCGGTGGCGACGACCACTGCGGAAGAGCTGAGCTGCTGCCCAGTGGACAGTGACGTGACCAAGTTCTCACCATCGGTCTCGAGCGTGGAGACCGACACGGCCGAGAGGAGTTCGACGCCGTAGCGGCGAGCTTGGGTCACGAACCGCTCGGCCAGCTCGGCTCCGGATATTCCCTCGGGGAACCCCGGATAGTTGTCGATTCGGTCGCTGATGCCGGCCTGGCCACCCAGGGCACCGGCGTCGACGACGATGGCATCAATGCCTTCTCGAGCGGCGTAGATCGCGGCCGCCAATCCGGCTGGCCCGCCGCCCACGATGACGAGATCGTAGGCCGAGCGATCAGTCTCCAGGGTAAGGCCGATGCGAGTGGCCAAGTCTTCGTCGCTTGGATTCACCTCGTGCGTTCCATCGGCGTAAACGACGGTGGGGATGATCTGGCCTCCGTTCTGCAGGGCCTTAAGACGCTCGATACCCTCCGGGTTCTCGTCGATGTCGACCGGGTCATAGGGGACCCGATGAGAGGTCAGAAACTTCTTCACTCGCTTGCAGTGGGGGCACCAAGGGGCCCCGTAGACGGTGAGGGTGGGGCCACGGGAGGAAGTCATCGCCTGACTCTAAACGTTGCCGTCACGTCCTCCGCGCTCACGTGTCGGTTGATGTCACTTCATCCCCAGCGGCCTTGGCGAAAGAGCGCTTGCGGTCCGCGCTGCGCCTCGGCGTCGGCGTCAATCCTTCACCGCGACTCTCGCGTCGAGGTATGCGGCAAGTTCCACGATGAGGTCTTGGGCGTCTACTCGGGCACCATCGATAAAGCTCGACTTGCGTCGGCGTAGAAACGGTGCTCCCAACAAGAACATGCCGGGCGTCTCAACAACGCCTCCGTCATGGCGAAGCATGCCCTTGCCGTCGAGGACCGTGATGTCGAGCCAGGAGTAGTCCGGCCGGAAACCTGTGGCCCAAATGATGGTCTCGATCTCACCGCTGGCGAGATCGAGACCGAGTGGCGGCGACTCGCCGACGACAGTTGGAGGGAACCGGTACGGCGGGGGTAGCGAGTCGTCAAGGCCGCTCGCAGCGGTCCACTCATCGATGGTATCGAGCAGCCGCCCTAGCTTGAGATCGGCGAGTTCGCACTTGTTGCGCAAGGATCCGGAAAACTGGGCTCGAGTCCCACTAATGCCAGCGAGCCGACCGACCAGCTTTACGCCGGCGGTCGTGAGCGCGTTGAGGTCGAAGGTGGCCCGTTCGGGCGAGCCTGCCAGCTGCATGGATGGCACACGTCGAGCTCGGACGATGTCGTCGACTTCGTCGTAGCGTTCGTCGAGCACGCCGGCCGCCTCCATCCACCAGTGAATATCTCGACCCCGGTAGTCACGCGGCCCCCGCACGTGCTCGCCTACCGCGAGTGTGACCTGGCGACCGGAGTGCTGGACCTCGCACGCGATCTGCACTCCCGTCGCCGACGCGCCCACGACGAGCACGCCTCCTTCGCCGAGCTGATTCGGATTCTTGTACTCGAGCGGGGTCAAGGTCGCCACCGACGATGGCACCGCGTCCGACACTGGGGGTAGATGAGGCACATTGAAGGCACCTGTGGCCACGACGACTGTCTCGCAGTGCCACTCGTCCTGGTTTGTGGTGACCCGGTACTCGCCATTTGTACGGCGCACGGACGTGACCGCGGTCTCGGACTGTACCGGGGCGGCGATCACCGTTGCGTAGTCTGTGATGAAGTCGACGACCTCGGGCATCGTCATGAAACCATCGGGGTCGCTGCCACCGTAGGAGTGCCCTGGGAGACGGCACTGCCAGTTCGGCGTGAGCAATCGCAGTGAGTCCCACCGCTCGGTTCTCCACGAGTTGGCGACCTCGTGGCGTTCGAGGACGACGTGGTCGATCGAGCGATCTGAGAGGCACTTACTCATCGCGAGCCCGCTGTGACCGCCTCCGATCACGACGGTCGTGGTACGCATAAAGCCGCCCTACTCCTCCTCCGAACGGAGTCCGATCAGCGGACTTGGACGCTCACGTTTGTAGGGTTCGTGATGATGTCATACACGGCCGAGCGTTTTTGCGATTGTGCGACGAGCGCCCTGATGTCTTCTGGGGAGGCGTCTGCGTCGATGTCGTAGGTCACCTTCACATCGCTGAAGCCGTTGCGGACATCGCTGTCCACTCCGAGGATGCCACGAACGTCCATCCCGCCTTCGATCGTCGCCGCGACACGCCGCAACTGGATATCCCGATTCTGCGCCACCGCAGCAACGCCGGCGGTGAGGCAGCTGGCGAGGGCGACGAGAACGTATTCGACAGGGGTCGCACCGTTGTCAGCGGAGGCGAAAATCTCTGGGTGATCGGCATCAAACTCGTACCGGGTCCGGTGGTTCTGCTCCTCGCCAAGACCGAAGAAGCCCTCGACCGTCGAGTGGCTGTGGGTGCCGTCCTTCCACTCACAGCTCGCCCGCCATTGGAACTGGGCCGCTTGCGGTGCGGCGGTGAGCGCCTCTCGGGCACCCAAGAGGGCCTCGACGTTGACGCCGTTGTTCACTGGTGTATCCGTAGCTGTCATTTGGATTGCTCCTTCTCTTTTCCCGCGGGCGAGTCCCCGTCAGGGTGACAACAATTGCTCATGTGATGTGCTCAGCTGCGTGCAGTACAACGAGATGCGGGTCGGCAGAAACGGATGCACGCACCGCGCCCAGTACGCCCCCGAGGTGGAGCACCGCAGGCGTCTGCCTACTCATGCTCAGGACCCAGGGGGCGGCCGAACGTGACGGCGGACAGAACCGGTGCTGGCGTCGAAGCGCCCAGTTGAGAGTCTGGGCCCACCCCCAGCGCGTCGTTGATGGTCGAGAAGGCGAGTCGGAGCGCCACGAAGGTCGTGATGGCGAAGATCTGTGTCTCGTCGAAGCCGGCGTCCCGCAGTTGCTGGACGTCTCGCGCCTCGATGGCATTCGGATCGGTCGCCACTGCCCGAGCCCAACGGGCCAGCGCCTGCTCACTGGGGTCCAGATCTTCGTCTGCACCCCGAATCACCGCCCCCGCAATCTCCGAGCTCGTCTCTGTCGCGAGTTTGTTGCCCCACGCCAGCGAGCAATAGGAGTCCCCCAGAGTTGACGCAGCGGCCGTGACGAGGACAGTCCGCTGTCGATGGGTGAGCGAGCCGGCCAGAGTCGCTTGGTCCATGAGGTCCGACAAGCCGTCGAGCGTGGCCGGCATGTAGGCCCACAGTCGCGAAACGTTCATCACGAAACCGACACCGTCTAAGTCGTTGTCGAACAGGCGCTGGGCCTCGGGCGTATGCCGCGGCGCTCCGAGGAAGCCTGTGCGCAACCCGTCGGCTTGGACCGTTGAAGGCTGGTTGTGGGTGAGGATCTGTCGGGTCGGCTTCCTGGCCACGTAGCCCACAACCGCGACTTGCGCTCGAAGGGGGAGACCGGCGCGAACCTTCTCCCGGGCCAACTCGGCCGCTGCTTGCAAGAATGCCGCCTCACCCACCGTCTCCATCGCCTCGAAAGCTGGCCCGGTCGACGCCAGGGCTCGTGCGTACAGGTCTGGATCGGCGGACTCGAACACGAAGGGGATGTCGATCCGCTCCACGTCAGTGAAGCCGGCGTCCTGAAGCAAGGCTTCGCCCGCGCCGGGCCGGCCGAGGGCGACCATGGCGGCTTGGTTCTCCACCTTTGGGGCCGCCGCGAGAGAGAAGGGTGCCAACGCCCACGCGCCCGGTGAGGCCTTGATGTGACCCCAGACCGTGAACCCGATCCGGCCACCGGGGACCAGGACGCGATAGACCTCGGTGATCGCGTCAGGGGTCGTACCCCAGATGCCCCGGAAGCTGGTCACGACGTCGAAAGCGTGGTCGTCCCAAGGCAGGGCGCACATATCTCCAACCCGGAGGTCCGCGTCTGGATTACGGTCCCGGGCTACCGCGACCAGGCGTTCTGACGCGTCAATCCCCGCGCCCAGGGCTCCGCGTAGGAGGGCCAGCTCGAGCGCGAGACCCGCCCCGCAAGCGACGTCCAGCAGCGTGTCGCCTGCGCCGACCCCAAGTCGGTGGTGCAGAGCGACGTACTCCCGACAGTTGGTCGGCTCGCTCAGGGTGGAAAAGTCCACCGCCCGCCGCCCCCAGCCCTCGTCGACGCCGCGCCAGCTCTCCTCGAAGGGTCGCGACACCGCTGGATCGTCCGTCATCGTGACCTCGAGAGAGCCGGGCCGGGGATCACGGGGAGCTCGGACAGACCGCGCAGCACGAGGCCGTCGCCGTGCTCCCAGCGCAAGTCCGAGACCGGCACCGCCAGCGAGAGCTCCGGGAACCTGCGCAGGAGCGACCCGAGGGCCAGGTGGCCCTCCATCCGGGCCAGCGGCGCACCGAGACAATGGTGGATGCCGTGCCCGAAGGCAAGATGACGGGCCTCATCTCTTTCGAGGTCAAGCGTCTCGGGGCTGGCGTAGCGGTCTGCGTCCCGGTTCGCCGCGGCCAGGCAGATGATGACCTGCTCGCCGGCGGGAATCGCCACACCTCCAAGGGTCAGTGGTGCAGCTGTATACCGAAACGTCGAATGGGGGACCGGTGCGTCATAGCGAAGGAACTCCTCCACGGCCTTGGGGATCTTTGCGGGATCGGCGCGAAGCTGGGCCAGCTGAGCCGGGTTGCGGAACAGGGCGACGAGGCTGTTGCCGATGAGGCTGGCGGTCGTGTCGTGTCCGGCGACGATCAGCTGAAAGATCGTGGAGAGCAGCTCTTGGGTATCGAGGCACTCCTTTCCGTCGCGTGCGCTGATCAGGTCGGACACGAGATCGTCGCCGGGCTCGTTCCGCTTGGCTTCGACAAGTGCTCTCAACATGGCCACGACCGAGTCGGACGCCTCCTTGGCTGCCGCATACTCGTCCGGAGTCGACGTGGAGACCAGCATCTTGGTGAATCCCTCACCGAGCGAGGCGCGGTCGCGCCGGGGAACGCCGAGGAGCTCGCAGATGACCGTGAACGGCAGTGGGAAGGCGAATGCTGCGACCAGGTCGATCCGGCTTTGGGGTCCTTGACGAGCGATGTTATCGAGGAGGTCGTCGGTGATGGTCTGAATGTGGGAACGCAACGCTTCCACGCGCCGCGTTGAAAAGGCGGCTGACACGAGTCTCCGTAGGCGGGTGTGGTCGGGAGGGTCGACCGTGAGCATGTGACGGGCAAAGGCCGGCCCGGGTAGGCCTTCGGCCACGACGCCCGAGCCCGTGGCAAGCGCTGCGTGCATGTCCTTGGAGAGCCGTGGCTCGTTCAGTGCGGCACGGGCCTCCTCGTAGCGGACCACGAGCCAGGCACCATGCCCGTCGGCCAACGTCACCGAGTGGACCGCACCGAGCTGCCGGACCTTTGCAAAGACCGGGAACGGGTCGTCGAGATCGTACGATCCCCACGCCGCAAGTGCGTCCGTGATCGTCATCTATCACCTCCGCGTCAAGGAGCCCAACGTCGGTCCCATGCGCGCTCTCGGGTCAGTGGTCGCCAAGGCGGATGCGGCAGTCCCTTTGTAGCTCCCCGTCTGGCCTTTGTCGACATCCAGCATCGATGGTCGGGCGGGTAATGCGCCGAGGCGTAATCGATCGGACATGGCTGAATCATATAAACCCGATTGGATTTATTCCATTTCGACCAGGGCAAGCACCCTTGGTCGACTGACTTGGGCTAGTATCCAATACGACTGACCAAGAGTCAAGGGAGAAGCTTCGTGGTGATTTCGAATTCGTCTGACGTCGGGAACAACAGCTGATGGCCCGCGCCTGGCAGGACAGTGATGTCTCAGAGGCGCGACGACAGGCCACCGTCGCGCTGATGGACGCGGCCGAGCAGCTGCTCTACGAGGTCGGATATGCGGGCGTCACGACCCGCCGGGTGGCAGAGGCGGCTGGCGTCAAACACGGGCTGGTGCATTACTACTTCGGGTCCATGGAAGAACTCCTGACGCAGACACTCGAGCGCTTTGTCGACCAACTGGCCGAGCTCTTGGAGGCGCTTTATGCCGACCCGAATCTCACCTTTGCCGAGAAGTGGCGGCTCGGCGCGCAGTTCTGGGCGAATGAACCAACGTCACGGTTTCCGAAGATCATGCTGGAACTCTTGGCCATGGGCTGGAACATGCCCTCACTGCAGCCGCGGCTTGTCAAAGAGGTCCACGCGCGGTTTCGCACCATTTTTGAGAATTACTTCAGTGAGGCGATGCGTGAGTACGGGCTCGATGATGACCAGTTTCCCCTCCCGGTAATCGTTGCCGCTGTGACGAGCTTCCAGCTGGGGCTGATTGTCGAGAGCCTCTCCGGGGTCCACGACGGACACGATGAACTGCTCGCCTGGATCCAAAATTGGCTGGATGACCTCGAAGCCAGCCGCCGCGATCGGTTGCAGTCGACTGGAACGAATCACTCGTAGACCGATGGCCGTCGGGCTCGTTCACTTGACCCAAGGCTCTTCGAGGACTTGCCTCACCGGCGGAACATAGTAGATACTATTGTTTCGACAAGGCAGGACCTCGGAGGGAAGATGACCAAATTGATCTCGGCCGACTCGCACGTGGCGATCAACCTCGACGTCATCCGGGAGCGGCTCCCGCACCCTCTGCACGAGGCATTCGACGACGCCATCTCCGCGCAGGCGAAGATCGAAGCGGATCTCAGGGGCGGGAAGAAGCTGTCGATGGATGACTGGGATTTGGAAGCGTTCCGCGACCCCGGTTACCGCGACCCCGTCGCGCGGCTCGCTGCCATGGACCGTGACGGCGTACGGGCAGAGGTCTTGTACTCCGAAGTGAGCGCGTTCCGGGCATTCGGTCTCGTCAAAGGGGACTGGAAGCCGATCAGTCGTGCCTTCACCGACCACCTCACCGAGTTCGCGTCCCATGACCCCGACCGCTTGGCGGTGTCCTACCAGGTTCCGATCATCGACATCCCCTACGCGGTGACCGAGGTCGAGCGCTTGGCGGGGCTCGGGGCGCGATCGGTCCACCTGCCATGTTTCCCGAGCGAGATCGGGCTGCCGGACTACCACGATCCTGTGTACGACCCGTTGTGGGGTGTGCTGCAGGAGACCGGTATCTCCATCAGCCACCATCTCGGGAACCGCCACTGGCTCTACGACATCTGGCGGCGCGACCCCACACCCCAACTGGCGATCTTCACGTCGATGCCGGCGCTTGCGCTGTCCGAAGTCATCGCGTGGTGGATCCTCACCGGCACCCTGGAGCGGTTTCCCGGTCTCAAGATCGTCTTCGTCGAGCCCAGCCTCTATTGGGTGCCGGGATTTTTGGCCAGCCTCGACACCAAGACCAAGGTCTACGATCTGCCCGGCGTACGGTTGAAGCCGAGCGAGTATTTCCGACGGAACATGGCGCTCACGTTTATGGATGACGAGGTCGGGTTGCAGCTGCGCCATCTGATCGGGGTCGAGAACATCTTGTGGTCGACCGACTTCCCACACCCGGCGACGACCTGGCCCAACTCGCAGGCAATCGTCGCCCGTCAGTTCGCTGACGTCCCCGACGACGAGCGCGAACTCATCTGTAGCGGCAACGCGGCTCGGATCTACGAGCTCGCGTGAGGGCAACGTTTCGGATCTGTACCTCGAATGCATTGATGTCGGTCCTCTAGGAGCAGGCCGCTTTACTGCCGGGACGTCTTCCGATTCCAGTTGGGGCCGAATCGAAAGACTTGGCGGCGCCGTCATAGCCCTCGGGGTTGGCAACCCAGGGTCTAATCAGTTCTCCGAAGCGGGTCTGCTGGACAATCTCCATAGACCGCGAAGATCAGCGATGGCTGTACCAACGATGCGCACTCTCGAATCGTCATTCTCCACCCATCGGACCGGCACCTCGGTGATCCGGAGGCCATCTCTCCAGGCCAAGACGAGCAGCTCGGTGTCAAAGAACCAACTGTCATCTCTCGTTTTCGGGACGATCGTTTGCACGACGCGCCGACTCATCGCTTTGAAGCCGCATTGAGCATCTCGCACCGGATAACACAACATTCTTCGGGCCATCAGATTGTAGGCATGGGAGATGATCTCGCGGCGAAGGCTCCTGGTCACCTGCGATCCCGAGACAAGTCGCGATCCGATCGAGATGTCCGCTGAGCCGGCGGCAACGGGATCGAGCAACGAGGCCAGCGCTTCGAGATCGGTCGAGAGGTCGATGTCCATGTAGGCCACCATGTCAGTCGTACTCGATGTCCACGCCGCCTTGAGAGCCCCGCCGCGGCCGGGATGCCCCAGGTGGAGGACTCGAACCTTGTTCTCCTTCTGAGCGATGCGGCTCGCAATGGCCCATGTGGAATCGGTGCTCCCGTTGTCCACTATCGACAGGGTCCATGCGTACGGGCAACTCGAACCCAACCTGGAGATGAGGGTGCGCACCTGCCTCTCCAGGACGCATTCCTCGTTGAAGACGGGGACCACGATCTCGAGCGTGGAAGCACGCGTCACAGCCCTGGTTCCAGAATCACTTTTGCGCCCACGCCCTGGCTGGATCCGGCGCCGGTCGTTGTTCTCCGAACGTCCCATCACGATTCACGTGAGTGAGGCGACGGCGCCACGGGGTCACCACACGTAGTAGAGAGCGTCGCCCGGAATCGCCGCGTACGCACTCGACGGGATTAGTACACCGTGGGTGCGTACCCACTGATCGACCGCATTGGGACCTGAGTTGTTGCTCTTGATGAGGTCCGACAAAGCTTCCGGATGCTTCTTCAGCTCGGCGATGATCTCATGCAGGAAGGCGGAGGAGAAGTGGAAGGATCTGCCTCCAAATCCGAAGGATGAGAATGCGCTGCCCACCAGGATGTAGTGGACGCTCCCTTGATCGACCATGGTCTTGAACGCGGTCAGGCTCGGCCATGGATCCATGCCGGTGTAGCCCCCCATGCCCATGACCGGCTGGCCGGTGGCGATGATGTAGGGTGCCGCCGTCAGTGATCCCGACACCGCGACCAGATATTGCGCGCCCGCCCTGTGCGCCTCAAGGTAGCGGACCAATCGTTTCGGGGGGTGGGACGAGGTTTCGCTCGCCTGGCGGATGGACGCCGCTGAGATCGTCATGCCGGGTATTGGGCTGAGGCCGCCGGTGACCGCGGGACCCCCCAGCGCGAGAGGTCCCGAGGTTCCTTGCTCGACGCTGGTCACCGAGTAAGCGAGCGGTCCAGCGAGTAGTGCGAGACTGCCGAGGACCCCGGCGCCCATGACCAGCCAGCGGACTGCCGCGGATGTTGGCGCGCCGACGAGGGCGCACAGGATGGCGACCGCTGCGACGATGGCGACGATCAGGATCGCATTGGCAAGTCCGGGAGCATAGCCCGGACTGCGCCGGAGCAGCACACCGGCCCAGAGCGCGCTGCCGACGATGGCGGAAGGCAGCGCGAAGCAGAGCCAACGATTGCCTCTTCCCAGGCGCCAGAGGGCAACAGCGCCCGCCCCGGCCAATGCTGCGACCGCAGGGGCCAGGGCGACCGTGTAATAGGCATTGAAGATGCCCTTGGTGTCGCTGAAGACAGCCGCCGTACAAAGGAGCCAACCACCCCAGAGGAGGTAGCCAGCCCGACCGAGGTCCTGACGCGGTTCGTGCCGAGTGAGCCAGAGCCCAGCCACCAAACCGACGAGAGCGAAAGGCAGAAGCCAAGAAACCTGTCCACCAACGAGGTCGTTGAACATGCGTAGCCATCCGGCCGGCCCACCGGTGCCGAGGGAACCGCCCCCGAGCGCGCCCAACCCGCCAAGAAAACCACCTCCCGAGCCCAGGAAACGTCCGAAACCGTTGTATCCGAAGATCAGGTTGAGTTCGGAGTTGTTGGTGCTGCTCCCGATGAAAGGGCGCGACGATGCCGGCCACAGCTCGACGATGGCCACCCACCAGCTGCTCGAAATGAGCAGAGCCAGACCACCCCAAAGAAGCTGGGTCACTCGGCGCAGCAAGGGGGCCCCGCCGGCGACGAGGTAGACGACTGCGAAGACCGGGACGACGAGGAAGGCCTGGAGCATCTTGGTGTTGAAGGCCAGACCGAGCAAGGCTCCGCACAGGACAAGACGCGAGGTTCGGCCCGATTCGATCGCTGACCACAGCGCCCACGCGCTGAGCACCAGGAGCAGTGTGAGGAGGGCATCGGGATTGTTGTCGCGAAACATCACGACCGCAATCGGCGTCAGGGCCATAGTGAGACCGGCAAGAACAGCGGCCACGTCGCCAGCCCACCGGCGGACGAGATGGTAGAGGACCGCGACGGTGATCACACCAGCCAGCGCCTCGGGAAGCAGCATGCTCCAGCTCGAAAAGCCAAAGATCCGGGCCGAGAGCTCCATGACCCAGAGGGAGGCCGGCGGCTTGTCCACCGTGATGAAGTTGCCCGGGTCGAGGGAGCCGAAGAGAAACGCCTTCCAGCTCTCGGTACCGGCCTTTACCGCTGCGGCGTAGAAGTCGTTTCCCATGCCGTTCGACGAGAGATCCCAGGTGTAGACGACGGCGGCAAGGAACGTCACGCCGACGTGGGCCGGCAATGCCCATCCCGGACGGTCCGGGCGGACCCACCATCCCCCTGGGCGGCGAGGCCCTGAGGCCACGGGGTACGGCACCTTGGTGGACGCGATGTCTCGCTCGACAGTTGTCACGTCACGGTGCCACTACTGCTTGCGAACCCCGCCGAGCCTGTGAGGGCGGACGACCCGCTGCGGCCGGCGCCGCCCCCATCGCGCTCTTGGCGGCTGCACCATCTCGAGATTCTGCCCGAGAAGGGAGATCGATGTGCGCCACCCACCAGGTGGCGGCTGCGTTGTCTGAGCGCTCGACCACCCTTTGCCAAAGTAGGCTCAACCTCCAATGGTCGATTG
Source organism: uncultured Acidimicrobiaceae bacterium (assembly GCA_963838835.1). Taxonomy (GTDB): domain Bacteria; phylum Actinomycetota; class Acidimicrobiia; order Acidimicrobiales; family RAAP-2; genus Bog-473. The sequence continues at coordinate 198,871 of CAWITA010000024.1, forward strand.
CCCATCTACGCCGTGAAGTTCGGTTGCGGCGCCGGCGGGCCAGAGGTAGCCCTTGGCATCCTTCGCCGCAACTACCTGATCCCACCTTCTCACGAAGGCCCAATGCTTTGGGTCGACCAGAACCAGCTTCGCAGGGCTCAAGCGGACGATCGTCCCGAGGAGCTTGCAGACTCCCTTCTGCACGAATGAAAGGGCCGTTCTCTGGAATGGTCCTACGGCATGACCCATCGGTCGGTCAAGACGGGTGCGTCGAGCGCAGCCTCACGGCGACCCTCGCCGGTCCGACATGACGGTGGCGCTGAGAGGGCCGCCCGACCCCGACTCCCCGCGGACCGGGCCGAGCATCTCCTACATTCCGGCCCTCGACGGAGTGCGGGGCGTGGCCATGATCGTGATCATGGGTTACCACGGTGGGGTCTTTCTCACCTCAGGCGGCTTCTACTCCCTCGACACTTTCTTTGCTCTGTCCGGTTTCCTGATCACGTCGCTTCTCATCACCGAGTGGCGCCGCACGACGACGGTGCGCCTCAGAGCGTTCTGGGCCCGACGGGCCCGGCGGCTCCTCCCTGCCCTGCTGGTGATGCTGCTCGGGGTGGCGGTCTTCGCCGCCTTCTTGGTCCCACAGGGCACCTACCCGGGCCTTCGGGGCGACGCGTTGGCATCGCTCTTCTACTTCGCCAACTGGCACTTCATCGTCACCGGCTCCGACTACTTCAACCAGACTGGGTACACCTCGCCGCTGAACCACATGTGGTCACTGGCGGTCGAAGAGCAGTTCTACCTGGTGTGGCCGCTGGTGGTTCTGGCGGTCTTCAAGTTCTGGCGAAGTCTGCGCGTGCTGCTGATCGTCTGCCTGGCCGGGACATTCGCCTCCGCAATCGAGATGGCGATCCTCTACTCCAGCGCCGACGTGAACCGGGTCTACTACGGCACCGACACCCGCGCTCAGTCCCTGCTGGTTGGCGCGGCCCTGGCGGTCGCGCTGTCGCTGTGGGGTGACCGCCGCCGCCGCCTCGGGATCACGCCGGGGCCCGATGACCCTGTGCGCCTCCGCCTCGGCGGCGACCCGGCATGGGCGGCCCAGACCACGCTCGGGCGGGGAGTGGTGCTGGCGGTTGGTGTCCTTGGTGTGGCCGGCAGCGTCGCCTTGTGGACCAAGGTCTCCTACAACGAGGCGTTCGCGTTCCAGGGTGGCTTCCTGTTGGCCGCGCTGGCCACGACAGCGGTTCTTTTCAGCGTGGTCTGCTGCCAACGTTCCCTGCTGGCGCGGTGCCTCTCGGTGGCGCCACTGCGCTATGTCGGGCGCATCTCCTATGGGATGTATCTCTGGCACTTTCCGCTGTTCATCTACATCGACAACGCCCGCACCGGCCTCACCGGGTATCCATTGTTTGCCGTCCGTGCGATCGCGACAGTGGGGATCGCCACCGTCTCCTTCTACGCGGTCGAACGCCCTATCCGCCAGGGCAACCTGTTGCGGGGATGGCGATCGTGGTTGGTGACGCCGGTCGCAGTTGGAGCCACGGTGGTCGCCGTCGTTGCCGCAACCGTCATCCCGGCGACAGCGCTGCCCACGACGGCACCTCCAACGGTCACGCGCATCGGCTATTCCTCGGGATCACCCGTCAAAGTGCTGTTGGTCGGGGATTCAACTGCGCTCACCCTCGGTATCGGGCTTGGCGCGCATGCGAAGACCTACGGCGTCGACGAGCACGACGGGGGGATCCTGGGTTGTGGCGTCACATCGGGCCTCGAGTACCAGCTCAAGGGGATCGACGCGCCGATGGAAGCACCGTGCAGCGGGAGCCGATCGGCCGAACCGTGGCCGCAGATCTGGGATGGTCTGATCGCCAAGTTCCGGCCGAACGTCGTGATGATCCTCGCCGGAAGATGGGAGGTGTCCAACCGCACTTACGAGGGTCGCTGGACCAACATTTTGAGTCCGACCTACGCCTCCTATGTGAAGGCTCAGCTACGGCATGCGGTTGACGTTGGGAGGTCGGGTGGGGCGGACGTGGTCCTCTTGACTGCTCCGTGTTACGACACCGGGGAGCAACCAGACGGGCAACCATGGCCGGAGGACTCTCCGAAACGGTCGGCCATCTACAACGATCTTGTCCGGGAGGTGGCGGCGACAAGCTCGCACACTTCGTTGATCAACTTCAACGCGATGGCCTGTCCCGGTGGCCATTATGAGGAATACCAAGACGGCACGCAGATTCGTTACGACGGGGTCCACTTCACGCTCGGCGGCGGGATCGTGTTCCAATCGAGGATCTGGCCGACGGTCGTGGCGGTGGGTCGCGCACAAATGAGAAGCAAGTCCGATCCATGATCACCGAACTCGGTAGTTCGGGCCTCACTCATCTGGAGCCTCGGCAGGTGCGACGCCGATGTCTCCGGTGCCTTGGTTTGCGGTGGCCCTACTCTCGCAGATCAGGGGCACACTTCGGCCTTGGCCAACGGATATGAGGATCCTCCGTGACTCCCGTCGGCGTTGCCAACAAGAACCTCGCCCAGGGGGTCTGACCGCGCGTCACGACTGGATGAGCGAGTTCAGAGCTGATTCGGACTTGGGACCGACCGGCCGTTGGCCTTCAGGGTCACCTCCACGTTGCCTCGGGTCGCGTTCGAGTAAGGGCACACGTCGTGCGCTGCGGCCACGATCGAAACGGCGCGCTCGGGATCGTCTATTCCAGGGAGCGACACGTCGAGTCCTACGGCCACATTGAATCCGCGGTCCTCCGTGGTGATGAGGCTCACTTCTGAATCGATCGAGACTGCTCCGAGATCGACTCGCTCTCGACGCCCGACAACACCGAGCGCTCCCTCAAAGCACGCGGCATAGCCGACCGCGAAGAGCTGCTCAGGGTTGGTGCCCCCACCGTCACCACCCATCTCGACGGGAGTGCGAAGCTGGAGGTCCAACACCCCGTCGCTGGTCACGCCGTGACCCTCGGCGCGGCCGCCGGTCACATGGGCTCGCGCCGTGTACAACAATTTCGGCATTGGTGTCTCCTCTCGAGCGTCCCAGTCTCATGACGTTATCGGCGTTCTTCTCGGATCAGGCATAGGTCACAGGGACCTCCCGGGTCGTTCCGGGCCGTCCGGTCAGGTCAGACGTCCATGGAATAGACCAGATCGACCACCGCTCGGAAGTACTCAGGTCCGAGTGTGTTCTCGGCGTAACAGATGAAGGCCAGAGGCAAGTTGTCCGGATCCCGCCCGAGGACGAGTTCGTTTGCGCCTTTGGCCACGTGGCGACGGACGGTGAAGAGGTCACGGTGGCGCAGGAGAGATTCGATCCGATCGAGCTCGCCGGGTGATCCGACGTTGAAGGTGATCGAGCGGAGGCCAAGCGACTGCTGGCCATGGCGGATCTGATGGGTGCCCTGCGATGCACGCAAGATGAGGACGATGAAGGGGGAGATGGTTCGCCGAGCACGGCGACCGCGTCCTCGCGAGCGATCACATCGAAGGGACCGAGCTCCCCGTAGAAGGTGACCGACCGATCGAGGTCGGCGACGGCGACCAGCGAGGAGCGAATGGCCCACGGCGGTGCGACATGGTCAGTGGGCATGGTGCTTCCTCCGTGGTCCAAGAGGTCCTCCTGCAACCAGAGAATGATCTTTGGACGTCAGGGTATCCGCCACGGTTGCTCGCAGACCCGCTCGAGGATCTCTGCCATCGGAGAAGCGCCGGTACCTGCGTTGCGGGTCGGTCGGCTCAGGTTGCGTCACGGTCGCCGGACCCTGGTTCGCCGGTTGCCGTCGTGGGCTGGTCGTCGGTCGCCGCTGCCCGCTTCTCGACGAAGGCGTCTTGATCGCGGAGCACCGCCTCTTGTGCCGCGAACGTGATGCCTTCAGGGCGGGGCCCTTCCCAATCGAGGTACCAGTGCCGATTCAGGCTCGCAAGCCACGAGCCATCCTCAGCAGTGAGGCCGAACCGGGAAATCGTCCGTTGCCGGCCGATCTGGTCGGAGTAGAGCAACTCCACCGTGATGGGCCGGCGGTGTTGGACCTCGTCAGCCACCTGGGCGCGCACCTGATCGTATGGGTTTCGCAGCGCTCCTTGCCACATCCCGATGTCACCTCCCGGTACGTACAGATCGCGCGCTTGGAGACGGAAATCCTCCAAGGGAACATGCGTCGAATAGTCGCGCGATGCACTCGAGCCTGGTCTCACCGCCCAACCCTGACAGACGGCAATTCCACTGCCGACGTTCCTGAGGCTGATCGCGAGATACACGATGCCATCGAGGTGCTCAACGGCGGCACGGCCGCCTGGGGCCTCTACCCAATGGTCCCCGAGGAACATGATCCTTTGCGTAGGATCTTCTTGACGGGAGGGGGCAAGGACAGGCCTGCGTTGCTCTTGCAGTGCTGCCTCGGCGATGCGGGCCGAGCGGTTGGAGGATCGGACCGCGGCAAACGTTGCGATGCCCAATATGAGCGTGCCCGCCGCCGTTCCCAAAGAGGCGATCGTGGTCCAGTCGAGCACGGAGAGAACCATTGGCCGCCAGTCTGTCAGCCCGGCTTGCGGCATTGGTGCTCGGCTTCGACGATGCGCGCCTCGGGCTCACGTGCCGACCCTGATCGCCTGCCCTTTCCAGGTCTGGGGCCGAATTGGCGCGACCGACGACACTGGCTGGTCTTCGCAACCCGGGGGCCCTCGGATCCCCTTTTGCCGTCGACGCCGACGACGGCGCCATCGAATAGGCGTCAGCCAGCCGGAGTCATTTGATAGCTCAGCGTGTTGGCGCCGCTGGTAAAGGTCAGAGACAGGTCTTGGCCGGTGCAGCTGTACGAGCCTTGCTCGGGCGACGGCGTGACAGGCTTGGTCACACCGGCCACCGTGATGGTCGCATCGTCGGTGACCGTCGTAACCGGGAAGGTACCGGAGTGCGCCGACGTCTTCGCCGCAAAGCCGTAGTGGTCGGTCACCGTGCCGTTGAACTTGGCTGAGCCCTCGCGGCCGGTGAGGGGGGTACCCGGAGTGAAATTCCCCAGTGCGTTCCCATTGGACATGATGTCGACGGTCGTACCGGCACCACCGGTGAAAGAGAGACCGCTCGTACTCAGCGTGATACTCGCCACATTCCAGTTGCCCTCGAGGCAAGGATGGCTCCCGCTCTGGCGGGGTTTGCTCTTGTGATGCTGGGGCTGGCGCTTATGGTGCTGGGACGACCTGTCGAGTCGGGCACCGTGCCCAGCCACCGCCGACGCGCCGGGGCTCATGACGGCCGCGCCGATCCCGAGCAGGGCAAAGCTGGCCAGAGCGAGTGTCCCGAGCCGTACGCAGCGGCGCCACTGCCTCTGGACGAAAGATGCCGACGGTCGCACCTCATCAGAATGACGCGCCATCTGCGAGATGTCCACCCTTCACCGGCATGGGGATCGGTGGTCGAATCCCGTCTCGCTCCCTCGAGACCGCCCGCTGACCGCTGCGAGCCCTTCGACGAGTCGCAGGCCAGTGCTCCGAGACCGGGAACGCTTCGACCGCGTAGAGTCCTCCACCGAGAGCCCTGGAGGATTGGCCGAAATTTTTGCGATGTTGACGCCGCTCCGAGTCCGATTCGACCAACAGACCGGGAGACTCATGACGAATGATGGACACACTGTGCAGCCGCACCGGCAGTCCGGCTCATGGGAAGACGGCATGACGGGCGAGCTCGGGGTTCGGCCGGGCCGTCGCTGTGCTGGCGGTCGGCGCTCCCGGCCGTGACGATCTGATGATCGACCTTGGTCTCAACGGCAAGAGAGCCGTCGTCTCCGGCGCAGGTTTCATCGAAGGCCGCGCCGGACATGGTCGTTTCAGCGCCCTGACGCTGGCCGAGGCCGGCGCGTCCGTTGCCTGTGTCGACATCGATCACGGCCGGGCCCGTGCTGTCGTAGGTGAGATCGAGCACGCTGGTGGGCTCGCCTTTCCGGTGATCGCCGATATGACCGAACGCGCCCACGTACGACGTGCCCTCGATGAGGTTGGGGATCGCCTCGGGGGCATCGACGTGTGTGTCGACATCATCGGCGGGGCTAAGTGGAACGCCGTTGCGGAGTTCGATGACGACGATTGGAATTGGACGATCCAGAACAACCTGACCCAGGTCTTCTACCTCTTCCAGGAGACCGGGCGACGCATGATCGAGCAGGGGACCGGCGGCTCGATGGTGGCCGTGGCTTCCGTCGACGGCATCGCAGCGGCGGGTTTCCACGTGGCGTACGGCGCGGCCAAGGCGGGCGTCATCTCGCTCACCAAGACCTTCGCCGACGAGCTCGGCCGGCATGGCATTCGAGTCAATTCCGTCGCCCCGGGGAACGTCGGCTCTGGCAACGAGGAGTTGCCCGAGAACGAGTGGGGGACCAACCCGGTCAATCCATTGGCCCCGCCCCGAGCCCATGACGTCGGCAACGCTGTCTTGTTCCTGTCGTCTGCGCTGGCGTCACGGATCACCGGACAGACCTTGATTGTCGACGGCGGTACCACAATCCGCTCCCTGTGGGGGATGACCACCGACGTCGTCCCGTACTTCCGACGATTCTGATCCGCTCTGCGCTCTCTGGCTCAGTCCACGCCGAACGGTTCAACAGCCGGCTGCATCGAGATCAAAAAGACAGCCCGTGGCGTCATGTGCGCCAAATTCGCACGCCGCCTCGGCTGAGGTGAGTCGGGAGAACCTGGAACCGAGGATCAGCGTCGCGGAGGGCATCGAGCATCCGTCGCTTGACGCTCATGTCGGGCCCGCACAGGATGGTCATGCTCCCGCCATTGCCACCGGCGCCATTGACCTTCCATCCCAACGCGCCGTGGGCTAGCGCTATCTCTATTGCCAACTGCGCCTCTCTGCCGACCAGGCTCGGGTGAAGGTCCCCTTGGACGTCGGTGTTCTGGGTCATCGTTCGGCCCAACGCTGCAAAATCCGACGCCAGTACTGCGTCTCTCGCGAGCTCCGCCGCGCGGCGCAGCATCGCGAGATGTCGCGAGCTCTCGCTCTCATGTTGCAGGCGGGCGATCACCCGGTCATGGACCTCCGATGACACGTGTCCGTGCCCGAGGAACACCAGCACCAGGCGCCGATTCAGCTCCCACCAGACCGTGTCCGACACCGTCAACTGCGACACCGACGCACGCGGATAGGCGGGCATCTCGATGTAGTTGATTCCCCCGAACGCTGCGCACAGCTGGTCCTGGATACCCGACTCGATCCCGAGACGATCGACTTCGATGCGGTGGGCGACAGATGCGATCTGCTCCAGCGTCATGCGACCGGAGTTGAGCGAGTCCAGGGCGCCCACCAGTGCAACCGTGACCGATGCCGATGTGCCCGTCGAGGCACCGGCGGGAGCCTCCGAGAAGACGTTGATCTCGATCGAGACGTGGTCTGGCACGCCGATCTCATCGATCGTCGCCTCGAGCAGTCGGTGACGATCTGGCAGGGCGCCGGGCTTGAACATGTAGCGTTCGCCGTAGTTCTCGGCGTGGAGCACGATCCGCTCTGGCAGTGATCCGCGGGGGTGAACCCGGATCTGTACTTCGACGCATGGGTGTACGCCGATGTTGAATACCTTGCCGTGGCCAGAGAACCACGTGTCGGTCCATCCGCCGTTGTCGCAGATCCTGATCGGAGCCACAGCATTGACGATTTGTAACGGAGTCTCGTGCTCATCCACCAAGCTCATCATGCCCCGAGCTGAGGTCCGATTACCGATTCGCCGTTCCTGCGGAGTTGGTATATCCATTGCGCAATGACGATGCACCCTGAGTCCGAGACGACCAAGCTCCACAAGCAGGCCCTTGAGCGTGGCGAGCACCTGTTCCAGCAGCTCGGGACGCGCGAAAGCCGTCGCCCGACGGTCACCGCGTGATCGAGATGGACATCCGCCCCGAGTTCTCGAATGTACGTGGGGCGCTACAGGGCGGACTGATCGCGGTGCTGATCGATGTCTGTGCTGGGCGTCTCGCTTATCAGTCCTACGACTACGAAAATGGATTTAGTTCGGCGACGTCGGATCTCAACGTTCATTTTCTGTCCCCGGTGACCGTCGGGCCGGCCCACGCGGAGGCCTGGATCGTGCGGCAGGGGCGAACGAACTTCGTGCTACAGGTAGAAGTTACGGACGTCGGTCGCGCCAACAAGTTGGCAGCCGTTTCGACCGTCGCCTTCACGGTGTTGCCTCCCCGTGTTGAGGAGTGAAGTGGGAGGCCAGGAGCAATGTGCCTCGTCCCGCATCGGAGAACATCCGAACGGACTGCAGGCGAGCTAGACGATCCCCATTAGCTCCAGAGGGGATCGAGGTCGACGACGACCGACTGGGTCGCCGGTGCCTGTACGTCCATCCGAGGGCGCTTCTCTTCGACGAGGTCGAGCGTCCCTCGGACTTCATCGGTCACGAACCGGCTCAGTGGGGCGAGGCTATGTCGATCGTCATGAGCGAAGCGATGATGCGGCATGCGGAGTGGTGCGTAGAGGTGGAGCTGGTCACGGGCTCTGGTGACAGCGACGTAGAAGAGTCGCCGCTCCTCCGCAAGCCCTTCGGGCGTCCGCAGGGCCATGTCAACGGGAATGGCACCGTCGACGACGTGGGGCACGTAGACGATCGACCACTCGAGGCCCTTGGCCGAGTGGATGGTGGAGATCACCAAATAGTCCTCATCGAGGTGCGGTGGCCCTGCGAGGTCGCCACTCGAGACGGGCGGGTCCAAGGTCAGCTCGGCCAACCAAGCCGGGAGGTCATCAACCATCGAGGCGCTGTCGACGAGACGTTCGAGGTCCTGCACCCGGGTTGGAGCGTCGTCATAGCGGCTTTCGAGGAGCGGCCGGATGGCCCGCAGAACCGAGCCAGCCTGACCGCCCGCGGTCTCCTCGCCCCTAGCCGCCAGGAGCCCTGAGAGGGAAGCCGAGATCTCGGTTCGGGTATTCGGTGGGGCGGCGGCGGCGAGCTCTGGCCAACGAGACAACGCGTCCGCCTCGGACGGCCGGACCGCCTCGAGCAGCGCCTTCGCTCGTGTGGGGCCGATGTTGCGGTGCAGTCGGAGGATCCGGTACCACGCGACCTCGTCGTGGGAGTTGTCGAGCAGCCGGGCGGCAGACACGAAGTCTTTGACGTGAGCTGCTTCGAGGAAGCGGAGACCGCCATACTTCCGATACGGGACCTTCCGCACCGCGAGCTCAACTTCGACCAGGTCACTGTGATGACCGGCACGCACGAGTACCGCCTGCTGGCGAAGCTGGATGCCGGTCTCGTAGGCCTGAAGAACTCGGTTGACGATCGCCCGGGCTTCCCAAGCTGCGTCGTAGCAGCGGTTCAGACTGGGCTTTGTCCCCGCACCCCGATCGCTGTGAAGGTGAAGTCGAGGCTCTCCCTCGGGTGCAGGACGGATTGCGTTCGCGACGTCCAGCACACTCTGTCTCGAGCGGAAGTTTCGTTCGAGCTGGATGGTCACCGAGTCCGGATAGCAGCCGACGACTTGGCGCAGGTGGCCCGGGTCTGCGCCTCGGAACCCGTAGATCGCTTGGGCCTCGTCGCCGACCACGGTGAGACCCCTTCCCTGCGGGGCCAGAAGCCTGACAAGGTCGACCTGGAGGCTGTTCACGTCTTGGTACTCATCGACCAGCACGTAGCGAAAGTGGCTCGCCAGGCGTGGACCGAGCTCGTCGTGGCTCAGGAGGGCACGCCAATAGAGGAGGAGATCGTCGAAATCCAATAAGGCGGAGCGGCGCTTGCGGGCGGTGAAGTCCCGGAACAGCCCAGCGATCAACTCGAGATGCGGTTCGCACCACGGGTACTCCGAGGGCACCAGGTCGCGCAGTGTGCGTCCGGTGTTGATGCATCGGGAGTAGATGTCGACGAGAGTGGAGGGTCTCGGGAACCTGCTCGATGTCCCGGTCAGCGCATGGTCGTTTCGCAGCAGGTCCATCAGGTCGCAGGCCCCTGCCGGATCCAGGACCCCGTATCCCTTGGGCAGGTTGAGCACCTCCGCGTAGCCGGCCACGTACCGGTGGGCCACGGCATGGAAGGTGCCACCCTGGGGGCGCTCTCCGCTGCGGAGAGCCGCGAGATCGCGAGCCCGGGTCAACATCTCGTCGGACGCTCGGCGGGTGAAGGTGAGGAGCAGGATTCGATCCGGCGGCACTCCTCGGTCGAGGAGACACGCCACGCGCGAGGTCAGCGCCCGTGTCTTGCCGGTTCCCGCCCCCGCCACGACGACCAGTGGTGAATCGCCGTGTGTTGCGATCGCAAGCTGGGCTTCATCGAGCCCCTGGTCCCACGCCAATTGGACAGCGAACATATGTTCGTATGTTAGCCACTTCGCTTCGGGCGGGCCGACGAGGAGGCTCGTTGCCGCCCTGCCGTGGGTGGTCGATCCATGGGGAAGGAAGACGACGAACGTGGCACCCTTTTCCCGCCGAAATGGAGAAGGACCTGGTGCAGCGCACACTTCCAGGTGCAGACGCCCGAGCGCCGTCGTTTCGGGCGTTTCGGCGGGCGGAGGGGGCTTCTGCTTCCGCCGCGGGAGGACGGTTCCCTTCAGCACGGCGAAGCTCTCCGAGCTGTACCCGACGCACAGGGCATTCGAGCGTCAGTGAGATCGGGCGATTGCCGTCGGTGTCACGGCCGGATGTCTGTCGCCCGCCGACGCCAAAGCGCTGGACCGTGTCGCCGAGCATGCGTCTCGGGGCGGCCGACGCCATCTCGGTTCTGCCGATGTGGCCAGCGCTCGTCAGGAACGCACGCCTTCGGAGCATCCTGAGCGATGGCCAGACCCGTCGAGAACGGCTCCACACTCGGGGCACACCAAGCCGATCCAGCACGCTGGGTCGCCACCGTGATCGACAGGTGTCTGGGCACGCGTCTCCTGGTCCCGACCGGCAGCGAGAAGGTCCAAGGAGAAGCGGACCTTGCCGATCGGTCCCACCTCGTGGTCCATCTCGGGCGGGATCGCCTGTTCGGTACCGCCCACGAGTTCGACGTCCAAGGGCGGTTGCGTCGCCATCGAAAACTGAAGACGACCGTCGTGGACGTGGATTCGTCCCCAGCAACCAGGACCGAGGCGGTGGGACTGACGAAGACCAGCGGGCAGGGTCTGCTCGTCCCACTGCGGGCTTGTGCGCACCAAGCGCAGGTTGGCGGGAAGCTCGGTTCGGTCGCAAAGCCGGCACTCAAGGGGCTTGCCGATGCGGCCGGAGCGTCCGGCTGCGCTTTGCACCCAGGGCCTTTCCTCGAACGGGGGGCGATGCCGGACGTGCTGATCGTGGCCGCACGAGAGCTCGGCGACCAAGTCGTCTTCAGCGTCGTGGTGGTAGCCGGTGATCGCTCTCGGCACTGCCCTCAGCCTACGGGCGCGTCTTCGTCAAGCGCTTCGGCTGGTACCGCATGGGACGAGCCGGGTCACGGGCACGGCTCTCCGGGACCAAGTGCTGCCACCCGCCGAGAAGTCGTTCGGCAAAACTCGATGAGATTGGGTGTCGGCGGATAGAGTCTGGGGTGGTCTCGATGAATTGTGTCAACGGCCGACTGCGCGGGACGACGTCATTCCGAAGGTGCCGCAAGGGCGTCTTGGCGCCAACCCATCCTTTGATTCGTCAAGTCGCCATGTCGAGTTGAATCGCAGTGTCCGACGAGGAGCCGGGATTCAAATCGGTGAAGGGCGCCCAGAGCGAGAAGAAGTCCGAGAGACCTTCGGTCGCCGACGGCACTGACCCGCACCGTGGGGAGGATCCCGACGTTCGATTCACCTACGCCAACGAGCGCACTTTCCTGGCCTGGAACCGCACCGCCCTGGCGCTCATCGCGACCGGAGTGGCTGCCACGCAGCTCCTGCCGAAACTCCAGGTGGAGTGGGGCCGCCGGCTCTTGGGGCTCCCGCTTATCGCCCTCGGGGCGGCCGTGGCAGCGGAGAGTTTTCGGCAGTGGCGCGCCAACGAGCGCGCCATGCGGCAACATGAGCCCCTTCCACGTTCGTGGATGCCCTTCATCCTCACTCTCGGCATCGTGGCGATTGGCGCGCTCGCCGTCGCGCTCGCCGCCTTGGGGAGCCCCTGAACGACGATGGCGAGCGAACCGGAGCCGACCGACAGCGGTCTCGCCGCCGAACGCACGGCCCTTGCCTGGAACCGTTCGGGTCTGGCCGTCGTGGTCTGCGTCGCAGTGGTCGTGCGTCACCTCTGGCCACTGCACGGCGTGGACGAGGATCTCGCTCTGGGTCTCGTTGCAGGCGCTGCGGTCGTGTGGGTCGTGGTCCTTTTGGTCCTCACGCTCTCGAGCGGCAGCCGCGGTGCGTACGTGCCCAGAGGGTCTGGCGTTTTCGCCCTGATGACCGCCGGGACCGTCATCCTGGCCGTGGCCGGCTTCATACTGGCCTTTGTGGCCGCACCCTGAACGCACATCGACCCCGTCGGTCACGAGGTGTCCGCTCGCGTAACCTCGGGAGGGCCCCGACGAGGGGTCGGGCCGACCTACCCGGAGAAAGCGAATGACGGGCGAGCGGACCTATCGCGTCGTGCAGTGGACCACCGGCAACGTCGGGACCCGTACCGCCCTGGCGGTGTTGGCCAACCCGGACTACGAGCTCGTTGGCTGTTACGCCTGGAGCCCCGACAAGGTCGGTCGTGACGTCGGCGAGCTCATCGGGACGGACCCAACCGGTGTGATCGCGACCGATGACGTCGATGCCTTGCTTGCTCTGAAACCTGACTGCGTCGTGTACAACCCGAAGTGGCTCGACATCAGCGAGCTGGTGCGAATCCTCGAGGCGGGCGTGAACGTCGTCGCCACCGCGGCATTCATCACCGGCCACTGGCTCGGGGAGGGGCGCCAGCGCCTGATCGAGGCCTGCGAGCGAGGCGGCAGCTCGCTGTTTGGATCGGGCATGAACCCCGGGCTGGCCAACCTCCTCGGCATCGTGGTGGCCGGGATATGTGTCCGCGTCGACTCGGTGCGTGTCCTCGAGTCCGTCGACTCCACCGGTTACGACTCGCCCGAGACCGAGCGGCCCGTCGGCTTCGGTCGCCCGATCAACGACCCGCGCCTGCCGGCAATGGTGGCCGACGGTACGGTGGTGTTCAGCGATGCCGTCCACCTGATGGGCGAGGCCCTCGAGCTCGAACTGACCTCTATCCGGTGCGAGGCTTCGTTTGCCGAGACGACCGAAGTCGTCGTGATGGACTCATGGGAGATCGAACCGGGCTGCGTTGCCGGCATCGAAGCAAGCTGGCAGGGCTGGGTGGACGACCGCAAGATGATCTCCCTCGACGTGCGATGGCGCAAGGGCCAGACCCTCCAGCCCGACTGGCCCGTGGAGCACGGCTACGTGGTCGAAGTCCACGGCCTGCCCTCCGTGCGCACCAAGCTCGAGGTCTTTGCCCCGCCCGACTTCGCGGCGTCGTCGTTCAAGGACTACATGGTGCTCGGCATGATCATGACCGGACTGCCGGCGGTGAACGCGATCCCGTCGGTGTGCGCCGCGAGGCCGGGGATCGTGACGTACCTCGACATCGCAGTTCCGGCACCGACTGGTTGGTCCGTCCTTCCCCCCTAGATGGTTCGCCCGACGGCGCACCGTGGGTCAATTCGAGGAGTAGACCGGCTCTCCCTCAGGGTCGTACGCACAGGCTGGAGGGGTCAAATTCGTCTTCAGCTCCCGGTGCGGTCCATCGTCGGTCCAGAGAAGGACCTGGTGGGGGCGCTCGCGGCGGCGGAAAGGTGGCGGGAATTCTTCCGGGACACGATTCGTTCGTAAATTGCCTGGACATGAAACCCCGCGACCACGAAGCCGAGCACTTGGGACACGTTCAAGATCAGTCCCAACCGCCCACGGGCAGGACGAGAACACAATGAGTTCGCTGGAGGATCCCTACGGAAACGACATCTACACCGAGCCGTCCGGCGACCCCGACACCTTGTCGAATCTCGGTCCACTCGGTCCCATGGCGGGGACTTGGGAGGGGGCCAAGGGGTCCGACCAGCATCCCGTGGCCGAGGGAACGCAGCACGACGTCTTCATCGAGCACTACGAGCTTCAAGCGATCGACTTCCAAACCAATGGACCTCAACTGTTTTACGGCCTGCGCTACCACACCCACATCTTGAACCCCAACGAAGCCCCCACGTTCCACGACCAGGTTGGTTACTGGCTCTGGGAACCGTCGGCGTGCGCGGTGACCCTCACCCTTGGAATCCCTCGTGGGCAAGTGCTCCTCGCCAGCGGTCCGGCCGAAACCGGTGCCAAGGAGTTCGAGCTCACAGCAACGGTGGGCTCAGAAGTCCATGGCATTTTGTCCAACCCGTTTCTGGATCGGGCCTTTCGGACGCTCAGCTACCGCGTGCGCGTGACGATCAATGACGATGGCACCTGGTCGTACGAAGAAGAAGGCGTGCTCGACATCCCAGGGAGTGACGAACCTTTTCGCCATATCGACCGCAACACGCTCTCCAGGGTCGCTGCACCCGTTCCAAATCCATTGGCCCAGATGGCCGCCCCTGACAACAGCCTCGGGATCGGAAGCCTGCGAAACCAAAGCGGGGGTCTCCTCTGAACCAAGCCACTCTGCAGAGTGAGCGACAAGATCGCCTCTTGCGCCGCGAAACCCGGGGCAAGGTGATGGACGCGACACGGCACCCGGTTCCATCGCGCGGAGGGCCCGGCCGGCCGTGCCGCTCTGGTCGTCGCTCTTCCCTCCGTCAGTTTGCCATCACAGGTCCGGCACCGATCGGCTTTGTCGCCGTCTCGATCTCGTCGCGGAGCGCCTTGAGCGCGGCGACGTAGATCTCCGAGAAGGTCGGGAACGGCTGGATCGTGTCGGCCAGAAGATCGAGTGGGAGGTGGGCGCGGATCGCCAGTGTGGCCTGTTGCAGCCATTCCCCTGCCTCGGGGCCGAGCGCATAGGCACCGGTCAGTCGCTCGCCGTCGCTGAGCAGCGTCAGGAAACCCTTGTCGTCGGCGTAGGAGTGCGTATAGGTGGCGGTCTTGGCGACTTTTGAGAGCGGGACCATGGCGCTAAAGCGTCCGGCGGCCGCGCCAACCGCCGCCGCCTGCGGGTCGGTATAGACGACCTGCGGAACGGCCTCGTAGTTGGCCTTGCGCGGGTTTCCGAGGATGTTCGCCGCGACCACCTCCCCCTGGTACTTGCCCACGTGAGTCAGAGGAAAGAGGCCGTTGACATCGCCGATCGCCCAGAGACGCTCCGCCGCCCGCAGGTGTGCGTCGACCGGAATGCCGTGCGCGTCCGGCTCGACGCCGACGGTTTCGAGGCCGAGCCCGCGCACCCGCGGACGCCGGCCCGTTGCGACGAGCAGCCGATCGCCTTTCAGCTCCCGTCCGTCGTCCAACTCGAGAACGTAATCGTCTCCATCACGTCGCGCGCCGATCGCGTTTGCAGACAGCACGAGCTCGATACCCTCGCCGCGTAGAACTTCGCCGAGCGCCTCGCCCAGTGGCGCCGGCTCCCGGGCAAGCACGTGCTCGGCCATGTCGGTGACGGCCACCTCGCCGCCGAGACGACGCACGACTTGGGCCATTTCTACCCCGACGGGCCCGGCGCCGAGGATGAGCAGTCGGTGCGGAATGGCCTTCATGGAGGTCGCCTCGCGGTTCGTCCAGACGCCTTCGAGGTCGCGCAGGCCCGGCACGGGCGGCACAACCGGATCTGCGCCGTTCGCGAGGACGACGTGGTCGGCTGTGTGGCGCACCCCATCGACCTCGACGACGCCCGTACCGTCGAGGCGGCCAGTGCCGCGCAGCAGGCCGATGCCACGATCGGCCAACCAGCGCTCCTGACCGGCGTCGGAGTAGTCCGAGACCATGAAGTCACGCCATGCCAGCGCCGCGTCCACATCGACGTCGGCGCTCGCGGCTGCTTCTCGCGCCCCGTGGACCGCTTCGCCCGGCCGCAGCAGCGCCTTCGACGGAATGCACGCCCAGTACGAACACTCTCCGCCTACGAGCTCGCGTTCTACGATGGCGACGCGTAGGCCGCCCTCGGCCAGAGCGCCCGCGCAATGCTCTCCCGGCGAGCCGCCGCCGAGCACGATCACGTCGAATTCGTTGCTCATGTCGGCAGCTCTTCGTTGGCGCTCTCTCGCACCATGTACAGCGCGTACCAGTCTGGCCAGTCTGGATCGGCCTTACCTATCCGCTGCTCGTGTTTCCCGTGTGCTTCCTCCGCCCTCCTCAGGGCGGCCGCGAGGTCGCTCACGGACTCGTACGTCGTGACCATCGGAGTCTCCTTTCAACGGCCGGCAAGCCGCGTCTTTATCTCTTGGAGCAGCCAACCGTTGCCGTCGGGATCGCTGAACGCGGCGAACGAGCCGTAATCGGCATGTGCCGGAGCCGGGCCGTTCAAGCGTCCCTGGCTCCCGGCGTGGTGGAAGACCCCCGTCACGTCGTGGAACGTTTCGCCGACGGCGACACCGCGCCCGATCAGGTCTGCTCGCGAGTCCTCGATGTCGTAGACCGTGAGCTGCAGGCCCTGGGACGAGCCGGGAGGGGCTGACGTGATCCCCTTGCCGAAGATGATCGAGGAGGCGGAACCCGGAGGCGTGAGCTGCACGACCCGGTAGGCATCATCGACCGCAAGATCAGCGTCGAGTCGCCACCCCAGCGACTCGTAGAAATGCTTTGCACGATCGACATCGGAGACGGGCACGAGGACGACCTCGAGCCGCGCTTCCCCGGCCCGCACCGGCGGAGTGCCCGCGCTGCTTTCGCTGCTCGCGTGGACGCTGCTCATCTCGGCCTCCATCTTTTATGGTGGCGCCTTGACAGGACGACGCAGCCGCGGCCACGACCGTGCGACGCGTGGCAACGACGATGGCTGCTCGAAAGCCTTCTTGGTTGCCCCCTCGACCGTTCTCCGGCCAAGGACGCCTCGTTGGCTGTTCACTTTTCCTCTCATGCGAGCGAAAGTCAAGGTGGTGACCTGGGTCGCCAAGCAATGACGTGTGCGGCGACCTGACCGGACTTGGCGCTCGATCACCGAGTCCAGGGCCAGGCTCCCTCGGCGGCCCGACGATCCGGGCTCGGTACGGGGCGTCGTCCGACGATTCATTCCAAGCCGCCAAGCCGGAGACGTGCCCGGGGTACATGCTTGCTGGTCCGACCCCCAAGGTCTCCGCCACTCGGCGAAACCAAATGGGCCATACTGTGTGAGCAGTCGTCACCAGGCGTTGGGCCGATGGCAAGAAAAGGGACGGGCGCCCGATTTCAGGGTGTCCCGGTGTCCGTAGCGGCCGGGGAGTGGATCGTGGAATTCGGGCTGTTCATCCAGGGGTACGTGCCGGAGTTCCGCCGAGTCGGCGACCCGGATGCCGAGCACCACGCTTTCGAGAACGAGCTCGCCGCCGTCGTGGCGGCCGACGCCGCCGGGTTCAAATACGTCTGGGCCACCGAGCACCACTTCCTCGACGAGTACTCGCACCTCTCAGCCAGCGATGTCGTGCTGGGCTATCTCGCTCACGCCACCACGAGGATCCACATCGGGTCGGGGATCTTCAACCCGCTCCCGCAGGTCAACCATCCGGCCAAGGTGGCTGAGCGCGTGGCCATGCTGGACCATCTCTCCGAAGGCCGGTTCGAGTTTGGCACGGGCCGGGGTGCAGGCAGTCACGAGATCCTCGGCTTTCTGCCCGGCACCGAGAATCTGGACATCACCCGTGAGATTTGGGAAGACGTGATCGGCGAGTTCCCGAAGATGTGGATGGAGGACACCTACCCGGGCTACGAGGGCACGTACTGGTCCTTACCCCCGCGCAAGGTTCTCCCCAAGCCGTACGTGAAGCCGCATCCGCCCATGTGGTATGCCGCCGGAAATCCCAGCAGTTGGGAAATGGCCGCCCACAAGGGCCTGGGAGTGCTCGGGTTCGGCATCGGGAACCTCGCGGCGCTCGAGAAGACGCGCGACACCTACAAGAAAGCGATCTTGGGGGCCGAGCCGGTCGGCGCCTTTGTCAACGACAACGTCATGGTGTGCACCGCTGCGTACGTCGCCGAGGACGGGCAACGGGCCCGGCAACAGTTGATCGACCACCGCCCGAATTATCTCACCTCGAACGTGTTTCGGTACCACGACACGTTCCCGCGGCCACCCCTCGTGCCGGCGTGGCCCGAATTGATCCCCGACTACACGCTGGAAACGATCGAGATGGGGATCGAAGCCGGTGCATTGATCGTGGGTGACCCGAGCGAGGCGTTGACCCAGTGCCGACGTTGGGAGGAAGCCGGGCTCGACCAGCTCGTCTTCGGCATTGGTCCGGCCACACGAGAAGACACACTCGAGATGATCCGCCTGATCGGCGAGCATGTCATCCCGGTGATCGACACGGATCCCGAGCACCGCACGTCACGTCAGCGAGCCGGCGAACCGTCCTGACGCGCTCGGGAGGGCGTGGGTCCGCTCCATCCCCCGAACCTCACCTCACAAGGCAGCCAGTTGCTGCTGCTCCTGCTTCGTCAGGTGGACGACGTTCTTCGGATTGCAGTTCCAGATCGACTGGGTGGGCTGGGTGACCGCCTTGTCGTACACGAACCGGTCGGGCTCGGCTTTGAGCAGGGCGAAGCAGGGCGAGGGCTGGGGGTTCCCGTTGGACAGGCTCAAGCTCGCGATCGGCGCCTGAATACCTCCGGCGTCCCAGTTCTTGGTGGCGGCGGCGTGGCTCAAGACGCACGAGACCGTCAAGTCCGGGCCACAGGCCGAGGCGGAGCGCGCCCACAAGAGCCACGACTCTGCGCCCTCCTCGTCGTCGAAGTCGATGGCGTCGCCCTTGGCGTAGGTGTGCATGACGCTGACGAGCTGCTCGGTCGAGGGGTTCTGCGATGCCATCTCGAGCGGCCACCATGAAGTCTCGACGTAGACGGGGGGGAGGCCAGGGTTGGCCGCCACGGCGCTCGTGGTCGCGGAGCTGTAGAACTGGACTCCGAGAAGGACGAAAGCAGGGTGGTAGCCGGCGGTGGTCATCGCCTGGAAGTAGGGAGCGATGTTGTCGTCCAAGGAGGGCCAGAGGGCTTCGACCCCCTTGCTCTGGGCCTCCTCGACGTAAGGCGCCCAGTCGGTCACCGCGATCGGCGGCTCCTGGAAGTCGATGACCTTCCACCCCTGCGCCTCTGCGCCGAACTCGTACTTGCGCTCGGGCTCGAGGACCGACGGGGTGTTCGATCCGCCCATCCCCGCCTTCTCGACCGCCTGCGGGTACGCCTTGGCCAGCGTCCGGAACCATCCGGAGGACCAGGTGTACGTATTGCCACCCCCGGGACTGACCTGATCGGAGGCAACCTCGGCCGCGTCGGAGGCGAGGTAACCGCTGATCTGGCCCAGCCCGCACTGCTCTCGTATCGGGACGGAAGGCTGGTCGAGCGCCATGCCGCCCCCCACCGCCATGAAGTCGCTCTGGCAGGCCTGCTCGGTCACCTGCGCCGCGTTGAACAGAGCCGCATCGCGGTCGTCGATCACGATGTGGCGCCCGTCGATGCCTCCCGAAGCGTTGCACCACCCCGCGAACGCAACGGCCTGTTGCACGAGCTCTTCCTCGAGTCCGGGCTCAACCGTGTTGGCGGCATCGTTGAACACGGCGATGCGGATGGTCCGGGGCCCCACCCCGCGCACCGACGAGGCACCCCCTTCCCCCGGTTCGCAGATTTTGCCCACTCCTGGCCACACCCCGTTGGTCGCGAGGCTCGACCTGACGGCGCGGCTGGCCGACGTCGCAGCGCCAGAGGGCATCGAGGAAAAGGCGACAGACGACCCAGCGAACATCGCCGTGACGATGGCGAGGTGTAGGCCCATCCGCCGCGATCTGGTGAGTCCGACACCGCCCATGGGATCACGTGGGTGGGCGGTACTCCGACGGGGGCTGTTCGAGTATGACTGTCTTGGTCTCCAAGAACGGCAGCAAGCCCTCGGTTCCCCCCTCGCGACCGATGCCCGATTGCTTGAAGCCGCCGAAAGCGATGGAGAAGTCGGTGCGGAACGAGTTGTGTCCGACCGTCCCGGAGCGAAGCTGGCCGGCGACGACTCGAGCTCTGTCTGCATCGTTCGTGAAGACGGAAGCGTTCAGTCCGTAGATGGTGTCGTTGGCGATGGCCACCGCGTCTCGTTCGTCCTGGGCCGGGATCACACTGACGACAGGGCCGAAGATCTCCTCCCGGGCGATCGTCTGTGAGTTCTCGACATTGCTAAAGACCGTCGGCTCCACGAACCAGCCCTTGTCGAGGTGCTTTGGTCGTCCGCCGCCGGTGGCCAGCGTCGCGCCCTCGGCGACGCCCTTCTCGATGTAGCCCAGCACCCGGTCCCGCTGCCGACTGACGGCCAATGGTCCCATCTGTGACTCCGGATCGAACGGATTGCCGACTCTGACCTGGGAGAACGCGTCGACCAGCGCTTCGACCAGTTCGTCGTGACGATGGTGTGACACGACGATTCTGGTGAGTGACGAGCAGACCTGGCCCGACAGCATGCACTCCGCCTGGGCCAGTCTGCGGGCCGTCATCCCCAGGTCAACGTCATCGAGCACGACCGCGGCGGACTTGCCGCCGAGTTCGAGGGTGCAGCGGGCGATCCGCTCACCACAGATCGAGGCAATCCGGCGGCCGGCCGCCGTCGACCCGGTGAACGTGATCTTGTCCACCCCGGGGTCGCGCACCAGCAGCTCGGAAACCTGGCGATCAGCGGTGACCACGTTGAGCACTCCGGGCGGGAGGCCGATCTCTTCGGCGACCTCGGCGACCAGGTACCCTTCGCCGGGCGCCTCGGGCGAAGACTTCAGGACGACGGTGCATCCGGCGATGAGGGCGGGAGCGATCTTGTAGCTAATGAGCCCTAACGGCCCGTTCCAGGGGATGATGGCTCCGATCACGCCGACCGGCTCTCGAACGAGCAGCCCGAAACCGGGAGAGCTGGGTTGGGCCTCTTCCTCCCACGCGAAGGTGTCGGCGAGGCCGGCGTAGAAGTCGAACGTGCCCGCGGCACCGGTGGCCGCGCCGTACGCGATCCTGTGCAGCACACCGGACTCGCGGGGCCAGATTTGCCCGATGTCCTCCGCTCTGGCTGCGAGCCCCGCGCCGAGGGCGCGGAGGTACACCGCCCGCTCGGCGTGGGTCAGACGCGGCCAAGGACCTTCGTCGAAGGCCGCTCGAGCTGCAGCAACCGCCCTCGCCATATCGGCCTCTTGTGCCTCGGCGACGCTGAAGAAGTGCTGCTCGGTGGCCGAATCGATGACGTCGATCCTGGCGTCGGACGCCGGGGCAACCCATTCGCCGCCGATGAAGAACCGGTCGGCGTGGCGCAGAACCTGTGCACTGTCGCTCGTGATGGTCATAGGGAGGCTCCTCTCGTCTGGCAGCCCAACACGCGGTCAAGGCTGAGATCGATGTGGCTCGTCGGTTCAGACTTCAGACGGCTGATCACCGCTTCACGGTAGCGCCTTGCTGGCTCGGCGGGGAGTGCTCGGAAGAGGCCGCCCGGGATCACCGTCCTGGTACGGAGGAGCGCAGAACCCGGGGGTCGCTTTCTCACGAGAGCGTGGCCGGTCAGCATTCCGCTGGCACCGATCGGACAGTCACACTGCCGTCCCGCCCTGGTCTCAGTGTTCGGCTCTCAGTGCTCGGCGACCTCACCGATTGGGAGAACCGTGCACTCGGTCTGGGTCGGGTCGCTCTCGGGGAGCAGGAAACGCCAAAAGATCGTTCCGGAGCGGTGGCCCTCACAATCCAGCCAATTCGGTACACCCGGATCCTCGTGCGCGATCACGATGCGATAGCGACCGTCAGGTTCGAGCCGAATCTGGGACTGATTGAGGGAGGAGCGGCGGGACCGATACTCAAGCGTCTGCATGTGGCGGTTCCAGAGCATGACATTGGCGAACGGACACGACGGAAGAATCCCCGTCATCAACAATGCCTCACCGGGATCGAGCTGCCACCGCCCCATTGCGTAAAAGATGTCGGCGGCACCGGGCACCGGCAGGCCAGAATCTCGAAAGCTGAACGGCGCCGGGAGGACGTTTGCGTCACGGGAGACGAACGGGGCCGGAGACGGCGTATCGGGCAGCGGCTGACCGATGGTGGTTTGGCGTAGGAAGGCCAGACCCTCTTGCATCCGTTCCGAGAACGCCTCGTCGCTGAGGGGGGGTGGCGGGTCGACGTCGTCCAGCATCTCGATATCCATCCGTACCGTCACGGCGGCATCGTTCTGTGCGGAGGTTCCGAGCTGGAAATAGCTGCGGACCACAATGCAGTGGGCAGCGGGATCGAGGCGCAACCAGTTTCCGCTCTGCTCGGCCGCGCTGAGCGTCAACGTGTACGAACCGTCCTGGTCGATGACGAACTGTCGGTCGTTGATGTCACCGAGAAGCGGCCCGGCCATGGCTCCGTCGAGCGCGCGTCCGTGGACGGTGAATGACGTGTAACACTCGCGGTCGACGCGCCCGAAGATCCGGTAGGAGCGAGACCCCGAGATACGGGCGTAGTGATAGATGGCGTCGGGATTATCGCCTTGGAGTTTGCGACTCGGCGAGACGATCGACGCCAATCTTGGATGGTCAGGATCCGCTTCGAAGAACAGCTCGGATGCCGCCGAGAGCAGCTGGCCGACGTACCGGTAGCCCTCAACGACATCGAGAGGGTCCGTGAAACGCTCTTCGCTGAGGACGTACCCATCCCGTATGTGCTGCAGGGTGGAGATGAGCTCATCGAATGCAGCACTGCTCTTGGGAGCGTGGTTCATATTCGTCGTACTTCCATCGTTCCGTCAGCACCGGGCCGCATCGGCAAGCGTGCCGTTCAGAAGTGACGATAGTGTATTGAGGTAATCGTGACAGCCTCTTCCCAACTGCAGCAGGCCTCTCTGCTCGCCCGCGCCACGAGCGAGACGGGGCTCTCGGATCTCGGCGAGCACTCATGGGAGGAGGGGCTCGACCGCCTTGTCCGTTCCCTCCGGCACGAGGGCGATCTGAGCGAAGTCGGCGAGGGCGTCGCGGCAGCCATGATCGTTGACTTCTTGAAGAGTCGACTCTGGGTAACCGACTGGCACCATCGCCACCCGGAGATCGCCAGCTCAGAGGTTTCCGACCCGGTGTTGGTCATCGGCCAGCCGCGAACCGGCACAACGATCCTTTTCGATCTGTTGGCCCAGGACCCGCGGTTCCGAGTACCGCTCACGTGGGAAGTCGCACAGCCACATCCACCGCCGGAGACCGCCACCTACCGCACCGATGCTCGGATCGAGGATTCCGCCGTCGCCCAAGCCATGACCGAGTCCTTGATCCCCGGCTTCCAGGCGATCCACCCGTCCGGGCCTCTGCGGGGTCAGGAGTGCGTTGCCATCACCGCCGGGGACTTCCGAAGTCTGCTGTTCTCCACGGCCTTCCGCGTGCCGAGCTACAGTCGCTGGGTGGTGTGGGAGGCCGACATGGCTCCGGCCTATCGATACCACCGCAGGTTCTTGCAGGTCCTGCAATGGCGCCACCCCGGCGAGCGGTGGCTGCTCAAGTCCCCCGCCCATCAGTGGTGTCTCGGCACCCTCTTCACCGAGTATGCCAATGCCACCATCGTTCACACCCATCGTGATCCCCTCAAGGTGCTCGCCTCGACGGCCTCGCTCACCGCACATTTGCAGCGTCTGGCCCGCGCGCGGACATCCATCCCCGATCAGGCCGCGGAGTGGGTCGATTACCTGGTCGAGGGCAACAACCGCTCCGTGACCGCCCGCGTGGACGGCACGGTGCCAGCGGGGCGTGCCATCGACCTGCACCTCAGCGCGCTCATGAGCGATCCCTGGGGGACGATTGCGGGTGTCTACGAGCAGCTGGGGCTGACGCTCCAGCCCGAGGTGGAGGACGCCATGCGCGTCTTCTATGACGACAACCCAGCGGACAAGCACGGCGTCCACCGCTACACGTTTTCGGCCACCGGGCTCGACGTGGGTGAGGTGCGTCGCCGCACTCGGCGCTATGAGGACTACTTCGAGGTACCGCAGGAAGCGCTGGGCTGACGTCGCTCGGCGGGCTGAGCGCCCGCCGTCGAGCCCGATATCAGGCGCCCAGAGCCAGCTGGATTGAAGGGCCGCGTCGCGGTCGTGACGGGAGCGGCAAGTGGGATCGGGCTCGCCGTTGCCCGACAGCTCTCGAGCGACGGCGTGCGCGTCGTCATGACCGACCTCGACGGAGACGCGGTAACCCGTGTGGCCGCGGCGCGCCGATCGGCGTGAGCGTCGTGATGCCTGGTCGTGTCCGGACCGGCATGAACCCCATCGGCACCGTCGAACCCGCCGCGGTGGCGACCAACGTCGTGGATGCGATCCGCAGGCAGCGGGCCTACGTCTTCACCGACGACCACGCAACCGCCGCGGTCGAGGCGAGACTTCAGGCCATCGCCGCCGCGCGGGACGACGTGCTGGGGACCTCACGAGACGATGTGCTGAACCAAATCCTCGGGGGTGATGGCCCAGTCCTCGATGGCATCGGGGTCGCTCAGCCCGGGAGGCCGGTCTCCTTGGAAGGAGTGCCGACGCGGTGCGGGGAGGGACGGGTCGCGCCAGGGGTATCCCAGCGGCAGAGTGCCTGGGTTCCTCGGGCCGGGAGAGGGATCGTTCCTGGGTGACCTTGCGGTCGGGGGGACTTCGGGGCCAGGATGACCGGCGGTTGCGCCGGCAACCCATCGAGTGCAGCGACCGGTGGGGGGAGAGCTTCGGGGGTCTCGTGGTTCAGGTGACGGCGAGGGCGGTCGGGGCAGCATGCGTTCGACGGCGAAAGCGCCGGCCTCATCGTGGCGCGTCGTCGTCGTTGGGTGCCGCCGCCGTCTCGGCGGTGGTGCCGGCCGCCGGTACCGCTTCGGCGGTCGCCGGGGCGGCGACCGATCCCGGGTCCAAGGCCGGCGTCAGCACGCCAAGGGGAACATGAACGACGACATCGAGGAGCAGGGTCCGACGTTCTCGGCCCGACCCACGACGGGATGACTCCTGCGGTCGACGAGCCGTGGTGGAAGGCGGCGGTGCTCTACCAGGTCTACCCGCGCTCCTTCGCCGATGCCGACGGTGACGGGATCGGCGACCTTCCGGGCCTCATCGGGCATCTCGACCATCTCGAGTGGCTCGGCGTGGACGGGCTCTGGCTCTCTCCGATCACGCCGTCGCCCAACGAGGACTGGGGCTACGACGTCTCGGACTTCTGTGCCGTCCATCCGGACTTCGGGACGCTGGACGATCTCGACCGCCTGGTGGCCGAGGCGGGCCGCCGGGGGATCCGCATCTTGCTGGACCTGGTGCCGAACCACACGAGCGACCAGCACCCGTGGTTTCTCGATGCCGCGTCCTCCCGGCTGGCCCCGCGGCGCGACTGGTACGTCTGGGCCGACGTCAAGCCCGACGGATCACCGCCCAACAACTGGGTGAGCAGCTTCGGCGGCCCCGCGTGGACGTGGCACCCGGCCACGGAGCAGTCCTTCCTCCACAATCACCTCGAGCAGCAACCCGACCTCAACTGGTGGAACGACGACGTCCGCGACGCCTTCGACGGGATCCTGCGTTTCTGGCTCGACCGCGGCGTCGCCGGCTTCCGCATCGATGTCTGCAACATCATCATCAAGGACGCCGACCTGCGCGACAACCCTCCGGCCACCGAGGACGACGAGTTCGAGGCGCAGATGTTCGGGCAGCGGCCGGTGTACAACGCCAACCGGCCCGAGGTGCACGACGTCCTCAGACGCTGGCGCGCCCTGAGCGAGACCTACCCGGGGGGCAGGGTCCTGATCGGCGAGACGCCCGTCCCCGTCGACGATCTGGCCTCCTACTACGGGTCTGGAGACGAGCTGCACCTCGCCTTCAACTTCACCTTCATCAGCAGGCCCTTCGAGGCCCGGGCGTTGCGCGTGGTCGTGGAGGCGACCGAGGAGGCTCTCCCTGCCACGGCCTGGCCGGCGTGGACCGGCTCCAACCACGACATGTTCCGCTTCCCGACCCGCTGGGCGGGCGACGACCCGCGACGCGCCCGGGTCGCGCTGCTGATGCTGCTCTGCCTCCGGGGCACGCCGGTTCTCTATCAAGGCGACGAGATCGGGTTGGGCGATGTCACCCTGGCTCAAGCGGACCTGCGCGACCCCTTAGGTGTCCGGTACTGGCCGTACTACGCGGGACGCGACGCCGCGCGCACGCCCATGCAGTGGCGGCCCGGACCGGGCGGCGGGTTCACCGCGGCCGGCGTGCGGCCCTGGTTGCCGTTGGGCGACGTCGAGGGCACCAACGTCGAAAGCCAACGATCGGATCACGACTCCATGGTGCACCTGGCCCGGGATCTCATCGCGCTGCGTCGTCAATCGGCGGACCTCCGTCTGGGTGACTACCGGACGCTCGATGCGCCCGACGGGGTGTGGGCGTGGAGCCGAGGTGAACGGGCCGTCGTCGTGCTGAATCTGACCGATGAGGCAGCCTGCCTCCCCGGCCTGGACGGGATCGTGTGCCTCAGCACAAATCGTCGGCGTGACGGCGAGGTGATCACCGGTGACCTTGGCCTCGGCCCGTGGGAGGGATTGGTGGGGGAGCGGCCCGCGGCGCTCAGGGCAGGGTCGTGCGGACTTCGAGTCCCATCACCCGATCCAATGACGGTTGCAGTTTCGGCTGTGCTCTCTCCGCGCCGGGGCCTCGTCGGGGAATCATTTCCGACGGGGAGTGTTGTAGTTGGTAGGTGGCGAATTGGGGTGGAGCCCTCGCGCGTCGAGGCTGACGGAGTGAAGTAGGTAGGCCTGGAGCGGACGCCGCGTGTCCGTCCCGCAGATTCGCAGCCCGCTCACCGAGCGTTGACCCATCGAAGGAGGCCACGTGACTGACACATACCGGAAGGATCCAGAGAAGCTGGCGCAGCTCACCGAGGAGCAGTACCAGGTGACGCAGGAGAGCGCCACCGAGCCGGCGTTCCGAAACAAGTTCTGGGACAACAAGGAGGCAGGGCTCTACGTCGACGTCGTCTCCGGTGAGCCACTGTTCGCCTCGACTCAGAAATTCGACAGCGGGTGCGGTTGGCCGAGCTTCACGAAGCCGATCGACCCGGACAACGTTGCCGAGACGCCGGACCTCAGTTACGGCATGACCAGGATCGAGGTCCGTTCGAAGCACGGTGACAGCCACCTCGGACATGTCTTCGACGACGGTCCGGCCGACGCGGGCGGCCTGCGCTATTGCATCAACTCCGCCGCGCTGCGCTTCGTCCCCGTCGCGGATCTGGAGCGGGAGGGTTACGGTAAGTACCGCAAGCTCTTCGAGCCTGCCGAGGCAGGGAAGGGAGAGGCAAAGTGAACGACACCACCGAGAAGGCGATCTTGGCCGGAGGCTGCTTCTGGGGCGTCCAGGACCTCATCCGCCGCCAGCCGGGAGTGATCTCGACCAGGGTGGGCTACTCGGGCGGCGACGTCGCGAACGCGACCTACCGCAACCACGGCACGCACGCCGAGGCGGTCGAGATCACCTTCGACCCGGCCCAGACCTCGTACCGGGACATCTTGGAGTTCTTCTTCCAGATCCACGATCCGACCACGATGAACCGCCAGGGGAACGACGTCGGGACGAGCTACCGCTCGGCCATCTTCTACACGAGCGACGAGCAGAAGCGCATAGCCGAGGACACCATCGCCGATGTCGAGGCCTCGGGCTTGTGGCCGGGCAAGGTCGTGACCGAGGTCGTCCCGGCGGGGCCGTTCTGGGAGGCCGAGCCCGAGCACCAGGACTATCTGGTGAAATACCCCAACGGCTACACCTGCCACTTCGTGCGGCCGGGCTGGAAGCTGCCGCATCGCGCCGACGAGGTCGCGGGCTGAGCGCGCCGGCGCTCGACGGAGCATCTCGGCGCGGCGGACGACGGCGAGGCAGGGCGAAGCACGGGGAGAGCACGGGGAGAGCACGGGGAGAGCACGGCCAAGCACGGCGAAGCAGGAGAGGCGCACGGTATGGACGACACGAGGGCGAGACGGTTGCTGGATCAGGAGCGGCACCGGACGCAGCGAGAATTGAGCCAACTGCTCGGTGAGGGTGAAGAAGACCGAGCCGAGGCCGACGAACCCGGCGACATGTTCGATTCTGCGCAACCGCTCACCCAGCAGGGATTCGACGATGCTGTGATCGCGGAGTTGCGGAGCCACCTCGAGGCCATCGACCGCGCGGAGAAACGTCTCGAGCTCGGGACCTATGGTTTATCCGTTCGCTCCGGTCAGCCCATACCTGATGATCGCCTCGAGGCCGATCCGACGGCAGAGCTGACCGTGCAGGAGGCGGCCCAGGCGCCGTAGGCCGCACGTCGGGTGACGGCGTCGTCGTGCGTCGCTCGACGTCGACCTTCGACCCCGCCCCTGTCTTCCCTACGACGTCTTCTCGTCGTGCCCACCGAATTGGGAGCGCATGGCGGAGAGCAGCTTGTCGGCGAAGCTGCCTTCCCCCTGTGAGGTGAAGCGCTCGAAGAGGGCCGTCGACAGCACCGGCGCCGGGCTTCCACTTTCGACCGCCGACAGGATCGTCCAGCGGCCCTCTCCGGAGTCCGAGACCCTGCCGCTGAATTCCTCGAGCTCGGGCGAGCGTGCCAGCGCGTCCGCGGTGAGGTCCAGCAGCCAGGAGGCCACGACCGAGCCGCGTCGCCACACTTCGGCCACCTCGGCGAGGTCGATGTCGTACTGATAGGCCCAGGGGTCCCGGAGCGGCGTGGTCTCCGCGTCGACGTCGCCGGTCTTGGACCCGACGTTGGCGTGGGCGAGGATGTTGAGGCCCTCGGCGTAGGCCGCCATGATGCCGTACTCGACCCCGTTGTGGACCATCTTGACGAAATGGCCGGCCCCACTGGGTCCGCAGTGCAGGTAGCCGTTCTGCGCCGTGCCGTCCGTGTTCGACCGGCTGGGAGTCGCCGGTGCAGCGGCCTCTCCGGGGGCGATGGTCTTGAACAGCGGGTCGAGATGTTGCACCGTCTCTGCTTCTCCGCCGATCATCAGGCAAAACCCCCGCTCGAGCCCGAAGACCCCCCCGCTCGTGCCCACGTCGACGTACTTGAGGCCGTGCGCAGCCAACTGGCGCGCTCGGGCGATGTCGTCGCGGTAATACGAGTTGCCGCCGTCGATGACGATGTCGCCGGGTTCGAGCAGCGAGCTGAGTTGGTTCACGGTGGACTGGACGGCGGCGGCTGGGACCATGATCCACGTCGCGCGCGGCTTCTCGAGCTTGGCGACGAGCTCTTCGAGCGTGAAGGCGCCCTCGGCGCCCTCACGCTGGAGTTCCTCGATGGGACCAGGGCTGCGGTTCGAGACGACACAGCGATGGCCGTCGCGCATCAGTCGCCGGACGAGATTCGCCCCCATCCGACCGAGTCCGATCATGCCGAGCTGCATCGGCGTCTGCGTCGTCACGGGCGTCAACCACCCGATCCGTTCAGGAGGGCCACTTCTGCCGCGGTCAGTGAGAGGCCGGCGGCCGTGACGTTGTCCTCGAGGTGCTCGACCGAGCCGGTGCCCGGTATCGGGAGCACCGACGGTGACCGGGCCAGGAGCCAGGACAGCACCACTTGCCTCGGCGTTGCCCTGTGCCGAGCCGCCATGTCCGCCACCGCAGTGCTGTGCTCGGTGTCCAAGATGGGCGCCCAAGGGAGGAACACCATCTGCTCTTGCTCGCAGAGATCGATCATCGACTCGGACTTCCGGTCAGTCACGTTGTAGCGGTTCTGCACCGAGACCACCGGGGTGAGGGCCTGGGCCCGTCGCAGTTCGGGCTCGGTGACGTTGCACACCCCGATGTGGCGGATCTTGCCCTCGTCCTTCAGCGCGACGAGCGCGCCGATCGAGTCTTCGATGGGCACCGACGGATCGGGTCGATGAAACTGATAGAGGGGGATCTGATCGAGCTTGAGCCTCCGCAGGCTCCCTGCGCAGGCCTCCCTCAGGTGCTCGGGGCGCCCGTCGACCGGCCACCGGTTCGGACCGGTCCGTACGAGCCCGCCCTTGGTCGCGATGACGAGGTCCTCGGGATAGGGGTGGAGTGCCTCGGCAATGAGGGTCTCGCTCACCTCGGGGCCGTAGGAGTCGGCGGTGTCGATGAAATTGACCTCGAGCTCGAGGGCTCGACGGAGAACCTTCTTCGCCTGCTCGCGATCGGGCGGATCGCCCCAGATGCCTGGCCCCGTAATGCGCATTGCACCGAACCCGAGCCGATTGACGCTCATGTCACCGCCAACGTCGATGGTGCCCGCACGGGCGGCGGTGACGGATGTGGTCTTGTCCACGGTTCACTCCTTTCAGGCCCAGGGGTGACCTGACCCAGTTCTCCCAGTCTCTTCATTCGAATCGACCGTGTCGACCGCGCGGGTCGACCGGGTCGGCCGGCCCCTCCGAAGGGCGTCGCGGCGAACCGGCAACCGAGCGAGCGGGTTCACCGGGGCCGACGCGACCGGTGGGCCGTGCCAACCTGAGGAGATGGACCTCGCCGCGCTGCTGGCTCTGCCCGGCGTCGCCGAGGAGTGTGTCCTGCGTTCGAGGGTCGGCTTTTTGGCTCTCCACGGCGGGTCACAGGACCGGGGCACGGACCAGATCGCCCGAAGCGCCGCCGAGCAAATGGGCGCGTCCTTCTACGCCATCCGTCATCCGCCCGCACTGCGGGTCCATCTCACGTCGCGGTTGTACAACCCGGACCAATCGGAGCGTTTGCGAGCGTTCGTGGAGCATGTGGATGTGGCCATCTCGGTGCACGGGTTCGGCCGCGACGGCTTTGCCCTGTGGGTGGACCCGGACCGCGGCCTCGTGATCGACCCCTATGGGCCGGCCCTTCGGGGGAGACAGACCGGTCCCCTTCGGGGAATCATCGTGGGGGGGCTGAACACCGAGTTGCTGGCCGTGGCCCGTCGGCTGCTGCACGACCGCTTCGCGGGCTACCACGTCGCCGACGAGCGCGTGCGGCTCGGTTTCCATCCCAAGAACCCGGTGAACTTGCCCTGTGCGCATGGTGTCCAGGTCGAGTTGCCGCCTGGTCTGCGTGGGATCGGAGACTACGGCGAACGCCTGGCGCCGGACGACGAGGGCGTGGTCGCCGAGGTCGTCGCAGCACTCGCCGAGCTGGCGCACCGGGCCTCCGAATTCTCTCTTGGTGGGTAGGCGGCCTTGGCGTCGCTGGGCCGGGCGCCTCTGGACCCGAAGATCGAATCAGTTCACCCCAACCAACGGCGGCGCCGCGGCCGGCGCAGCGCCTCCCACGCTCCGAGCCAGCGGCGCAGGACCCGGTCCTGGCGGTGTCGGAGTTCCGCCGAGAGGCGGCCGGCCTCGAACCAGGTCACCGGGGCGAGGGTGTTGGTGTGCTTCGACGTCGTCGCCTCCCCGACCTGCTCGCGCAGCCACGCCTCCGCGGCCACGGCGTCGTGGTGCTCGCCGAGGATGGTCTGAATCTTTTCGGCCGCCGACGCCGTCCTTCGAGCTGGCTTCCCCACGACGGGGACGGCCACCTCTGCGGCGAACCGGAGGTGTCGCGCCGCCTTGCGGATACGGTGCAACTGTTGGTCAGACGACTCGTCGCCGCCCTGGTGGACCCGGTGGCGCAGCGCCCGCCACTCGGCGCCCACCAACTCCGGGAGAGCTCCAATCGCAAGGTCGTCGGCTCGAACCGCGTCGTCACTGTCATAGAAGGGTGGGGCACCCCCCGCCGCATGCAGACGATCGAGCAGGTCCAGATAGCGCTCACTGGCGAGCAGCAACGCGACCTGCCGCGCCGCCACGCTGCGCTGACGGGTCAGTTCCTGCCTGAGCTGCGCCGGGACGCCCTCCAGGCGGACGGCGAGGACGTCGGCGTCGCGCAGCTCTCCCAGTGGCGACCCCGCCCACTCGAGGTCGCTCCGCACGTGTTGTACCCAAACCGGGTCGAGCACGACCGAGAACGTCTGCAGGAGAGAACGGAGCCTCCGCATGGCCACCCGAGCCTGGTGCACATCGGCCGCGGCGTCGGGCAGTGCGACCCGGAGCCGCCAGTCGTGGTCCAGGAGCCGGGCGAGGCCGTCGACAATTCCCCCCCGGACGACGTCGGCGAGCGACGATCTTCGGTCGGTGGCTGGGCGGGCTGGGCGCGCCGAGTGCGACGTCGGCAAGCCCATCGCCTTCGCCAGCTTCGGGCTGCTCTCGACGGCGAGTCCGACCTCCTCGAGTCGAGCGGTCACTTCCCTGCTTATCGGGGTCTCGTCCCCGTGAAGCTCGAGCTCGACCTGGCGGAAACGAAGGCCATCGCGCGGTCCGCCCGCCACCGCGACCGTGTCGTCATCGACCTCGGCGACCACACGGCCCGCCTCGTCGTGCAAGGCCAGGCGAAGCCGGGTCGTGTCGAGCTGCACCAGCTGTTGGAGCGGCGCCCGCCGGACCACGCCGCGGCACGATGACGCGCACCTCCCACGGTACGTCCGCGCGCTCTCCCGGCCACGACATTTCGGTCCGCTCGAGTGTCGCGCCATCAGCAGCATGCGGGAGCTTCAGGGTCCAGGTGCCGGCACCGACGTCGTCGGTGATCCGGTGACGCAAGGTGATGCCCCGGTCCCAAAGGCGACCGTCGGCCGTGTCGAAGTACGCCGTCAGCAGGTGCTGGGGGGGAATGCGCTCTATCCGCCCCCCGAGGGCACCGACTTCAGCGAGATTGGGCAGGGCGAGGCCGAGTGGCGCCTCGAACTTCACTTCTCGCTCGAGCGTGTGCGTCGCACGCAGTCCCATAGACGGCCGTTACCCAGCCGGACGAGAAACCATGCCCGCAGGGGTTCAGC
This sequence comes from uncultured Acidimicrobiaceae bacterium, assembly GCA_963838835.1. GTDB lineage: Bacteria > Actinomycetota > Acidimicrobiia > Acidimicrobiales > RAAP-2 > Bog-473. Next base: position 231,603 of record CAWITA010000024.1, read on the forward strand.
CGCAGAAGGCGTGTTACGCCCCGCCTCGATACTCGGTGTCGGTGACGTGCTCGCCCCAATTCGTCTCGGCCTTCTCCGCCTCACCGACGCCCTCGGTAATGGAGAGGTGCATCATGAAGTGGTCAGGCGTCGCACCGTGCCAGTGCCACTCGTCCGGCGCCGTCGCGACGACGTCGCCGGGGCGTATGGGCACGACATCGCCGCCGCGGGCCTGCACCAGGCCCGCACCCTCCATCACGTAGAGCGTCTGGCCGAGCGCATGCGAGTGCCAGGCCGTGCGTGCGCCCGGCATGAAATGGACGGCGTTGACGCGGACACGCGAGGGCTCCTGACCAAAGACGACGGGGTCGATCCAGACGTCGCCGGTAAACAAATCGGTGGGGCCCTTGACGGAGGGCTTCTTGGGCTCGATTTCCATCGTTTCTCCTTGCGCTCGGGTCAGGTGCCGATCAGCCGTGTCGTGGCGCGGGCTTCGGCCCTGACCCTATCGACGGCTTCCGGGCTCCAGGTCGGGACCGCGCCGCCGCCCGGGATCGTGCCGCGTTCCCGCCGGCGCCGGCCCGGGCTTTCGGAGCGCTCCGGCATTGATAAAATATGCATGCAGTTTTGGTTTGCCTAGCTCCAACCGCATATGGTCCGCGACGGGGGTCCCGACGATGAGCCTTTCTGATCACTACACATTGATCACCGCCGACAGCCATGCCGGTGGCAGCCATGCCCAGTACCGGGACTACCTCGACCGCGAGTTCCTGGACGACTTCGATGCCTGGCGGGGCAAGTACAAGAACCCCTTCCGGGATCTCCGGGACACCAGTGAGCGGGTACGAAACTGGGACTCGGGGCGCCGGTGGTCCGACATGGAGTCGGACGGTGTCGTGGCGGAGGTCCTCTTCCCGAACACCATCCCGCCCTTCTTCCCGAGCTTCGTGCTCTTCGCGCCTCCGCCGCGCGACGGCGACGAATACCGGCACCGCTCGGCGGGGATCCGGGCCCACAACCGATGGCTGGTGGACTTCGTCGCCGAGAGTCCCGAACGGCGGGCCGGGATCGGCCAGATCTTCGTCAACGACCTCGACGACGCCGTCGCCGAGGCACGGTGGATCAAGGACCACGGTTTGCGGGGTGGTGTGCTGCTCCCGAACTTCGCGCCCGATGCCACCTGGCTCAAGCCGTACTTCGACCCGGCGTACGACCCGCTCTGGGCTGCGCTCGAGGATCTTGAGATACCGGTGAACTTTCACGGCGGGACTGGCTCGCCCGACTACGGCGACCTCCATGGGACCGGTGGCCTGGTGCAGCTGTCCGAGGCAACCTTCTTTTCCCAGCGCCCCCTCGTCCACCTGTTGCTGGGGGGTGTCTTCGAGCGCTTCCCCCGTTTGAAGGTCGTCATGACGGAGCTGGGCTGCCACTGGGTCCCCCAGTGGTTGCGCCAGCTGGACGGCATCGTCTCGAGGCTGCGGGTCGGGACGACGGGTGAGCTGCGCTTCGCGGCGGGCACGGTGACACCGATGCTCCCCAGCGAGTACTTCGCTCGTAATTGCTGGCTCGGCGTGAGTCAGCCCGGGAAGAGGGACGCAGAGGTCCGCACGCAGCTTCCCGCCGATCGCTTCATGTGGGGCAACGACTATCCCCACGACGAGGGCACCTACCCGTTCACCCGGGAGACCATCCGCCAGGTCTTCGAAGGCGTCGCCGAGAGCGAGATGCGCTCGATTCTCGGCGGCAACGCCGCCGCCCTCTACGGCTTCGATCTCACGGCCCTGGCGCCCTACGCGGACCGGCACGGGCCGACGGTGGCCGAGTTGTCCGAACCGCTGGTGGATCTCCCCGAAAACGCCAACCAGGCTCTCCGTCTGGCCACCACCCGCTGACCCGCACCCGGGGCACACCGATGTGCCGGTGCGGGCTACGCCACCGGGGGTGGGTGCCCCTTGGCGCTGCCGGCGAGCGTCAGGTCCCAACCGCAGAGCAGGCACGCGTGCTGAAAAGCGGATCGTGCGAAGGTCAGCGCATAGTCGTGCGGATCGGGACGGGCGAGCACGTCGTCCAGGTCCAAGAGGTACTCACCCAGCGAGTCGTCCCAGCGCACGGCGGGCGGTGAGAGTGAGCCCGAGGCGAATCCTTCGGGAGCGGGGTGCGCGAAGGCGTAGAACGCCGCCTTCGGATACCGGGCGTCGCCCGGCCACCAGCCCACGGCGACCTCCTGGGAGTCCATCGCGTTGCGCATGATGAAGTCGTGGGAAGGGGGATCGGCCGGCAGCCCAGAGAACAAATTGGTCGCCAGGTCGAACGATCCCCACCAGGCGTTGACCGGTGTCGAACGCCCGCGGTACGGGGCACGGAAGGCGCCAAGCACCAGGGCGGCCTGGGTGGCCGACGCGAAGTAGGCCTCGACCTGGCTAGGTGTGTAACGGGCGTGCTGGTCGTCCTCGTCGAGAGGAACCGTCCACGGCACTTCCTGCGGAGTCAGATTGACGTCGATTGGCCCGCCCAGCTCGCGCACCGCGCCGAGGACGCTGCGGGTCACCTCGGAGACCGGCCGGTCCGGAGCAAGCGCGAAGCGGCGCGTCCGGCCGTCGCGGTGTTCGACGACAGCCTCGTGGGTGCGAAGGTCCAGCGTCACGGCAAGAGCGCCGGAGCCATCGGGTGCCGGCAGCGGCGCCGTCTCCCAGCCCCGCGCCGTGAGGCGGAGCGCGGCGTGCTGCAGCTCCGGTTCGGCTGGCGCCAGCGCTGCCGCGAGCTTTCCAAGGACCTGGGTGTGCGCGTGCAGCGTGTCGCACGTCTCGCTCCAGTCCTCATAGCTGGCCGCCGGCCACTCGAGGGGCATGGACCGACCTTAGCCACCCCGGTCGGGACGATTCCCGACCGGGCGCTTCCGGCCCTACCGCCCGGAGCTGCTGCGCTGGTAGTTCGACCGGGCCGGGAGGGTGGCATCGGCCGTCGCGGGGACCTCCTCGATCCTCTCGGCCCCGTTGCTCGCCGCCGCGTCCGTGAGATTGGCCACGGCAGTCGGGGCGTCCTCAGCCGGTGCGCTGGCGTCGTCCCGACCGGACACCCCGCGGACCTTCGCCTCGAGTCGCTCGTAGGGCTTTCGCCCCGCCCTCGACCCCAGGAGGAACCCGATGGCGACCCCAGTTCCCAAAACGGCAAGAAATCTCTTCATCATCACTCCCATCGAATCGCTTCATCCTTCGCACCTCTCTTTGTGCCCAATCGTCACGGGATCAACCACCGGCAGAGGTCGGGGGACGTCCGGGTCAACTGGGTCAGCGGCGTCTCGGTCCGAGCCCGACGGCGCGGACGAAGCGGTTGATCTGGCGGTTTCCGGTGCGGTAGATGACCCGCCGTGCTTCGCGCTGGGCGGCACCGCCGGTGGCGCCCGAGAGCCCACCCCGCCGGTAGCCGTGCTCGACCGCTTCGACGTTCCCGAGATCGCGGGCGAAGCGGTAGAGCTGGGAGCGGGTGGTGCTCACGAGGGCACCTCCTCTTTGGTCGCCCGGTCGGCCAGGATGAGACGCTCGACGATGCCCCGGAGCCGTTCGGGGTCCTCCGTCTGCTCCATCAGCTCGAGCTCCGCCGGGGGACGCCGACGCAGCCGAGCCCGTTGTCCTCGAACGCCGCGGCGCGCCACGCCATCCATTCGGTCCCTGCGTCGTCCTCTCCGTTCGCCTCCACCGTGTTGATCAGGGCGACGAGCTCGATCTGGCCGCTCGCGGTGACGTCGTATTCGATGAAGAGCAAGGCACCTCCCGGGTCCGAAGATCGGCGTCACCAACCTAGGTGCGGGGGCGCCGGCGGCCCGACGAGCCCCGCCCCGCCAGCGTCTCGGCGTCAACCAGGGACGCGCGCCAGAGCGCTTGTGGAGCGAGGCGCAGAGTCGAGAAGACCCACCGCAGCACGCCGGGCGACCAGATGATCGCCTTGCCGTTCGAGACCCGCGTCGGACATCGGTCGCGACTCGGTCCGGTCCGACGGCGAGGGGTGCCGCCGGCCGGCCGACCGTCATCTTGGTGTGAACGAACCCGGGCCGGACGACGTGCACGGAGACGCCCGTTCCCCGTAGTGACTCACCGAGGCCCTGCGCGGATCCGTCGAGGCCTGCCTTGGCCGCGCCGTAGACGAAATTGGATCGGCGCACCCGGTAGCCGGCGACGGAGGACAGCACGATGATGCGTCCGTGACCCTGCCGTTCGAGCCGCACCGCGGCGGCCGCCGTGGCTGCCGCGGGCCAGGTCAGGTTGACGGTCTGCATCGGACGATCCGGGCCGGATCTGTCTCGTCCGCCTCCTGGTGCCCGAGCTCTCCCACGGCGACGATGACCAGATCGACCGCCTCCCCGCCGCGTCGAAGCACTCGGAGACCGTCTTGTCGACGGCGTCGGTCTCCGCCGCGTCGACGGGACCGTCTCGACGTGTGCGATCGAATCCTGCAGCCTGGAGGCCGCCCGCGCCAGGCTCGGGCCGCCGCGCCCGGCGAGGACGACCGACCGGCAACGGTCGGCCGCCAGCGACGCGCGCCATTGCCGCGGCGATGTCCGAGGAACCCCCGAGGACGACGACCGATTGGGGCCGACCGAAGGCGTCGTTCATCTCGTGACCGCGAGGCGGCGCGGAGGTCGGACGCGAGAGCCCCTTCGGGATCGACACGCCGGCAGACGGTGTGCATCTCCTCCAGCCGCGGGTACATGGCGGGGAGCAGGTCCGGCCGCAGGCGCGTCGTCCTTGGCCAGATAGACGCGGCCGTCAGCCGAGGCCACCTGGTCGTCGAGCCGGTCCAGGAGTCCCGGCAGCGCGGGCGGACCGATCGGAAAGTCGAGGGCCAGGGTCCACCCCTGCTGGGCGAAGGACAGTGGACCGGGCGTGCCGGGACCGAAGCGCTTCAGCACGGCGAGAAAGGACGGCACCCCGGAGGAGCTGATCGCGGCGACGGCCTCCTCCACCACGTCACCGCGTCCGGGGTGGCACGGCGAACTGGTACTGCACGAACCCGTCGGGGCCGTAGAGCAAGTTCCATCGGCCCACGCCGTCCAGCGGGTGGAAAAAGGCGGAGAGCGGACGGAGCGAGCCCTGCGACGTGGACCCCGCGGCGGGAACCACGCCTCGTTCAACGCGCTGGACCGAGAGACGGTTGGCGACCCGTCGAGGCGCGGGCGCGAGGGATCTGGATCCGGGGTTCTCCCGGCGCCTCCCTGCTGCGCGCGGCAGCGGTCCGGGATGGCGCCGGCAGAGGCGTGGTCGCCGCGCGTGAGGATCGAGCGGTGCCGACGGTCTCGGTGGCGGACGCAGTCGAGCCAGGCGACGCTATAGCGGTACTCGTCGTCCGTCTCCTCCATCTCCGTCATGACGTCCTCGAGCCGGCTGAACCGGCGGCCGTCCACCTGCATCCACGAGGTCTCGATCGGGATCAGGCGCAGGGTGGCGCTGACGACTACCCCGGTCAGCCCCATTCCCCCGGCGGTGGCCCAGAACAGGTCCGGGTCGTGTTCGGGGGACACCGTGAAGGTCCCGACGGGCGTGACCAGCGTCATCTCCACGACGTGCCGCGTGAAGCTGCCGTCACGGTGATGGTTCTTACCGTGGACGTCCGCCGCGATCGCTCCACCGATCGACACAGAGCGGGTTCCCGGCGTGACCGCGACGAACCATCCCGCCGGGATGATGGCTCGCATCAGGTCGTGCAGGCTGACGCCGCCGCCGACCTCGATCGATCCGGACGAGTGGTCGAGGGCGCCGATGTGCGAGAGCCCGGACGTGTCGAGAGTGAGACCGCCGTTGCACTGCGCAGCGTCGCCGTAACTGCGCCCGAGGCCACGGGCGATGACGCCGTCACGGTGGGTGCGCAGCGCGAGCTCGACAGAGGCCACGTCGGCCGGACGGCTCACCAGGGCCGTCGTCGGCGTGGTTCGCCCCCAACCGCATAGCGGCTTGGGCGAGACCTCGACCGTGCCGGTCATGCGTACAGCCCCATGCCCATCAAGGCGAGCCAGAGCAACCCGTAGGCCTGAAGGAGGTGATCCTTCAGGGCGAGCTCCTCGGGTTCCCCGCCGAGGCCGGCGTCGAGCAGGCGAAAGATGTGGAGGACGGCGAGCACGAGCGGGATCACGGTGAGCTCCATCCAGACCACCTCGTGGCCGGCGTGCGCCAGCAGGCCGCTCCTCTCGAAGGCCCACAGGCAGTAGGAGGCGACGGTCACGGTGGCCGAAATGGTGAGCGTGGACTTCAAGAACGACTCGGTGTACTGGCCGAGCACCTGGCGGTGCTCCCCCCGATCGCGGCCCAAGCGGGCGCGTTCGGCGGCGCGCTTGCCGGTTACGACGAAGAGCGCAGCGAACGAGGTGAAGACGAGGAACCAGTTCGAGAGCGCCACGTGTGCGACGACGCCACCGGCGACGGCGCGGAGCACGAAGCACAACGCCACGACCGCGAGCTCCACGACCGGCTCGTGCTTGAGCCGTAGGCTGTAGGCGATGCTCAACATCGCATAGGAGCCGACGACGACCGCGAAGCCCCAGGGGCCGATGAAGACCGCGGCGGCGAGGGCGACCACGATCAGGCTCGCACCGGCGCGGACCGCCGTTCGGGACCGAAGGGCGCCGCTCGCGACCGGCCGCCGCCGTTTGACCGGGTGGTACTGGTCCGAGCGGGCATCGACGACGTCGTTGACCAGGTAGGTGCCTGCTGCCACCAGGCAGAACACCACGAAGGCGCTGATGACACGCACCGTCGTGTGCCAGTCACCGAGCACACCTGCCGCGGCGGGCGCCGTGAAGACCAGCAGGTTCTTGATCCACTGCCGGGGGCGCACGCCGCGGACGATCAAGCCCGGGGTCGAATGCCTCTCCGCCCGCTGGCCGCGCTCGGGCGCCAGCCCGATTCCGGCGGTGACGCGTCGAGCGGGGCGCGGTCCGCGGTCGTCACGGGGCGGTCGCCGACATGGTAATGAAGTCGCGGGCCCACCACGCTTGGAAATAGCGACCCGGCGTGCCCGTCATCCCCGCGAGGAGCTCGGTGCCGTCGACGGGGGTCGCCGCCCCGCCCGGCGTCGACGGTTGGTAGGTGCTGTAGTTGACCCAGTCGGTGTTGATGTCGAGCTCCATGGCCCGGACCGCACCGGCCCTGACCAAGATGTTCGCCAGGTCGGCGATGTCCAGGCCGGGGCCACCGACGTAGACCAGGGCGCCGTCGGCAGTCACGCCGAGGCCAGACCGCCACACGTAGAGGCCGCCGCCTAGGGTCGCACCCCACTGCGTGGGGTCCGAGCCGTCGACCGCGGGTACCATCCGGCCGCCGTCGACCAGCAGGTCGAGGTTCTGGCGGACCGACACGACGTCGGGGCCCATCGTGACGTCGCGTCCCCACTGGCCCACCGTGGACGAGCCGTTCTTGTACACGACGAAGGACGCCGCCCCCGCGCGGCAAGGGGATGATGGTCTTGTTGTCTGTGTAGTAGCCGCCGTTGGCGTCGGACATGAGGAAGCCGGCGTTGAACGCCGCGACGAGAGTCGTGGCGTCGGTCGCCGAGATCGGGGCGGTGTGGGTGTAGGGGCCGCCACCGGGGATCTGGCTGCCGGAGTACAGCGTCGCCTTCAGCAGCTCGGTGTCCATCCAGGCGACACCCACGACATAGCTGGTGTGGATCGTGCTCGGTCGCAACACTGTCTCGTAGACGGCGGGCCGCCCGTCGACGAGCCGGCCGACCGGTGACCACTGGCCTTCGCCGGCCACGGGCGGGCTTGCGATGGGGACGATCGGCGCCGGAACCGGCAGGTGAGGAATGGTGGCGACGTCCGGCGCGGTCCGTACCGGCTTTGGCTTGTGGATGGTGCCGGGGGCCAGGACGCCGCCGACCTTGGGCGGCGTGGTGCGCGTACCATTCGTTCTCCGCCCACACGACGATCGACGCGCCTCCGTGTTCGCGGAACCATTCCGCGGCCCGCGCCCCCAGGGAGCTGCCGAGGGCGGGGTTGGTGAGTGCGCCGCCCAGCGAGAAGGTGAGCCAGATCAGGAAGAGAACAAGGACGGAGCCGATGACGGCCAGGACCCGGCGTCGGCGTCGGTGGCGCGCTCTCGACGCCCGGGCCGACCTCGGTGGGCGGCGGCCCGCCTCGGGTGCGTCGTCGTCGAGGTCGTCGAGCGGAAGGCTCAGCACGCGCTCCACCAGGTGCAGGGCCTGCGTCGGACAGGCCCGCACGGCACGCCGGGCATGATTGGCGAGGGAGGGGCCGATGCCGTCCCCGTCGACGATCGGGTAGCCCCAGCGATCGAGCTCGATGCGTTCGGGAAGGATCTCCGCGCACAGGCCGCGTCCGTCGCACGCAATCGGGTCCAGAACCAACTCGAAAGTCCAGCGGCTCACGAGCTGCTCACGACCTGCTCACCAACCTTCTCGTCGCCGGCCGGTTGTCCACCGGCAGGAATCTCGGAGCGCGGACCTGAGGGCAGGGCCCTCGACGTTGATGCCGGGCCATCTCGTCGGCGAAGACCTGCAGCCCCGTTCGCACGAACCGGGCCACGCCGTCGGGGTGGCGGCAGGCACCCCGTCCCTCCACCAGGTCGCAGATCTCGAGGATGGGCTCGGCGCCGCGCCACGCCACGGCCTTCGTAGGCCAGCATCTCCATGATCCGGGCCAGCTCGCCGAGGCCGTGGACGCACGGACCGCACTGTCCGGCTCCTTGGACCTCGCATGTACCGGGTCACGTCCGCCATCTCGGCGAGCGGGCAGACGTGAAGGGGGAGCAGTGCCAGCACGCCGGCACCGAGCGTTGCGCCCGCACGTCGGGCCGACTTTCGGACGCCGCGAGCTCGGCGCAGGTCTCGCGAGACCGATGCGCCGCCGTAGCCCCCCAGGAGGATGCCGCGGACCTGAGCCAACTCGTCAGGCTGGAGGCCCGTCGGCCCTTCGGAGCGAGGAGCCTCCGACCGCCTCGATGACCAGTCTGCTCGCGGCGCGGTTGACCGTCAGGAGGATGCGTGCCGGGTGTCTCGGGCGTTCCGATCTCCCGGAGCCACGTCGCACCGAAGCGTCCGACGAGGGCCACATGCGCGAGGGTCTCGACGTTCTGGACGAGCGTGGGCCGGCCGCCGACCCGCGGCGGATGGAGGACAGCCGGGCGAAGCCCGGCCGGGCGCCCCGGCGGCCGCCCAGAGCATCGACCACGGCCGTTTCCTGGCCGGCGATGTAGGTATCGGGCGACTCAAAGACCTCGATGACGACCCGATCGATTCCGGTGCGCCCGCCGTTCGGCCAGGGCCGCCGTGACGACCGGGACGGCCGCGGCAGGGACGTAGGCGATGGCCGCTGGGCGCGCACGGTGCTGGCCGCCAGCGAGAGGCCGTCGAGCACCAAGTGGGGCGCATGGGCGAGGAGGACCGCATCCTTCCGACTGGCGGGTTCACCCTCGGGCCCCGTTGGCGATCACCACGGGCCGTCGTCGTGTGCCTGGCGATCGCCTCCCACTTGGCGGACACGGGGAACCAGGCCCCGCCGTGGCCGACGAGGCCGCTGGCAGCCAGCTCACGCTGCATGCCGTGCTCCGGCTGACCGAGCGCACCCCAGCGTTCGAGGTGGGTCTCGAGCGCTGGGTCGGGGGCGGCGCCGGACAGCCCGTGCAGCAGACGCCTCCCCGTCTCGGGGGCGTCTGTCGCGTGGTGGCGCAGGGCGATGCTCATTGGCCGACCGTCGCCGAGATCTGTCCGGTGAGTCGTGCCCGCGTTCGGATCGAGCGCGAGGCTCATGGTGAGGTTGATCGGACCGGACGGTCCAGCGACCACGACACCGACGTTGGACCCGTCGAGCGCGGTGACCTGCCCCGTCAGTGTGCCGAAGGACACCGCGCTGCGGCGCATGGCGATGCCGCCGTTCACCGCGGGGCCGACGATGCGGACTTCGAGAGGCGCCGTCGTATCGGCCAACCGCATCGGTGAGGAGTCTACCTCGGACTCCCCGGTGTGTCGGGCGCCGAGGTCGTGACCGTCCCCGTCACCGAGGTCGAGAACGGTGTGGCAGGGATGCCGGAGGTCACCCGCGGGGACGTCGAAGGCGTGGTCAGGGCCGGATTGGTGCCGGCGTACGACGTCGCGGCTGCGCCGGAGAGCTGGGCGAGCAAGGCCGAGGACGTGCCAGCCCGATGTGACCAACGGGCCGGAGCGGCCCGCCACGGCAAAGGCGGTGATGATCAAGAGGACGGCGGCCGCAGCGAGGGCACCGCCGAGCCGCCAGCCCACCGATGGGGCGCGCCGACCACGAGGCGCCAGGCGACCGCGGCCACGACCGAACCGGCGCACGCGACCAACACCAGGGTCGCCCCCGGGAGCCGAGCATCGGAACCCGAGCCCGAACCCGTGGACGAGGGCGATCGGCCAGCACGTGTAGGCCAACCAGTGCACCCCGCGCCAGACGGCGGCGCCGATGCGGCGGCGCAGCCCGCTGGTGACGGTGACGGCGAGCAGCATGTCGAAGGCGAGCGCTCCGAGCCCGACCCACACGGGACGGTAGGGCGACCGGAACGGGATCACCGTGTCGGCCAAGCCGATGGGGACGTAACCGTCGCTGACGGTCGAGATGATGTGGATGGCGATCAGCGCGAGCAGAAAGAGGGTTGGTACATCAAAGGCCGGGCGCCTATGCTCTCGATCGAAATCACGCGCGAGTGCCCTTTGACTTGTCCGGGATGCTACGCCTACGGGGACACGCATCTGGGGTCAGAAACTACCCTTCGCCAGCTCAGCGACTTTCGCGGCGACGCGCTGGTGGCGGGCGTGCTTGATTTGGTGCGGAAACATCGCCCGCTGCATGTTTCGTTGGTGGGCGGCGAACCGCTGGTCCGGTTCGCGAAAGAGCCGCATTCTTCCTTCGCTGGATGCTATGGGCGTGTTCACCATGGTTGTGACCAGCGCGGTTGTTCCCATTCCCCAAGACTGGATGAGCATTCCGCGTCTTCGGATTGCGGTTTCCGTAGATGGCTTGCCCGAGCATCACGACGTACGGCGCAAGCCTGCTACCTACGAGCGGATTCTTAAGAATATTGCGGGGCGGCGGGTGAATGTTCACTGGGTCATCACCAAACCCATGATGGAGCGTCCTGGCTATCTGGAGGAATACGTTGCGTTCTGGAACGCTCAGGCGGAGGTGGATCACGTCTGGATCAGTCTCTACACGCCCCAGGTTGACGAACGAAGCCCGGAAATGTTGACTGAAAAAGACCGCGAGCGGCTGGCGCTGGAACTGCCTCCGTTGAAGCAGCGTTACTCAAAACTGCTCATGCCGGAGGGGATGGCTGAGGCTTGGATACGGCCGCCAGCCTCGCCGCAGGAATGCTTATTTGCCAAGATGTCGGTGAACTACTCCGCCGACTTAAAGACACGCGTGGAACCCTGCGTCTTCGGCGGCACGCCGGATTGCTCGCAGGGTGGTTGCAGCATTAGCAGTGCTTTGCACTGGATCAAGGCGATTCCGGTGGTGGGTCCGCTGAAAATTGATCATCTGGTACGGGCTTCGGTGAGGATCGCGCCAGGGTTGCACGCTTCTCAGCCAGTTCTGCGAAGCCGCATCGCTGGGCGCCTCGGCAGGAATTGGTTCGAGTACCTCTGCTCGGCGGAGAGACACATAGTCTTTTCCTTGCCTTCGCGTTTTACCTTCTCGCCCATGATCGTGAAAACAGGCGGAAGGACATGTCCCGATTTCGGCGCAGACCCACCACCGATTCCGCGTGGTTGAATCGAGCGTTCTCCCGGACAATACTTCCAGGGCGTTTCTGTGAGAAAACGAATTGTCGCGTGCGGAATACTTGCTCTGGTTTTGGCCGCAGGGTGCGGGTGGCGCCGGCGCCGGTGCCGGCTTCTCGTCTGGAAGCTCCGGCAGCGGTGGCTCGGGTTCGGGCGGAAGCGGCTCCGGGGGCAATCAAGGGAGCAGCGGCGGCTCGAGCAGCGCGTGCAGCGCCATGAGTGCAGGGCAAGGCGCCAGCCTGAACGGCTTTATTCCGTTTGCCAGCGACAACCTGTGGAACAAAGACATCTCCAGCGCCGCGGTGGACGCGAACTCCGCCGCCATCATCAACTTTATTGGTCCCAACATCGGACTGCACCCGGATTTCGGTTCGGGGGAATATCAAGGTTCGTACATGGGCATTCCGTACATGGTGGTGAGCGGAACTCAGGCGGCGGTGACCATAAATTTTACCGCTTACGGGGACGAGAGCGACCCCGGGCCCATGCCCATCCCGTCGAACGCCCTCATCGAGGGATATCCCAATCCCGGCAACGGCGACCGTCACGTCCTGGTGCTGGATAACAGTAATTGCTTCTTGTACGAACTCTACAACTCGTCTTCCAACAACGACGCAGCAGCTGGACCAGATTCCGCCGCGGTCTGGGATTTATTGGGAGACGAACAGCGTCCCTGGACTTGGACTTCGGCCGACGCAGCCGGATTGCCGATTTTCCCCGGCCTGGTTCGCTATGACGAAGTCGCTGCCGGGCAACAACACGCCCTGCGCTTCACGCTGCCCAACAGTCAGGCGGCATTTACGCCGCCGGCATCGCACTGGGCGGCGACCTCGTCATCCTCATTGGCCGCGCCCATGGGGATGCGCCTGCGCCTGAAGGCGAGTTACGACATTTCGAGTTTCTCCGCCAACGTGCAGGTG
>CAWITA010000025.1:0-17768 GCA_963838835.1 uncultured Acidimicrobiaceae bacterium
CTGGACCACCGCCCGGGCGAACCGTGTGGCCGTATGAGTCGAAAGGTGGAGTCTGTCGAGCACTTGCTGTCCGAGAGCTCCGCTCGTGCTGGGTAACCGGCGACGCCTGGGATCGCAAATCAGCGCGAACTCTAGGTGGACGATCCGATCGCCGGCTCGGTGAGACACTTCGGCACTTCGACTGGGGCACCCTCAGGTAGCTGGGGTGGGCCGTCGTGAGCCGGCCGCCTCCTCGGCGTCGGAATCGAAAAGAACTGTTACTCCACACTTATAGATCGGACTAAGCCGCGGGAGACTGGGGGCATCCCACTTCGTTGATCCCGGTACTACGAAGGTTTGTCGGTTGAAACGGGGGTCAGCAATGGTCAGTCGCCTGCATCCCGCACATCAGACGGCACGAAGATGTCTTGAAGCGTGTCCCGCGACCCCGGGCGCCGTATCCGGTAACCCAACTCAACTACCTGAGCGATCTCGTAACCACCTGCCCACTGCCCCCGCTGATATCTAGTGCGGACTTCGACTCTCGACGCCACCTTGTGTCGCGGCTGTGTCGGTGCGATCGCATCCTTGACGGCAAATCCTCCCTGTCCATCGGAGATGCGCGGGGGATGCGATGGCGGAGGAAAACCGCACGAAAACGTTACGGCTCCCATCGTCTGGTGTGACCAGACCGAACTCTCTCGTGGTGCTCGTCCACTTCATTGTGCCTTGGACCATTGCCCATCCTCATTTCTCATTGTCATGTTCTTGGACTTCGCTGACATCGCCGGTCGGGTCTTGCGCGTGGCTCAGTTAGCGCGCCAGCAGACTACGACCGCGCGCACTCAGTACTCAGCCGATGTCGCACGGCGGAAATATGCCGATGAGCTCATTGCAGCGGCGGCATGAGCCTGATCGGGACAAGCGGTACAGCACTCCTTCGATAGGTGCTCAGAAGAAGGCGTCAGGGCCTGAACGGAGCGACTAACGGATGCCGGTCGCCCCACTTGAACAAGGCGTCACTCCCAAGGGGACAGTTCTTACGTTACCACCAAGCTCCTGCCGTTGCGCGACGCACCCTGATCGTTGCCAGTCCTCGGTGACCCAGTACCGGCGTGGTTACCGACTCGTGTGGACCCTGCGTGCTGGCGGTCACGCTTGGCTTGTTGGAGATCCCACGGCTCTCGTTCGACCCGATTGCAGGGCAAACCAGATCAGGGGGATCTGAAGCGGAAGTCGGAACCACGTAACCACCTTGGCCGTCACATCATGACCCTCCTGGGTCGTGATGGCGTCTTGCAGATTTGCGGGCCAAAGGACCAACAAGAGAACGGCGGCGGTATACCCGGCCCAACGCTTTCGACGCCAGAGGCCAAAGGCACAGATCAACTCCGCGACTCCACTGGCGTAGACCAAGGCCGTCGAGAACGGGAGGAAATGCGGCACGATCCCGGTGAAGGTGACGGGGCGGATGAGGTGCACTACCCCGCTAACGGAGAACGTTGCCGCAACGATCCAGGGACCAGAGGTGCTCTCCTTTGGTGGCGTCACACGACTTCGCTTCATCCCGCTAAAACAGTGCGGCACATTGAAAGCGGAACGTCCCGTCTCCGAGGTGGGGTGATTGGCCCGGATTGCTAAGGACAGCCCGGCCCACCCGTCGCTCCGATCCGGAACGGCCGCGCCATGTTGTCGGGTGATCAAGGTGTCGATTGTCGACCTGGCCTCGCCGCTTCATCGCATTACGTCAACTCGGTTGCATCGAGAGCGGGCCAGCGAGCGGTCCCCTCAAAACCCGGACCACGAGTTGACCGTTGGTGAGGCTGGCCTCGACGCGGCTGCCGTAACCCTCCGGGAGGTCGATCTCTCGTTCGTATCCCCCGTACTCCCACTCACGCAGTAGGTACTCCCGGGGCCCCGAACTCCGTAGGCGAGCCGAGATTCGAAGGATGCCTGGGCGCAACTCGATCGTTACGTCGTCGGGCGTCACCGCTGGGAATGGTGCGACGACGATGAGAGCTTCGGGGGCCTCGTACACATTCACAGGAACCGACTGTGGGCGCATTGTCCTGCCGGTGGCGGCGGTCGTCTCTCTGACTTCCTCGTGGCTGGTCTGTTCGGGTGTCACCTCACGATCGTACTTCGGCACGCAACCGGGCGTCCTTCGCCAGATCCCGCTTCGGGACGCCGGTCGGACAGACCGCGTGGGTGCCGAAAACCTCGTCCGTGACATGGCCCAGCTGGTTTGTACTCGTGCATCGGACTGCCGAGCCTGTCCGATCTTCGCAGTTGCGTTCCATCGGGACACCAGATGGACCTTGAGCGCCCCGAGGCGCCAACTGACGTGCGGTGGTGAAAGGCCACCGCCTCGAGCTCGTCGCCGCGGGCTGGCGGAAGCGGAGGGCAGCCTGATCCCTGAGACGAGGGAACGGTGGACAGCGGCCCTGACAACGCCGGCACGTGGCCAGCACCGGATGACAGCATGGCTGTATGGAAGTCTTGTCTAGCCGCACCATCATCGCCACGGAGGACTTCGACCGGTCCAGGGCTTTCTACGAGGAGACCCTCGGACTCAGCGTCTACCGCGAGTACGGCTCGGCCGGAGCCGTGACCGGGGTCGTGTTCTTCCTCGGTGGCGGCTTCTTAGAGGTAACGCAAGGGTCGGCGCACAGAGCGGGAGACGCCGTCACGCTATGGCTCCAGGTGGCCGACCTGGCCGCCGAGGAGCATCGGTTGCGCCAGGCCGGTGTCACGGTGAAGAAACCGGCCGGACGGATGGCATGGGGGCTCGACGAAATGTGGATCGAGGATCCCCACGGCATCGAACTTCGTCTGATTGAAGTTCCTCCCGAGCATCCCCTTCGGCATCGGCTCAGCTGACGGGCCCGTCTCGCCACCTCCTCCTTCCCCTCCACCGACGAAGGAAGCCCTCTGCGCTCTGCTTCGGGCGGCTTTGGACCTGTGGGTGCCGTAAACTCATCCGCCCAGCTCATGCGACGAGGCTGGGAAGTCCGCCAGGAGGCCTACGCTCGGCGACGATGGAAGTTCGCTGCGCCGAGTGTGGATGCGTGTTCGATGCCGGATCCCGTGCCTCGGTTTGCGGCCGAGTCGATTGCTGCTGTCAAGACGAGCCGATACGGGATGACCTGACGAGTGAGAGGTCGTGTGCCGAAGATCGACGAAAGGAATGACCCAAGCGGCGCTCAGGTACCCCTAAGGCTTGGTCACCATGACTGAGATGCTCTTCACACCGAAGGTCTTGGTAGTTCCCTGCGCCGAGTCGGAGATGAAGTGGTACCGCCGCCCACCGCCGCCGTGGGCCGCATATATGATCCGGCCCGCCGAGGGAGGGAGCAACGATGGCGGGCGTTCACGCTGGCCGACCAGCACGGGCGGGCGGCCGCGCTCGAGGACTTCATCGCCTGCACGGTCCCGGTGTTCTTCTATGTCGAGGCTGGGACCCCGACTGCACGGTGCAGACCTGCTCACTGCGCGACGTCGCCGCCGAGCTCGGCGACGTCGCGATCGTCGGGATGAACCCCGACCCGGTGGAGCGCCTCGCCGATGCCCTCCTCGGCGATGACTGAGCCACGTGGGTCAGACGGCTCCCTGGTGCTGGCGTCGCCGATTTCGCTCACCGGCCGCTACGCACACCTGGGCCGGCTGGCCGCCGCCGGGCTCCATCAGGCCGTCGAGGATGTGGCCCATCGCGGTGGTGTGCGCGTCGGCGGGCGGACGCTCACGCCCGAGGTGGTGGTGTTCGACGACGGCGGCACCCGGGCTGGCGTGCGCCACGCCCTCGACGTGCTCGCGCGCGCCGACCTCGTCATCGGACCGTACGGCAGCGACCTCGTGGTCGAGGCCGCCCGGTGGTCGGCGGAGCGGGCCCGGGTGCTGTGGAACCATGGTGGCAGCGCCGACGACGCGCAACGGATGTCTGGCGTGGTGTCGGTGCCAGCCCCGGCGAGCCGCTACCTCGTCGCCGTCCTCGAGGCGGTAGCCGACTCGGTGCCGGGCGCCCGGGTGCTCGTCGCCGCTGGCCGGGGCGCCTTCGGGAGCTCGGCGGGCCGTGGCGCGGGCGAGGCCGCGGCCCGGCTGGGCATGGGGGTCGTGGCGGTGGTGCCCCACGACGAGGTACCCGACGAGCCCGACGCCGAGGTTCTCCTGGCGGCGGGCTCGTTCGCCGACGACGTGGCGCTCATCCACCGACTTCGCCGGCGGCCCCCGGTGGTGGCGACGGTCGCCGCAGGGCTGGGCGCGTTCGCAGCCCATGTCCGGGCTGAGGGCGTGCTGGCCCCGTCCCAGTGGGAGGAGGGAGCCCGCTTCCACCCCGACGCTGGGCCCCGCCCCGCCGACGTCATGCGATCGCTGCGGGCCCGGGTAACGCCGTTCCTCCGGGCCCGACCCGGCGTCGGCGGCGTCGACTACCCAGCCGCCCAGGCCTATGCGGCGGTACTCATCGCGCTCCGCTGCGTGCAAGAGACGGGGGTGGTCGAGGACGCTGCCCTCTACGCGGCCGCCCGTCGGCTGCGCTGCACCACGTTCTTTGGCCGCTTCGGGCTCGGGTTCGATGGGTGTCAGGCCGACCACGCCATGCTCGTCGTTCAGTGGCGCGGGCAGGCAAGCGGCTGGTCTGGCCCCCGTCGCTGGCCGAAGTCCCGGTCGCAGTATGACGGGGGCTGCGCCGGCTACTCACTCGAGGGCGAGCAGAAGTGGGGCCGCAAGTAGCCGGTGGGCGGGGCGGCTCCGGGCCACCGCCGCCGAGGAGACAGGCGTTGGCCGCTGCTGCCGACGCCTACGCCTCGCTGGCCTGAGGGACCGGGCCCCGCAGATCATGCGGGTCCACAATTACTTTCACGCCGAGTGGTAGCCGCTACCTGCTTGAATCCGCCTTAGCCCCAGGAGGCGGATCCCCCATATCCCCCAGCACTGCCTGATTGAGATCGGGACTGATGCCGGCTCAGGACGGCGGCCGCGCGCGCCACCCTCGGAGGTGTCCATCCCACGGCACGACCTAGACCCAAGGGTGCGCTCTCGCGCCCGGAGTCAGGCCTCGCCTCCGTACTCGTCCTGGTTTCCGGACTGCCCGCTATCGATCACGCGGCCATGCGCAGCGCGATAGGCCGGATAGTCGTCTCGTGATCCGAGCGCTTGGCAGGCGTCGCCAAGGTCGCACTCACCGATGCTCTCGCCGTACTCCACCAGAAGGCCATCACATACCCCCGTCATGTGCTCCATCGTAAGTAACTGGCGGGGCCCGGTCAGGTAAGCGCTGGGTGCCCCAAACCTTCGATCCCGTAGAGCCTGTCGCACAAAACCCGAAGATCCCACCCGCGTTTTGTGCTGGAGGCGATGATCGGGGCATGGCCTACCGCTTCTTGCCCGCCAAGCGTAACCAGCTCTATCTCATGCCTCCCAGCCTGAGGGACTGGCAGGCCGAACGGCCACCTGGCGCCGTTCTGCTTCGACGTGGTCGACGAGCTCGACCTGTCGGGCTTCTACGAGCGCTACCGCTCCGAGGGTCTCGGACGGGCGGCCCATGAGCCTTCGGTCATGGTGTCGGTCCTCCTCTACGCCTAATGCACCGGCTAACGATTAAGCCAGGCTCTCGCACGAATCCACCATAAGGTCGGCCTCATCTACGACAGCGGCTACGAGATGTGCGAGGTCACGCGGCGGTTGACGCCAGATGGTCCGGCGCCCATCGCGGTGGTGGTCGACCAACACGAAGACCCAGATCGAGCCATCGTCCTTTGTCCAGCCGAGATGGTGGCGTCGGTGCCCCAGCGGGCGGATGTTGGGGCCTCGATGATCACCGTGCCGTCGTGGGGCCTCGGGCGCCGGCGCTTGGCACAACGCTGGGGGGCGAGGAGCCCGGCATCGGAAACTCGAACACTAGTGGTTGGCGCCCGTGTGGCCGACGACGGGCGGGTGCCGCTCAGGCAGCGCGCTCGTACTCGTGGACGATACCGCCGAGGAGGTCGCGGCGGTTGACTTTGCCGCCGGTGTTCGAGATCACCGGCCGGGGCACCAGTTGGGCGAGCCCAAGGCCGCAGTGTGGCCGGGCCTCGTTGTGCCGCCGTGATGTTGGCTGCGGTGGAAACACTTCAAGGCGCTCCTCTCCGTCTGCACAACTCGTTCACCCGAGAGACCAGCGAGTTCACCCCATGCCAACCCCCTGGGGTGGAGGTGTGAACGCCTAGAAAAGGTAAAAGGTGCAGTTACTTTCCATTTAGACCTATCGCTGCGGGCCCGAAGGGTCCATAGTCGAAGAAGAAGGTTGTTCTACCGAAGGAGGTGAGGCATCTGGCCGGTCGGACCTGTGCAGAGCGCCTCCCTGATGCTGGATCATTGGGTGACCTGACGTTGCCCGAGCGGGGCTGAACCTCGAAGCAAACTGACGACAATCGACCTGGCAGGATCTTGCTGGGTCCAGTCGTGAAAATCACGGCATTTTGAGCCGTACCGAGGGTTCCGATCCACACGTTCCGAGGCGCGAACAACCGAGGAACAGCGCCCGCCTTCCCGAACAAGGAATGCGGGCGTTGTCGCGGGGATCCGGGGCCGAATCAGCACGGCGGCGGGTTGTCCGATGTTCGCGGTTGCGTTCGACCGGGACACCAGATGGACTTCGAGCGCCTCGAGGCTGTAGGGTCCATTTATTCATCCAGTGCCCTGACCTGCGGCTTAACAGGGTCGCCAGCGCGAAGGGTACGACCGTCGGTGAGACGGAGGTTCCGGGTCTCGTTGAGTCGCCTACCTCTGGTGCCATCATCCCGCATTCTTCCCGAATAGGCGCAGGTCAATCGGCGCATCGAGTATTTGGACCCAACAGGCACGAGGAATCAGCGAGCGCGGTCAGGGTTTGGTCGCGGTGTCGAGGAACGACAGGCCAGGCATTAGCTGGCGGCAGAGAGGCGGGACAAGGCGATCAGCAAGAGCACCATGGACGAGCCGATCAATCCCGGGCTAGAAGTGCCTGTTGAGATTCAGCATGGCGTCGAAACTGTGAATGGATTTGGGCCGGGAATTAGGCAGCGGCCTTCTTGGCCCGCTACAGCGGCGAGACGCTCGACCCTCGAAGAGCTGACCGATGCCGTCGCCCAGAGCGAGGTCGCAATGTGGTAGATCGGCGACGCGCGAGCAACTCACAAATAGCCACTTCGGAAGGATGCCACTATGACAGTTGACCCGGCAGCGTTGGCCAGCGCACCAGTGGGAGTCGCATCAGAACGGTTCATCCCAACAGGTCAGTTTCGAGGAACCCTGGACGAGTTCGACTATGTCGAGGAGGAATGGTTCGCCAGCGGCAAGGCCGAAGGGCACCCGTATACGACGTCGCTGACGGTACGCCGGCCGCGTGACCCGAGCCAGTTCAGCGGGGTGGTGATCGTCGAGCCAGTGCACGCGGCGAGCGCGGCGCCCGTCTGGATCTACACGTCCACATATCAGATGCGCTCGGGGCACGGGTGGGCAGCCGTCTGCTCGCAAAAGAGCGTCCTCGACGGCTTCGTGAAGCCCGCAAATCCCGTCCGGTATGCCGGTCTCGAGATCTGGTCCGACGCGCCCTCTCCAGAGTCGTCGGGGGTCGACTCGATCCGCCTGCCCTCAGATCGGGCCGGGATTGAGGCAAGGCTCGAGCAGATGCGGCGCATCAACGTCCTCTCGACTCCGATCCTGGCGCAGGTCGGGGCGGCGCTGACGACCAGTGCAGGACCGTTTGCCGGCCTTGGCGCACGTCACGTGGTTCTCACCGGCCACTCCCAGACGGGGGCCGTCGTGACCGACTACATCCTCATCGGTCACGACGGGCAGCGTTTCCCTGACGGATCTCCCGTCTACCACGGCTTCTTCCCGAGCGGGGCACCATCGGTTCGCTTCGGCCCGCGCGACGTTCCCATCGTCCAAGTGGTGAGTGACGGCGACATCGCAAGCCACAACGGGCCAGGACGCGAGGGCCGCGGCTACCGGAGGGACGACGGCGACGAGCCCGGCGATCGCTACCGGCTCTACGAACTGGCCGGCGTGCCTCACATGGGCACCCGATACCCGCCCTACAACCAGACCGCGACCTGGCAGATCGATCCCACGGGAACGGCCGGAAACATTCCCGCAGACGCCATGATGAACAGCCTCCCGCATGACGAATTGTTCAACGTTGGATTGCACCACCTGGTGCAGTGGGTGACCAATGACAGCACCCCGCCCCGCGCCGATCGGATCGAGGTGGGCCCCGACGGGCTCTTCCTAAAGGACACGTACGGCAACACTCGAGGTGGCGTTCGCTGTGCTCAGATGGATGTTCCCCGGTTGCGGTACACCTCGACGCCAGGCGTCGACGAGACGGGTGAACCCGCCTTCGGCGTCGTCGGTTTCGAAGAGCCCCTCTCCGCCGAGGCAATCCAGGGGCTCTACCGCGATCATGCCGATTATGTGGATCGCTTCAATCGTCGCCTTGACGAACTAATCGCACAGGGTTGGTTCCTCGACAAGGATGCCGCGGGGATGCGTGCTGAAGCCGAGGCCGCAGCGGTTCCCTGACTGCGGCCTAGACGTGGCGCAAGCTCCCGATGAGCTCGGCCCTCTGCAGATTGCGGACTTGATTTCAGAGGAGGAGACACACATGAGAGGCGGACTACCGGTCCCGCTCCGTCGTCCGTCGACCCCGGGGCACCTCACGGTTCAATGGGACGGTCATCGTCGAGTGGTGAACGTGAGCGGTGGCACGGACGGGAGCCCGACCGGGCGCCCATGCATCGCCACATGATCCGTGACGGGTACGCCTGGGTCGCTCGGCCCAGAGGGCCGGCATCGAGGGGGGCGGCCTGGTCGAGGGCCTGCATCCAAAGAGTCTGGCACCGGACCGCTACGAGATCCTGAGCCATCCGGCGGATGCCTATTCGTTCGACCTGTTCAGCCAGGTCGGCCGGTTGCTTAGTGATTCTGGCTCTGGCGGCCCACTCGGTCCGCTCGCCACGACGCGACTCGTTGCCTCGGGATATTCGCAGTCGGCGGCCTTTCTCGTGACCTACCTCAACGCCGTCGATCCCTTGGCCGGGGTCTATGACGGACTCCTGGTGCGCGGGCGAGGCGCCGAGCATCGCGCCGGCGCTTGTGCGAAAGTTCCCGATGACAGACAGCTCGGCACGACAGCCCGCTCCCCACACACTCCCATCCACATACGGGTCCTCGGAGAGTGTTCGTGCGGTACGACGTGCTCTGTCGACAGGGGGTAATTCATAATGGCAAAGCGCTATCTGGTCGCCACCGGGGCGGCGATCGTCACCTTGGGGTGCGGGGTGATCGGGATCAACCCGGCATCAGCGGCCTCGTCCAGCACGCCGGGGGTCACCGCGACGACGATCCGCGTCGGCGTCCCCTACGTCGACGTCGCCGCGGTCAAGGCTGTAGGAGTCGACATCGACTGGGGCAGTGTCCCCGACGCCTTCGACGCCATCATCGACAACATCAACGCACACGGAGGCATCAACGGCCGCAAGATCGTGCCGTACATCGTGGCGGTGGATCCCACGGGCACGGCGCCTGCCGCCACCGCCTGTACGCAGTTGACCGAGGACGACACCGTCTTTGTGGCCATTGCGCCGCTACAGGCCACCTGTTACCTACAACACAACACGCCGGTGGTCGCGTCGGTCTATGCGTCCGGCAGTTCACCTAATGTGGCCCAGGATTTCACGACCACCCCACCGAACTCCGCCTTTGACCCCATTCAGCTGAGCGTCTACAACAAGCAAGGTGTCTTCAAGCACAAGAAGGTAGCTGTCTTCGGCGGCGACCCAGGCGACCAGTCGGAGGTCGCCTCGGTGCAGTCCGACCTGGCGAAGCTCCACGTCCCCGTCGTCGTCACGGCGGTCGACTCCGCGCCTCAAGGGGACCTCCCTGCCGAAAACGGGCAGATCACGGACATCGCACAACGGTTCCAATCCGACGGGGTCGATGAGGTCGTGGCCGTCGGCGACGGTTCGTCCATCTGGCCCGAGGGGCTCTCCTCCACTCAGAGCACCTACAACCCACCATGGGTGGCGACCAACGAGGGCAACTTCACCGGCGCCGTGGGCGGTGACTACAACCCGGCCTACCTCTCGAACGTCGTGACCTCGAGCCCCCTCACCCCTCCCGCCGCGATCTGGAGCAACGCAGGGACCCAGCAGTGCGTCCACATCATCAAGAAGGCGTATCCGTCGGACGGGATCCGGGCGTTCAACGCCAGCCTGCCCGAGTCCGAGGCCACCTGGATGAGCGTGGAGCTCGCCTGCACCGACATGGCGCTGTTCAGCGACATCGCCAAGGCGGCCGGCAAGAACCTCACCGTGTCGAGCTTCGTCCACGCCGGGTACGGGCTGAAGAACCTGGCCCTCCCCGGGGCGAATGCACCCGTCTCGTTCGGGCCGGGCCGGGCCTACGCACTCGGGCCCGTCTACATGGTGCACTACGACGCCGCGACGAAGGAGGTCGTGTACGCCAACAACTCGGTCGCCGGGTGACGTAGGAGTGGGCTCGCCGAGCTGTACCCTGTGGGGTGCCAATACTCGGACCCGACGAGCCCCGGTTATTGGGCTATCCGCTCCAAGACGAGGTCGATTGGCCGCTGGTATTCCCCGGCGCTGTTGATGTTCCGGCGCAGGTGGCGGTTGAGCGATGGAACGTCCGTGCTGGCCAGGCTTCCGGCACGAGCGACCGCGTCTTCGCAGAGGTAGGCCATGTCGTTCATGCAGCCAAGCACGCTGCGATCCGCGGTCTTGGCGATAGAAAGTTCCTCGGTTCCGAGATCGCCGAAGGTGCGAACGGGAAGCCCCTCAGCGACGAGCTCTCGCATGATCAGCCCGGCGACGAGGTCGTGCGTCGAGCGCAGGTCGGGCGCTCGGACGTCTGGCTCGAAGATCGTGAACAAGGTGTCGGCGTGGGTGAGCAGGAGGCACTTGCGCCGGTCGAGGACGAGGAGGTTTCCGTACCAGTCGTTGCCATCAGGCTGTGGGATGCCAAAACCCAATCCTCTGATTGAGCTGGCGTTTCGCAACGCCTGCCACCGGCTGGCCTCCGCCCGTCGGTGGCGGGAAAGCTCCGTGGCGTGCTCGCCTCCGTTCTCTATGTTCTCGTCCGACGCGTGCTCACGCTTGCCACGCTCAAGTTCCGGAGCCATGCCACCAAAGACCTCGAGATCGTGGTGCTCCGCCACGAACTGGCCATCTTGCGTCGACAAGTCGCTCGGCCTCAGCTGACCAACGCCGACCGGGTCTTCCTCGCCGCAGCCTCCCGCCTGCTGGACCGCCGTCGGTGGTCAGTCTTTGTCGTGCGGCCTGAGACGCTCCTGCGCTGGCATCAGAAGCTCGTTGCGCGGCGCTGGACCTATGCCCATCGGAGTCCGGGTCGTCCTCCCATCGACCCCGATGTCCGGGCCCTGATCTTGCGCCTGGCGAGGGAGAACCCGAGGTGGGGCTACCTGCGTATCCGCGGCGAGCTGTCTGGGGTCGGCATCGCGGTCTCGGCCACCACCGTGCGCCGAGTGTTGCAGAAGGCGGGGCTCAATCCGACAGGTGGCATGTACTCCTTGTCTTGGCGGGACTTCGTCCGCGCCCAGGCCAGAACCATCTTGGCCACAGACTTCTTCACCGTTGACACCGTGTTCCTCCGACGGCTCTACGTGCTCTTTTTCATCGAAGTCGACACCAGGAAGGTCCACCTGGCCGGAGTGACAGCGCACCCAATCGGGCCGTGGGTGACCCAACAGGCCAGGAACCTGGTCATGGCGATGGGCGCAGCGCTGTCGAGTCGACGACTCCTCATCCGCGACCGGGACGCCAAGTTCAGCGGCACATTCGACGAGGTGTTTCGCTCTGAGGATCTGCGGGTCATCCGCACGCCGGTCAGGGCTCCGAGAGCGAACACGTTCGCCGAGCGGCTCGTGGGCACAATCCGCCGGGAATGCCTGGACTGGGTTCTGATCGTCGGTCGCCGCCACCTTGAGGCCGTACTTCGGGAGTACCTCGAGCACTACAACGCCCATCGCCCTCACCGAGGTCTCGGGCTCACGGCGCCAGCTAGCGAACCGGCTGTCTCGGCGTCAGCGTCTCGCCGTATCCACAGACGGGACCGGCTGGGCGGCTTGATTCACGAATACCACCGGGCTGCGTGACCCGTATGGGTTTTGGCACCCGACAGCCGGCGGAGCTGGCCGACAAGCTGGCCCTGGCCGTCGGGCTCGACGTGTACCGCGCGTACCGCCAGCTCATGGGCTCGGAGCGGTTCTTGGCGTTGGAGAACGACGGCGCCCGCATGCAGCGCCTGCTGTGGGCGAGCACCAGTACCAAGGACCCGGCCGCGTCCGACACGCTGTACGTGCACGGCCTGGCCGCTCCCTTCACGGTCAACACCATGCCGAACGAGACCCTCGAGGCCTTCTACGACCACGGTGAGGTCGGTGATGCCGCTCACCGAAATCCACCAGAGTCGCTCACCGAAATCCGCCAGTTGAGCCCTCGGCGCGTTACTCTTCTGATGTCACGCTAGGTGGCGCTACCTCCTCGTGTCACGTGGGGATCTGGCGCCCCCGTTTTCCCTGTTGGTTCTCCGGTGCGTGGTGCCACTTGAGCGGATTGCGGGGGGGGGGCTCCTGGGCGATCTGAGGGAAGCGTGATCTCGTGGAGCGGCCTTCATTTGTCGCTATTGGGCTTTCCTCGAGGCCGCAGTCGTTCCGAACGGGCCCGGTGGGTCCGCATGCGATACGAATCGCCGTCGATGTTGAACACCACGCTCTTGTGCAAGAGCCGGTCCAGCATGGCGGCGGCCACCATGGGGTCGTCGAAGATCTTCCCCCAGGACCCGACCCCCAGATTGGTCGTCAGGGCGATGGAGCCCTTGAGGTATCTCTGGGTGATGACCTGGAACAGCGCGGCGGCCGCTTCTGATGCCAGCGGGAGATAACCCACTTCATCGATGATCAACAAGCGCGGTCCGGCGAAGAAGCGCATCGTCGTGGCCCACCGTCCCTCCAATGCGGCCCGGTGACAGCGGGCCACCAGATCGGCGGCCGTCGTGTAGTAGGTGCGATAGCCGGCGTCGATGGACGCTCGGCCGAGGGCGACGGCCAGCATGGTCTTGCCCACACCGGGAGGTCCGATGAAGAGCACGTTGGTGGCGTCTTCGAGGAACCGCAACGTCGCCAACTCGTTGATCATGGCCTTGTCGACCGAGGGTTGGGCGTCGAAATCGAAGTCCTCGACTCGCCACGGTCCAGGGAGCCGGCCGAAGCGTTCGAGCCCGGCTCGCCGACGTTCTTCGGTCGCGGCGACTTCGACCTCGAGCAGGCGTCCGAGGAAGGCCGAATGCCCGAGCTTCATCTTCTGGGCGTAGTCGAGCTCTGCGGGGAGTGCCTCAGCTGCAGCGGCCAGGCGCAAGTAGCCGAGCGATCCTCGGAGCTGCTGATAGATCGAGTCCTCGCTCATCCCTGCACCTCGGTCTCTCGTGTCGCCATGTCGTCGACGATGCTCTGATAGGCAGCGAGAGACACGACAACCTCGTCATCTTCGAAGCCGGACAGGAGCTTGTCCGCCTCCTTGCGGGCCTCGTCTCCGGGCGGCCGGTTGGCCTTCCTGCGACACGGTGGATCCGTGGTGAAGGCCGCCAGCACCACATGCTCGAGGGCGGACTTGTGGGCCGGGTCGCGCACCACGTAGCCGCCGCCGGGGGTCTCCCGACAGTGGCTGGCCAGGAGTACTCCGGCTGTCGAGATGATCTCGATGCCACCGGTGCCGAGACGATGGCGCACGCTCACCTCGACCCCGATCAGGCCCGGCGGGACCGAGTACGCATTGCCCTCGAAGGGCACGAGGGCGCTGGGTCCGACGGTGTTGTGGTCCTCGATCGTTGCCGGATAGCAGGCCGCCGGAAGGGGCCGCAGTCGCTCGAGCTCGGCGAGGTCCCCCACACTCGGACGTTTGCGTCCGCGTGCGGCGAGGAACGTGACGGCGGCCTCCTTGCCGACGAGTTCCTCCAGCTTGGCAATGGAGCGGGGCCGCCGATCGCCGATGCGTTCGCTGAAGCGGTCGAGCTGGCGCTGGGCCTCTTCGATGTTCGTCGCTGTCATGGTGCGCCAGAAGCGCTGGGTGGCGAAGTGGATGGACTTCTCCACGCTTCCCTTGCGGTTGCCGCGCCGGGGCGGACAGGCGACCACGCCCGCCCCGTAGTGCTTGGCCACCGGGACGAAGCTCGGCTGGACGATCCCGGTCTTCGGATCGACGACGGTCGCCATGCGGTCGAAGCGCCAGCGCCGGGCATTGCCCCCGAGACGGCGCAGCACGCCGTCCATGGCTTCGATCAGATGAGCCTGGTCTTCTGACTCGGCGAAGACGCCCCGGAATTTGCCCGAGCACGGCAGCGAGCCCACCAGCAGATGGGCGTCCCCGCCCCAGGGGGCTTCGGGCAGCTCGTCCCAGTCCCACTGGATCTCTTCACCCGGAGGGTGCTCGATCTCGATGGTGGCCCGGCCCTTGACCCCGGCGCACGCCTCGCAGTGCGGGCGCAGCGCATGGAGACGGAGTCCCCGGGTGAAGCTCTGGTAGCTGAGCGCGAATCCGAGGGCTGCCACCTCGTCGTAGAGGGCGGTGGCCCAGACGTGAGGGTCCTCGCGTAGACGCTCGCGCAAGTACGCCACGAACGGCTCGAAAGGATCGGGTTCAGATCTCCGGCGCACGCCGGGAACCCGTGTCCCGTTCAGATGGTCGCGTATCGTTTCCCGGTTGCGGCCCAGATGTCGGGCGATGGCCGAGATCGACCAGCCCTGCTCGCGTAGTGCAGTTGCTTCCATGTCCTCATTCCCTGTGAACATGAGAGAGGTCCTCCTTCCGAGGCTCTGGCTTTGACACCAAAAGCTTCGGAAGGGGGCCACCCTCGGCGGTGGATAGTCACTTCACCGAGGACTCAGGGGTGGCGGATTTCAATGAGCAGGTCTGGCGGGTTCTACGTGAGCGTGGTCATCGGCGACCCGCTGCCGGCCGACGGGGGCGACGTCGACGCCCAGCTCGGTCGCTTCACTGACGCCGGGGTCGATCTGGGCGCTCTGGCCGCCAAGCTCCAGAGCGACGGCGCCGCGTCCTTTGTCGACGCGTGGCACGAGCTCACCGGCCGGATCAAGACACAGAGGTCTGCGCGAGGTTGAGAGCGCCTCGCCACCGAGCCCCCAGGGAGGGAAGGAGTGCCATGCCGGATGCACCGCTGCCGCTGAGGAAGCGTCCCGCCTTCGCCGCGCTTCCCTCCTTAACGAGCCTACAGCCCGTGGCGAATCTGGTCGACCCCGTCGATGGTCATGTCGAAGTGGTCGAAGCGGTCGAGGCTTTGAGTTAGCCCGACCGAACGCTGCAGGAGTCAAAGACCATGGTGCTATAGAACCTCCATCGCCGTGGCGAGATCTCGCCGTGAGCCGACTCCGAGCTTCTGAAAGACCTTTCTGAGGTGATATTCCACAGTGTGAGGACTGATGAACAGTTGAGATGCAATCTCGCGACTTGTCAGTCGCATCGCCGCCAAACGCGCGATCTGAAGTTCTCGAGGCGTGAGGTCTGTTGCGATGCCGTCACTACGTCGCTTCGTACGTTCCCCGACTGCCTGAAGTTCGACTCGAGCTCGTTCTGCAAAGGCTTTAGCACCCATGGAATCAAAAAGGTCGAAGGCGGCCCGCAGCTGCACCCGTGCTTCGGCTCGACGCTTCTCTCGGCGTAGCCACTCGCCGTAAAGAAGGTGTGCGCGGCCTACAAACGTAAGCCAATGCATGTCTCCGAAATATCTGATGGCCTCATGATATGAGGAGTCAATCTCCTGACTTTCCTCGCTGATCAGTGCTCGGCCGAGCGAATGGATGCCAAGGGCCAATGGGGTCTGAACGACAGTGGCTCTCTCTTCGACATCGCAAAACGCTCTCTTGGCTGCCGTCTTGTCATCGCACCTCACAGCTGCTTCGATCAGTAACGGCAGTGCCCAGCACGACCAGCTGGGAGCATTGGCGTCGAGCAGCGCCTCGGCTGCCGCGAGGGCCGCAGGATAGTTGCCCAGCCCGAGTTCCAGCGTGGCTAAGGCGAGATGAGCGGTCAGGAGGAGGGATCCAGCTCCGATGAGGGTGCCGGCCTGGAGTAGTGCCCCGATCTTGGCCCGGGCAGCCTCCTCATCACCGCGCCATGCATCCAGCTCGACATCCAGGAGGGCAACGATGTCAACGGCAAAGTCCCCACCGCTTCTGGTGATGTCCACCAGTTCTGCGTAACGTGCACCGGCGCCAGAGAACTTGCCCTCCCACGTCTCCTTCATGCCCGATGCCAACAAGGCGTGCTGAAGGGCAGGAATCGCGCCACGCTGCCTGGCAGCGCTCTCGAGCCGTTCGGTGATGGAGTGAAACGCCCTTGCGTCCCAAAGTTCGTTGGCGATGAACGTTGCGACCTGGTGCCACTCGATCAGATCGTCGGTTGACATCTTGTCGAAGTAAACAATCCCTCTGCGAAGCGCTGGAACGGCGTCGAGAAAATCACAAGCAAATGCCGACGCAATACCTTCAAGGAGGATATCGATCGTCGAGTCAGCGTCGGGATCACGAAGGGACGCCAAGGCTGCTACTCCGAGATCATGGCCCGTCGTATTTTCTGCCAGGTGCACGGCGGCTGTCAGCGCGACGAACGCGGTAAGGAGGGCCCGCCGGCTCAGCTGCGCGTCAAAGGGTACGAATGCCTCAGCCGCCCGCTGCAGTACGGCGGGGCCTCTTCCGGGGTTTTGTGAGACGCACACCATGCCGTCCAAGAGCTGAGCATGCGCACGACCCATATGGTCGAGTTCGCTTCCGCGAGCGGCTTGAAGAAGGTTCATGGCCAATGAAGGGTGACTGGCGCGGTGTGCCGCAAAGGCAGCCGCGAGGAGTCGGTGCGAGCGCTGGGGTGGTTCAGGTGTGAGCTCTACCGCGCGCACGAGAAGTGCAGTTTCTGCTGAGTAACGACCCCACGCTCGTGCTTGTATCGCCGATTCCTCAAGGCTGAATGCCATGCTCTCGTCAGGGCCGAGAGAGGACAATGCCCGATGTATCGCCCAACGTTCTCCCTCGGAGGTTCGATCAATGGCGGAGGCCAGGGCGTGGTGCACTTCCCTACGGCGATCCAACGAGGCACCGGAGTAGACGGCAGAGCGAACAATGGGGTGCGGGAACTCGATCCGAGGATGCGTTCGTATGAGCTGACTGGCTTCGGCCGGCTCGAGTGAGGTGAGCGAGATTCCCAGGTTGTTCGCAGCAGTGCCAATTGTCACCGGATCCCCAGATGGTTCCGCCGCTACCAGCAGCAGGGCCGTCCGAGTTTCGCGAGGAAGAGCCTCCACCTGCCGTGCGAATCGAGCCTCTATCAAGTGTCCGGTGGGAAGAGGGTCGGGGAGGGAAGACAGCCCGGCTAGCTGGGAAGGGCTGAGTTCTTCAAGGAAGCCCCGTAAGGCCAGCGGGTTCCCCTTGGCCGCCACAACGAGCTCCGTCGCAACCCGGCTGTGGACCGGAGTCTTAGCAAGCGACAAGACAAGTTCACGAGCTGATGTTTCGTCCAAGCCTCTCAGATGGAGCTCTCGCCATCCTTGATAGGGAAGAGGATCCCGTAACGTCTCGCGCACGGTGCAGACGAGAGCCATTCGGTCGCCGAGTAACCGTCGTCCCACGCACGCCAATGCGAGCACGGAGTCGGGATCAAGCCAGTGTGCATCATCGACGACGACGAGCAACGGCGAGGTTCGCTCAATGTCTCCCAATAAGGCCA
>CAWITA010000026.1:0-323928 GCA_963838835.1 uncultured Acidimicrobiaceae bacterium
TCAGAACGTCGTCGCTGTCATTTATCATGCCGAACGACGGCAAACGGGCCATCATCCGCTGTCGCGACGACGATTATCTCGACCCCTTTCCCCGCCTGAACCTTTGCGGCTGCCGGGCGCTGCATATGGACGGCCACCAACCAGATGCCGCGATGTATCATGCTAAGCTCGCCCGTGAGGCCAAGATACTTACGTCGCTTGACGGCGGCGGATTGCGGTCAAACACCCACGAGCTCCTTGCCTTTATCGATATTGCGATCGTATCCGAACGCCTCTGCGAGCAGATGGGTTTTGCATCGGGAGCAATGCTCGACTATCTCAAGACCCGAGGCTGCAGCATTGGCGGCGTGACGCTCGGAGAGCGTGGACTGATCTGGTACGACGAGGCGGGCACAGTCCGATCGCTGCCAGCTCTGGAAGTGCCGTCAAATCGGGTTCTCGACACCAGTGG
Source organism: uncultured Acidimicrobiaceae bacterium (assembly GCA_963838835.1). Taxonomy (GTDB): domain Bacteria; phylum Actinomycetota; class Acidimicrobiia; order Acidimicrobiales; family RAAP-2; genus Bog-473. The sequence goes on from CAWITA010000026.1 coordinate 452, forward strand.
GGCCGGCGACGTCTTCCACGGCGCTTACATCTATTCTTACCTCGCCGAACCAACAAAAAGTTGGCTAGAACATTTTCGGTTCGGGCGCGCGGCTGCCGCATACAAAATCCAACACCTCGGCAACGAGGCTGGATTGCCAACGCTTGCCGACGTCGCCACGGCCGAGCGGGAGTTCAACGGCAATAATCTCTGCACTCAGTAGTACCGGCGATGCCCGAAATGGGTCCAACGCGCGCGAAACAAGCCTTGGATTTCATGTCCGCTGCTGTCGTCTGCGGACCTATCATCGCGCCGCAGCGCGGCGACTACGACTTCTCACCGATTGGGCTTGCGCTGGTGAGGGTCTTTCACCTCGGTGAAAGAAATCCCGGGTTTTGTTTACCCGGTATATTCGAGGTCGAAGGCGTTGCGTGCCAGGAAAACCAGATCGCCGTCGAAATCCTCCGCGATTGCTGAGCGGTAGGCCGTCACAAAACGATCAAGCGTATTACGGTCGTCCGCCGCGATCCAGCGCGCGAACTGAAACTCCGCCGTGCTCCAATCAATTGCTATCCCATATTCGTTGGCGAGCCTTGCCCTCAGGACGTCGAGTTGCAACGGACCAACAACGCCGACGAGCGCCGAGGAACCGTCTGTCGGTCGGAATATCTGTGCTACACCTTCCTCGGCCAGTTGCTGCAGCGCCTGTTTCAGTTTCTTGGCCCTCATGGCATCGGGCAGACGAACCCGACGCAGGATTTCGGGCGCAAAGTTTGAAAGGCTGCAGGCCCTCGGGTGCCACCTCGCTCAGGGGTATCTGTTTGGCCGACCACTTCCCGCCCGAGCACTAGGTGCATTCCCGACAGATGACCTCAGTTCGTGGAGCCAATTCGCTGAGTCCGCGGCGTCCTAGAGAACCCATGCCAGGTGTCGGTGCGGTGCCGCTGGCGCACCCCCAACACACGGCTCGACCAGGTGCGATACCGCATGACGATCCTCGCCCGATTGCCTGAGGTCGACCGCCCTCATGTCCAGCGGCCAATATGCCGATCAGGCAGGGTGAAGCAGCACCGAAACGACAGGCGCCGTGTCTGATTTGGGTCGTAGCCGCGGGCACAAGACCATTGCGAGTAGGAAGATGCGGGATCAGCGGCGGCCCGAGATCATGCAACAATGGCCGCCGTCGCCGCTTGCTGGTCGCAGACGGCAGCCTTTCTTCCGGGTGTGGTGGTCATGGGCCATCATCGGCTCGATCGTCGCGCTCCTGGGCTCCCTCGTGTTCGTCGCAAGAGCGGAGAGTTCACCGACGTCCGCGCTGGAAACCACAGGCCAGGCGCCACATGCGGCTCAGAGAGATACGTCGATTGGCACGAGGACCACAGGAACGACGTCGAATCAACACCGAGGAGAACCCGCAGCCTTGGGCACCGCCCATGGCCTCGCGCAGGATGTCCCGCTGGGGGTCTATGCCGGGCAAGCCAATCCTTTCGGCGTCGCCGCCTTCGGCTTGCAGACCGGCACCAGCCCGACATTCGCCACCGACTATCTCGACAACGGCGACGGCTGGGCCTCGATGGACAGCGCCACCAATATCGAGGCCTGGAGTCACACCCGGTACCGATTGGTCATCGGGGTCCCCATCTTGCCGGGGGTGGGCACCTTGGCCCAGGGGGCGACCGGCGCCTACGACCCCTACTTCACCGCCCTGGGGGAGAACCTTGTGCGCGACAACGAGGCCAATGCCATCTTGCGCCTGGGGTGGGAGTTCAATGGCACCTGGTTCGCGTGGTCCGTGGCAACGGCGGCAGATGCTGCGAACTTCGTCTCCTTCTGGCGTCAGATCGTCACCACCATGCGGGCTGTACCCGGTGAGAAGTTCAGGTTCCTGTGGTGCCCCAACGCTCCGAGTCCCACGAGCTATGCCCCCGACGTGGCCTATCCCGGCGATGCCTATGTCGACGACGTCGGGGCCGACGTCTACGACAACTTCTGGGGGACCCCGTTCACCCCAGAGGCAGCCTGGTACCACCAACTCGTCCAGCAGTGGGGTCTGGACTGGCTGGCCAGCTTCGGGACGGAACACCACAAGGCCATCACCATTCCCGAGTGGTCCGACGAGTATCGGACGGACGGCCACGGCCTCGGGGATGACCCCTTGTTCATCGACAACATGGCCAACTGGTTCGTCACCAACCAGGTGGCCTTCGCCGCCGTCTGGTCGTATGACTCCTCCGCCACGTACAGGAACAACCTCCTCGACGGCACCTTCCCCCAGGCACTCGGGGAGTTCAGGTTGGACTTCGGTTAGCGCCGCCGTCCGGTCGTCCGTGTGGCCGCTCCTGACCGACTCCCAGTGCGATCCGTCAGAAGAACCCCAGGCCCGGTCCACGAGTCGGCGGGTGTTGCCGTTGGCTTCCTCGGTTCGACACCTCCACTACCCGATACCGCATGCGGCGGGTAGTCGCGTCCGCTCAACGAGTGCAATGGCCCCAGCCCTGGTCTCTTGAAGCACGCCCGGGGAGCCCTGAGATAAACTGAGACTGTGCGCAGCAGCAAGGCCGTCCGAGCAAGACGAGCTGCGCTGGTCATCGCCTTGGCGGTGTTGTTCGGCTTCGCAGGTGAGTTCGCATTCGCCGCGCTCCTTGGGTTTGACCTGTTAGGTCATCAGTGCCCCTCGGCAGCCTCAAGCCCCGTCTTCTCCCTCTTCAGCGGGGGCGGTGGTTCGTGCGGTAACTCGGTCAGCTTTCTCCTCTTGTCTCCCGGTTTCATCGCTGGGGCGTGTTTCGGTTCCGTCTTCGGGGTGGGCGTCATCCGCGTCTTTCGAGCGAGCCGTCGGCCGGCCGGCTAACTGCCGGCAGAACAGCACCTATCGGATGGCTGGTCAGCTCGGCTTCTGAGCCAGCTGGTGAGAATCGCACAGCCTGTTCGAACTTGCCATTCGGGCGACAGCGAAGCATCCGCACCGAGAGGTCTTTCTCGAACGATGGTGCGAGGTCATGCAAGGCCTGGCGACTGAGGATGGAGGTTGAGTAGAGATATCCCGTCAGAGTCTCGATCGTCCAGACGTGTCGTATTGCGAAGTCATGGCTCCCCTCGTAGCTGAAACCCACACGGTCGAGGACCTGTTCGTGGGGGTGGCGTGCCATCGCCTCTTCCCAGTCTGCAGGAAGCCGGTCGCCTGTTCGACGGAGCCAGTCAACCATGACGGCACGCAGGACCTCTTGCCAGTCGCTGGTTCCCTCGGACGGATTCCCGCCCCACAGGAGGGCCGCGTATCCGCCAGGTCGGAGCCAGGAAAGGGCACGCTCTGCTATGCGCTGGCGTCGAAGTCGGTGGAAGGCGTTGCCGATCGCGACCATGTCGAACGGGCCAGGTACTTCCGCCTCTTCGGCAACGCCGACCTGCCATCTAACGTGCGTGAACCCCAGGGCTTCGCTCCTCGCTTGGCCGAAGGCGACGGATCCTGGCTCCTGGTCGAGCGCCACGATCTCGTCGAAGGCGGTGCTCAGGGCGAAGGTGATCTGCCCCGTGCCGCAGGCCAAGTCGAGGAGCCGTCCGGTACCCCCCAGACGAGCCCGGGACCGCAGGTCATCGACCAGCGATTGCGGATACGGCAGCCGAAAGATGTCGTAGTCACGAGCCGTCCCTCGGTACAGGTCCGTTCGAAAGAAGGGGTCCTCACTCATCTCACGATCATGACGCGAAACCCCAAGAGGGTGGAGGCTTTGGGGTGCCGCGCAAGTGCCGTGTCCAGGGCGCCAGATGGAGCCAGGACCAGCGTCCAGGGTGTTGGGTCACTCGTCGGTGAATTGCAGAAATGGCTGACCCGGCCGGTACTCGACCGGGACGTCCTGAATCCTCTTGAAGTGCTGCACCACGACGACGTTGCTGACTGGTCGATTGAGTGCGTTGAGTCGGAAATGGCGGCTCGGCGCGTCGTCAGCCTGGAACACGCTGCACAGGGTGAGCTCGGTAGCGTCATGAAACGCCTCAGTCGGCGCCACCTCGCCGGTATCGAGCATGGCGAGCAGGGCTGGCGAGCTGGTTCCCACCAAGCAGTAGATGCAGCCCTCATCGTCGCGTCCTACGCCACGCCCGATGATGAGCCGCTTTACGCCGTCTTCGATGGCATAGAGCGTGTCGTCGCCGAAGCCGAAGCAGTAGAGGGGATCCTCTTCCTGATCCGGTTCTGCCCGAACCTGGTGGTGCTGCAGGTTCTCCATGGCCAACTCGACATGGGACGCTACAAGGGCTTCTGCGTTTTCATCGACCGCGGCGGGGTCGCCGACGACCGCAGGCTCTGGATCTTGAAGCTCGTCGAGATCCGTATCGATCCAGGCCGGGGAGGTGTAGGGCCGCGCCACGTCCCAGTCGTGAGTCTCCGACGCCCCCCAGTCCTCGGCATTCCCCTCATCCCCGCTGCTAGCCACGCCGCACCGTATCGCCCAGAAGCCCTCTCCAGCACGCTCTGGGACCATTTCCCGACGGACCGTCGCCCTTGGGGGAGCCCCGCACCATGCCCTCCTCCCCCGCCGCTCGTCGACCATGCCAAACAGGGGACCAACGGCTCTGGCCCCCCCGTCGTGTGCAGTGACAATTCACCTGCATGGAAGACGAAATGGCTGTTCGCAACGGCGCACACTGGAGACTGGCCGTCGGGGGACTCAGGGTGATGGGTCCGGGCCTTGCTGTCGTCACAGCTGGCCTCATCACCCTCGTGTTGTCGACGGGTGCCGGGCAGGCGATGCTGGCCGTCGGCATGGGCATCTACCTCGTCGGCGTCGTGATCACGGTCGTCGGGGTCATCCTGGTGTACCGCGAGGTCCCGCCACCACGGCCCAACTTCATATGGCTCCGGTGGTCCCTGCTGCACGACGCCGTGCACGCACGGTCGGCGAGTGCCGAGCATGTGGCCGAGGGCACCTATCCCGTCGCCGAGCGCCATGCCCAATCTCCCCGCCTGGAGAATCTTCGCCACAGCGCTCACTGGAGGTCGGCGGTCTGGGGAGTCCGGGTGATGGGCCCTGGCCTTGCAGTCGTCATAGCTGGCCTCATCACCCTGCTGTGGTCGACGGGTGCCGGGCAGGCGATCCTGGCCGTCGGCATCGCCATCTACCTCGTCGGCCTCGCGCTCAGCTTCGTCGAAGTCCACCGGGCCTACGGCGAAGTGCAGCAACCGCGACCGGACTATGCAAGGGTCCGGCAGACGCTCCTACACGACGCACTGCACGCCCGGTCGTAGGTCGGGAAGACCGCCCAGCGAGCGCTCCTGTGCACCCTCAGCTCAGAAACGCGTCCCGAAGATCGTTTCCCCGTACGGCTCGCGCTGCAAGCCAGTTCGTGATGTCACCAGCCGTTCCGGGCCGACAGATCCAGTAACCCTGAGCAGTGTCACATCCGAGGATCCGCAAGGCGTCGAGTCCCTCGGCGGTTTCAATACCTTCGGCTATCACCTCAAGACCTAGCTGATGGCCAAGATCAGTGGTCAGCTTCACGATAGCGTCGTCATCCGATCCTGCCCCGATACCCACGGTGAAACTCCGGTCCAACTTGATGGCGTGCACCGGGAGCCGTTTGAGATAGGAAAGGGACGAGTACCCAGTTCCGAAATCATCGATGGCGATCCTCACGCCGATGGCCCCCAGCTGGCGCAATACATCAAGCAGGGCGGGGGTGTGGTCGGCGAATGCGTTCTCTGTCAGTTCGAGGACCAGTGCCTCTCCCGGGACTCCAGAGCGGGCGAGTCCACCGGCAACGCACTCTAGAAAACTCGGATCGACCAGGGTCCGAGGTGACACGTTGACGGCAACCGCACTGGCGAGTTGCTCGGCGCGCCAATGTGCGCACTGAGTGAGCGCGTCGGATAGCACCCGACGAGCAAGAGGAATGCCCACACCATATTGCTCGGCGAGCGAGATGAACTCGACGGGGTAGATGAGGCCGTCGGTGGGATGGCGCCATCGAACGAGTGCCTCAAGCACCTCGCACCGACCGTCTGCCAGTTGAATGGTGGGCTGGTAGTGGACCTCGATCTGATGAGAGCGCAGAGCGTCTGGAAGCTGGCCAGCGAGGATCACCCGCCTTGCGGCGCCTTCGTCATCAGTGGATTCGTAGTGGTGAAGTTCACAACCTCGCTTCTTGGCCTCGTACATGGCCGAGTCGGCGTGGCGTAACAGTGTGTCCGCATCTGTCCCGTCCTCAGGTGCAGACGCGATGCCAAAGCTGGCCCGGACGCTGATGGAAATTCCGTCGACCTCCACGGGCTGTTCCAAGACACTGATCATCCGGGTGGCGATCATCTTCGGATCGGCCTGGCCGCTCTCGACCGCGACGGCGAACTCGTCACCCCCGAGCCTGACCAACAGATCATCGTCCTCCAGGCACGATACAAGGCGTCGAGAAATGGCCACCAACACGTCGTCGCCCACGGAGTGGCCAAGCGTGTCGTTGATGTCCTTGAAGCCGTCGAGATCGAGCAGGACCAGAGACGCGGGTTGCCCTCGACCGAGCATCTCTCGCAGATGACCTGTGAGCGCGGCTCGATTGGGAAGCCCGGTGAGTCCGTCGTGGCGAGCCTGATACAGCAGCTCCGCCTCGGCTGACTTGCGCACCGTGATGTCCTTCACGACCCCCAGCACCTCAGCGTCGCCATTCTCGCTCTCGACGCGTAGCGCAGTCGTCTCCATCCACGCTGTGCTCCCGTCGGGGCGCACCCACCGGAACTCCGTTGCAGCGTTGCTTCTTGGGCCTCCGAGGTCCATATCCTCTTGCACCCGGTCCCGGTCGTCGACGGCCAGGAACTCCAATGCACCGTCAACGAGACTCGGCTCGTCACCGGAGCCGAGGCCCAGGAGGGCGTCCAATTCGGGTGATTTCGCCAGTACCCGAGTCGTGGGGTTGAACTCAAACCAACCCATCGCGCCGGACAGCAGAGCTAAGCGGATCCGCCGCTCGCTCCTCGCCAAGTTGGCGGTGAACGCAGCCTGCTCTTCAACGAAGTGGGCTTGCGCGGCTGCGACGACGATCATTTGACGGATGTTGACGATTTGCAGTGCGGCGACGAGTGGGACGATCCAATATCCAACGAGAAGCTCCCCGATCACCGAGTCGTTGTTCGCTATCGCGGCGGTCAAGAGTGCCAGGGCACATGTCAGACCGATCACGAAGATCGACCGCTCGACTGCGTCGTGCCAGCGAGCAGCGTGGACAGCCAAGAGGACAACGACCAAGGCGTAGACGGGAGCAGTGAACTCACTAAACCACGGTCCGTACACCGGTGCACCATTGGCACCGATGCGATGCGCATAGATGAGGTGGGTCGAGGACAACAACACAAGACGGGTGACGCACAATGCCGAGAAGGCGCCCACTCCCCAGCGAGACCAGCGTTGTCCGGCCAACGATGCGGTGGTCGGCACCAGGAGGACAAGCGAGGCCATAGTGGCCGCCGATCGAACGGCGAGTGCGATATCGACCTGGTTGGCCGGTGCTTTGAAGAGCCACACGTTGCACAGGAGTGCGAAGGTCAACGAGGCGCAGGAGACACCGAGCAAGCGGGGTGCGCTGCTCGGCCGTCTCCGAGGCCACACGAACAGGTATTGCAAAGTCAGTGTCAGCAGCAACCCAGCGATCAGATACTGGGCGTCGACGGCGATCGACGGTACGTGGCGTTCTAACATCAGTGACGGCCCAGCCCGCTCATCTCTCAGATACGCAGCGGTTGGTGCGTCGCTGGCCTCGGATAGGCGCGCCAGGGCCTGACGGGCCGGTGGAGACCTCTGTGCACCACCCCGCCAACGACTGGAACGTCGCCCTCACGGCCCGGTTATCGACCCTCTGAGGCGATTCCTAAAGGGCCCGGAGGATTTTGGAGGTCACCCTTGGCTGGCCAGGCCAGGCCAGGCCTGACCGGGCCGTCCGGGATCACGCGACTTCGACGATATGCGCGGGCACAACGACCGGTCGCCTGGACGCCGTCGCCAGACCAACCCGGACCTCGGTCGACACCGGCACTTTCCGGTCCGACCGGGGGGTAGTACGGTCTGGCCAGCGGAGCCGGCGGGGGTGTGTTGTGATCAGACCGCTTCGGAGGAACCTGCGTAGGAGATCAGCCAGACAAATCGGCCTCCTCCTCGTATCGTCGTTGGTTCTCACCGGCTGTCTTGGGTGGTTTCCCCAACTGCTCACGTCCGATGGGTCAGCATTGCATGGGATCGCATGTCCGACCACGACGACATGCGTCGCGGTCGGCGTGACCAGCCCGGCAGGCAACGGCCTGATCGAGACCACGGGCGACGGGGGCGGGCATTGGTCCTCCGTCAGCGTCGCATCCCCCCTCGACGCCGTGTCGTGCGGCGACTCCGAGCACTGCGTCGCAGTGGGCGCCGGGGCCATCTTCTTCACGGGCGACGACGGCAAGAGTTGGGTGCCCGCCCACACCGGCCCGACTTCCTCGGGTGGCTCGGTGTCGTGCCCCAGTTCCGACGACTGCTGGGCCTTCGGAGCTTCACCAGGAACGATGATCGCCAGTACCGATGGCGGAAGTTCTTGGACCGCTGAGTCGTGGACCGCGCCTTCTCAAACCGGCGGGTTCGGCGGAGGCCCCTACACCTTCAGTCAGGCAACCCTCTTCTCGATCGACTGCCCCTCGACCACAGTCTGCGTGGCCGTCGGTCGAGCCACCTACACATGGAACCCACCCCCGGAGACGACCCTTCCCGAAGAGACGGAGGGCATCCCCATCGTCATCACCACCGATGACAGTGGCCAGACCTGGTCTGCCCAGCTCGGGCCGAACACCGGGGGGATCTCCGGCTTCTTCGCAGTGTCATGCACCTCGACGCAACAGTGCCTTGTGATGGGAACCTCCGGGGGCCGACTGACGAGCGGCGATGGCGGCGCGACGTGGAACGGGTCATGGTCGAACGAACCAACACAGTTCACCGCCAACGGTCTGTTCTGCGTAAGTGTGAGTGATTGTTTGGTCGTCGGCAATAGCCTGGGCGGCACGTACGGATCGCCGGTCATGGGCACCTCCGATGGTGGCACGACTTGGGCGCCCCAGGCGATTCGGGACTCGACCGCCCAACTGGCGTCGGTGGCGTGTGTCAGCGTCACTGCCTGCTGGGCGGTCGGTAAGACATCTGCCGGGGCCATTGTGATCCACACCATCACGGGAGGTCACGCCTGGCCTGAAGTCTCCGGGGTCAGCCCCTCGACGGGATCGGCGGCAGGCGGCACCACCGTGGTCGTCACTGGGACCCACTTCAACCTTGGCGTGGCGAGCGTGTCATTCGGCACGGTCGTCACTACCGCCTTCACCGTCGACTCGCCGACACAGATCACCGTCACCTCTCCGCCTATGGCAGGTGGCTCCTCCCCGACAGTCGACGTGACGGTGAATGCGCTGCTCGGGCCGAGTCCCCTCAACCCTGACGACCAGTTCAACTACGTTCCGGCGTCGCTCGCTGCTCCCTATGCGGCGGCGACGAACCAGGAGGGTTGCTACAAGGGCAACGGAACATGCTCGGCTAACGCATCTGCTGATGCGAGCACCGGAGCAATTACCGTCTCCGATTCCGAGTCGGCGACCAGCGGGGTCCCAGCCGATGGAACGGCGAGCGGCACCGCCACGGGTCAAGTGACGGGCAGTTTCACCTTGGCCACCCCAGTGACGTCGATAACCTTCCATGCAGTCGTCGCGCTTACCTCCGGCAGTGCCAGTCATAGCGGAGCGACGGCAGCTTCCGACACATCGGCCGTCCTGAATCTCCTCTACGGCGCGGCCGACAGCACCTGCGCTGGGGCCGGCTGCTTACTTGCCAGTACCACCCCGATGCTGAGCGCCTCGGGGGGAGGATCCCAAAGCGTCGGGAGCAAGGCTGTCACCCAGGACTTCACACTCGTCAATGCGGGGGGCGGGACCCTGCCGGCGGGGACCATCACGGTAACTCTCGGCCTCGTTGGCCACGCGACACTCGGCGCTGGAGACATCGGGACGGAGGCCGTGGACGGGACCGGCACGGTGCAGAGCATCACGATCTCGGTCGCGCCCTGAGAGGGGGGGCTTCTCCCCTGCCAGGATTCGTTCGAGCCTGGCCGAAGCCGGTCTTGGTCCAACGCCGGGTGCCCGGCCGGGATCGGCGTCGGCGGTGGTCGCGATTATCCGGTGGGCTCCCGGACCGACGACCTGAGCTTGACCTCGACCGGTCCCAAGCCTCACGGAGACCGCCGTGCATGGCGACTTTCGCTCGGGTCGTCTTGCCCGCGGCTGGAAGTCCCATCATCACAAGAAGCGTTGGCGTTGACATGGGCGTCGAACCTTGAGAAACGGGAGTAAGACCCATGGAGCGACGCGACCTCGAGGCTCAGGTGCGGGCGAAGGGGGTGGTCGCACTCCCGGCGAGGTTGGTGACGGTGATGTCGTCGATGCCTGGAGGTCCCGCTGGGACGGCGGTGGTGATGGCCGTGCCCGCCTTGTTGACCGTGAAGGGCACTGAGGTGAAGAGGAAGAGCACCTGGTAGGTGCCAGCGAAGCCGGTGCCCTTGATGGTGACCTTGGCCCCGCCGGCCGCGTCGGGGGGCACGGCGAAGGTGATGTGGGGCGGGGGCCCGGTCTGCTCGGGGGCCACGAAGACGGCTGGCGAACCGGACTGACTTGCATCCGCCACTGAAGTGAAGCTCGGAACGTTCAGCGGGGAAGATGGACAGTTGGCCGCCAGCGGTCCGGTCCCACCACTGAGCGCAAGTGACCCACTGAACGTAATCGAGGCCCCGCCGTTGTCGTAGCTGCCCGTGAGTGAAGCTGGTGACGCGTACCCGCAGGACGAAGAACCACCATCCATAGAGATAGTGAGGCTGACTCCGCCCAAAGTGGCAGGGTCACCAGAACCGTCGCCGATCGACATCGAATAGGGGAGGTTGTCGACAACGACCGTAGCAGGGAGAGTACCGACTCCTGGCCCCATGTCGATGGTGCAGTTGCTGAAGGTGAGGCTTGTCAGTTGCAGCGTCGCCGTTCCCGCAGTTGAGTCCCAACGAGTGGTGTATGAGCAGGTGAGCTGAGGCAGGATCCCCCAGACGCGACGGTCACCGCGTCAACCTCAAGAAGCAGTTTCCACACAACAACTTGAGGAGGATCACGGTGACTGTCCCCACCACTATCGACGCGTCCGCATGGCTAGGCAAGTACCTCGAGGGCGCCGACGGCGACAGCGACCTCGCTCGGGCGATGCTCCAGGCTTTCGCCGAGGCGATCATGAGCGCCCAGGCCTCGATGCAGTGCAACGCCGGCTATGGCGAGCGAACCGACGAGCGGGAGAACTCGCGCAACGGCTATCGCACCAGACCCTGGGACACCCGGGTCGGCACGATCGCCGAGCTGGCGGTGCCCAAGCTCCGCCGGGGCGTGTACTCGCCGGAGTTCTTGCTCCAGCCCCGCCGTCGCGCCGAGCAGGCGCTCGTGGCGGTGATCTGCCAGGCCTATGTGGCCGGCGTGTCCACCCGGCGGGTCGACGACCTGGTGAAGGCCATGGGCATCGAGGGGATGTCCAAGTCCGAGGTGAGCCGCCTGGCCGCCGAGCTCGACGGGATCGTGGCCGAGTTCCGGGAACGCCCCCTTGACCAGGGCCCCTATCGTTACCTGTGGATCGACGCCCTCACCCAGCGGGTGCGCGAAGGCGGCCGGGTGGTGAACGTCTCGGCGGTCATCGCCACCGCCGCCAATGCAGAAGGCCAGCGCGAGGTCGTCGGCTTCGACATCGCCACCACCGAGGACACCGCCGCGTGGACGGCGTTTCTGCGCTCGCTCGTGGCCCGGGGGCTCCACGGCGTCGAGCTGGTGGTCTCCGACGCCCACGGCGGCATCAAGGCCGCCATCGGCGCGGTGCTCGCCGAGGCGTCGTGGCAGCGGTGTCGGACCCACTTCATGGCGAACCTGGCCACGAAGGCCACCAAGGCCTCCTGGCCGATGATCGCCACCCTGGTGCGTTCGATCTTCGAACAGCCCGACCGCGACTCGACCTGGGCCCAGCTCGGAAGCGTCGTGGACAAGCTCACCGAGGCGGGGTTCAACGACGTCGCGCTGCGGCTCCTCGACGCCGCCGACGACGTGTTGGCCTTCAGTGCCTTCCCCACCGAACACTGGCCGAAGATCCGGTCCAACAACCCCCAGGAGCGGCTCAACAAGGAGATCCGCCGGCGCACCGACGTGGTCGGCATCTTCCCCAGCCGACTCGCCGTCATCCGCCTCGTAGGCGCCGTGCTGGCCGAGCAGTCCGACGAATGGGCCGTCGCCCGGCGCTACATGAGCGTCGAGTCGCTCAAGTCGCCCCGGCGCGACGAGCCGAGCGAATTCGACCCGAGAGCGGCCATAGAGGCCAGCGGTGACGTCGACGAAGGGAGCCCGCCCACCACCATCGCGTAGAATGACCGGAGAGTGGGCCCTTCGACGTCAGTCGATCAGCCCTGGTTGATGCGAGGACGGTCGTGGTTCACGACCTCGTACACCACTCGTCGGGACTTGACCCGTTCCCGGAGCTGCGGGATTGACGTGCACCGCAGCCTGGGCACTCGCCGATGTGCAGTTGGGACCGCCAACGACACTTGAGGAGAGCAGGTCACCGACAGCTACGTTTGTGCCCCCCACGCTCCCGCTCGTGAGGACGGTGGTTCCTTCGGTCACGAGACTGATGGTCGGGTCGAAAGCCACGCTGTCGAGGGGACCACCGAGGCCGTTTATGCAGTTCTGGAGTGCCTGTGAGGATGCCGAAGCCAAACCCAAGCCAGTATCGAGTGTGTGTTTACCGTCTTCGTGATTGAAGAAGTAGTAGATACCCTCTTCCTCCGCCAGGCGAGACGTGAACGCAAGCTCCTGCGTTTTGGTATCCCTTACCCCACGTGATGGTCTGCTTGACCGATGCCTGCGAGAGCTGGGTCCCAAGCACCGTGCAGCCCCCAACAACCTTGGTGCCCCCAACGATCGTGGCGGGCAGTTTGATGGGCTTGGTCCTCACCGACTGAGGACTGGGTGGCACGTTGGCATCGGGGCCTCCGTTGCATTGCGTGAGCGTCTCGGTGAGCGTGATCTTCTCGTGACCACCACGCGTCCCAGCTGGTGTGAGCGGGGGGCTGAACGACAGGCCGCCACCCCCGACGCAGCTCACGTTGCCGATCGGCTGTTTTCCCGCTGCTGCTGGTGAAGCGGTAGCTGTGAGTGTCCCGATCAACAAGACGACAGCTACAAGCACCAGGGATAGGCGGATCCTCGGTAACCGGGATACCACCTGAACACGCCACGCAACTTCAGCCACGTCCATCCCCCCTCGCCTCCACCTGGGTGAGCATGTCCTTGCCAACCTGATCCAACCTCCCAGGCCAGTGCCGACGCGGGGACGGCCCTGGTACTTGGATTATCACCCGTTGCCGAGACGATTGCGAGTGTCCGCCATGCGGAGTTAGGTGAACTTCTCGCGACAAGAGCGCCCCGGTGGCACTGACCGGATCAGGCACCGGTACCCCCTGAGTGGTGGATACAGTCCGGCTTTGGCGGGGCGGCGGTCAGGGCCGCTGGTGCGTGCGCCCTTTGGACGAGTGCATCGGGCCGGCACCGGGACCGCCACCCGTTCGCACGGTTCGGTCGACGGCGCTGTGCGATCGGGCGAACGGGCGCGGCCGAGATCGCCGCCTGGAACCGGTGACCTGACGGACCTGACCTACATCCTCAGCCATCACAGTCAGTGCTTCAGGAGTGAGGACCGTGGTAATTGGTGGTTGTTCAAGGTTCGAGGATGTCGAGCCCGTGGGTTCGTGCCGCGGCGGCGAGGAGCCTGGCGTCTCGCGGGGGAAGGTCGGGGGGTGGCAGGGTCAACGAACTCGCCGGGGATCCACATGTCCGGGTGAAGTCCTCGAATCCGGCGGGGGTGAGCAACAAGAGGAAGCGGGCCTCGGTCGAGTCGACGCGGAAGCGGTGCTCAACCATGCGGGGACCGAACACGAAGGCGCCGACGGAAGCGGTGCGCTTCTCGTCGCCGAGCCAGAAGGTGAGATCGCCGTCGAGGACGTACCACGCTTCGTCTTCATGGTGGTGCCGGTGGCTCGGTGACCCCGAGCCCTTTGGTGCACGCATCTCGGCCACCGCCAGGTTTCCGGACGACTGGTCACCGGTCGTCTTGTAAGTGAGCAGACCTCCGGAGAACCACAGGGTCTCCCCCGATCCGGCATCGAGTAGATACCCGCCGGGTGCAACGCTCAGGGTCATGGCTGGCCGCTCGCGGGGCTCATGGCCTCGGCGGCCGTCTTGAGTTGCCGGAGCGTGTGGCGCATGCCTTCGAGGAGTTCGCGGTGCCGGTTGGTCGGGACATCGAGTATCCGGGCCCAGGCGGGGATCCGCTTGACGTCGTAGGACTCGGTGACCCGAGTGCCTCCCTCGGCAGGCTCGAAGCGGTAGCGCCACACGGTGGACTCGTGGCCGCCCTCCTCGGTGACGAAGGCGAACTCGCTGTCCGACGTCGGCAGTGAGGACGCGGCCGCGACGAGACCAGCGCATGAGGCCCTTCGGCCCGCCCCGGTTGTGGCCGACGAACCTGGCGCCTTCGGCCGGCCCAGTGGCCCCGTCCTCCCACTCAACGTGCCGGCACTCGGGGCTCCACTCGCCCATGCGGCACAGGTCGGCGACCATCGGATACAGGCGCTCGGGGGTGGCGCTGATGACGATCTGCTCGCTGTCCTGGGTCAGCCACCACCGTTGGTTCCTCGGGGCCATCGGGTCCTCCCTCGTCGATGTCGGCATCCGCTGGGATGTAAGCTACGGTTATTAGCTCTAGCTGTCAAGCCTTGGAAATGCTAGGGTACCTTGTATATGAAGAGCGATGGAGCCACGGCTGAGAACCAGGCGCCGCGACCGCCTGACCGGCGGGCCCGACGTCGCCAGGAGACCATCGAGGAGATCCTCGACATTGCCGAGGACGTGATGGCCGAGGAGGGGGTCAACGGCCTGAGCTTGGCGGAGGTGGCCCGCCGCCTCGGGGTGCAGCCCCCCTCGCTCTACAAGTACTTCCCTTCCCTGATGGCCGTCTATGACGCGATCTTTCTGCGCGGTCAACTCGAGCACCTCGAGGTCATGCGAAAAGCCATGGCTGCTGCCGATCCCGGATTGACGGCCCTGACAGCCGGGCTGGAGGCGAGCGGACGCTGGGCGCTCGCTCACCGGCCGACGGCACAGCTCATGTTCTGGCGCCCCGTCCCGAGCTTCGAGCCCTCCGCCGGGTCGTTCGCCCCCAGCGTCGAGATGGTCGCCCTCCAGCGCGCCGCCATGGCTGACGCTGTTGCCTCCGGACAGCTCGGTCCTGGAGCCGACTCCGATGAAGCCGTCTACCTCGTCTCGACGCTCATCGTCGGGGTGCTCAGCCAGGCCATGGCGAACGAGCCCGACATCGAATGGGGAAAGGGGCGATTCACCTCCACATTCCCGAAGCTCATGAAGCTCCTCGTGGCTGCATATCCCGCTCCCACCTCTGGAGCGAAGCGGGACAGCAGCGGTCGCTGACCCCAGAGCCCACGGTCAGATCGGATTCGGCCATCCGACGACGCTTGGTCGATGACACTGAGGCTGAGCAGCGAAGCAGAAGGGGCGAGCGCATATTTCGCGATATTCGTGCGGCCGGGTGTGATGTTCGCCCGTCCGCACCTGACGCCCAACGAACACGAGGCCCTAAACGCAAACGAAACCCAGGCCGCATGCTCGTACAGACCGGTCCACCCAAAGGGGTCAACCGCAGGTGGCAGTCCCAACTGACTTCAATCCGAACCGCGTCGTCCCTGGTGGATGGCCCAAAATAATGCCTAGGCCGGCGTGGTCACTCGTCATCACCACCATCGCCACCTCCTCGGGAACGTTACCGGTCGCCCAGACAGGCACGACTCGGCCCGCCGCCCCACCCCAAGACTGGACTCTCAGCCCGGCCAGAGGTTCATGTCGGGCCACCGGTATCAGGGTGATCTCGCCTGGTCTGGCAGCCCAGAGACCCGGCCAGCCTGGGCACGCAGAACCGGCATTTGCGGGTCGCCCTGGGCAGCGTCCGCCGTCGGCCGGCTCCGCGGTCTCTGTCGAGCGCTGGGAGCTCTGGCGGATAATGGCCCTAGACTGCGTCTCACGGCGGAGCACTCAGGCGAAAGGCCCATAGAAACCTTAGCCATGAGCCGATGTTGGACACCCGGCGGGAGCTGTGATGGCGATAGCGGTTCAGATTGACGTTCCAGGCATCACGCTCGAGCGATAGTTGTCAAAGGTGATGCCGAAAGCGTCAGGGTTATTGCCCGTGCCGCTCGGCGTGGATGAACAACCTGCCAAGCTCAGAGTAACGCCAAGTACTAGGACAAATGCGGCCAGAGTTGCGTGGGCGCTACGTCTCACGACCATCACTTTGAGACTATGCCACCCAGACTTTGACATTGCCTGGCACCGGGTCCAAGCTGCCTAACCTTGCTCGGACCGAGAGCGAGAATGGGGCGGTCGGTATCACCC
The DNA here is from genome assembly GCA_963838835.1 of uncultured Acidimicrobiaceae bacterium. Taxonomy (GTDB): domain Bacteria; phylum Actinomycetota; class Acidimicrobiia; order Acidimicrobiales; family RAAP-2; genus Bog-473. The sequence continues at coordinate 16,953 of CAWITA010000026.1, forward strand.
GCTCCGAGGCGGCGGGGTGACAACCCTGTACTCCCGATTTTGGGCGGCTGAGGTCTATTCGGAAATGTGTGCGCCGACAAGACAAACGTCAGAGGCCAGGCGACAGATACCCCCTAGCCCAGATCGACAGGCCTAGCGTTGGTTGGCTGCTCGTATTGCCGATCATGAGGATCACCAGGGCTGCCCCGGTTCTCTGGGTGACGGTTCCCCCCAGGTCCCTTCCGACGTTCTCCCGGACCCATTGAGTGGCGCCAGGGGCGAACTCCTGAACCGCAGCCTCAATGAGGCCTCTGGCTTGTTCATTCGTGCTTGCGGGAGGACCTCCAAGTACGCAGTCAACCGAGATAAGGCTGACTGCTGTGGAGCCAGCGGGACCCACAATGGAGGTAGGACAAAGGCTGTTTGTCGCGTTACGTCCACCGGAGCCCACCAGGTTGTAAAGCGAAGACCCCAGGCTTTGGCCCCTCGTCCAGTCGCCGCCCCCCTGGCTGTTGAAAAAACCCTCTACTTCCGAGAGGGTTATTGGAAGTGCTGCTTGCAGGGTTGTAGTTGTGGTGCGGGCAGGGGCCTTGGCGCCCCCGCAAGCCATTAGGAGTAGTCCCAGGGCGCCAAGGACCGCCGCTCCCCGCATGGGGTCATCGTACCCATGTGGGGTACCCGCTTCATCAGGAGTCCAAGTCGCTCCGACAGAGCCATCCTGACCATCTTCAGACCGGTCGAGATCACCCGCTTCCAGGCACCCACTGAGCCATCCCACGGCTCTGGTGGCGACCGGTATCGCCGCTCAGGGTGGGCGTCCTGGTGACTGGCTATGGGCCGGTTTCGACACACCCGACACACCGACACGCCGCTACCCGATTAGTTGCAGGCGATCTTCACATCCGATGCTGAGACACCGGCAAGGCTGTCATGAAACATGGCAGTGCCCACCCAGGCGGTGCTACCCCACAGTGGGTCAAGGAAGACCGTGGTCGCGTCGAGCTTCCTGCCCTGGTCACGAACCGCTACGGAGCATGCCAGTCCAGGAGCAGAAGTGAATGTACTGACAACAAAGGTGACTCCTGTGTCGATCTCACGATGAAACCTGGCGATCCAGGCGGCGCTACATGGTCCTGGCGAGCAGATCAGCGCCGTGGAGGATTCTGACTCCTCATATCCAACTTGGACGTCGTGGATCTGGACAGGGTAGGACGTCGAAGTTCCCGACCAGAGCAGCAACGGCACACTCACGCCGACACCCACGACGAGGACGGCAGCTGCAACCACCTTCCAACGCTTGATGAGCGGATCCATGACTGTAGCTTTACCGCCTATTGGGCACTGTTCAACTAGCGTAGCTGAGCAGCGACAGCAAACTGTCTAGGGTGGTGACGTGAAGCGCCTGATCGCGGTCCTAGCCATAGGAGTCGCTGGGCTGAGCGGGTGTTCGACGTTCCACGCCACCGCCTACGGGAATGGCTTTGCTGCGGGTGCTGTTCTGGCCCGAACCCAAACGCTTCGGGAAAACGGACCCGCTGCCCAGTGTGCCCTGTTTGACAAGCAAGGACTGAGGATAGCTACGGACAATCGGTCGCAATGGCTCGCAGGGTGCGAGGCGGCGTTAGCTCATGCCCGATTCAAGCGCCAGTAGTAATCACATTGGCCGATCACAAGCCCGGCGGCAGATAGCGCATAGCCTCGGATTATGTGCGGGCGGGGCCACGACGCAGATTGGCGATGCAGGCCGCTAAGTGGAAGCGGAGTCTCTGCTTGAGATCGCGCACTGGAATCTCAGAAATGGGGATCAAACTGTTGCCCCATGCGCCGGTCGAACTCCAGTGCTCAGCTTTGACTTCTGCACCATCTGTGCCCGGATTGATTACGGTCGCCCTAACCACGCCCTGGGGCATATCGATTAGAACAGCGTTCTGGGTAAGCAGTGTTTCGATGCTCCCGTCTAAAAACTCCTGCTCCTCTTCCAAGACAGAGGCCACGAGTGCATGAAAGGCTTCGGCCCTTTCGTTCGCGATCCTCGTGATGGACTCGAGCTGCTGCGGCTCCAAGTCGGCGAGAGGGTCGCTCGGTTCTTCGATACTCGTTGGCTCCCCGGCATCTACCTGCACAGCCATGTACGCATCACCCGTCTGCTCGGTAAGCAGGGGGTACCGCCAGGGTCGGTAGCGTGGAATCCGCGCCACGACTACAGTTCGGGAAAGAGCGAGTGTGCGAGGTGAGACCATGGTCCAGCCGTGGCGGCAAAAGCCGATTCCGGCGTGGCAACGGCACGGATACCGCCTTGTGGCAGCCTTCGCCATCGGAGTTGGCCTCATCTCGCTGACCGCTTCATCCGCGTCCGCGGTCTCGGTCGCCGCGTTTGGTACGGGTTCCGTGCAGTGCTCGTTCTCGGCCAAAGTCACGTTTTCTCCGGCACTCACCGCGTCAGGTGGTGGCACGAACCGATCACGTGTGAGTGCGGCCCTAACTGGATGCACGACCACGACAAACCCCGATGCGCAGATCACTGGGGGGACGCTCCGCGGCTTCTTTGCTCGCAGTCCTTTGGACTGCACCACGTTGTCGAGCACGGGTGCTCCGTTCACGGGAGCAGTGAAATGGCGAGGCCTCTGGGACACGAGGACGCGGGGATGGCAAAAGGGGAGGTTCCTTCCTAGCCGTGTTGTCAACAACAACGTCAACAGCATCAACTCTTCATTTCGCGGTGCTGCGAGCATCAGCCTGATCCCGTCATCGACTTTCGCTTCCGAGTGTGCATCGGGCATACGGTCGACGACGCTGACGGGAACCTTTCTGTTGGGTCCGCAGTGCGGTCCTGGCGGTGGTCGCATCTCGATTTATCGGATCGCCAGCGGCACATTTTGCGGCGGCGAGTACTCACCGAGAAGCATCACCGCTGGACCTGACGGTGCCCTGTGGTTCACGATCTCGGGCAACAGCATCATAGGAGGTGAGCCCCCCGCCATCGGACGGATCACGACCTCCGGGGTGGTCACCACCTACGCGGGTGCGGGCATCAGCAGCCCGTCCAACATCACTGCCGGTCCCGACGGGGCCTTGTGGTTCACCAACGGCGCCAGCATCACGAACTCGTCGGCCACAGGTGCCTCTATCGGGCGGATCACCACGTCTGGGGTGGTCACCACTTACCCGATCGCCGAGGGCTACCCCGGCGGCATGACCGTCGGTCCCGACGGCGCTCTGTGGTTCACACTCGCAGTTCCCACTGCAGACCCGACGGGACCGTTCATCGGGAGGATCACGACCTCAGGAGTGATCACCACCTACAGCATCTCCAGCACGTTCTTCCCAACTGGCATTACAGCTGGTTCCGACGGGGCTCTGTGGTTCACCACCCCCGGGCACTGGGTAGGAAACACGCTGATCGACGGTTCTATCGGGAGGATCACGACCTCCGGGGTGGTGACCAGCTATACCACGCCGAACCTGCTTCCAGGTGGCCCTATCACAGCCGGCTCCGACGGGGCATTGTGGTTCACCAACATCACCCAGCCCCCCAGCGGGTACATCGGCAGGATCACCACGTCAGGGACAATCTCCTTCTATACCGACCCGAATATCAACGACACGTTTGCCATCACCGCCGGACCTGATGGCGCTCTATGGTTCGCAAACTACTCCTATCCCTCCATCGGTAGTTCTTTCGGTTCCATTGGGCGGATCACGACTTCGGGGGTCGTGACGTCCTATACGGCCCCCGGCGTCGATACCCCGTATGACATTACGGCCGGGCCCGACGGGGCCTTGTGGTTCGTGAACCTCTCCAACGACACCATTGGGCGGATCACCACCCCATGACTGGCGATGACCGCAGGCGCCAGCGAGCCCCAGAAGGCGCATAAACACACACATCGGCGCGGGATCCTGAGCAGCAGACCGCGCCGTATTGATGCCGGTTCTGCGTGCCCAGGCTGGCCGGGTCTTTGGTGCGCAACACCAGTCGAAAACACCCGTTCCAGTACGCCGCGTGGCCCGGCAGGGACCGCCCGGACTGGTCTGTCCCCGGGACCCACGGGACCAACCCCACGGACCTGGGTGGTGACCGGGACCACCGCTCCACCGTCGGATCGCGGGACAAGACGTCGTGTGACCGGCCACCCACACGGTGACACTGTGCGTCACTCGGAGTCGCCACTCACCCTCATGGGAACGAAATGTGACGCATGCCAAGGTTGAGTCAGTCTGAAGTGGTCCTTGGATCGACGTTTCCCCACTGATAGGGTCTGTCGCATGCAGCGGGGCTAGTGCATCGAAGTCGGGGACGCAGAATGCTGAAGCGAGTTATCACCGTCCGGTTCTGGCGTTTCGTTGCTCCCCTGGTCATGGTGCTCGCTATGTTGGGAGCCGTGTCCTTCCATGTGTCGGCCGCTGGCGCCACGCAGGGGCAGCAGGAGCCATGGAATCCCAGTGAGGCACCGATGCCAACATCGCTGCCAGGTGGAGAAGCACCGCAGTCCATGAAGCTCTACTCGACATCGTGTTCATCGTCATCCTTCTGTGTCGCCGTCGGGGCCGTTTGGGACATCGACCTAAACTCCTTTCCTTTGGCGGAGACGTACTCCCAGGGGTCATGGACACCAACCGTCCTTCCGATGCCAACAAATGCGGCGGTGCCGAACTCCGGCCCCGGAGGTGGAGAGAGTTACCATGGTGGGTTGTATTCCATCTCCTGTCCGACCGACGGAGTCTGCGCCGCCGTGGGTACGTACGAAGCCGACGATCTAAGCGCCGGCTTTGCCATCAACAATGGTCTCATCGAGTCGCTGTCTTCGGATACATGGACAGTGAGTGAGGGTGCTCTTCCCGGAGGACCATTCTCCGGGAACGTCAACGTCAACTCTGTTTCCTGCAGTGACCCCGTGACGTGCGTGGCAGTCGGAATGGGTTATTCGACCGGGCCCCCGGAAGGCGTGATCTTTTCACTGCAGTCAGGCTCTTGGAATGTGCAGATCGCCTCCGTTCCCTTCGGCGGCAACGGGGGTACTGCCCTCTATGGGGTTTCTTGCCCCAACGACACTGCATGCATCGCGGTCGGTTCATACACCAACAGTGATCTCGTAGGCGTAGGGCTGATCATGACACTGAGTTCGGGTGTCTGGACAGCGGCACCGGCCCCATTCCCGTCGAACGTCGAACCCGCCGGGCCGGACCCGCAAATCACCCCAAGAGAGTCGCTGTCCAGCGTAAGCTGTTCCGAAGTCGATGTTTGCGTAACTGTTGGCTTCTATGCGGACTCCAACGACAACACCCAACCATTGCTCATGCAGTTGGAGTCGGGCGTGTGGACGGCGCTCCAAGGTCCTGTGCCATCAGATTCACAAAGCGCCACGATCGCCTCGCTTGAAGGTGTTGACTGCCCTGCAGATGGGGCCTGTATCGCAACAGGCTGGTACTTCATCAATGAGTTGGCAGGCGACATGAGCGGAATGATCCTGACCGAGTCAGATGGCACCTGGACGGCAGTCCCCGGCCCACTACCCCCCGATCAGACGAACTCGTCAATGATCGGTGCTGACGTCATCCACGGTTCCGCCGCCTCGGCGTCCGACGCGACAAGCTCCGGTTCTAGCTCCTCGCTTGCCGGAGTGTCCTGCGCTATCGACGGATTCTGTGCGGCAGGAGGCAACGACAACAGCAACGGCCTTCTTGAGACCGGAGGAATCACGAATCTCCCTTCCGTGACGGGTGTGGCACCGGATACGGGACCCGCACAGGGTGGAACCAGCGTCACGGTGACGGGCACGAACTTCGTCCCGGGAAGTGTCGTTGAGTTCGATGGTGTTGCTGCACCGACGACATTCGCGAGTGCCGATCAACTGATTGCGACCAGTCCACCCGCGCCTGCCCCGACTCCGGTCGACGTCACAGTGACCACAGGTGGTCTGACCTCACGGGCCAACTTCTTGGATACGTTCGGGTATATCTTTTCACAGCTGACGATCACAACAGCACCGCTGCCGCTCGGCACGCTCAAACGTCAGTATTCTGCGAAGTTGTTGGCTGGTGGTGAAGTACCTCCGTACCGATGGTCGCTGGTCTCCGGCGTCTTGCCGCATGGACTGCGCTTGAGGCGATCCGGCTTGATCGTCGGCAAGCCTCGGGCGATCGGTACGTCAACTTTCACTGTTCAGGTCGTGGATCACAAGACGAAGACGCAGCCTAAGCAAAAGGAATCCTGGACTGTGTCGATCACGATTGAGTAGAGGCGCGATCAGCACATGAGCGCACACTTGTAGCCGGTACCTGGGCTCTTACGGGAGCCACCCCATGGGCCTGGAGCAGACCGGTATCGCCGCCTCGGGGTGGGCGCCCTGCTAGTCAGCCACGCCCGGCGAGACTATTCAGCTTCCTCAGGGTCGGTGAGCCGGACTTCAGCCTTCAACTCCCGAAAGCCGATTCGGAAGGTGTCGGGGTTTGGCGCCCATACCTTCACCCACTCAGGAAACGGGACAAGTCCGAATCCGAAACTCTCTGCAACGTGAGCCGCGTCCTCGACGGTACCTTCGACCCTTTGTCGGCCCGCCCCAAGAGCCCCGAAGTGCAACTGGTATTCGGCGGGACGCCTGGACCAGAAGGAGATGTACAACAGCTTTGGAGCGTTCCCAGGCATGTCGGGCAGGAAACCTTCGGACACCGGCGCAGGATAACAGCCGTGTCGCGTCGGGCGCCGGGCACACCGTGACGCTGCGCGACACACCTTGCGGCAGAAGCTGGGATAGTGGTGCGTGGCCAGCGAGCAGCCCGCCAGGCTTGATCCAGTCGTGGAGCAGGCGCTCAAGCACCTGATATCTTACATCTTTCGGCGCCGGGGCTTTTGGGGATTCCGGTTTGAACGGCGAGACAAGACGTTGAAGAACCCCGACAACCGTGCGGGGGCAATCCATATCTTCAAGCATCTGAAGCATCATCGCCACGAGTGGGACCCCGACCTCGTGCGCGCATGGGCCATCGCCCACACATGGCCTCAGCATGATGCGGATGAGCTTCGGGTGTACGCCGACGGTGTGCAGAGCGGGATTCGCTATCACACCTACCCTGACCCGTTTGGCATGGACGCGATTGACCAGTGGCGCGAGGAAGCGGCCGGTGGCAAGTGAACTTCCTTGGGGCTTCTGATGGGGTGCACGGGAGCGGGAGTGAGAATGAGTCAGCTTGAGACGGGCTCAATCAGGCGAATAGCCTTTGGATTCGTTCCGCTCTTGATGGCTGGCGTGCTCGTGGCGGCATGCAGTTCCACTGCGGCGCCACCTTCAGGGTCATGGCCGTATCCGAACGCCGACATTGCGAACACGCGGAATGCCCCGGACTCGACGATCTCTTCGGCAAACGTATCAACGCTCAAAGAAGCGTGGGCGTTCAAGCTCACGGGTGCAACGGGGTCCAAGCCAGCCCAGTTCGGCTCGTTGGCGGCAACCCCGATCGTGGAGAACGGAGTCGTTTACATCCAGGATCTGCACTCCAACGTCTACGCTCTTTCCCTTGCGACAGGGATGCTGATCTGGAAGTACACGCTCAACGCTCCCACTCTCGGTCCCAATGGCGTGGCGGTGGTTGACGGTAGGGTCTACGGAGACTCGCCAACCTCGGCCTTCTCGCTCAGTGCCGCCACCGGCAGGAAGATTTGGGCCATCAACCTTCAGAACGAGAATGCGGGGACATTCGGCATTCAGCCACAAGTGGTCAACGGGCGTGTCTATATGGCGACCACGGCAGCCCCGGTGCCTGGTGGCGGGGTCCTCGTCGCACTTGATGCGGTGAACGGTGAGCCGCTGTGGCATTTCAATACCGTTCCGGGTACTGACGCTGGTGTCGAGGTGGCCGGAGGCGCCTGGCAGACGCCGCTCGTCAGCAGTGATGGATCTGTGACATACGGAGTTGGCAATCCATATCAGTCGGCTGCATCGGCGGTTGCGCATCCCTCTCAGCTGCTCTACACCGACAGCGTTGTGAATCTCGACGCAGCGACCGGCACACTACGCTGGTACTACCAGGGCGTTCCCAATGACTTCAAGGACTACGACCTGCAAGCGTCACCCATCGCGACGCAGATCCATGCGGTACCCATCGTCATCGGTGCGGGGAAGATGGGTTACGTCTACGCCATGGACGCTCGTTCCGGTTCCCTGCTCTGGAAGACGTCCGTAGGCGAACACAATGGTCATGACGAGGAATCTGTCCTGGCGTTGGAGCACATGAGCGATCTGAGGACCCCGTTCACGCTTCTTCCCGGAGCGTATGGCGGCGTGCTGGCCAACATGGCCCTCGCTGGCACCACCCTTTATGTGGTCGTCTGCAACCAGCCGTACACGATCACAAACTTGGATCAAGTGGTCGGACTCAGTGTCGAGTCGAACTCCAACCATCCCGCAGGGGAGGTCGAGGCTCTCGACGTCGCTACCGGAAAGGTCGAGTGGGATACGAAGGTGCCGGAACTGCCCCTTGGCGCGGCCACGGTTTCAAACGATCTCCTCTTCACCACGCTCTACAACGGTGTTCTGGTAGCTCTGAACCGCAACACTGGGGCCATCGTCTATAGCCACAGGTTGCCCACCTCGACAAATGCACCGATCGCCGTTGCGGGCGACACGGTGCTTATCCCTGCCGGTGGTCCCTTCCTGGGCGTCAAGGGTCATGACCCACAGCTGGTGGCCTACACGGCGCCGTGAGCCGATCACGCTGGCGCTAACCTCCCCCATGCGGGTTGATTCGGTTGTGCCGGTTGTATTTGGAGCCGGTCAGGCGGTCTGTTTCCCGACACCCGACCCGCACCGGATCCCGATTACCGATCAGACCAGTACCTTCGGCGACCTCCTCACCCGCAGTGCAGCCATGCCTGGTGCAATGGCCAGGGTGGCACAGCCAATCCCCATCAACCAAAAGCCCGTGACGATGGCATGCGACCCTTGGCCAAAGGGAACCCAACCCAGGTTCCTGTAGGCCGTTCCGAAGAGGGCAACTCCGATCGCCAAAATAGACAAACCGATGGAAACGAATCTCAGGGACGAGGTTGTTCCCGTCCTGGCGGCGACGAAGCATGAGACGGCGAGTACCCCAAAACTCAGGGCACAGGCTTCCGTGCCCCAGAACCATCGAACCAACCAACCTCTACCTGTGGCGACCACCAAGACCCAAAACACGAGGCTGATGCCGCAACCCGCACCTGCAACAACCATGCACTGACCTAGCGTTTGCCGCGAGTGTCCTGTGGCCTTGCCCGTGTGCTCCCTGGCCAATATATGCAGGGTTGTCGTGAGAGCGAGGCTTCCGAACCCGCCTGTGAACCACCCCACTCGGAACGGGAAATGCCGGGGAGTGGACGTAACCAGAAAGAACCCGATACCGATGAGGACGACCTCGGTGCCGACGGCGACTAGGTGTCCACGATCGCGTTGGGTGCCCCCCTGGCTCGACGCCGCTGACGCCACGACCACCGCCAACCCGGCTAAGAGGAGTCCAAGACCCAATGATGCAGAAGGTTGTGCGCCGATCGCAAAGAACGCGAGGAAACCATTATCAAACAGGCCATTGCGTTGAAGGGCAAGTGCGTCACCGACGAGCCCGATTGCCGAAACGAGGGCAGCAAGCGACAGCACAGCTAAGCCTCGATCCACCGATGATTGGTCTGGATAGATAGCCGCGCATCCGCGGAAAGCGCCTCCCTGCTTGGGAAAATGACGGTGTCGAAGACGCCATTGCTCGCCAAGCCAGGAGGCACTTTCAGTGAAGTCAGTATCGCGCGGGATCGACCGCATCGAGGTGACCTTCGACGAGCCGAACCTGGTGGCCAATGCCGGTCTGTTGCTCGTGGCCACGTTGGTGGCCCGGCTCGGCCTCGAGCGCCTGATCAATGCCACCGTCCACCTCTCGGGCCGGGTCGGCGGCGCGCTGCCGGGGCGCAAGGTGCTCACCCTGGTGCACGCCATGGCGGCGGGCGGGTCCCATATCGACCACGCCGACGTGTTGCGCGCCGGGGCCACGCAGGCGGTGCTGGGGCATCGGGTGATGGCACCGTCCACGCTCGGAACGTTCTTGCGGGCGTTCACCTTCGGTCACATCCGCCAGCTCGACCGGGTGCTCGGCGAAGCCCTTCGCCGGGCCTGGGCCCTCGGTGCGGGCCCGGGGTCTGGTCGGCTCGTCGTCGACCTCGACTCCACCATCTGCGAGGTGTGCGGCAAGGCCAAGGGTGGTGCGGGCTACGGGTATACGAAGAAGCTCGGCTATCACCCGATCCTGGCCACGCGCGCCGGGCACCGGCGAGGTGCTCCACGTCCGGATGCGCAAGGGCGCGGCCAACACCCAGCGCGGGACGGGGCGCTTCGTGGAAGAACTCGTGGCTCGCCTGCGCCGGGCGGGCGCCACCGGCGAACTGATCATGCGGTTCGACTCCGGCTTCTGGTCCATCGCCACCATCGCCACCCTCAAACGCCTCGAGGTCGGCTACACGATGGGCATTCGGATGGTGAAGTCCGTGGTCAAAGCGGTGGACGGGATCGAGGAGTCCGCCTGGACCCCGATCGACTACACCCCAGAGGGCGAGGCCGAGGTGGCCGAGTGCGACTACAAGGGACGGCGACTCATCGTCCGGCGCACACGACTGGTCGGACGTCAGGCCACCTTGTGGCCCCAGTGGCGCCACTTCGCCTTCCTCACCGACCTGGACGGGAAGGCGGTGGACATCGACGCCTTCCACCGGGCCCACGCGACGGTCGAGCTCGCCATCCGTGACCTGAAGGAGGGGGCGGGCCTCGAGCACGTCCCCTCGGGGCAATTCTTCGCCAATGCGGCCTGGCTCGTGTGTGCGGCGCTCGCCCACGACCTCGTCCGCTGGACGGCCATGCTCGGTGACATCACCCCACAGGACCAGCTCACCGTGGCCCGCACCGTGCGCACCAAGTTCTTGTCCGTCCCCGGCCGCCTCGTCAGCCGATCGGGCCGACCGATCCTGCGCAGCGCCGCTCGAGTGGCCATGGGCCGAGGCCTTCGAACGCGCCCTGAGCCTCCTGCGCGCTCTTCACCCCGTCCCCGTGTAGCTCCGTCTCTCGCGGCAGGCGCACCGCAAGACGACCCCACGAAGGCGCTGACAACCGAGGCGAACGACACGAAGGCTTGGTCGTGCCCGTCCCGATTGCTGCTGAACAACTGCAGCGCGCCGTCAATCGACGGGCGCACGGCCGGTCATGTCATTCCGCCCCCGGTCAGGTCGCCGATCGGTGGATCAAGGCTAAGAGCCACCTTCTGCTCTCTAGTATCGCCAGCATCATGGCACCCCGGGTCCAAGATTACACGGGCAGGGAGTGCCCGCTCCGCTCGATCCTTGACCAGTCGGGATCACCCGGACCTGGGTGCCAGGCCGGGGCCCTCGGAGCCGGTGATTCCCCGTGAGAAGAAGGCCGACCCGCCCGGGATTGTCATCCGTGGAGATTATGGTTCGGGTAGGCGTCGAACGTGCGGTCCATCCTCCCGTGACGCGGGGGATCCTCGGGTTAATGGAGGCCGATCGGGTACCCCGATTACGCGTGGGTTCGGACCCTCGACCTGCGGTCCCTGACCATCGACCTGCGGTCCTGACTCCTCACTGCACGTACGTCCTCTCTTGCAACTCGAGCCAGTCATGCCAAGGTTTGTACTCTCCTGTGGGATTTCATCCGAGCTTTGCAGCGCCTCGACCTCTTAAGGACGATGCCGATTGCCAAGAAGGGACCAGAGTAAGCTTCTCCGTGTGCCGCGGACCCGACTGAGTTAATGGGAGCCGGCCTTCTCCCCCGCTTGTTCTCGCGGGCCTCGTCTACGCGGTGTATCGCATCGTCAAGAAGAGGCGATCTCGCTCGGAGAGTTTACACGATGAGTGGCGCGCAATCCCTGAAGGCGCCAACCCGGATCTGCCATCCCAGGGAGCGGCTGCGGGAGACCCTGCCCATCGTGACGTTGGTTCGCCGCGGGGATCACCGGCTACTCCTTCCCGCGGTCCGACGTAGCATCTCGCGCGATGGATTGGCGGTCGAGACTCATGGGCTCACGAAACGTTTCGGGGAAAACGTCGCCGTAAACGGCGTCGAGCTCCTGGTCCCCCGAGGATGCGCCTTCGGCTACCTCGGCCCAAACGGCGCCGGCAAAACTACGCTAATCCGGTTGCTCCTGGGACTCACCCACGCCGACGCCGGCACGATGTCCTTGCTCGGTTACCTGGTTCCCAAGCATCGTGATAAGGCCCTGGCGCGGGTCGGAGCCATCGTCGACGAGCCGCGATTCCACGGCCATCTGACCGGGCGCCAGAACCTCCAGATCCTCGCCGCCGCACGCGAACCCGGGCGCGTGACCGTATCGGGTCGGCCCTCGAGCGAGTCGGTCTCGTTCAACGCGCCGACGACCGTGTGTCGAAGTACTCGATGGGCATGCGTCAGCGCCTCGGCGTGGCGGCCTGCTTGATCGGGGACCCCAACCTCCTCATCCTGGATGAGCCCATGAACGGACTTGACCCGGCCGGTATGCAGGCTATGCGAGAGATGATCCTGTCGCTCGTGGCCGAGGGCCGGACCGTGGTGTTGTCCTCGCATCTCCTCGACGAGGTCGAGCGCACTTGCGAAGCGGTGGCAATCGTGGACCGCGGCAAGATCGTCCGCCAGGGGGCGATCTCGGAACTGCTGGCCGGGGCGTCGCTCACGGTCCAGGTCGATTGCTCCGATCCCGATCGAGCCCGCGCGCTCGTCGACGCCGCTGACATCGGGGCCGAGGTCGCCGTCGACCCGGACGGGCTGAGTGTCACCCTTCCGGCCGGCACGGGGCGCGACGTGGTGGCCGAGATCAACCGCGTTTTGGTCGTGGGCGGAGTCCCCGTGTACGGGATCCATGAGGTCCAAGCATCCCTCGAATCGTGGTTCTTGCAGGTCACCAGCCGACTGGGGGAACCGCAGTGATGATCTCATGTCGGGACCATCATGCCCCGGCGGGGTCGCACGCCACTTCCTAGAGAGGCGCATATCACCCCTTCGCTCCGGGACGGCCGGTGATCGCCCGGTACCCCCGATCACCGTGCGAGTGTTTGACTGCTTGTCCAACCGGTCAGAGGCCAGCCGGGGTCAGCTGCAACAGTACTTCGCCGAGGCCCGGGACCTCCAGGAAGAAAGTTCTCTCGGCGAGAATCCGCGTCTCTGGTCCAAGCCATCCAGAAACCCGAAAAGCGGAAGGGAATCTCGCAATAATCGTCGGTGCGCTAGACGGGACCTGAGACGAGCGTTCAAGCACTCCGGCCTTGCGCGCCGTCATCCGGGATCCCCGACTATGCGCTACCTGAGCCCATCCTCGGCCATGTGCTTGACTTCGACGGCCAACGGCACGTTGCGGACGGTGTCTCAGAAAGGGCGAGGTATGGGTGCAGCGGTTGTCGGACTCATCGCACTGGCCGGGATCAGCTGGGTCATGCTCGGGGTCCTTTGGCGACGCAACGTCATCATTGAGCGTATGCTGAGCGAACCAAGGCTGGTCCAAAGCGAGTTATTGCGCCGGCTCACTGATTCGTACGCGGCCGCCAAGCTCTTGCTCGACGCGTGTCCAGAGTCGGACCTTCCTGGCCCCTGCGCTCGGCGTCGGGGCTACCTCAGTGTCGCAGTCGCGGCGGTGGACGAGTTGGCCTCGGAAGGTGATTTGCCGCCACATAACGACTAGTGGTTGGACGATGGCGGCCGATGTGCCCTCGCACCGGCGCTCGTAGCAGTTGATCAGCCAGCGACAACTGCGGTCCCGCATCACTGGATGAAATAACTAGCGCTCAACTATGGAGCTGCCGTGGGACCGATCGGGACTTGGAGCGGGGTCATAGGCGATGACCGGTAGGTGAGGTGCTGACGCACTAAACTTGTCTCATTGTGGTGGACCCCAGTGATGTGAGAACCGTTTCAGTCAGCAGCACGACCAAGAAGAAGCCGTCCTCGATCGAACGCATCCAGCGATTGGAGAAGCTGGAGCAAGAGCGCCTCGAAGAGAAAGAACGTAAGGAGGAAAGGCGGCGACAGGCGGTCGCCGGGGCGAAGCCGTCAGGCGGGCGCCACGATCTCGTCGACCGCATCGAGCGGGTCACCAAGTTCCCGATGACCCTCCTGGGGGTCGCCTGGCTCGTCATTGCCATCATCGTCCTCACTACGGACGTCAACGGCTCTGCCTCCAAAGTCCTCGTCGGCGGCCTCTTCGTGCTGTGGGTGATCATGCTGGTGGAGTACCTCGTGCGCCTAGTGGTCACCCCTGACACACCCGGCTATCTCCGGCGACGGTGGGTGGAACCGGCGACCGTGGTGGTGCCCGCCCTCCAGGGTTGGCACGTCGTAGGAATCGAGAAGATGGGCCTCCTCTTGCACGAGGGGGAGCTGCGAGTGGAGTCCATCCTGAAGCACCACAGCTTCTTCCGGGTGCTCATCGCCGTTGTGGCAACCCTCTTCCTGGGGGCCTGGCTCGTTCTGCTCTTTGAGGAGAAGACCAAGGGAAGCAACATCCACGATTACCCAGACGCTCTGTGGTGGGCAATCGTTACCGTCACCACCGTGGGTTACGGGGACCGGTTCCCCGTCACCGAAGGTGGCCGGATCGTGGCCGTGATCCTGATGCTGGTGGGAATCGGCCTCATCGGCGTGCTGACCGCGACGGTTGCGTCCGTGTTCATCAAGGAACACACCGACGCCAACAAGGAAGAGTTTAAGAAGGGCCACGCCGACCTGGGCCAACAGCTTTCGGTGATCAGCGATCGGCTGGCCGACGTCGAACGCCGGCTCGGCGCCACACCCGCTGAGGTGGCGGTGGTGGATGCGGCGGCCGATGCCGAGGCCGCGGCGAACGGGCCGGTCGAACCAGATCGCTGAGCGTCGTTACTCACAGCGATCGCCAAAGTCATCGTTCGTGGTATTCCGCCGCCGCCCGGTCTCTCTGCAGGAGATCGAAGGAAGGAGGAAGCAGCCAGTATGTCCATATCAACGAGGATCAAGAGATCCCGTGAGATACTTCTTTGACGCCATTGCGTGAAGCTGCGGAGCTGGGCTGCTGAATCGACCGTGAAAGCGAGAGATCGGGAGTAACGCCATGAAACGAGGGATCACTATCGGGTCGTTGCTTGTCGCAGTCGCGTTCTTGATACTCGTGATTACCTTTTGGACTGACTCTGCTCATTGGTTCCTGCGCTATACCGGTGCGGATGCCGAGTCGGGAACATGGTACGGGTTCTGGTCTGGCTTTGGTGGTGCGATTCCTGACTTCCTCATCCTCGGCAGCATCATCACCATCTACCGCCACCACAATTGCCACGTCAAGGGATGTCTACGACTCGGGAAGCCAGTCGAAGGCACCCCGTATCTTGCTTGCCCGGCACACCATCCGGCACATGAAGGGAACAAGCGATCAGTGTCAGAGGACATCATCAAGCTCGCTCACAAGGCCCACCTCGAGCGTGAGGCGTCGTGATCGTGAGGACCTTGGGCCAGGGTGTTGGGCTGGGCCGACGGGCAAATCAGCTTGGGAGCCGGTCCTAGCTCGGTCCATTGGCACATCCGCGCGCCTCGGGACGTTTACCTATCGGTCGAGCACGGCGCGGATGCGGAAGCTCGTCGACCCATGAGCTTGCTGTTCCGCCGCTTCCGGGCAATGGGACATTCGCCTCGGTCCGCCAGAGCGCATCGCCCAAGACGGTTCTGATGTGCCAGGCCATCACCCGCTGGATGTTCAGCGCCCGTCCGTTGAGCTGCTCGTAGCGGCGTACGACTTGACGAAAGAGATCTACGGTGTCCGCTTGGCCGGGGAGATAGCGGAAGTCGAACGTGGGGTCTCCCGGCCCGGTGGATTCGAAGTCCGCCACAAGTTGCAAGGCACCGCTCGGCGGGTCCCACACAATGTTGAAACAACGCCAGATTGACCGCCCGGGATCGGCGTTCGTCGGAGTTATGGACCGGGTAGGCGTCGGACAGGCGGTCCGTCCTCCGGAGACGCCGGAGAGCCCCGGCGCAATGAATGGGCCGATCCAGATCCCCGAGTACCGCGCTCCTCGTCGTCGTCGCCCGTCTAACCCTGATCCCGGTCGCTACCGGCATATCTACACGTTGCGGTCGGTCAGGCTGACCACGGAGTGTGCCGCCTCGGGTCAGACTCCGCTCCCACTCGAACGACGAAGCGTCTGCTCTAGTGTTTCAAACAGTGGACACGCGCTTCACCCACCTCGTCGGCTCCCGGCTGCCCTTCCAGCTCGCGGTGCTCGGCGGCGTCGGAACGACCGAACTCGCCGCCGCGGTGTCCACCGAAGGTGGCCTCGGCATGGTTCCCTACGGCGTCGAGCCGCCCCCAACCGAGCTCGGCCCCTCGGGGGTCGGCTTCCTGATCCCGTATCTGCCCTCACTCGACGTCATTGCGGAAGTGGCCGGCCGGGTGAGGGTCGTCGAATTCTTCGAAGGCGATCCTGACGAGAGCCTTGTCAGGGCTGGGCATAGCGGCGGCGCTCTCGTTTCGTGGCAGGTTGGCTCGGCCGACGAGAGCAGGGCCGCAGAAGCAGCGGGATGCGACCTCGTTGTCGCTCAGGGCATGGAGGCGGGTGGCCATGTGCGCGGGAAGGTGTTCCTCGACGAACTGCTACCCGCCACACTCGCCGCCGTTGGCGTGCCGGTGGTCGCGGCGGGCGGGGTCGGGAATGCAGAGCGGGTGGGCGCGCTCATAGCCGCTGGTGCTGACGCCGTTCGGGTGGGCACTCGGTTCCTCGCATGCCCTGAATGCAACACACACCCAGCGTATGTCGAAGCCTTGCTTGCGGCAGGGGCCTCCGACACCGTCCTTACCGACGATTTCGACGACGACGGCCACTGGCCGGCCGCCGTGAGGGTACTCGCCGGCTCGCTTGCCCGGGCGCGGCAAGCCGGGAACCGCAGCACGATGCCGCCTACGCGAGAGGTTGAAGATCCGCTCGCGATGGCCTGCTACGCCGGCACATCGGTAACCGACCTCACTCGGATCCAGACAGCGGCCGCGGTCCTACGCGACCTCGCCAGCCGGCTGTAACAAGACGGGGACACACAGCCCGGGTTTGCCAGGACCAGGGTGCCCTGGCAGGGCCACATGCCACGTACTGAATGAGCGCGTATCACCCGCTACCGGGCAACTGAGGGTCGTCCTCAACCCCTCTGTTATTGCCAGATCGGGGTTGGATGGGAGGTTCGTCGACCGTCCGGTGTTCGTACCTCGGGAGCTCTGACCGTTGAGCATCTGATATCCGATCAGACGCTGAGCGTTACCAATCAGACTGAAGAACGTGCCCCGGGTGCAGATCCACCGCTCAACAGTTGGGTCTGGCTACCGTCGAGCACACCGGGATATGGCCTGACTTTCTGGCAGCGGGATCACGTTGTTCTGTCGACCGGCTCTCGGACCATAGAAACGGCGCGCCCCCGCTCCAGAGGGGTGATGGACCGCCCTGTTACGAGCAGGGCGGAGATCACCGTCACTCCTTCACGGGACGGCCGCGCCACCCCTTGGCTAAAGGAGAACAGGGATGGCACTGACCATCGTAGAAGCTGGCCGCGCCGTCGTCGGTGGAGTCGACACGCACCTCGACGTCCACGTCGCCGCCGCCTTGGACCCCATCGGCGGCGTGCTCGGCGTGGAGTCGTTCGCCGCCACCCCCCGGGGCTACACGGCGATGCTGGAGTGGATGGGTGGGTTCGGGACGCTGTCGAAGGTGGGCGTCGAGGGCACCGGCGCCTATGGGGCGGGCCTCGGGCGGTTCCTGCGCCGGGCCGGCGTCGAGGTCATCGAGGTCGACCGCCCGAATCGCCAAAGTGCGCCGGGCCCAGGGCAAGTCGGACACCGCCGATGCCGTCGAGGCGGCCCGGGCCGTGCTGAGCGGCCGATGCACCGGTGCACCCAAGTCCAGAGACGGGAGCGTGGAGGCCATCCGGGCGCTGCTCGTGGCCAAGCGCTCAGCTCGAGAAGGCCGCCTGCGGGCCGTCCACCAGATGCGCCAGCTGAGCTACACCTCTCCTGACCAGCTCCGATCCCGCTTCAAGGGACTGTCGATCACCGAGCTCGTCGCCCAGGCGGCGGCCATGCGGCCTCGGGTCACGGGCGACCCGGTCGTCTGCGCGACCAAGACGGCACTCGCCGCACTGGGGCGTCGAGTGCTCGCCCTCGAAGACGAGATCTCCGGCATCGACGAGCCGCTCGCTGGGCTCGTGACGGCATCTGCCCCCGGCCTGCTCGAGCTCTTCGGCGTGGGGATCGACACCGCCGCAGTCCTCCTCGTCGCCGCCGGCGACAACCCCGAGCGGCTGCGATCAGAAGCGGCCTGGGCACACCTCTGCGGGGTGGCTCCCATCGAGGCGTCCTCGGGCAAGGTCACTCGACATCGCCTCGACCGTGGTGGGGACCGCAATGCCAACCAGGCCCTGTGGCGCATCGTCATGACCCGCCTCTCCTTCGATCCACGTACCCGCGAGTACATGGAGCGACGGACCAAAGAGGGCCGATCCAAGCGCGAGGTGATCCGGATCCTGAAGCGATACGTCGCCCGGGAGATCTTCAAGCATCTTCCCCGGGCCTAGAGCTCCGAACGGCGGACCTGGCTCCAGCGATACCTGCCGTCCTTTGGACTGGCCTTCATCCGATCTGCCGATCCGCCGCTCGGAACCACTGCTCGGAGCGCACCGACGCTTGGCTTAGCCTTGATCCACCGATCGGCGACCTGACCGGGGGCGGAATGACATGACCGGCCGTGCGCCCGTCGATTGACGGCGCGCTGAGTTGTTCAGCAGCAATCGGGACGGGCACGACCAAGCCTTCGTGTCGTTCGCCTCGGTTGTCAGCGCCTTCGTGGGGTCGTCTTGCGGTGCGCCTGCCGCGAGAGACGGAGCTACACGGGGACGGGGTGAAGAGCGCGCAGGAGGCTCAGGGCGCGTTCGAAGGCCTCGGCCCATGGCCACTCGAGCGGCGCGCGCAGGATCGGTCGGCCCGATCGGCTGACGAGGCGGCCGGGGACGGACAAGAACTTGGTGCGCACGGTGCGGGCCACGGTGAGCTGGTCCTGTGGGGTGATGTCACCGAGCATGGCCGTCCAGCGGACGAGGTCGTGGGCGAGCGCCGCACACACGAGCCAGGCCGCATTGGCGAAGAATTGCCCCGAGGGGACGTGCTCGAGGCCCGCCCCCTCCTTCAGGTCACGGATGGCGAGCTCGACCGTCGCGTGGGCCCGGTGGAAGGCGTCGATGTCCACCGCCTTCCCGTCCAGGTCGGTGAGGAAGGCGAAGTGGCGCCACTGGGGCCACAAGGTGGCCTGACGTCCGACCAGTCGTGTGCGCCGGACGATGAGTCGCCGTCCCTTGTAGTCGCACTCGGCCACCTCGGCCTCGCCCTCTGGGGTGTAGTCGATCGGGGTCCAGGCGGACTCCTCGATCCCGTCCACCGCTTTGACCACGGACTTCACCATCCGAATGCCCATCGTGTAGCCGACCTCGAGGCGTTTGAGGGTGGCGATGGTGGCGATGGACCAGAAGCCGGAGTCGAACCGCATGATCAGTTCGCCGGTGGCGCCCGCCCGGCGCAGGCGAGCCACGAGTTCTTCCACGAAGCGCCCCGTCCCGCGCTGGGTGTTGGCCGCGCCCTTGCGCATCCGGACGTGGAGCACCTCGCCGGTGCCGGCGCGCGTGGCCAGGATCGGGTGATAGCCGAGCTTCTTCGTATACCCGTAGCCCGCACCACCCTTGGCCTTGCCGCACACCTCGCAGATGGTGGAGTCGAGGTCGACGACGAGCCGACCAGACCCCGGGCCCGCACCGAGGGCCCAGGCCCGGCGAAGGGCTTCGCCGAGCACCCGGTCGAGCTGGCGGATGTGACCGAAGGTGAACGCCCGCAAGAACGTTCCGAGCGTGGACGGTGCCATTACCCGATGCCCCAGCACCGCCTGCGTGGCCCCGGCGCGCAACACGTCGGCGTGGTCGATATGGGACCCGCCCGCCGCCATGGCGTGCACCAGGGTGAGCACCTTGCGCCCCGGCAGCGCGCCGCCGACCCGGCCCGAGAGGTGGACGGTGGCATTGATCAGGCGCTCGAGGCCGAGCCGGGCCACCAACGTGGCCACGAGCAACAGACCGGCATTGGCCACCAGGTTCGGCTCGTCGAAGGTCACCTCGATGCGGTCGATCCCGCGCGATACTGACTTCACTGAAAGTGCCTCCTGGCTTGGCGAGCAATGGCGTCTTCGACACCGTCATTTTCCCAAGCAGGGAGGCGCTTTCCGCGGATGCGCGGCTATCTATCCAGACCAATCATCGGTGGATCGAGGCTTAGTAAGAGCCTGCCCTCGTCCCTCGAGTGGCTCATGATTGGTCCGCCTGCTGTCTACGCGATCGAGCCCAAGAATCCTCTTGACAGACGTAGGAGCTTCGGATGGGCAGCTGGTGTGCTGTCGTTGGCGTCGACCAGGCACTGTGTAATCGTCACATCGCTCATGGCTCTTGTTCCGACGGCGGTCGTCGGTGCCGTCGTTCCCTAGCCTGTCGGGCTGCTCGACGAGCTAACAGAGGAGACACCGAGGATCTTGGCAAGCTGGCCGCTCTTGAGCAATCCCGCCCCGTTGGCGGTTTGGTTGGCCGGGGGAGGGGTCACCGAGACAGCGGAGCCGTAGTCGCTCAGCGTCACGGTGTCGGACATGTTGACTCCGAAGAACGGAATCTGGAGTCGCACCTGGCTTAGCTGGCGCTGCCCGTTGATCCACACATCAAACGGCACGTTGGCAGTGGTGGTACCCGTGGCAGCTCCCGTGACTGCCACTCGGTAATGGATCGTGGCGACGCCATCGATCGTGGCGGGGCGGAGGTCAGTGATCTTGGTCGAGTGTTGGCGAAGTTGCTCGACGCTCTGGGGCAGGAGCCCGTTCGGTGAGAGCGGCGGACCCACCTCCCCTTCCATCTTCTCGTACTGTGTCAGGCCAATGTGGATCCACGGCTTGCCGCCGTCAGCTTTGCTCAGGCCGGGATGGCTCAGGTACACGGTCGACCCGATCACCCGGGCCTGGTCCACGCCGGTTCCAAGCTGACCAGTGGCACTGGCCGTGAAGGTGGCCAACTTGTGGGCGAAGTCGAACGCTCCTTCCCCGCTTATGGACGCCGACACCGGCTTGCCACTTTGCCCGGCGAATGACGGCGTACCCGAGAACGAGAACGTGAACTTCATATGGAACGTTGTGGCAGCCTCCGTCCGCGTCGCTGCCGCCACCACGATCTGACGTGGTGAGCCGGTCAAGGTCAATGTGCCGCCGCCATGGCCGATGACCGTGACGAACGTGACCACGAGCCCGATTACGACAACGCCGATGCCTGCGATCGTCAGCCCCCGGGAGCGTCGTGCAGTGGGAGATCGAGACGAAAGCGGCTTGGCCGGTGGCGGTGGCGGTTCCGTCGCGCCGGTTGGAGGCGGCGGTCGAGGTGGCGGCGGAAGTTGCCGTGACGCGCCGGTGGGAGGTGGAGGTGGAGCTGCAACCGTTCTGATGGAAACCTCTACGGCCGGGGAGCCGCTCACGGTCGGAGACGGACCCAACAGTCTGGCCTTGAAGGCGTCGAACTCCGCCTGGCTGATGACGCCCCGTTGTCGCAGCTCGTCTGCATACTCAAGCTCGTCAGCCACGGTGACTGTGGCCATTGTCGTCCTCCCACCAAGCAAAATCCTTCCAACGTCGATCTATTTACCGTGTGCCCCGGATCGCTCAGGTGACAGGGCATTTGGTCCCATGATGAGCAGCCCGTGGGGTTCTCGTCTGCGTCAACACGAACAGCGGTAAGAGCACCTTTGAGTGTGACTATTGGGGACCGAGCTGAAGTGCCGGATCAGGACGCCCCGCTGGGGTTTGGACGAACACGTCCGGACCGGTCGGGATCACCTGGATTGGGATGCCATACCGAGCGCATCGGAAACGTTGGCTCCTCGGTGGCATAGCCGCCCGACCCGCCCGGGATCGGCGTCCGTCGAGATTATGGACCGGGTAGGCGTCAGACGTATGTCTGTCCTCCCGGTGACTCCGGGGTTCTTCGGGTGAGTGGAGGCCGATCGGGTGCCCCTGCGGGCTCAACCCCTCGACCCGGAGGACCTAACCCCCGACCGACACCGAAGCACATTCCGGGTGCACCCCGGGCCAATCGGCCCGAAGTCTGTGCTCAAGCGTCGTGAGTCTCCCCAGCCGGGCACGCCCGCCTAGCACCACCTGTGGCCAGCCACCGAGCGTGGGTCATCAGTATTGACGATGGCTCCGGGAGCCTCTCCGGGGAAAGATCCTTTCAGATCCTGAGACTCGCATCCTGGCAAGAGGAGATAGAACGTGCACGATCGAGCGACCCTTCGGCGGATGTTGGCGGTGGCCTCAGCTTCGCTGGGCGTGATCGGGGTGCTGGGCATGGCTGGCGTGGCTCACGCCAGCACATCCAAAACAACCAAGGCCAGCCACGTCAAAAGGACAACCGTCCGTGATGGCTACGCGTGCACGATCGTGGCCTCGGGCCACCAGCGCACGGTGGTCGGCCACGCCGGACAGGTCGTGTGTGCTCTCAGCGGCAAGCACACCCTCGTCGCTTCGGGAGCGGGCAGTGTCGTGCTCATCGCCGCCGGCGGCAACAACCGTCTGGTCGGTTCGTCAGACCCGAATGCCCACGACACGCTCATCGCCGGGAAAGGCCACGCCACGTTCGTGGCTGGCTCCAGCGGGACCGACGTCATCGAGACCGGGTCTAGCGGCGACTCCATCGACTGTGGGACCGCAACGGTGACCGTGGTAGGCGACGACGGTGACGACCAGGAGAACTCCGACTGCCAGGACAGCGGTGACAGCAATGTGTCGCAATGGTGGCACGGCTCGGTCGTGGCTTTGGCCGCTGATGGTTCCGCCGTGACGGTGGCTGTGTCACATTCAAGTGATGGAGCGCAGTCGTGGCTGGCCACCCAGACCCCGGCTTGCGACCTGGGCAACCTGGTCTTCGACCTCACCACCAACCCGGCCAATGTCCAGGTCCAGGGAGGCGGCTCACTGACCGTAGGCGACGACGTCGGGATCGCGGCCACCGCCGGCACCGTCAACTGCGAGCCAGTGGCCATGAACGTCTGGGCCGAGGCAGCCGGCAGCCAAGGTGGAGACGACGGGGATATGTCCCAACACTGGGCCGGGAAGGTAAACGTCCTCGTCGCAGACGGCTCCACCATGACGGTCGCAGTGTCGGACTCCAGCGACGCCGCCCAGACGTGGCTGGCCGCCCAGAGCCCTGCGTGTGACCCCCTGAACCTGGTCTTCGACCTGAAGAGTGCCCCAGCCGTCATCCGTGTCGACGGAGGAGGCTCGCTCACCGTCGGCGACAACGTGGAGGTCGAGGCCACCGCCGGGACCACGAACTGTGTCCCCGTAGCCACGAGGGTGTACACCGACGGCACAGGATCAGGCGACGGCGGAGGACTCGGCGGCGACGGAGGGGTCTTTGGCACCGTGGCCTCGGTGAACGGGTCGAGCACCACCGGATCCTGTGGCACCGCTGGCGCAACCGGAAGCTTCACCCTGACCCCGCCATGGGGAACGACGCCGGTGACAGTGAGCGTCGATACCTCAACACACTTCATCGACCCGGCGTTGTCCTCGACCGCCGACTTCTCCGATGTGTGCGTCGGTGACATCGGAGGAGCGATCGGAACGGCGTCGGGTGGTGGCGTGACAGCCTCCTGGGTGGTCGTCGCCCCGGCCAGCTTCGTCAGCCGCGGCGGAGACTGGGGCGGTGACAGCTAGGTCTTGGTGACCAAGAGCGGATCGTCTCCAACCCGGTGCTGAGGGTCCGAGACCGGGTTGCCTGTTCGGTATTGCCCCGGATACAGGGTGGCCAAAGGGTCCCGGGTACCCACCCTCAAGCCGCTCGAAACCACCCGGTTGGTACTGCCTGGCTGCGGGCATCAGAGCCCTCGGACCCACGTGGCTTCGCAGCTGACCCGTCCGGGATCACGCCACCTCGCGATTATTGAGCACGTGGCACTCGGCCGGGGGTCAGCTCCGTGAGCCCAGGTTCGGGGCGTCCAGATCACGGAGTTTCCGTCGGATCACGGTGAGATAGACGGTAGCGACGACGAGACCCCCAAACAGCGTGAAGAAATAGAGAATGGCGATCATCGCGATCCACCGTGCCTTTCCGGTACCTGCAGCAACAAAGTCCACACGAGAAGTCGAGACCGCGTGGACGATTGCCCACAAGGTGACGACGAAGCACATCAATCCAACGATCCCAATGCCGACGAGGAACGGCGGGATCACCACCGATGGCTGGGTCATGGTCTCTTTGTCGCCATTGACTCAGCTCGCCTGATGAACGCGCTTACTCGTGATGTATATCTCTGAGGGTCACTTCGAAATGCTCCAACGTGTGGAACGCCGGGAAGCAGCCATAAGGTCCCACGAGTCAGGCGAGCTAATTCTGGCCCGTTGTGCCAATCGATCACCGTATCTCCAGTGCCCTGGATGATCAGGGTCGGCACGTCGTACCCAGGATGTTGGTGCAGTTCGCTCCCCACGTCCTGAACGTGCCCCCCAGAGCTGAAAAAAGGGTACAAGAGCTCGAACGGACCGAAGAGCCATGCCGGAAGGCCGCTCTTAAACGCCACTTCGTTCCGCTCACCGACCAGGCCGCTGTCCGAAATGATTGCCAGTGGCCGCAAGCCCTCGGCACCGGCAAGGAGTACGACGAGACCGCCCGCTGACGTCCCATAAAGCACCACGGGGTCACCAGTCTGTGTCGTTACCCAGTGTGCCGCAGCAGCTATCTCCGTCGCCTCACGTTGTCCTCCGCCAAACGTCGTACGCCCTATCTGGTAGGCAAGGTCAATGCAGAGGAGCCCGTAACCCAGTCGATGGAGAGGGCGTACCACCTTGTCAAGGTTGGAGTCCCTGTCCCCAGGGTATCCACCGACGACGACAACGACAGGGGAGCCGGGTGAGCCCCGGATGAACCACGCCGGGAGCGAGCCGTCATAGTCGACCGTCTGGTATGAGAGATCGACCGTCGAGGGCGTCTCCGTCGAGACTGGTGCAACACCCCAATGTGCGAGTGCGTAATCGGAGAAGAGATTGATAGTCAGCCAGACCTGAAAGACCGCAACTGCAAGTGCGGTGGAAAGGATACCAATCAAGTGTGACCGCGCCAGCCCCTTCTTACCGGTCATCTTGCTATCGACCCGCGATCGAAATCGCTCGGCATGATGGGGAACGATACTCCCCGCCAGTTGGATGGTGCCCGAAGGACAAGGTTCAACGTGAGCGGGGGCGGAAGCGGCATCCAGCGGCGTATATCACCGGGTTGCGATGAACGTCGAGGGCGCGATACGGGGTTCACCGCGGGCTGCGACCCGATCGACCGCCCGAGATCGCCCAACCTCGCGGTTATGGGAGTGTGACCCCAGGGCGCTAGTGGCTCCATGGGACCAGGTTTGGGACGGCCAAGCTGGGGTGAGGGTCACCGGTACCCTCGACTACCGGTCGCCCTACCGCCTTCGCCGCTGGAGCGCAGGGGCGGGCAGGAGCGGCACGTTGCGACGTACCCTCGTCTACGGCCATCGCCTCCGAGATAGCGGGTCGTGCTTGCGGTCGCGAGCTCACCGACCGGCACTTCGGAGATACAGTGAAAGCCGTGGATCTTCCAGAGTTGCTGGTCGCGGACGCTGGCGAATGGCGAAGATGGTTGAGTGCACATCACGCCGATGCACAAGGTGTCTGGCTGGTCCTGGCCAAGAAGGGAACGGCTGATTCGACAACGCTCTCGTACGACGAGGCGCTAGACGAGGCGATCTGCTTTGGCTGGATTGATGGTCAGCTAGAACGTCGTGACACCGCAACGTTTCGACGGCGTTTCACGCCCCGAAAAGTTCGCAGCCCATGGTCCCAACGGAACGCCGCCATCGCTGAAAGGCTGATCGCCTCCGGCCGAATGCATCAATCCGGCGAAGACGAGGTGCGGGAGGCGAAAGAGGATGGTCGATGGGAGACCGCCTACGCCGGGCAAGCCAGCATGGAGGTGCCCAGCGATCTTGTGACTGCCCTGAGTGCCAATCCCCGTGCGAAGGCGAAGTTTGAGATGCTCACAAGTGCGAATCGGTACTCCATTCTCTATAGGATCGGAAACGCAAAGAAGCCCGAAATCCGCTCCAGGCGCATCGACCAGTTTGTCGACATGTTGGCCCGAGGTGAGACCATCCACCCCCAGGCTCCACGATCACCTGAGTAGATGAGTCACTGTTACCCCAGAATGTCCCCAACACCCGTTCGGTGGTCATCATCCACCGTCGGATGAACGTTCGGTGCTGCCGCTTGCAAGCGGTGCTGAAACCATGAGGTGACCGACCGCAAGTGCCGGATCTGCGTGCCCAGGCTGGCCGGGTCGTTGGGCCGCCACACCAGGCGGGGTCACCCGCTCCGGGGCGGTGGGTGACCACCCGTTACCCCGAATCTGCGCTACCTGAGCCCCGCGCGGGACATGAGCCCGACGCCGACCGTTACCGGCTCTCAGGATGATCCTATGGGAACGTCCAAGGCACTCGACCGCGACCAGCTAGCTAACAGCGAGCGTGAACGCCTGCATCACAACCTGCTTGGACTTGCCCTTCCCGAAGGTCGCAGTAATGGTGAGGTCGTAGGTGCCGACCGCCGATTTGTGCGTTGTCGATATGGGTGTGCCTGAGATAGTGGCCGTGCCGGTGCCCTTGTGGAACTTCACGCCCTTGGGCAGCTTGCCCTTCCCCTTGATGGTAGGTGACGGGGCGCCGATCGTCGTCACAGAGAAGGAGATTGGTGAGCCGACGACGGCGGCGGCGGCGGGGCTGCTGCTGATGCACTGTGTGGCCGTGCTTCCGCAGCCACTCACAATCGTCGAAACCTGCGCGACCTTGAATCCCCCCACGCCGTTTCCTGTAGCCTGTCCCGGCGATGGATCACCGACGAAGGTGTACAGCGGCGAGTCGTTATACGTGACCTGATCGGCTGCATCGGGCTGTAGGACTGCGCTCACAGTGCCGGGTACCCCAGGACCTGCCGTGGGCGTGGTTCCGCTTGGAACTGTCAACGCCGGCCATATCGAGGCGCAGGAGCCCGTACAGCTGGTGATGCCGTCGTGGTCGCTCGGCAAGGTGTAGAGCGTGAAGCCCAGCGCGTTGGTGAGGACCATGCCGAAGGTGGCGTTGGTGGCCACATCCACTGTTGCGGTGCCTGACGCGCCCGCGATCGAAATCGAGGACACCACGGAGATCAGGACAGCCGCAGCTGTTGCGGCACCAAGGCTTCGTGCCAGGTGGCGGTTTGTCCGCCTAGCCGATTCGGGCAGGCCAGGGCGATCACGCGTCGTGGTACCTCGGGGTCGGAGGGTCATGGCTGGATTCGTCCTTCCTGGTCGAAGCGCACTTGGAGGAGATACGAATAACACCCCCGATTTGTTCAGACCAAAATCAAGGATGTGTGTGGTGTGCACGGACACATTGGATGAGAACCTCGCCCGGTACCGGCATTCCCGAATGCCCGATTAGGTCACAGGCGGATAACCGGCCGGGCCGCAGACAGTTGTTTGTAACGAGCCGACGATAGAAAGCATCTCACTCTCTTCGTCAGCACCAACGGCTGTCCGAAGTGGGCCAACCTTGATCCCCCAGGTGTGAATCGTTGGCGTCCTTGAGAAGTTGCTCGATCCGGGTCGCGGCTTGAACGCTGATGTGTTCCCCCGATGCCGGGATCGTTGGGTAGTAGAGCGTGCTGTTGATCACATCACAAACGGCGGCGGTGGACTTTCCAGGAGCATCAGCCGCACAGGACGCGAGACAGGTAGCAATCGCAAACCCAACCGCCACCATGGCCGTGAATCGGCAAACTCCCACGGGGTCGATGGTCGCACGGATTGTCGTAGGCCACCTGTCGGGGTCCGGGGCACCTCGGCAGAGCCAGTCCGACCATCTTCAGGCCAGGCGGAATCTCCCGCTCCGGGACGGCGGCTGACCGCCCGTACCCACTGATGACCGGGTTGACCATCGTGTCGGTGAGCCAGCCGGGGTTACAATGAGCATCGACCGGCTCCGGACGGTTTGCGCAGGAGTAGTCTCCCGTGTCGGGGGTTCAAAGATGTCGCCTTTCTCCATCCCCTTGCAACGCAGAGTCGTGGTGCCCTTAGTGGCTCTCCTTGTCGGAGTCCTCCTGAGCGGATGCCAGGGCTGGTTTTCTCAGCTCACCGCCCCAGAGGGCTCCTCGCTTGCTGCAGTATCGTGCCCAGAGAGCTCCACGTGTGTCGCCGTGGGGTCCACCGCATCTGGGAACGCCCTCATTGAAACCACCCATGATGCTGGTGGTTCGTGGCACCGGCCTTCGCTCGGCAGCTCACTGCCTGTTCTTGATGCGGTTTCGTGTGCTGATGACCAAGACTGTGTTGCCGGTGGCGCCTCCGGTACTGTTCTCTCCACCACAGACGGTGGGGTGGCGTGGACGACGTCGACGGTGTCCGACATACGCGCCATCAACGCAATCTCTTGTCCCACCGACGATGATTGCTGGGCGACCACCACCCAAGCCTCGGGCGGCCTGGCGCCGATCCTGGCCACGACTGACGGTGGCAAGACCTGGGCTTCCGAGCCTTGGGCGATTCCTGGGAGCGAAAACGGGATGTTCCTTCTGAACGTCACTTTGGATGCGGTCAGCTGCCCAAGCGTATCCACATGCGTTGTTGCCGGCGTGGCCAACTACTACGGGATCCCCTTGGCGCCGGCACCACCGAACTACGAACAACAGGGAGTAGTGGTTGTTCTCCGGATCATCGACGGGGTGAAAACCGTGACCCCGGAGTTGACGCCGTTTGTCTTGCCACTGAGCGACGGCTGCTGCACCAACGGCCCCAATGCCTTAACGGCCATTTCCTGTCCCACGACAAACCAATGTCTGGCCGCCGGGGTCAACAGTGCGTTCCAGGTCACGACGACTGACGATCAGGCGTGGACCCTTTCACAGGTTGCCAGCGGATCACAGATCGGAGCCGGGCACGGTCCCGGTATGGATGCCGTTGCATGTCCGAGTGCGATGGAGTGCTTTGCCGTGGGCCAAACGGAGCCGAATGACGAGTACCAGAGGCCCGTCGTTTTCACCTCCGACGGAGGAATGACATGGGCGAGTCAAGCGACCTCTCCGGCAGACGCCCAGCTCAATGGGATTGCCTGTGTCAGTGCCGTCAGCTGTTGGGCGGACGGCACTGGTCCAGATGGAGCGGTGATCCTTCATACCGTGACCGGAGGCCAATCATGGCCGAGCATCAGTGGGGTCTCGCCTTCACAGGGACCCACCACGGGTGGCACAATCGTGACGGTCAGGGGTGTTCACTTCGATCTTGGGGTAAAGAGTGTGTCTTTTGGAGCCGCGACGACCACAGCTTTCAAGGTCGTTTCGCCTTCAGAACTCACGGTGACTGCTCCCGCCGCACCAGAGGGTCTCTCCACGATGGTCGATGTGCGGGTGGACACGCCACTGGGGAATAGCCCTCTTACACCCGACGACCAGTTCACCTATACCTCGGGTTAACCGACCGGTACTGTCGGTTCTGCGTGGCAGCCTGGCCGGGTCTTTGGGCCACCACACCAGGCGAGATCACCCTGATGCCGGGCGAGGGACCTTCGGCCTCAGATCGTCCGCTGCTGCCGGGTGCCGGTCACATGGCGGGGTGTGGATCTGACGGCTGGCCGCCCGATAACGCGTGGCGTAAGGGGAAGTGTGATCCGCTCGCGTCGTGGGGGCGAGGGGGCGCGTAGCCGCGGTCAATCGAGGTAACTCGCGGTCAGCCGAGTGACTCCGACTCGTCCTGGTCAGGGTCGTCTTCTCTGGCAGTCCCAACTGACTTCAATCCGAACCGCGCGCCCCTGGTGGATGGCCCAAAAACAATCAGCCTAGGCCGGCGTGGCCACTCGTCATAAGCACCATCGCCACCTCCTCGGGAGCGTTACCGGTCGCCCGGACTGGCACGACTCGGCCGGCCGCCCCACCCCAAGACTCGGCTCTCAGCCCGGTCAGAGGTTTGTGTCGGGCCCCGGTAGCGGTCATCTCGAACGGCCCGTCGGTGGGGACCCTGGCCCTGCCGGGGCGCTCAGAACTGGCATTCGTGCGCTGCCTCCCCGCAGGGTGGGTCGGAGCAAATGGCCGTCCTAGAGGCAGCGGTGCTTGCTGACTTGCGCTGCACCCCCAACGAACCCGTGGGGGGCAAAACCTGGTGGCAGTTACCCAATTGCTCTTGGGTCGTTGTGCCCTGTCTTGGACTCGCCCAAGAGTGTTAGTTTGGCTACTCGGGTTATGCGCTTGGAGGGTCCGGCGGGACGGAGCACCAATATGACACGGTTGCGACGACTGGTACTGGTGGGTGCAGGTGTAGCAGCGATGGCCTGCGGCGCGACGATCAGTGGTTCAGCCGTCGCGGCTCGTAGCGCGGGGACGCGAATACCCAGGCTCACCAAGCTGTGGACAGACCGGCTGATCGGTACTGGTACCGCCCCGGTCATCGACGACGGTGTCCTCTTCGTCACTGCTGTGAAGAGCGACGTCTACGCATTCGATGCCACATGCGCGCCCGCTCCCGCCGCGTGCACCAAGCATCTTTTGTGGGAGCACCGCTACCCGAGGAGCGATGGGAAGCCAACGGTGTTGAGCTCGGCGGGCGCGGGTGATGGCAACGTCTATGTCGGTTGGAATCAGTATGCCGAGCATCCGTCCAACGGCACAGGTTATGCGGGCGAAGAGGAAGCGTTTACGGAGGCAACGGGGGCTCCCGTCTTCTCGTCGGGCCAAGGCGGCACCTCGACATCCGTGGTAGCCGGGGGGCTCGTGTACTCCGACTGGCAGGCCTACCTTGGGCCTGACGTCACCCTCACGGGGAC
Organism: uncultured Acidimicrobiaceae bacterium; assembly: GCA_963838835.1. GTDB lineage: Bacteria > Actinomycetota > Acidimicrobiia > Acidimicrobiales > RAAP-2 > Bog-473. Next base: position 47,874 of record CAWITA010000026.1, read on the forward strand.
CGAGGCCCTGAACGCCACGACGGGCCAGCCGGTGTTCACCGCCGAGCCCGGCTTCAACCCGATCTCCGCTCCGGCTGTTGTCGATGGGACCCTCTTCCTCGCATCGGACAACTCGCTCGATGCCTTCGACGCCTCAGGGAGCCCGTGTCCCTCGTTGCAGGCGCCTGAGGTAACCCAGGTCCTCTATGGGCTGGGATTCCCGGTGGCATGCGCCCCGCAGTGGTCGGGTGCCGCAGCTGGGACCATCACCGGGACTCCCGTCGTGGCCGGAGGTGAAGTCTACGTGGGGGCTTCCAACGGCGTCCTCTATGCCTTCCCCGAAGCCGGATGCGGGGGCGTCACCTGCACTCCCGACTGGACGGCGACGGTCGGTGGGTCCATCACCTCGTCAGTGGCGGTGAACGGCACCACGGTGTTCGTCGGGTCCTCCGCCGGGACACTGGACGCCTTCCCGGTCGGTGGTTGCGGTTCTTCCACCTGCTCGCCTGAATGGAGTGCCACCGTTGGCGGCTCCCTGTCGACGCCAACGGTGGATGGCTCGCTCATCTACGTCGCCTCCACCAATGACTTGCTCGACGCGTTTCCGACGACTGGATGCGGGAATCCGACCTGCTCGGCGGTATGGCAAGCGAACGTCCACAAGCCCGTCGACACGGCGCCTGCCACCAGCAACGGTGTCATCTTTGTGACCGACACACACCACACCCTCTACGCCTATCGGGAGCCATAGCGAACCCGATCTCTGAGAGACAATCCAGACCCAACGCGGGGCACATGGTCATTGGATCCCGATCCTGTGCATCCGTCTAGCCCGAGCAGGACGTGCCGGTATCGGTCGACGTCTGGCAGAAAGCCTTCCACGGTCGAATCCACGCGCATATTCGGGGATCCCGGTCCGGTCAGTCTCAATGCGGCCAGGGAGAAATCAACCGGTCACGGGTGCCACGCGCCTGGACGAGGCCGACCTCTATTCGCCGCTGGGAGCGTTACCGTTCGGGCTCGGTTCCCTCCACGCGGGTAAGGGGATGCGGGAACCGGCTCCCCGGAGTGTTGGGTGGGCGTCCGACTCCGGGTGTTCTGCGCTACCCAGGATGCGCCGGATCGCCCCGATGCCCGCGATTTTTGAATCTCCCCACATGTGATCACCGAAATTCCCCACCCCTGAGCGTCGGGTTGGGCCTGAGGGTCCACCAAGACGAGTCGGGCCCCTCCGAGGCTGGCGGTTCCTACGCCTACCAGCCCGAAGGGACCCGCCCGTCATGCTCACACAAGGGGAAGACGTGGAAGCACATGCACTACGGGAGCGGGGCTGGTCGATCTCGGCCATCGCCCGCCACCTGGGACGCGACCGCAAGACCGTCCGGGGATATCTGAGCGGCGCCCGCCAGCCCGGTGTTCGCCGGAGATCGGCCCCTGACCCGCTGGCGGTGGTGGAGGACTACGTCCGGCTGCGGTTCTCCGACGACTGCCACGTGTGGGCCAGTGCGCTCTATGACGAGGTCGTCCCCCTCGGCTACGCGCTCAGCTACCCGAGCTTCGTCCGTCAGATCCGGGCCAGGGGACTGCGGCCGCACTGCGAGGCGTGTCGGGGCGTGAAGGGCAGAGACACCATCGAGATCGACCATCCCGCCGGTGAGGAGATCCAGTGGGACTGGTTCGAACGGCGCAACGCACCGTGGGGCGGCACCGTCTACGTGCTGCTGGGCACGCTCCCGCATTCGGGGCGCATCCGGGGGGTGCTGGCCGAACACATGGACCAGCCCCATCTCATCGAGGCCATGGACAAGGTGATGCGTCGACTCGGGGGCACGGCCCATGTGTGGCGCACCGACCGCCTGGCCACGGTGATCGTCCCCGGCACCGCCGATGTCCAGCCCAGCTTCGCCCCGGTGGCCAAGCACTACGGGGCGATCGTCGAACCCTGTCCGCCCCGACGCGGCAACCGCAAGGGGTCGGTCGAGTCCTCGGTGGGCTTCTGCTCGGGGCGGTGGTGGCGCACGCTCAGTGCCAAGGACCCCGAGTCGGCCCAGATCTCACTGGACCGCTTCCTGGCCGGCACCGGTGACGCCCGACCACGACGCAACGCCGACGGGACACGCACCACGGTCGGTGCGCTGGCTGACGCCGAGCCGCTCAGGGCCCTGCCCTGGGCGCCCTATCCCGCCACCATCTGCGTGGAGCGCACCGTGGCCGACAACGCCACGGTGGCCTTCCGGGGCAACCGCTACTCGGTGCCGCCGGGACTCACGGGCTCGGTGTTCGAGGTGAGACAGCGCCTGTCCACCCAGACCCTCGAGATCCACAGCCCCACCGGTGCCCTGCTGGGTCGCCACGTCCTGGCGCCGGCGGGATCGGGGACCCTCGCTCGGCTCCCCGAGCACCACGCCGCCCTCGAGGCCGCCGTGCTGGGTGCCTTCACCACGGCCCGGCCCTGTGACCGAAAGGCCAACCGTCCACCGGGGCCCGGGGCCTTGGCCGAAGCGGCACGCCTGTTGGGCACCGACGGCCGCGACGTCGTCGTCGACCTGGCCGCCTACGCCGCGCTGGTGGAGGTGACGGGGTGAGCGATGACTCGATCTATCAACAGGTGCGGGCGCACCTCGCCTACCTGCGCCTGGCGGCCGCCGCCGAGGCCCTGCCCGGGGAGCTCGACCACGCCACGGCCAACAAGCTGGGCCACACCGCCTTCTTGGAACGCCTGCTCGGGGTGGAGGTGGCGTCCACCGAGATCCGTCGGCGGGCCAGCCTGGAGCGCTTCGCCTCGCTCCCGTCTCCGTGGCGCTTGGAGGACTTCGACTTCGACGCCCAGCCGTCGGTGGACAGAAAGACGGTGAACGAGCTGGCCACGTTGCGGTTCCTGGAGGACGCCACCAACGTCTTGTTCATCGGCCCTCCCGGGGTGGGCAAGACCATGCTGGCCGTGGGCCTCGCCCGGGCCTCGATCGACGCCGGCTACCGCACCTATTACACGACCGCCGCGGATCTCGTGGCCCGGTGCCACCGGGCGGCGCTCGAAGGACGGTGGGCGACGACCATGCGGTTCTTCGCCGGACCCCGCCTCCTGGTCATCGACGAAGTGGGCTACCTGCCCCTCGCCAATGAGGCCGCCGCCTCGCTGTTCCAGGTCATCACCACCAGATACCTGAAGAGCTCGACGGTGTTGACCACCAACCTCGGCATCGCCTCATGGGGCAAGATCTTCGACGACCCCATGGTGGCCGCCGCCATGCTCGACCGCCTGCTTCACCGCTCCGTGGTGTTCAACATCGACGGCGACAGCTACCGCATGCGGACCCACCGGGCCCGCTCGGAGAACCTCCGCAAGGGGGTGAGGCCCACGGCTGCCAAGTAGAATCAGCGACAACCCACCCCGGCGATCAACTGGGGAATTTCAGTGATCGAGAGTGGGGAGTTTCCGAGATCGGCGGCACTAGGTCGTGCCGTGGATGGGTCTAGGTCGTGCCGTGGATGGGTCTAGGTCGTGCCGTGGAATGCACTTCCGAGGGTGGCACGTGCGGCCGCCGTCTTGAGCCGGCATCAGTTCCGATCTCAATCAAGCAGTGCTAGGGGATATGGGAGATCCGCCTCCTGGGGCTAAGAGCGCGCGCCATTAGGCCACGGCCAGGCCATCCCAGCGCTTGGCCCATTTGACGAGCTTGACGGTGATGATGAGGGCCACGGCCAGGGCCAGCTGAGCCAGGCGGTGGCGGCTCAAGCGGTCGGTGTTGCGCCGGAGCTGGCCAAAGTTGCTGAGCCACGAGTTGGTCCGTTCCACCGGCCAGCGCATGCCGAGCGGGATCCGCTTGGGCGCCTCGGCCGTGCCGCGTGTTCGACAGTGGGCCATGACGAGGTCGTCGATGTGTCGTTCGAAGCAGGCGCGACGCACGACGCCGTTGTCATAGCCCCGGTCGAGGTGGAGGGTCTCGATCTCTTTGAGAAGCCCCCGTTCTCCCACGGCGTCGAGGGTGCCAGGGAGCAGCACGCAGTCGTTGCGGTTGGCTCCAGCGCTCACCCAGCCGAGCGGCACGCCGTTGGCATCGGTGGCGATCGACCACTTCCAGCCGGTCTTGCCCCGATCGGTCGGGTTGGGCCCGGTGCCCTCGCCGCCACAGGGGGCCTTGTGCAAAGACCCGTCGACGGTGACGTCGGAGAGGTCCAGACCGATCACCTTGTCGAAGGCGCCGATGGCTTCATCGACGAGGCGCAGGTAGGCGCCGGCGGCCACCCACTCGTCGCGCCGGCGTCGCAGCGCGGTCTCGCTCCCTTTGCCCAGCCGTCCGGCCACGTCCCAGCTGCACCCGGTGACGAGGCGGAACAAGATGGCCTCGAAGCAGTCCCGGTCCGAGATCCGGGGCCGGTGACATCCGAGCGGGTGGGTACAGACATCCTGCTCAGGCAGGTAGGCGGCAAAGGACTGCCAGACGGCGTCGACGACGTCCGGATCGAGTGCGAGCATGGTTCCTCCACTGGTCGTTGTGCTGGGGCTAACAGCCGGATCATGTCCGGCCCAGCACGACGACCGGTGGACCTTTCTCTCCTGGCCAGAGGCGATCCACCTCCCCCCACAACGCGGCGGAGATGATGGGCGCCAAGGAGGTGGCCATGGCCAAGGTCAGACGCAACGGCCCGTGTCCGTGCGGCAGTGGGCACAAGGCGAAGCGCTGCTGTTATGGCAACGAGTCGCTCTTTGACAACGACATCATCGCCCCCGAGCGCTGCGCCCAGGCCTTCTTGGACCTGGCCGGGATCAGCAAACTCGAGATGCGCGCCCTTTTCGACCAGTTGTTGTACCTGCCCGAGCTCGATCTCTCCTTGCAGGTGCCACTGCCACCTCTACACACCCCTCAGCTCGATCGAGCCATCGCTGCCCTCCAAGACGACGACCCCGACACCTTCGACAAGGAACTCCTCCATGTCGTGCCGGCGGTCGACACCGCCGATCGCCGCCGAGCCCTGGCCGACGCCGTCATCGCATTGCGAGATCGGGGACACATCGACAAGAAGCTCGCCGCCCTCGCAATCATCGAACTCGACCGCGAGACCTCGACCTTCTTCATCTCCTCGGTGGCAGAATCGATCGCTGTCTTGGCTGGTGACCAGCACACTCCCTCTGGGTTGCTGGTGGCGGTGTCCTAAGCCTGATCCTGGCCCGGGACAAGCACAACATCCCCGCCTATTGGCGCGCGCTCTAAGCTTGCGATTAAACCCTCGGCTTACGTCGTAGCGGCCTGTTTGATCTTCAGTTCGCCAGCCTTGGCCGCTACACGGCGCATCTGCGCAATGAGACGGCGCATCCGCCGGTCGTTGGCAATCCACTCTTGGTAGAGCTTCGCTTCATGGGCGCTTAGTCGTCGAGTGACGGTCTTGCCACTCACCTTGGCTGTCCACTGATAGTAGGGCCCGTGCAGCTGAGGCGGATCGTTGTGGCACTTGCAGCCAGGTGTCGCGCATCGCGTGTAGCGACGGGTGACACTTCCCGATGAGATGAGGCCGATCTCGGCCAGTTGTGTGGCCAACTCGCGATAGCGGCGCTCGTAGTCCGCCAGCCGTTCTTCACTTCTCGCTCGGACCACCCCGGCTCCTTTTGTCCTCTCCCAGTATCCCAGTTCGACTACCAGACAGTAGTCATACTGTCTGGTATGGCGAAGACCCGTGGTGACCAGGGAGCCCAGAGCCAGCTCGGGGACTTTCGCTCCGGGTTCTACGCCACCGTGACCCGCTGGGGCGATGCCCTCTTCGAGCTGGCCGACGCCGTGCTGTGCTCTCCGTCACCGGTGGCCTCGGTGCCCGCCCTCAGCCTCGAACCGGTGTTCCGCCGCTCTCACGGCAGTCTCTATAAAGCGCTCGAGCGTGGCCGCATCGATGAAGATCGACTCCGCCTCCTGCTCGTCGAGCACCGACCACAGGGCTGGCCCCTCGTCTTTGCCGTCGATGCGTCGACCTGGGACCGCTGCGATGCTGAATGCAGCCCCGAACGAGGGTTCTACTACTCGGCCTCCAAACACTCGGCCGGACAGCCCATCGTGGCGGGCTGGAACTATCAGTGGATCTGCCAGCTGGACTGGGCCTATGACTCGTGGACGGCTCCGCTCGACGTGGCCCGCATCCCACCACGCCAAGACGCAACCGCGGCAACCGCAGAACAGATCCGTCGCCTCGTTGGGCTCCTCCCAGGCGATGGGCCAGTCCCGCTGTTCGTCTTCGATGCCGGCTACAACCCGACCGCCATCGGTCACGATCTGGCCGAGGAGCGTTGCGAATGTCTCACCCGCATCCGCGACGACCGCGTCTTTTACGCAGATCCTCCCCCTCGTCCCAACCGACCGGCTCGGAGCGGTGGACGCCCCCCTCGGCACGGACGGCGATTCAAGTGTTCGGATCGCAGAACCCAGAACAAGCCCGACGAATGCCTCGATGCCTCTGACCCCCGTTATGGCAACGTCAGCGTCATGGCGTGGCACCGAATGCACCCTCGGGTGACCAGTCGCGGACGTTGGGCCGACTACGGCGGCAGGCCGCCCATCGTGCGCGGCAGCATTATCCGCGTCGACGTCGAGCACTTGCCCAAGGCCACCTCAGGGACGAAGAAGACGTTGTGGCTCTTTTGGTCCGGGCCTGGCGCGCCTGACCTTGACCGATGTTGGCGCGCCTATTTGCGGCGCTTCGACATCGAGCACACCTTCCGCTTCCTCAAGAACACGATGGGTTGGACCACGCCGTCACTGTGCACGCCCGAGCAGGCCGACCGCTGGAGCTGGCTGATGGCCGCCATCTACACCCAACTCCGTCTTGGACGTGGTCTCGTCGACGATCTCCGCCTGCCATGGGAACGACCTCGCGAACCGACCGCGCTCACGCCCGCACGTGTGCGAAGGGGGTTTCGGCGACTTCGTGCAGCGATCGGCACACCCGCCAGTCCACCGAAACGTTCACGGGCAGGACCTGGACGTCCGAAAGGGACCCGAAAACCGCCAAGAACCCGCTATCCCGCGGTCAAAAAGGCTGCATGAGCCGGAGGCCGGGGTTTAACTGCAAGCTAAGGCTAAGGCGGATTCAAGCAAGTAGCGGCTACCACTCGGCGTGAAAGTATTTGTGGACCCGCCTGACCGTCGAGGGCCGGCTCGACGGCGTCCACCACGGGCCCGCCCTGCGAGTGAGTAGCCGGCGCAGCCCCCGTCATACTGCGACCGGGACTTCGGCCAGCGACGGGGGCCAGATCAGCCGCTTGCCGTGCCCGCGCCACTGAACGACGAGCATGGCGTGGTCGGACTGACACCCATCGAACCCGAGCCCGAAGCGGCCAAAGAACGTGGTGCAGCGCAGCCGACGGGCGGCCGCGTAGAGGGCAGCGTCCTCGACCACCCCCGTCTCTTGCACGCAGCGGAGCGCGATGAGTACCGCCGCATAGGCCTGGGCGGCTGGGTAGTCGACGCCGCCGACGCCGGGTCGGGCCCGCAGCAACGGCGTTACCCGGGCCCGCAGCGAGCGCATGACGTCGGCGGGGCGGGGCCCAGCGTCGGGGTGGAAGCGTGCTCCCTCCTCCCACTGGGACGGGGCCAGCACGCCCTCAGCCCGGACATGGGCTGCGAACGCGCCCAGCCCTGCGGCGACCGTCGCCACCACCAGGGGCCGCCGGCGAAGTCGGTGGATGAGCGCCACGTCGTCGGCGAACGAGCCCGCCGCTAGGAGAACCTCGGCGTCGGGCTCGTCGGGTACCTCGTCGTGCGGCACCACCGTCACGACCCCCATGCCCAGCCGGGCCGCGGCCTGGCCCGCGCCACGGGCCGCCGAGCTCCCGAAGGCGCCCCGGCCAGCGGCGACGAGCACCCGGGCGCCCGGCACCGAGTCGGCTACCGCCTCGAGGACGGCGACGAGGTAGCGGCTCGCCGGGGCTGGCACCGACACCACGCCAGACATCCGTTGCGCGTCGTCGGCGCTGCCACCATGGTTCCACAGCACCCGGGCCCGCTCCGCCGACCACCGGGCGGCCTCGACCACGAGGTCACTGCCGTACGGTCCGATGACGAGGTCGGCACGCGCGAGCACGTCGAGGGCGTGGCGCACGCCAGCCCGGGTGCCGCCGTCGTCGAACACCACCACCTCGGGCGTGAGCGTCCGCCCGCCGACGCGCACACCACCGCGATGCGCCACATCCTCGACGGCCTGATGGAGCCCGGCGGCGGCCAGCCGGCCCAGGTGTGCGTAGCGGCCGGTGAGCGAAATCGGCGACGCCAGCACCAGGGAGCCGTCGGACCCACGTGGCTCAGTCATCGCCGAGGAGGGCATCGGCGAGGCGCTCCACCGGGTCGGGGTTCATCCCAACGATCGCGACGTCGCCGAGCACGGCGGCGACGTCGCGCAGTGAGCAGGTCTGCACCGTGCAGTCGGGGTCCCAGCCTCGACAGAAGAACAGCGGGACCGTGCAGGCGACGAAGTCCTCGAGCGCGCCCGCCCGTGCTGGTCGGCCAGCGTGAACGCCCGCCATCGTTGCTCCCTCCGTCGGCGGGTCGGATCATATATGCGGCCCACGGCGGCGGCGGGCGGCGGCACCACTTCATCTCCGACTCGGCGCAGGGAACTTGTGGGTGCCGAGAATGTCATCCGGACGGGCTCAGCTGGACTTTCGCCGGCGTGAGAACAGCGACGAAGCTGGGCCATGGCGCTGTCCTTCCTGTACCTGGCATTCGTCCGAACGCTCCAATTGTTCCGCCTCGCCCGGGGTGACAGCGACGAATTGGCGATCGAAGTCGTCATGCTCCGTCACGAGGTGGCGGTGCTCCGCCGCCAGGTGGCCCGTCCGGCGTTGCGGCCCAGCGACCGGGCGCTGCTCGCCGGGCTGAGCCGACTCCTTGGTCGCCAGCGCCTGGGGCGGTTCTTTGTCCAACCCGAAACCTTGCTCCGCTGGCATCGGGATCTGGTGCGTCGCCGGTGGACCTATCCCCACCGCTCAGGACGACCGAGTGTTCCCTCTGGCACCGTCGAGATTGTCCTCCGACTGGCAAGGGAGAACCCCACCTGGGGATATCGAAGGATCCACGGCGAGTTGGCCACGATGGGCATCGGGCTTGCCCCATCGAGTGTTTGGTCCATCCTGCGTCGCCATGGCATCGACCCCACCCCGAGGCGGACCGGGCCCACATGGGCCGAGTTCATCCGAAGCCAGGCCTGCTCCCTACTGGCCTGCGACTTCTTCACCGTTGACACAGTGCTGCTTCGGCGCCTCTACGTGCTCTTCTTCATCGAAGGTAAACACCCGACGGGTGTACGTGAGTGGAGTCGCCGCCAGCCCCGTCGAAGCCTGGGTGGTCCAGCAGGCCCGAAACTGACCATGGTGCTTGCCGAGCGGACGCTTCGCGTCAGGTTCTTGGTTCGGGACCGAGACGCCAAGTTCACGACCGGTTTCGACGAAGTGTTCCGCTCCGAGCGGATCCGGACCATCCGCACGCCGATCCGAGCCCCGCGAGCCAACGCCTATGCCGAGCGCTTCGTCGGTACCATTCGCCGCGAGTGTCTCGACCGGATGCTGATCTTCCATCGGCGTCAGCTCGAAGCCGTCCTCGCTGAGTACGTCGACCACTACAACAGCCATCGGCCGCATCGCTCGCTCGAGCAGGCCTCACCGCTCTCGATGTCCCCGGCGTCGCTGTCGACCTCGCCTCCCGATGTCACGAAACTGCGAAGATCGGACCGCCTCGGTGGGCTCATCCACGAGTGCGAACTTGTTGCGTGAGGCCCACGGATGAAGTTCTCGGCACGCACAGGGCCGGAATTCGGGGTGGTCGTCGGTTCATATCGGCGTCGATAACTGCGACCGGCACCTTCGGGTTGGCGACCGGATGTGCATGGTCGCCCGGGACCCCGAACGCCCCTGTCTCCACGCGACACATCGTGGATAGGCCTGGCAGGAGGGCTCATGGTGGAAACCCTGAGTCGCCGCTCTAGTCTCCTCATGGCCGACCCATGGTCCGGCTCAGCACGCGGCCGTTCTCGTACCTCAGAATCCCCCCAAACCCCGAGGGCTGTTGTGCGGAATCTCGACTTTGGTGAGGAACACCTGCCGGGCGGAGGTCAATCCGAACCTCCATTGACCGGCGCCATGTCACCCCGCAGCAAGCCGGTCGCCTGGCCCACCTCGATGAGGTAGCCATCGGGGTCTCGCATGTAGCAGCGGATTTCGGGTCCGCGGTCGATCGGCGGAGTGACGAAGGTGGCACCTTTCGCGCTCCACTCCCGGTAGCAGGCCTCGATGTCGGCGACGCGCAGGTTGAGGAAGATCGAAGTGGTGTCCCCCGGCTCGTAGTTCACGACCGAGATCCCCGGCTTGTCGGGAGTCGGCCCGCCGCCGGAGTTCATGATGATCCACGAGTTGGAGAGCTTGACCATGGAGGGGGTCCCCTCGAGCACCACGGTCCCACCGAGGACACGCGAGTAGAAGTCGCAAGACGCTGCGGTGTCGCGAACCGTCAAGAAGAGAGTGACCAGGATCCCTTCGCTCGGCGCCGGCAGATTGTCGAAGTCGATGTAAGGCGAGGCATCGCTCATGAGTGCCCCAGCCGCGCTGCCGTCAGTCCTTCGAGCGCCATGCCGTACGGAACGCCTTCGAGGATCCGGCGACGCATCTTCTGGTTGAGCGTCTGCTTCTGGAGCCTGCGGTAGGTCTCGGACCTCCCGGCGAGCATTCTTGCGATCTCGTGCCCGCGGGCGAGCACCGCGTCATGCGGGAGCACCTCGGTCACGACACCCCACTGCATCGCCGTCGTCGCGTCGATCGTCTCACCACTCCACAGCAGCCACTTCGCACGGGCCGCGCCCGCGACCTCTTCCCAGACGACTTGCAGTCCGTCGCCTGCGGTGATGCCGAACGCCGGATGCGGGTAATCGCCATAGGTGGCGCGTTCTGAGGCGATGTGGACGTCGGCCAGCAGCAGGTACTCGGAGTGAACGGTCGCCGGCCCGTTCGCGACGCCGACGACGGGCATCGGCAGTTCGACGAGCCGCTGGAGGATCTTCAGTCCCTCGACCCGGGCCTTCTCCCAGACGAAGCGGGTCGGTGATGTCCCCGAGGCTCGCACCATCGATCTGGTCCATGAACGAGTCGCCGGTGCCGGTGAGCACGATGGCGTGATTCTCCGCGTCCATCGAGATGCGTTCGAGAGCCTCGGGGAGGTCCTCGTGGGTCTGACCGGTGAAGACACAGGGCCCGCCGTCGGTATGGAAGCGGACCGTCAGCACGCCGTCCTCATCGCGCTCCATAGCCAGGTTTTCGAACCGATCGAAGTAGTCAGGGTTACTCATCGGGATGCTCCTTCTGAAGGGGATGATATTGGACTGGACTGCCTAGTCCAGTAAAGACCCTCACAACTGGACTGTCAAGTCCAGTTGTGAGATAATTCGGCCATGGCAGCGCAGCCGACGACCGAGCGGGGACGCCGGACCCGACAGCGAATCGTGGAGGCGGCGGCAGACGTCGTGGCTGAGAAAGGCGCGGTCGGGGCGAGCTTGGATGAGGTCGGCGCTCGCGCCGCAGCGTCACGCAGCCAGCTGTACCACTACTTCGACGACAAGGCCGACCTGCTTCGCGCTGTTGCCGAAGCGACTAACGACGCTGTCCTCGGTGGCCAACGAGAGTTGTTTGCTGAACTCGGCTCCTGGGAGGGCCTGGCTAAGTGGATGGACGCCTTGGTCGGGCTCCAAGAACAAAACGGTGGGCGTGGAGGCTGTCCCATCGGGAACCTCGTCGGTCAGCTCGGCGAACATGACGACGACGTCCGCGCTGTGCTCGCGTCAGGCTTCGACCGTTGGGAGGCCCACATCAAGGCTGGCCTGGCGGCGATGGTCGCAAGCGGCGAGCTTGTGCCGGAGACTGACCTCGAGTGGCTCGCCGCATCCACTCTGGCGAGCCTCCAAGGGGGGCTAATCCTCACTCAGGCTCGGCGTGATCCCCAGGCGTTGCGCCAGGCTCTCGATGGTGCTCTCGCCCTCATCGAGACCTACCGGCCCTCGACTCGGATCTTCTCCGAGTGAAGCTGTTCGGTGATGTCGCCGAGGCTCGGACCATGAACGAGTCGCGGTTCATAGCGCGTAATCACCCTACGACTGCGCACGACCTTCGGGTTCTTGCCCGAAGGTCGTGCTGGTGGACTTGGTCAGCCAACCAGCCGGTAGGTGGCGATGAGTCCCAGGGCGCCGTCGAGAGCGAGACGCAATGCGCCGGGTCCCGCCCGGGCCTGGGTGAGGACGAGCCCGCCCTGGAGGCTGGCCAGCGTTGAGGCAGCCTATTGGACTTGACAGTCCACTACTTTCCTGATCTACTGGACTAAATAGTCCACTCTGTCGTCTTCGGGAGGCCCTTATGTCCGTCACCATCCGTGAGCAGTCCGACCAGCTGAAGGCTGCCGCCGCCGGCCAGCTGCCCACCGAGGTCGTCGAAGTGTTCGACCGCAGCATCGAGAACCTCCTCAGCGAGGGCGTGCCCTCTGACGCCGTCAAGGTGGGCGACCGGCTTGACCCCTTCACGCTGGACGACGCCACGGGCGGGCCGGTGAGCTTGGGGCAGCTGGTCGAGTCCGGTCCTGCGGTGATCGTGTTCTACCGGGGCGGTTGGTGCCCTTACTGCAACCTGGCGCTGCGGACCTACCAGCGCGACCTGCTCCCCCACCTGGACCGCTTCGATGCTCGCCTGGTGGCGATCAGCCCTCAATCCCCCGACGAGTCGCTGTCCACCGCCGAGAAAGCCGACCTGTCTTTCACCGTCTTGTCCGACCCGGGCAGCCGACTGGCCGCCCGTATCGGCGTCGCGTTCCAGCAGGCCGACGAGGTGCTGGCCGCTCAGCGTCAGCTCGGTCTCGATCTGGCCCAAGTCAACGCCGAAGGCGCCACCCGCCTGCCCCGGCCGACGGTCTTGGTCGTCGACCGCGACCGGGTCGTGCGCTTCGTCGACGTCCAACCCGACTACACGGCCCGAACCGAGGTCGCCGACATCGTCGGCGCCCTGGCCGCGCTGAGCTGAGCCGCCAGACCGCCAACCATCTGCCCCTATCGAGCGTCCGGAGGACAGGTCCATGCCAGGGAGGCTGAACGACAAGGTGGCCCTCGTCACCGGCGGATCCGCGGGAATGGGCCTGGCCACGGCAGAGCTGTTCGTCGAAGAAGGCGCGCTCGTCTACATCACCGGCCGACGCCGGGAACCGCTCGACGTCGCCACCGATCGGATCGGGCCCCGGCTTCGAGGAGTGGTCGCCGACGCCTCGAGCCTGGAGGACATCGAGAGCCTCTTCTCGACCATCCGCTCCGAGGCCGGCCGCCTCGATGTCCTCTTCGCCAGCGCCGGTGTCGGGAACCTGACCGAGCCCCTCGCCGAGGTGACGCCCGACAGCTTCGACCAACTGTTTGGGCTCAACGTGCGCGGCACCCTGTTCACCGCCCAGATGGCGGCCGAGCTCATGACCAGCGGCGGCTCGATCATCCTCAACGGATCCGCCGCCGCGGAAAAGGCCATGCCCGGCTCTTCGGTCTACGCGGCCAGCAGGGCCGCCCTCAAGGCGTTCGCCCGGGTATGGAGCGCCGAGCTCGCTCCCCGGAGCATCCGGGTCAACGTCCTACATCCCGGGCCGACTGCCACGCCTGCCCTCGAACGACGACCACAAACAGCCCGCGACTATCTCGTGTCGCTCACCACCATCGGCCGCCTCGCCCAACCCACGGAGATCGCTACCGCCGCTCTGTTCCTGGCCGGCTCCGAATCGAGTTTCGTCGCCGGGACCGAGCTGTTCGTCACCGGCGGCATGGGCCAGTCCTGACCGCCAGACTGCCGCACCGGACAGGCCGCGTGCGCCAGCTTCAGCCCTCGGCATTCGCCAGCTTCGCTCAGATGCGGCGGGGCGGCGGGATCTCCCCCCGTCGTCGGAGGGGTCGACAAGTTCTCTTTGACCGGCTGATCGAAGGTGCGGCCAACGAGACCCGCCCGCCCGTCGCCCTGGCCCGACACCAGTTGCACGAGTCGGGCCTGTCCCGACCCGCCCTCCGTTGCCCGCCCAGCTCGGATCGGACGCTCCTCGATCTGGTCATCCAGACTCGTGACTGTATCGGTTAGGAGACGAGTAGATGACTGTTCATGAGGTCGATTGCCTGCTGGAGAGCATGGACTCTGTAGTGGATCTCTTGGGCCAGCTGAACCAGAGCGAATGGCGGGTCCCATCGCTCTGCCCTGCCTGGCAGGTTCGCCACGTTGTCGCCCACCTCGACGGGATCGAAGAAGCGCTCTCTCGATGGCGTCCCTCCGAGGACACCCCGGCGCCGTTCGAAATCGTCGGAAGGGTGTTCGACGAGGTGGACGACTGGCCGTCGGACCGGCTGCTCAGCCGGCTTGATACCGTGCTCGCCGGGCGGCGGGCCGAACTGCTGGCCGCGGAGGACGGTCTGTTCGACGAGGTGTCGTGGACTCCTGTCGGGGTGCAGACATACGGCCGGTTCATGGCCATCCGCAACTTCGACTTCTGGGTCCACGAGCAGGACATCCGAGTACCCCTAGGGCGGCCCGGCCATACCAGCGGGCCGGCCGCCGAGTTGGCGCTGGACGAGGTTCGACGCAGCTTCGGATATATCGTCGGCAAGCGAGCCGGGATACCAGACGGCTCCAGCGTGCTCGTCGAGCTCACCGGCCCAATCGCAGCGCACCTCGCCGCCGTCGTCGACGGGCGGGCCCGCGTCGTCGACGACCTCGACCATCCCGACGCGATCGTGCGCACCGACTTTCTCACCTTCATGCTCCTAGCCTGCGGCAGGACCGACTCCGAGGCCCATCTGGCGGCCGGCGACATCGAACTTCAAGGCAACAAGGATCTCGCCGGACAATCAGCCCGCAACCTCAGATTCACCATATGAACCGCGCGGCTTGGCCAGTTGGGGGCGTCGGTAATCGGTGCATCGGCGTGATCAATCTGGCATACCAGCAATCAGACGAGTCCCTCCGCCCTCGGGTTCGCGACTCGATGGTTCCCCCGACTCTGTCGCCATACTTGCATCGACAGCCGTTACCCAGCGGCGGCTTGGGCTCCGGCCGTCGGCTCCCAGAACCTCTTGATCGCGTCCTCAGTGACGGGGGTAAAGAGATTGACGAGGTTGCCATCGGGGTCGCGGAACAAGATGGAGCGATTCCCCCACGGCATGGTCGTGGGCTCCTGCACCCAGTCGCTGACCAGGCTCTTGAGCCGCTCGAATTCTATGTCCACATCATCGACGAGGAACTCGATGATGACGGTGTGGTTGTCCGCTGGACGGGCCGAGTTGTTGAACAGCTGCGCCGTCTGGGTGTGGCCAAAGGCGATCGTGCAGGACGGCAGGTGCACCTCGGCGAAGACGGGCGCCGGCCAGATGGCCGGGACCCCGGTGACCTGCTCGTAGAAGCTGACCACCTGCAGGGTCCATTTATTCGCCCCGTGCCCTGAGCTGCGGTTTCACGGGCGCCGGTGCGTCGGGTACGCCCTCAGGTGAGACCGGATAATCGGGGTCTGGTCGAGTCGGCTACCTCTGGTGCCACCATCTCGCCTTCTTCCCGAGGATGCGCAGGTCAATCGGCGCATCGAGTATTTGGACCCAACAGGCCCGCTACCCCGATATCGAAGTAGTCGCACCATGCCACGATGCGCTCCGCTCGAACCCCGACCGCGCCCATAGCAGGAAACAGCACGGCACCTGCGGCGATGGCAGCGCACCGCTGTCATGCGAGCGCCCGAGAGTGGCCGCCGGGATCGCTGGACTGGTGAATGTCGCCTACCTTCGTCTCGGGTGCGGACCTATCGAAGCGGCCCGGCGCGCATGATCAGTGGCCCGGCCGCCGGAAGTCCCAGGGCCGCCGCCAGCTG
This sequence comes from uncultured Acidimicrobiaceae bacterium, assembly GCA_963838835.1. Taxonomy (GTDB): domain Bacteria; phylum Actinomycetota; class Acidimicrobiia; order Acidimicrobiales; family RAAP-2; genus Bog-473. Next base: position 63,737 of record CAWITA010000026.1, read on the forward strand.
GGCATGGCCTCCCCACTCCCAGAGCTGCGCATTCCATCCCCGGGCCTGGGCGAAGGCCGTCGGGTCGTCGCTGTTTCGAGGTCGGCGCAGGCGTTGGACCGGTGACACGGCCACGGCCGGTCGCAGCGGGGCGTCGGGCGGCAAACTGGAGCGCTCCCGGGCGATCTCCACGGCCCGGCGCAGCCCGCCCAGCTCGTCGACCAGGCCGCGCTCGGCGGCGTCGGCCCCCGTCCACACCCGGCCGCGCGCCACCTCGTGGACGGCGTCGCGAGTCATGGAGCGCCCAGCGGCGACCTTGTCGGTGAAATCGTCGTAGACAAGGTCGAGCCACTCATTGAGCTTCGCCCACTCGTCCTCGCTGAACCCGGTCTGCGACGAGAACATCAGCGCCTGGCGCCCGCGGGCGAGACTTTCGACCCGCACCCCGAGCTGCTCGAAGAGCCCGCTGGCCTGGAGCTTGCCGCCGAACACGCCGATCGAGCCGGTGAGCGTCGCCGGCTGCGCCACGATGACGTCGGCCGCCATGGCCACGAAGTACCCACCCGAACCGGCCACGTCGCCCATCGAGACCACGACGGGCTTGCCGGCCTCCCGGGCGAGGCACACCTCGTGCCAGATGGTGTCCGAGGCGACGTACGAGCCGCCGGGGCTGTTGACCCGAAACACGATCGCCCTCGTGCGTTCGTCTCGTACCGCGGAACGAAACGCCGCGGCGATGGTGTCTGCACCCGCTGCCTGCCCGAACGGGCCCCGCCGGGACCGGCCCGTGCGGATGGCCCCGCTGGCCTGAATGAGCGCGACCGCCGGCCGCCGGGCGTGGCGGGCCCGACGGACGCGGTCCCAACGCCGGCGATACCGGGAGAGGTAGAGCAGCGTCGGCTTCTCGCCCCAGCGGCGATCGACCGCCGCACGAACGGCGTCTCGATACCCGAGGTGATCGACGAGCCCGGCCTCGTGGGCCTCGACGGCGGAGATCGGCGCGCGATCGATGAGTTCACGCACCCGGTCCTCGGACAAGCGCCGGTGTTCGGCCACGGTGGAGACAATCTGCTCGTAGGTCGACGCGGCCAGCCGCTCGGTCGCCTCGCGATGCGCCTCGCTGAATTCGGTGCGCAGAAGGCTATCCACCGCGCTCTTGTACTCGTGGCGCTGTGCGAACAGCGGCTCGACGTGGGCACGGTCGAGGGCGCCGCGTACGAACACGCCGGTCGCCGATGCACCTAACAGGCCCACACTGCCCGACGGCTGCAACCACACCTCGCCGAACCCGGAGGCCAGCACATAGGCCGTCGTACCGCGCCCGAGTTCACCGAACGTCTCGGCCCAGGCGATCGCGTCCTTGCCACTGGCCCGGAATCGCTCCACGGCGTCGGACAACTCTTGGCCCTGAGCCAGTGATATCGAGGTGGCCCCCACCTTGGCCAGCAACCCGACGACATCGGGGTCTTTGGCGGCGTCGGCGAGCCGGTCGACGAGCGTGCGCAGTACGAGGCGGCGTCGGGCCAGCATCCGTTCGATGGGATGGGAACCGATGTCCTCGACGAGTTCCCCGGTGAGGTCGAGCTCGAGCAGGATCGTCATGGCCGGACGCTATCGGTGTGTGGACCAAGTCGTCGAACAGCGGGTGGCACCTCCGAGTTCCTGGACGATCCGAGATGGGCGGAGGGGCAGGAGAACCTTGGGAGAGATCGTCTGTTCTTGGCTACCGCAGCTCCAACCGATCCACCGGCCGCTCCTCTGACGCGAGAGCGCCCGCCCCACCAATCAAGGCAAGACGGGCGACCCATCATTCGGTTGTACCCAGCGACTTGGGCTGGATCCGGTGGGCGGACAAGTTGCTTGTGTTGATCATGCCGCCTGACGGTCGGCGTTGCGGTGGATTGCCCTCCACTTGATGTCGAAGCCGCCCACCCACGGGTTGGTCCCTAAGGCATGGTGGAAAGCATTCGGCGCCCCGGCGCGTCGATTGCCGACGACTCGCTCAACCGATCGGCAACCCCTTCGATCAACTCATCGGCGTTGAGCTGAAGCTCGATCGAGCCGTCGCCCACGATGGTCAGCGCGTCGACGGTTCGGATTGAGAGGTCGGGCTTGGCCTCGGCCAAGGCAAACCGGGAGAATCGTGCCCGCCACGTTCTTCGGTCGGTGATCTCGTCGACCGCAAGCGGCACGCCAACGTCATCGGCGTGCGTGGCGAGTTCGGACGCCACGTGGAAGGCCTGCCAGCGACACGGGTACTCGCCGACGGAGGTGTCGACGGTCCCGTCGCCCCGCTCTCGGAACCGCCGGCGCGACTCGGCGTTCGTGCTGCGCCACTGCAGAAGCAACTCGCCGGTGGGCCTGTCCGCTAGGTCGGCGACTCCCAGGGCATTGGCGGAATCGAGATCCGTCGCTCCCCGCTCGCCCATCTGCGTGACAAGCGCAGCCACGGTGCCGTCGAGACAGGCCTGGTGGTACACCTCGGTGGCGGCGAGGTGGCGCAGTACGTCTGCCACCGTCCACTCGTCACACCGGGTTGGACGTAACCATTCCTCGGCGGAGCGGGTTGAGAAAAAGGCATCGAGGCGACCAGCCTCCTGATCGAGGATGTTGAAGGGGTCGAGCCCGACGAGCTCGTGGTCGTCCGTCATCACGCACCTCCCGCTGCTCTTCGTTCCCTGAGTGCCATCATTCCTGACCTGACCAACGTCAACCCTCCCAGTAGGGCTGGCGCGGGGCGATGAAGAGGATCTCAGCATCGGCCAGCAGCTGGGCGGCGTCGTGGGCCGTGGCGCGACACCAGATCTTGCGTCCCTCAAAGTGCTCCAAGTGGGCCTCGTAGTCGATGCGTCGTTTGAGCGGCGTGGGCTTGAGCATCCGGACCGTCAGCGTGCCCGTGTAGCCCGCCTTCCCCGAGGCCAGCTGGGCCAGACCCATGAGGTCGTCGAAGGCGGCGGCGACAAAGCCACCGTGCAGACACCCGGGTGGTCCCTCGTAGGCGTCGGTCCACACCGCCCAGCCACGCGTCACACCTTCGGACACCTCGAGGTCGAGCGGGGGTGCCAGCGGGTTGCTGCGTCCGCTCACCGGGCTCCGCTCGACCAGGACGGCGTCGGCTGGGCCCGCCGAAGCGGCCCCGCCCCTGGTTCGCGGGGTTGGGGCCTCCCCGAGGCGGTCGGCCAGGTTTCCACCTCGTCGGCAAAGGCGTTGAGGAAGTCCGCATCGCCATCGCTCACGTCGAGGAGGGCAACGTGGTCGACGACCCGCTTGGTCTCCCGCACCAAACGGTGCTTGGCGGTGCGCCGCTCGTCTTCTACCGGCTCGCCGCCCAAATAAATTTGGCTCGGATCTCGCGGCAGCTCCATCGGGCCACAGTAATCAGGGCCCGGGTTCAGGTTCTCGGTCCACCAAACGTGGTTCGATCGGAGAGGTACCCAGGCAGATTGGATCTCCGGGCCATCGGCGACGGAGATCCAGCCGGATTCGGGCCCAAACCCAGGTAGGAATCGAGGCTCCGTCTGGAAGCGGGCCGCGGATTCCATGACGGCTTTGTTACCCTCGCGCCACGGGACCCCTTCTTGTCGCGCGAGACCACTAGCCCTTGGTGTCGAGGGCGCCGAACCGGACGCCGGTGAGCTTCTCGGACACGGCCCACAGGCGCCGGGCGGTCTCGGGGTCTCTGGCGGCCCGCACGAACGGCACCGGCTTTGGATGCCCCCGCATGCCGAAGAGGTGGTCGGGGCCGAAGTACTGGCCACCGCGAACTTCGGGCGCGGTCGCGCCGTAGAGGCTCGGGAGGGCGCCGTCGGCGGCCGGTTGGGCGAAGACCACGTTGGCGAGGTCGTTGAGCCTCTCCATGATCCTCGACCCGCTCATCCGCGGGCCGACGGCCTGGAGGTTGGTGGCCGCGTAGCCGGGGTGGGCCGCGACGCTGACGAGGTCGACGCCTCGGTCGGTCGCCCTCCGGTCCAGCTCGAGCGCGAACAGCTGGTTGGACAGCTTGGCCTGGCCGTACGCGGTCCACTTGCCATATCGGCGCGAACCCTGGAGATCGTCGAACCTGATGCGACCCATCATCGCCGCCTGGCTGCTGACCGTGACGACCCTGGCGCCGGGCCGGGCGAGCAGGCGGTCGAGCAGCAAGCCGGTGAGAGCGAAGTGGCCGAGGTGGTTGGTGCCGAACTGCATCTCGAAGCCGTCGGCGGTCTCCCAGCGCGGGATGGCCATCACCCCGGCGTTGTTAATGAGGATGTTCAAGCCGTCGTGCTCGGCGGAGAATCCGGCGGCGAACTTCCGTACCGACGCCAGGTCGGCCAGGTCGAGCGGGTCGAGCCGCACGTCGGCGTCGGGCACCGCCTGGCGGATCCGGTCCAGGGCAGCGCCTCCTTTAGCCTGGTCCCGGCAGGCGAGGGCGACGCGGGCGCCGGCCCTGGCCAGTGCCAGTGCCGTCTCGAAGCCCAGGCCGCTGTTGGCCCCGGTCACCACGGCAGTGCGACCAGCGAGGTGCGGGATGTCGTCTGTGGTCCACCGTGCCATGAACGGGGACCCTACGCGGAGCGGGCGGGATCTTCCAGGTGTTGCTCGCCGACCAAGGATGCGGAGATCCTGGTGCTTCGTCAGCAGCTGGCCGTGCTTCGCCGCCACGTAGCACGCCCCCGGTTCACGTGGTCCGCAGGAGCATCCGCTCAGCCGTCTGCCCGTCGGCGCCAGAGCCGAAGTTCATGGCGCCAAAACCGACCGCCGACACGCGGAGGCCCGATCGTCCAAGGGATCGGTAGTCCATAGCGCTCAGGGTACTGTCCGTTGCGGCCTACGGATATGGCCGCTAACTCGACGACCGCTAAGCTACCATGATCGAAGTGCCTGGCATCAGTTGGAGCTCATCCCCGATACCTCTGACTGGTCACGGCGCCACAAACTAATCGCCTCTCTCGGTAGCTCGATGTGGCATGGCTGACCCGCCTCGAAGTCACGATTTTCCGTTGTGCGAGCGTGGATCTCAAAATTCGGCGTGATCGAGATGAAGAGATTGACATAGGTACCCACGTCCGCAACGTCGGTGAGATTGCCTAACACGCTTCCCTCTTCGACGAGCACAACTTGCTCTGGTCGTATGCTCCACAACACTGGAGTACCGGGTGCCAGGTCTCCGGTTGACGCAGCGATCTTGACACCATCAGTGTCGATCCACCCGTTGGATTCGACTACCGCGCCATTGAGGTTGGCGATTCCTAGCAGTCTTGCGACTTGTGGCGAAGAGGGACGGGTGAAGAGGTCACGAGTAGAGCCCGACTGCAGCTCACGTCCACCCGAAACAACAATTACTTCGTCGGCTAAGAACGCTGCCTCCTCGGGATCATGAGTAACCAACACGGTTGCAAGACCTGTTTCTCGCTGCAGTCGGCGAAGATCGCGTTGAAGCTGCCGCCGAACGGGCGCGTCGAGCGCTGAGAACGGCTCGTCAAGGAGGAGGAGCCCTGGTGATCGGCATAGCGCCTGGGCTAGTGCCACCCGCTGACGTTGACCCCCCGACAGTTGGTCTGGATAGCGATCCTGCAGCCCGTCGAGGTGAAGGTGGTCGAGCCAATACGCAGCCCTGCCCGGAGTGGCGCCCTCGGCAAACAGTAGCTGCTGCCACACGGTGAGATGCGGGTAGAGGGAGAATCCTTGGGCGACATAACCCACAAGACGAGAGTTGACAGATGTCTGCTCGATAGGCCGCCCGCCGTACCAGACCCGCCCTGCGCTGGGGCCATTAAGCCCCGCCAAACTGCGCATTAGCTGTGATTTCCCCGATCCAGAGGGTCCCAGGATTGCCAGGTTGTTCGTCGCGGACCTCTTCGACAGAACTAAGTGGAACGTCCCCACGCGATAGTCGATTTCAAAGGTGGCCGGCGTCGACCAAGTGGTGCTGGGAGGATCCGGGCTAGGCACTCGCGCTGGGCGCGCTGTGCGGCGTTTAGGCGTGATACGGCCGAGCCCCACAACCACAGCCGCTACCGCGAGAGCTAGGGCGGTTGGAGCCAGAGTGGTAGGTAATCCGATACCACTGAACTGGTTGTACGTATAGACGGGCAAGGAAAAAGGGTGGTAGGCGAGGATGATGACCGCCCCGTACTCGCCGAAGGCGCGCAGCCACGCCAGGACCATACCGGCGCGGATTCCGGGTGCGGCCAGCGGGAGCGCGACGTGACGGAACCGGGAGAACTCGGAGTGACCGAGCGTGGCGGCCATGTCGAGTGTGGCCGAGTCGATAGCCCCGAACGCCGACCTCGCGGCCACGATGAGGAAGGGAGCTGCGCAGAACGTCTGTGCGAGGACGATGCCGGTCAGCGAATTGGTCAAGCGCCCGCCGAACAGCTCGCCGAGGAAGGTGTAGGGCCCCACCAGATAGATCAGCAGGATTCCGCTCATCAAGGGGGGCAGCGCCAGGGGTAGGAGGACGACGACCCCGATCAGTGAGGTCAGCCGGCCGGGAGAACGGGCGAGAACATAGGCCAGCGGGACACCGAACAGTGTGATGAGCGCCAGCGAAATCGTGGCACTCTCGAGCGAGACCAAGAGTGACGGGAACAGCCCCGGGACGTTGAAGCCGCGATGCGGAGTACCGAGAAAACGAAAAGCGAAGGCGACAATAGGGACGGCCAGATAGACAACGATGAGGCCGCCCAACGACGGGAGGGGGCTCCGCAGTGCCCCCCTGATCATCGGGAGAGGAGCGCTTTCAGATCCTTGGGCACCGTGGATCTCCCGCTGACTTTGGGAGGGGCGATTGGAACGATGCCGTTCTTCTCGAGGATCCGCTGTCCGGCCTTGCCCAGGAGGAAGGCCACGAAGGCCCGGGCGGCCGCCTCATGCGGCGCGCGGTTGAGAACCGTCAAGGTGTAGACGCCGGCGAGGCTCGTTCCCGAGAGCGGAACCGTCCTGATGTGTGCCGCAGCCGCCTCGACGCCGTAGAAGAATCCGGCATCGAGCTGACCGGCTTGGAGCTGCCCGACGAGCGAGGTCTCGGGGTAGATGTTCGACGTCGACGTCGCCATGGCCTTCAGGGTGGCGATGTCGTGCGCCTTGGCCGCCTCGTCAAGAGCCGTGACGGCCAAGACACCCTTCGGATCCGTCGCAGGGTCGGTTCGACCGATCAGAAAGCCGGGCTGGTCGATCACGTCATACCACGGCTTGGTCCTGAGGTCGCCGGCGAACTTGCTCGAGGGGTTGTAACCCAGAACCAGGGGCGACGAACCGAACGCCGCGTACCACGAGACCCAGTTCCCGTTAGCCGATCCCTCGAGGGTCTCGTTGACCGCTGGCGACGCACTGATGAACACGTCACCTTGGAGCGTGCCTCCCTTGATGCCGCTGGCGATCGCGTCCGACCCCATAGAGGTGTTGTTGAGCGTGTAACCCGTGGCTTGCTGGAAGGCGGGTGCCACCTGCTGTTGCAACAGGTCCTGTAACGAGCCGGCGGACAGCACGTCGACCGGGCCCGAGGGCAGGGGGGAGGCGGCAGCGGCGACAGGGCCCACCGTCGTCGCCACAGAGAGGCCGAACGACACGGCGGCTGCGACGGCGGCGCACCGCAGCCCCGGGGGCCCGGACCACCGCAGAGAGAACCGGGTCGACATGCCGACACGGTAACAAAGCCGATGGGCATTTACGCCGAATTATAGCTGTGTATGTTGTACCTGCGGTCGATTCCGCGATTTTTCCTTGCTGGCGCGGATTAGGACTCCTCCGTACCGGCAAGCGTTGGCGAGGCCATCTTCTGGTCCCGCGGGACGTCCGGTTCGCTCCGTTGCCAGTCTCCGGACCTCCCGCCCGATTTGTGCCAGAGGGTGAGCTCCTCCACGGACACCTCGGGGTCGAGCTCGAGCAAGGAAAAGACCAGCGTGAGGGCCGCAACGGCACAGGCGGTGAGGGCCTCCATCTCCACCCCGGTTCGTTCGACGATCTCAGTGACCGCCGTGATCTCAATCCGGTGCGTGGACACTTTCACGTCCACCGATACATGGTCGACCCTGATGGTGTGGCAGAGAGGCACGAGAGAGGACGTCTGCTTGGCACCCTGGATGCCGGCGACACGTGCAGCCTCCACCGGGTCCACCCCTTTCCCGATGTCGCCGAGTGCCGCGACGGCGTCGACCGTGGTGACGACAGCGCAGCGCGCCACGGCGATTCTGCGTGTCAGAGGTTTGGCAGTGACGTCGACCATGTGGGCGCGGCCCTGTTCGTCGAGGTGAGTGAGGGTTCCTGCGGCCGGGGTCCGGCCGTCCGGTTGAGCGGTCACGCGCAGCCCCCCGACACCGGCGGTATCACTGCCACCTCGTCGTCGTCGCTGACAGGAGTATCCGGGTTCGCCTCCTCGCCGTTCACCCAAAGGCGGGACCCGTCGAGAACGGTAGAGAACGGTTCCCCGAACCGCTCCCTCGCCCCAGCGACGATGGTGGCAACGTCGTTCCCGGGCACGAGGGCATCGGACGTGCCCGCCGCCTCTCTCGCCGGCCCGAACAAACGGAGGCGAGCCATCGCTACCCGCCGATCATCGACATCGATCGCAACGGGCTGAGGAACTCCGGCTCGTTGATCCCATGGCCGGGATGCTTGGCCCAGACCGCTGCCCGCAAGAGGAGGGAGAGTTCGGCATCGGTGCCGTCCTTGCGCATGATGTCACGCACGGTTGCTTCATCGTTGGTGAAGAGGCAGTTCCGTACCGCCCCGTCCGCAGTGAGCCGGAGGCGGTTGCACGAGCCACAGAAAGGCTCCGTGACGCTCGAAATGAGGCCGATCTCGCCGACCCCGTCGCTGAAGCGGAAACGCTCCGCTGGAGCGCCGCCGGGGTCCGGCAACGGCTCCAAGGGCCAATGGGCGGAAATCCGATCGAAGACCTCGCGGCCCGATACGAGCCGGGCGCGATCCCACTCTCCCTGGGCATCGAGTGGCATGAACTCGATGAACCGCACGATCCGCCCGGTCGCGCGGGCGAAGGAGGCGAAGTCCAGGATCTCGTCGTCGTTGCGGCCTCGTAAGAGCACCACGTTCACCTTCAACGGAGTCAGCCCGGCCGCCTCGGCGGCATCCATGGAGCGCAAAACGTCGCTGAGGACGCCCCGCCGGCGGATTGCCGCGAAGCGCTCGGGTTGCAGGGAATCACAGCTCACGTTCACCCGTCGCAGACCGGCAGAGGCCAGCTTCTCGGCCATGCCGGCCAGCTCCGTCCCATTGGTGGTCACCGCCAGGTCCTCGAACCCGAGCGCGGCCAACCGGGCGATGAGCTCCGGGAGCCCCTTGCGCACGAGCGGCTCCCCGCCTGTGATCCGTAGCGCCGTCACACCGAGGCTCCGGGCCACCCGAGCCACCCGCGTGATCTCGTCGAACGTGAGGAGCTGGTCCATGGGGAGAAACGAAAGCCCCTCCTCGGGCATGCAGTAGACGCAGCGCAAGTTGCAGCGATCGGTGACCGAGATGCGAAGGTCGTCGTGCACGCGCCCGTAGCGGTCGACAAGAGGGCCCTCAACCGGCATAGCGGACGCCGCGTCCTTTGTGCTCCGGTGGGGCCGTACTGAGACGGCGACGCGGACGGGAGCTGTCATGGGGCCACCCTCACCGTGCGGACGCCTGGTCGCGGCCGGCAGCGTCGAGGTCGTCGGAGCAGAGGGTCCAGTCCGTGCCACCGCTCCATGTCTCGCGCTTCCAGATAGGGACGGTGTGCTTGAGGGTGTCGATGCAGAACTGTGCTGCCGCGAACGCTTCGGCGCGATGCGGTGTGGACGCCACCACGACCACTGACACCTCTCCCACCTCGAGCCTCCCGACCCGGTGGAGCAACACCAGGCGGCCGATCTCTCCCCAGCGCTCTCGGGCGGCAGCGGCCACCCGTGTGAGCCGCGGGGCGACCTGCTCGACGTATGCCTCATATTCCAGCCATGTCACGCCGGGACGGCCATCGGAGTGGTCACGCACCGTGCCGCAGAAGGTCACGATCCCACCGCACCCAGGGAGGATCGCCCACCGCCACGCCGTCTCAACCGGCAGAGGCCCGATGCCGACACCGACCCAGTCACCGCCTCTGGGCGGAGTCAGTTCGGCCAGGGTCGCCGGGCCATTCTCGAAGTTCTCTTGAGCGTCCGTCACTGCCGCCCCTTTCCGGGCGCCTCACGGGAGAGACCATTCATCAGATTAATCAGGGCACGGCGCAGATCTTCCTCGCTCTATCGCTGCGTTCCGATACCGCACTCCGACGTCCAGACGTCAATGTGGTTGGTCCCCTGCCAGCAACTCAAGCGCGTGGCCGAGCACATCTACCACCGCCTCCATGGATTCCACCGCACCCCGCGGGGAGCCCGGGACGTTGAGGATGAGACAGCTCCCGACGGACCCCGCCAGCCCTCGGGAGAGACGTCCGAGCGGACTCACGGAGCGCATGGCCTCGGCCAGGCCGGGGGCCTCGCGCTCGAGGACGGCGCGGGTCGCCTCCGGGGTCACGTCGGTCGGCGAGAATCCCGTGCCCCCCGTCGTCACGACGAGTCCCGCGAAGCCAGTTGACAGCTCAACGAGAGCGGCCGAAACCGGGGCGATCCCGTCGGGTACAACGCGTCGATCGACGATGCGAAACCCGTGCTCGACGAGGATGCGGGTCAGCTCGTCACCGGATCGGTCCTCGCGCGCACCCACGCTGGCCGATTCGGAGACAGTGAGGATCTTCGCATCGAGGCCCATGACCGGCACGAGGCTACCGGGGAGGAAGCCGTGGCACCGCAAGGAGTAGCAGCGGAGGCGAAGCGCGATAATGCATCCGTGGCCAAGACTTACGACGGGATCGACCAGACGCTGTCCGAGTGGATGTCGAACCAGTCGGTCTTCTTCGTGTCGACGGCCCCACTCGATCCGCAAGGCTCGGTGAACTGCTCGCCCAAGGGCAACCGCGACGAGTTCGCCGTACTCAATGAACGCACGGTGGCCTTCCTCGACCAGACAGGGAGTGGTGTCGAGACCATCGCTCATCTCCGGGAGAACGGCCGGATCGTGATCATGCTCTGCGCCTTCGCGGGCCCGCCGCGAATCGTGCGCTTGCACGGGACGGGACGGGTCGTGCTGGCCGACGACCCGGACTTCGAAGCGCTCGCCGCCCGTTTCGCCGGCGGTGCAGGCATGGGGGTCCGCTCGGTCATCGTCGTCGACGTGCGGCGGGTGTCGGACTCGTGCGGCTACGGCGTGCCCCTGATGACTTTGGAGGGTCATCGGCCCACCATGGACCAGTGGTCATCCCGCAAGGGGAGGGAGGGCATCCGCGAGTACTGGGCCGAGAAGAACGTCGCCAGCATCGACGGCCTCAGCGGGATCGAACCTTCGCCACCGCAATAATATGCGCCCTAGGTGAGCTCAACCTCGACGTCCACGTTCACCAGGGTTCTCGCTGCGAGGTCGGCACTCCGTCAGCGTCAAGGAGGAGGATCTCCACGCACTCACCGGCGTGCACGCCCTCACCGTCCGGCAACAACGCGAGAGCATTGGATTGCGCCATGACGCGCAGCATGTGTGAGTCTTGGCCGCCCGCCAATCGCACTCCCAACACCCCGTCCATTCCGATGCGGGCCGTTACCCTCACCAAGTGCAACTTGCCGTCTCGAGGGCGGGGGAAGTCCACCTCGGCGACCGCGGCCAGGCGTGGTCGATCGAGCACGGCGCAGCCGGCCATCGAGCGAAGCGCGGGCCGGACGAACAACTCGTAGGACACGAGAGCCGACACCGGGTTCCCGGCAAGGCCGAAGACCGGTGTCCCGGTCTCCCTGAGCACCCCGAAGGCGAAGGGTTTGGCCGGTTTGATGGCGACCTGCATCGAACGCATGGTGGGTCCGCTCAGCTCCTTGAGCACGGCCTTCATCACGTCGCGGTCACCGACGCTCACTCCTCCACTCGAGACGATGGCACCGCACCGGGATCCTGCCTCTTCGAGCAGGCCGGTGAGGGCCGCCTCGTCGTCGCCGGCCACACCGAGGTCGACGGTACCGAAGCCGTCTGCTTGCAGCTGGGCGAGCAGCGCCGGCCGGTTGGCGTCGCGGATCTTCCCTGGCGCCAAGGTGCCAGCGGACGTGATCAGCTCGTCGCCGGTAGAGAGAACGCCCACGGTGGGGCGGGGGTGGACGAGAAGCTGCTCGACCCCGATGCTCGACAGCACGCCCACGTGGGCGGGAGCCGAGGGACGTCCCGGGAGAGAAGACCTCGTCGCCCGCCCGAATATCGCTCCCAGCCTCTCGTATGAATGTGCCAGGAGCCACGGATTCCTCGACGACCACGATCGAACCGTCCGATTCGACGCGGGTGCGCTCGACCATGCACACGGCGTCAGCACCGGGCGGCACCGGTGCCCCCGTCATGATGCGAACCGACTCACCGGCCAATACGGATGTCGTCGCGTTGTCCCCTGCCATTACGGTGCCCACCACGCGAAGACGTGCTGGTGGACGCGCGGTATCGGCGGCTCGGACCGCGTACCCGTCCATGGACGAAATTCGCAAAGGGCGGAACGGCCTCGGCGGCCCGGATGGCTTCGGCTAGGACACGACCTGAGGCGTCGTTTACCGCCACTCGCCTGGGGGCGAGGACTCCACAGGCGGAGAGGACGAATTGCTCGAGCTTCTGAGACCGGGATCATCTGGGTGGGTGGCGGAGTCGGTGGCACGAGACGGTTCACCGGAGTGATGGTACCGATGACCCAGGGACGCCATGAGGGGGTCGCCCGCCCTGGGCTGCGACCCGGGATCTCGCAGGTGACGCGGCGGTAGTGTGCGCGGTAAGACAGATGTGTCACTAGGTACCGAAGGTCATACTTTCTCAACAGGGAGTTGACATGGCAAAGCCGACAAGAGGATTTCTTGGTCGAGGGAAGGCCGCCCGAGATCCGCGTCTCCCTCCAGGTCAGTATGACGCAGGTGACCAGTGGCCCATCCTGAATGCGGAAGTCACCCCGCAGCCTGACCTGGTGTCGTGGTCGTTCTCGGTCGAGGGCCTCGTCGCCCATCCGACATCCTGGACCTGGGACGAGATCCACACCCTGCCGGGTTCCGCATTTGCCGGTGACATCCACTGCGTGACCACCTGGTCCAAACTCGGCGTGCAATTCAGTGGTGTCTCGGTCGACACGCTTCTCGGCATCGCCGGATTGGAACCGGCAGCGACCCACGTGCTGGCCTTCTCGAGTACCGGGTATACGACCAATCTGCCGCTTGCAGATGTCACCGGTGGTCAAGCTTGGGTGGTTTGGGAGTACGAGGGCGCCCCACTGCCAATCGAACACGGCGGACCGGCGCGCCTGTTGGTGCCGCATCTCTATTTTTGGAAGAGTGCGAAATGGGTGGCCGGATTGCGGGTGCTCGACCACGATGAACCGGGGTTCTGGGAACGCAACGGCTACCACGATCGGGGAGATCCGTGGCTCGAGCAGCGATACCAGGGCGATTAGGAGTGACCACTGATCGAAAAGCTGGCGATCCTTGGCAGGTGGCCGTGGTCACCGAGATCCGGCCGGAGACCCGAACCGCCAAGACTTTTCGCTTGACCCTTACGACGCCCACGCCTCAGCTTGCAGGGCAGTACTACGTGGTGCGGCTCACCGCACCCGACGGGTACACGGCATCGCGGTCGTATTCGGTGGCGTCGGCCCCTAACGATTCTGGCGAGATCGAGCTCACTGTGGAGCGACTCGAAGGCGGCGAGGTCTCGGAGTTCCTCCATGACGAGGTCATGGTCGGCGACGAGCTCGAGGTCCGCGGACCAATCGGTCTTTGGTTCGTCTGGGAAGCCGAGACTCCGGCCATCCTCGTCGGCGGTGGATCTGGCATCGTGCCCCTGATGGCCATGCTGCGACTGGCCCGTCAGGCTGGGCGCTCCGACCTGCTTCGAATGGCAGTCTCAGTTCGAACGCCAGATGACCTCTACTACGCCCATGAGCTCCCCGGACCGGAGACGACTGTTGCTTACACCCGTACGGTCCCTCCGTCCTCTCCGCTGCCCCCCCGTCGGCTCTCCGAACAGGATCTTGCTCCTCTGTTGCTCCCTCAGGCGACCGCCTTCGTGTGCGGCTCGCCGGGCTTCGCCGACTTCGCGAGTGGGCTGCTCCTAGGGCTCGGTCAATCCGTGGACAGGATCCGGGTTGAACGATTTGGCCCCACCAGTTAGCTCCATCCCCTCGAGAGAAGGACCAAAATCCTCGTTAGATCGTTCGAAGGGCCAGTCCGTCCGAGCCATCCGGAGCTGCCGGGCCGGCGTTGTGACCTGCTCGATGCCGTCCAAGTCATGGGTACATTGCCTTCATGGCCCAGGTCATTGTTCGTCTCCGATGACCGCCTGCCCGGTCTGCGCGTGCATCCGTTTGAGCGCTACCAAGGCTGTGTTTTGCCCGTACCCAACTCGGCGACCCCGTAGCGAGACCCTCGGGCGCACCGCCGATTTGGAGTATTGATGAGAGCCGGAGCCTCCAACTCTGCGATTGCCCGCGAGCCGCTGCCCAAGCGGGTTGAGTCAGACCAGTCCGCCCGCCAGCCTGTTGGGACGTTGTTGTCGGTCAACGTCGGGTTACCGAAGGACGTGCCCTGGCAAGGGAGAACCGTCTTTACAGCGGTCTTCAAGTACCCCGTGTCCGGTTCCCGCCGGGTAGGCAGGCTCAATGTTGACGGCGATAGTCAAGGCGATTTGAAGGGGCACGGCGGCGAGCAGCGTGCTGTGTTTGTTTATCAAATCGAGTCGTATCGGTACTGGGAACGCGAGCTTGGACGACATGACTTCGAGTACGGACAGTTCGGCGAGAACTTCACTGTGGAGGGACTAGGCGACGACGAGGTATGCATTGGCGATCGCTACCGGATTGGCAGCGCGATCTTCGAGGTAACGCAACCTCGCGTCACCTGCTATCGGGTTGGAATCCGCATGAATGACCCGCAGATTCCCGCGTTGCTCGTTTCTCATCACCGTCCAGGATTTTATTTCCGGGTGCTCACAGAGGGCGAGGTAAAGGCGGGAGACAAAATCATCAAGCTCTCCTCGGGGCCCGAGCAGTTGACAGTCGCCGACGTTGACGCGCTGCTTTACCTCCCCGGCCACACGCGCCAAGGGCTGCTCCGTGCGCTCCGGGTTCCCGCCCTCAGCCCCGGCTGGCAGGATTCGTTTCGAGCGCTGCTGAATGAGGAACCCGGCAGTGGCAACGCCGGCCTGGCGGTAACGAGCCCGCCTCCCGCCTGGCCCGGCTTTCGTCAGGTGATCGTCAAGGCAATCACGCGCGAAAGCAACTCGGTGATCTCGCTGCGCCTCGAGGACCCCACGGGCGCTCCACTACCCGCGGCCCGTTCGGGTCAGTACATCACTCTGCGAGTCCAGCCCAGCGGGCGGAACCGAGCCCTGCTGCGCAACTACTCGCTCTCCGGACCACCCGGGGCGGATTACTACCGGATCACTGTCAAGCGCGAACGCGGCGGCGCCGCCAGCGGCTATCTGCACACACGTCTCGCCGTCGACGACCAACTCGACATTGCAGCACCACGCGGCACGTTCCTTCTTGATCAGACGGACGCGCCCGTGCTGCTGATCAGCGCCGGAATCGGTGCCGCCCCCATTCTCGCCATGCTTCAGGCGCTGGCGCAGCAGCGCTCCGACCGAGAGATCTGGGGGCTGCACGGCGCACGCAACGGGCGTGAGCACCCGTTCGCCTCGGAGGCCAGTGCCCTGCTCGGCTCGCTGCCGAACGCACGGGCCCACGTGTACTACAGCCGCCCTGGCCCGAAGGACGTTGAAGGCCGCGACTTCGACAAAGAGGGACGACTCACCGCGTCAGTGCTCGCCGAATTGAAGCCACCCTCCGATGCTGAGGCATACCTCTGTGGGCCCACAGCTTTCATGGACGAAATCAGCGCGGGTCTGGCCGCCTTAGGGTTCGATGCCTCTCGTATCCATACCGAGCCGTTCGGGCCGGCAGCGGGCGAGACACCGGGGATCGCCGCAGCCCCAGCGCGGGCGCCCCACCCACCCGCCGGCCAGCCCGGAGACGGCCCGACGATCGCATTCGCCCGTAGCGACCTCATGATCCCATGGAGCAGCGACTACGGCTCGTTACTCGAACTCGCCGAGTCCTGCGACGTACCAGTCCGCTGGTCTTGCCGAACCGGCGTTTGCCAAACCTGCGAGACGACGCTCATCACGGGAGATGTCGACTACAGCCCCGACCCAGTTGAACCTCCCGCTGAGGGAAGCGTGTTCATCTGCTGCTCGCAGCCACGCGACGACATAACGCTCGATCTGTAACCGACGTGAGGGGTCGCAAGGCGGTGCTGACCGGCGGATGCATTCAAGGATGCCGCCCATGTTCTTTATTCTTTCACCGGACAGGTGTCGCCTGACCCACGACACGCCAAATGTGAGCCCTAGACAACGACACCGGCGATGACCGCTGAATCGTGAATGCGGACAGGATTCAGCTTGACTCGCTGGTGGCCTTTCGGTGATGTCGTGCGGCCCAGGCTAAACACGCCAAGCCCATCGCGACCGCTATTGCCCCCACGACCGCCCATTTGCCTTGGCCGCTCATTCCCGAACCTTGAATGACTCTGGTTCCTTGGAGTATCCATACCGTGCCAACCGCGCAGAGCACAATCCCGATACCCGCTCGTACCCACATCGTTGGCTCCATTCTCGTCACAAGGACCGCGATGACTCAGTCGCTTCGCCAGCCGATGGTAGTTCCCGGCGGCTCAACCATCTCTTGAAATACGGTTGACCCCCCGACAGGGGTTGCCGAACTGTCAAGTCCCTGAGACGTCAGCGAGTCGACACAACATCAGGAGGGGGCGATGCCGTCGGGTACCCCTGTAGCCATAGGCTGGCCTCGGTGTCTGCCAAGCCCACCGGAACGAGTCGCCAAGGGGCCCAGCAACACGTCGACGTAGGACGCCGGGTCTTCCTCGGTCTCGTGGGTCTGGGTGCTGCTGGGATCGTGTTCGGCGCCAAGGTGCAGAACGTCCTTAGCAGCGTGGTCGGTTCTGGACTGGGAGGTTTGCTGCCATTTGGGGACCACTTCCGCATTTACTCGATCTCCGAGACGTTCCCGGTCATCTCACGTTCTAAGTATCGACTTGAGGTCAGCGGACTCGTCGACTCGCCCCGGACATACACGATCGATGATCTCGAGTCGATGCCACGCACCGCGTTCGTGAAGGACTTCCACTGTGTCACCGGCTGGTCTGTTCCATCGGTTCATTGGGAAGGCGTGCGGCTCTCGGAGATCCTCGATGACGTAGGCGTGCAGCACGCGGCGGTCGCGCTGAGCTTCGAGTCCTACGACGGTGCCGACACCGAGAGCCTGACGCTCGATCAAGCGCGTCTGCCCGAGGTCATTGTGGCGTACCGCATGCTCGGCGCCCCCGTGACCACCGAACACGGGGGCCCGGTGCGGCTCTACGTCGCTCCCATGTTCGGCTACAAGTCGCTCAAGTGGCTGTCCGCCATCAAGGTCGTGGACAAGGTGGTTCCCGGGTTCTGGGAGAACAACGGCTATCCCCTCAACGGATGGATCGACGGGTCGACCGGAACGTCCGACCCGTCTCTGACCGGAGGGGCGGCGTGACGCACGCCGTCGCAGCTCGTCCACGCGTCACGGAGCGGATCGTGCGGTTCGACCCGGTGCAACGTGCCGCGCACTGGGCCAATGCGTTGCTGTTCGGCATCCTGATGGTGACGGCGCTGCCGCTGTACTTCGGGTCGATTGCCGGTGTGGTCGGGCGCCGAGCCCTGGTGGAGGAGATCCACCTGTGGGCGGGCATCGCGCTGCCGGTGCCGCTCCTCATCGCCCTCCTGGGCCCCTGGGGAGCCCGGTTCCGCCGTGACCTTCGCCGGATCAACGTCTGGACGAGGGACGAGGTGACCTGGCTGAAGGCCCTGGGGCGGAGGGCCCCCCAGGTCGTCGACAAGTTCAATCCCGGCCAGAAGCTCAACGCCATCTTCATTGGCGCTGCCATCGTGGTGATGCTCGCCACCGGCGTCATGCTCAAGTGGTTCCGGTTTTTCCCGGTCGATTGGCGCACCGGTGCCACGTTCGTCCATGACGTGTTCGCCTTCGCGATCTTCATCGTGGTCGCCGGCCACGTGCTCTTCGCCCTCGCCCACCCCGAATCGCTCGGCTCGATGATCAAAGGCTGGGTCACCAAGGCATGGGCGGCACGCCACGCGCCGGGCTGGTTGGCCGAAGAGGAGTCGAAGGCGGAGCCGGACACGGTGGCGTGACGCGGAGTGACGTGGACGTTCTGTACGGCCTCCGCGCCCGGCAGATCGCACTTGCTACCTTGTGGCGTGCCCCAATACCGGATCGGCCAAGCGGCGGAGTTGCTGGGTGTGAGCACCGACACCGTGCGGCGCTGGGTCGACGCGGGACGGGTGAAGGCGACGCAGGCGTCGGGGGGCAGGCGCTTCGTGGACGGGGCGGACCTTGCTCGGTTGGCCGTCGAACTCGCCGGTGAACAGGGCCGCGACAGACCCCGGGGGCAGTCGGCCCGCAATCGCTTCCGAGGGATCGTCACCCGCGTGACCAAGGACGGCGTGGCGGCCCAAGTGGAGGTGCAGTCGGGCCCCCACCGCTTTGTGGCGTTGATCACCCGAGAGGCGGCCGACGAGCTGGAACTGGAGCCAGGAATGATCGCCGACGCCGTGGTCAAGGCAACGAATGTAGGGATCGAAGTAACGGCGGAAGCTTGATCGAACTGCAACGTGTGGATGGCCGGTAGCTGATGCTGCCAGTGGCTATCAGCACGAGGAAATGAACACCTCTGTGTTCGACCCAAGTCCTCGGAGTCCCGACTGGAGGGCGTCAACTACCCAGATGGCTAGCCAGTGGGGGATATGATGCAACGCCCATCGGACGTAAATTTGAGCGCAAGCTAAGCGTAGTTATCTCGAGGAGCGAAACGTGGACGACCCCAAGATGGAGATGGACGACCCGAAGATAGAGATGGAAGATCCGAAAATGGGCATGGGCGAGGACCCGAAGATGATGGGTGACCCCAAGATGGGCATGGGCGAGGACCCGAAAATGGGCATGGACGACGAGAACGAGATGGAGACCGAAGATCCGAAAATGATGGCCGAGGACCCCAAGATGGGCACGGGCGACAACTAGGTGACTTGGCGCCGCTGCGGCAGCCGACATCGTCACTGCCTCGGTGTAAGGCGACTGTGTCCGTCATAACCAGAGGCTTCGTCGGTAGTCCACACGAAGCACGAAGTTCACGCCTGCCGCCCGGCCAACATGAAAGCACCGCCTGGCCAGTGCTTGCCGCAGAGCCAACCCCTCGCCTGGATATCGCTTCGTGGACTTTCAGGATTGAAGGGTTGGTTGAAAATCCGGTTAGGGTCCACCATAGGTTAACTCGCGAGAGAGTAGGCTCTCCGTGTGGAGTTGTCGCCTGAAGAACTGAGCGGGTTCTTCGACACGGTGCTGCCGCACTTGAACGAGCTACAGACCCGCGTGGTGGCGGGTGCCATGGCGGAGGCGTTGGGTCGTGGGGGCCAAGCCCGCGTCGTCGAGGCATCGGGGATGAGTTCTTCGACGGTCTACAAGTCGGTCGCACAGGTGCGTGCTGGCGTCGAGCCGTCGGATCGCCAACGCGCGGTGGGCGGAGGGGACAAGCCGGCCATCGACAAGCAGCCCGGCCTGCTCGAAGCACTCGATGAACTGGTCCATCCCTCCACGCGCGGCACGCCGATGTCGGCGCTGCGCTGGACGCTCAAGTCGACCTATGAGCTGGCCCAAGACCTCCAGGCCCAGGGGTTCCGGACCTCGGCGGAGCTGGTGCGCAGGTTGTTGCACCAGATGGGATACAGCCTCCAGGCGCCGGCCAAGCAGAACGAGGGCACTGCACACCCCGACCGTGACGCCCAGTTCGCCTACATCAACAAGCTGGTGACGGCTCGGCTCAAGCTCGGTGAGCCGGTCATCAGCGTCGACACCAAGAAAAAGGAGCTGATCGGCAACTACGCCAACGGGGGCAGCGAATGGCAACCCGCAGGCGAGCCGAGCCGGGTCAACGTGCACGACTTCGCCGATCGGACCCTCGCTGAGTTCGCCAAGGCCATCCCCTATGGGGTCTACGACGTCGGCAACGACGAGGGCTGGGTCTCGGTCGGCGACACGGCAGATACCGCCGAGTTCGCCGTCGAATCGATCCGGCGCTGGTGGAACCAGATGGGCCGGGAGCGCTTTCCCGAGGCCTCCACCTTGCTCATCACCGCCGATGCCGGCGGGTCCAACGGCCCGAGAGTACGGGCCTTTAAGTACCACTTGGCGAAGCTCTCCGCCGAGACGGGCCTCTCCATCTCGGTCTGTCACTATCCGCCCGGCACCTCGAAGTGGAACAAGATCGAGCACCGTCTCTTCAGCTTCATCTCCATCAACTGGAGGGGCCGGTCGCTCAGCGACATCCGCACCATCGTCGAGCTCATTGCCGCCACCAAGACCAAGACCGGTCTCACCGTCCAGTGCGACTACGACCCCAACTGGTACCCCACCGGGGTCAAGATCAGCGACGATGACTACGCCGCCATTCCGCTACGACCCCACGACTGGCACGGCGAGTGGAACTACAGCATCGCTACGTGAATCGCGCGACCTATTCCGCGGCGGGCCCTTACTTGGAATTGGCAGCAGATCCACGAGCTCAACGAGGCGGTTTGACCATCCCCCCGTTGGCCGGACACCTCGAATAGGAGATAGTCATGCCAACGGTGACCGAGAAGAACCCTGCTGCTGAGCCAGCTCGGCGAAAGGGCAGATACCCAAAGGAGTTCCGCAGAGACGCGGCGGCCCTGGTGATCGACCAGCACCGCACGGTGGCGGACGTGGCCCGGGAGCTCGGCCTGGTCGAGCAGACGCTCGGCAACTGGGTGCGCCAAGAACGGGTCGACCGGGGCGAGCGCGAGGGGCTCACCAGCGAGGAGCGCGAGGAGATGGCCAGGCTGCGCCGGGAGGTGAAGCGCCTGACCACCGAGCGCGACCTGCTCAAACGAAGTGTGGCCTTCTGGGTGAAGGAGTTGGACCGGTGAGCCGCTACCGCCACGTCTCCGCCATGAAGGCCGAAGGGTTTCCCGTCCAAGCGGCCTGCGAGGCGGCCGAGGTCTCCACCTCGGCCTACTACGGCTGGCTGGAGCGCTCCCAGGCGCCGACAGCCGCCGAGTGGGACGAGGCCATCGTCGTGAACGAGATGTACGACATCCACCATCACCACGACGACACCTACGGCAGCCCCCGGATGACCGATGAGCTGAAGCGACGGGGATACGACGTCAACCACAAGCGGGTCGAGCGCCTGCAGGCCGAGAACGGCATCTACGCCAAAGACGGCCGGCGCACAAAGGTCCGCACCACCATCCCCGACGTCACCGCCCCGCCGCTTCCCGACCTGGTCCAGCGCGATTTCGCCCCGGGCGAACCGGCCAAGCGCACCTGTGGGGACATCACCTACATCCCCACCGGCGAGGGCTGGCTGTACATGGCCGACGTCCTCGACATCGGCAGCCGGCGGATCATCGGCTACGCGTTGTGCGACCACATGCGCAGCGAGCTCGTCGGTCAAGCCCTCGACATGGCTGTCACCACCCGGGGCGAAGACGTCGCCGGCATGGTGTTCCACCACGACCGCGGAGCGCAGTACATGGGTCGAGACTTCCGGGCCCTGTGCCTCAAGCACAAGGTCTCCCAGTCCGTCGGCCGCATCGGCTCGAGTCAGGACAACGCCGTCGCCGAGAGCTTCTGGGCCAGCCTCAAGCGGGAGCTCGTCTCCCGCTACCGTTTCGCCACCCGGGCCGAGGCTCGACGGGCGATCATCGCTTGGGTCAACCACTACAACGCCGTGCGTCTGCACTCGACGCTCGGCAATGTCCCGCCGCTCGAGTGGGAACTACGTTACGCACACCGCGACCTGCTGGCCGCATAGCCATGTGTCCGGCTGACGGGGGAAAGGCCAGTTTTCGTCGGAGACATCCACTGTGTGACGACATGATCGCGTTTAGGCATGACGTTCAACGGTTTTTCGGTGGACACCCTGATGGCGATTGCTAAACCGATGGAGTCGGCGAGCCACGTGGTCACTTTTTCGCATACGGGCTACACAACGAACCTCCCGATTGCGGACGTACTGGATGGAAAGGCCCTCGTTGTTTGGGATGTCGATGGTGAACCTCTGCCGAGAGAGCACGGTGGTGAAGGGCACCAAAATGTCGATCGGGCTGCTGAACTGGCCATTCGCAGCGACCTCGGGCATCATCCACCATGGCCCTCTCCCTCATCTACCTCGGGCTGTGTCGTGTCCTCGGCCTTGTGGCGTCGTGGCGGCGAAGCGGGTTCGGACAAGGACGTCGAGATCGTCGTGCTCCGCCACCAGGTGCGTGTTCTTGAACGTCAACTCCATGGTCGGGTGCGGTACCTGCCCTCAGATCGAGCGATCCTTGCTGCGCTGAGCCGATTGCTCCCTCGGGCACGTTGGCGGTGCTTCCTCGTTACCCCCGACACCCTTTTGCGGTGGCACCGAGAGCTCGCAAAGCGGAAATGGCGACGATGGCGAGCACAACGAGGTCCGGGCCGGCCGTCGATGACCGATGAGCTCGTCGAACTCATCATTCGTCTCGGCAGGGAGAACCGAAGCTGGGGATGCGTCCGAATCCAAGGAGAACTGCGAAAGCTCGGGATCCGGGTCTCGGCCAGTTCGATCCGGAGGGTGTTGCGCCGACATGGTCTCGGTCCCGGGCCGCGGAGCGGACCTACCTGGTCGGAATTCCTGCGTGCCCAAGCCCACAGCGTGCTCGCCATGGACTTCTTCACCGTGGACACCGTGTCATTCACACAGCTCTACGCCCTCTTCGTGATCGAACTGTCAACTCGAGAAGTGCACATCCTCGGTGTCACCGATCACCCGACCGGTGTCTTCGTCACTCAGGTAGCCCGCAACCTGATCGGTGACCTGGCAGACCGTTCCAGATCCATCAAGTTCCTCATCCGGGATCGCGACGCAAAGTTCACGGCCAGCTTCGACGAGGTCTTTGCTTCTGAGGGCATTCGGGTGATCAAGACACCGGTCCGTTCTCCTCGGGCGAACGCCTACGCAGAACGATGGGTGAGGACCGTTCGGACCGAATGCCTCGACTGGGTGCTCATCCTCGGTCGCCGTCACCTGGAGGGGATTCTTCGCCAATACGTCACCCACTACAACCAACAGCGCCCGCACCGAGGCATCGATCTTGAAGCGCCGGTGGCCAGCTGCGGGATCGCCGCCACTCCCCCATCGCTCCGCGTCCGTCGTCACGACGTGCTGGGCGGTCTCATCCACGAGTACTCCTCGGTGGCCGCGTAGACACACCGGCGTCGGGGGATTCGTCGGTTCTCGTCTTGGTGAAATGCAATCGGGCACCTCGAATGGTGAGCATGAATCCGAGGTATCGCCTGCGCTCGGCTAGGTGTGGGGGGCGATGATTCGATCCCGATGCATGCGTATCTACATCTCGGGCTCAGCCGGTGAATCACGATGCTTGGCGGCGAGAGGACCTCCGAGCCGGAATCGAGCGACACGATCGGCATTTTGGTGCCCTTCACCCCGATGGCACGTCCTTCTGTTCCAGCGGGAGACGGGCCATAGAGTCCACGGCTCGCACGGTGAGGTGACGGTGACGGTGACGGTGACGGTGACGGTGACGGTGACGGTGACGGTGACGGACATTGGTCATGGGCCCGGCCCAATCGCGGTGTCCCTGTACTCGAACGTGAACGGATCCTCCGTTTGTTCACTTCGCCGCGCCTTCGCTGGCCGATCGGTGCACCAGTCCAGCCAAGCGGAAGATTCGAAGATCGCCGCCGACTGGGGCCTGAATGAGCTTCAAGTCGTTTGTGACAAAGCCAAAGGACAATCCGGTGGCTGGGTCAGCCCAACCGCCCGAGCCGCCGAAGCCGTAGTGCCCGAAGGCGGAATCACCCCGGTAGCCTTGCCCCACGGCCCGGTGGTAACCCATGCGCCAATTCATCCGCATGCCGATCACCGCGTCGTGGGCCCTGGTCTGGACTTGGCTTAGCGCGCCAACCGTTTCGGGCGACAAGAACCGGACGCCCTCGACCTCGCCGTCGTTGGCAATGATCGCGTAGAGCTTGGCCAGCGCGTCAGCCGAGAGAACGCCGTTCACCGACGGCATCTCGGTGCGAAGCACCAACGGCGACGAACCGGAGAGGAGTTGGTCGAAATAGGGGACGTAGAGCGCCTCGAGAAAACGGCGGGTCAACTCGACCCTGCGCAGCGTGGGCATGGATCTGGCGCTCATGCTGGCAAAGCGGCGCGGCGTGGGACGCACGGGCGGCGTCCGGCCGATGAGCGGCGCAAAGCGGTGGAGGCCGTCGGGCGGCATCCCGATGCACAAGCCGTTGGTGTCGAGGGGCTCAGCGAGCTCCGCCTGCACCAGGTCGGCCATGCCCAGCCCAGTAACAGTTCTGGCCAACCCGGCCAGCAGCCACCCGTAGGTCATTGCGTGGTAACCGGGGTGCCCCGGCCATGGGTCGGGCGGCCGAGCCGCGAGTCGCTCCTCGAGGGCGATGTGATCGAGCAGGTCCTCTGGGCGGTCGACGAGGTCGACCATCGAGTGCAGGCCGGCCTGGTGGCTGAGTAGCTGTCGGACGGTGATGGCTTGCTTGCCGGCAACGCCGAACTCCGGCCAGTAGCTCGCCACCGGAGCCTCATAGTCGACAAGGCCACGATCGGCCAAGCGATGGATGATTGTGGAGGCTACGCCCTTGGTCGTTGAGAAACAGACGGTGACCGTGTCCCGCTCCCAGGGCTGCGACCGCCGGCGGTCGGCGAACCCGGCCCACACGTCGACCACGGGCCGGCCGTGCAACCGGACCGCCAAGGCTCCGCCACCTTTGCTGCCAGGGTTGAAGAGCTGGCCAAAATACGAAACCACCGGTGCAAATATCGGATGTGCGTAGCCGTTGACGGCCCCGAGTGGAAGCTGCCCGCTCGTCAGCCCATGAGCTTGCCCGAGTGGTGCTCCTGTGCTCATCCTCTGGTCTCGGGGCGGGTCGTGCCGGAGCGGGACTTGCGGGGCCGGCTGCTGCCGAGTCGCGGGAGGGCGCGTTCACGGAGCTGTTCGATACCTCCCGACGCAGCCGAGGCGAGCACCTGCACGTCGGGTGCTGTCGAGTAGTCGCCGGTAATGCCGAAGAAGAGGCGGTCGTTGTAGGAGAGGATGGCCGTGCTCACTCGAACTCCGTGGCTGATGGGGACGAAGGGCCGGTATTCAAGCATCTCGCGACCGAGGCAGTAGAGGGGGAACTGCGGCCCGGGTACGTTGGTGGTGACAGTATTGATCGAACGTTGCGGAAGCCGGTGGAGAGCGCGGACAACCATCCGGCTCACCGTACCCACGACCATCGGCGGGGCCAGGTTGCCGATAGCGGTGACCGTCTCCCCCGCTTCGGCCATGTGGGACGCCTTCAGTTCGGTCATCTGTTCGTGGACTACCTCGAGTCGTTCGACCGGGTCAGCGACCTGAACCGGCAGGTCGTAGAGAAGGATCGAGACCCGATTGTCGGGCACGCCCTGGCCGTCGTCATGCCGCGTCGACACCGGCACCATCGAGCGGACGAGGGCTCGGTCGGCGTCCTCGCCGCGCGAGAGGAGCAAATCCCGGTAGCTGCCACTGACGGCGGCGAGCACGACGTCGTTGACCGTGCCGCCGAACACTGAGCGGATCGTTCGGACGTCGGCGAGGCTCGCGGACGAGTGAGCCCAGGTGCGGTGGGGACCGATGCTGCCCTCGATCGACAGTGGTGGTGTAGCGCCGAGGTCGCCGGCGAAGTGTGCGAGCCCCCGGGCGGTCCCAACGGCGGAGCGGAGGGCGTCGGCTGGGTGGGCGATGACCCGGGGAAGCCCTCGTGCGGTGGCGATGACATTGCTGGCGAGGCCACGCCATGCGTCGAACACCTTTGCCGCGCCGTGAGGTTCCGGCTGGGGCTCCCATGGCTCGGGCACCGCCACCTTGATGTCGGCGTCGAGATCTAGCAGCACGCGCACCAGTTCGACACCGGCGATTCCGTCGACCATGCAGTGATGAACCTTGAATATGAGCGCCCATTGCCTGCCCTCGAGACCTTCGACGAGCCACGTCTCCCACAGCGGACGATCGCGGTCGAGTGGCTGGGACATGATCCGTCCCATCAGGCGGCAGAATGCAGTGTCATCGCCAGGTGCGGGCAACGCTGTGTGTTGCAGGTGGTACGCGAGGTTGAAATGGGGATCATCGACCCAGACCGGTCGGCCCAACTCGAACGGCACCGAACGCACTCGCTGGCGATAGCGGGGGATGAGGTGCAGCTTGGCGGCAATCATCCTCGCGATGTCGTCGAAGGACGGCGGTGGGTCGGGAAACACGCACACCCCGCCGATGTGCATGTGGCCGATCCCGTCCTCCAAGTGGAGGAACTCGGCGTCGAGCGCATTCATCCGCTCCATCGGTCTCCTCCCACCATCGATGGGGTGATGGATGCACCATAGGACGCGAAGCATCGTGGCGAACGGCCAAAGGTCCGGGTTTGCGATCGCACCAATTCCGGTTCGTCGTCGGTGGGCCGACGCTGTGAATGCCGAGAATGCCATCCGTCCAGTTCAGAGGGCTACACCGGCGCACCGACCTTCGTGGCCTCCGAGCTCCGTGCCGTCTCGGGGATCCCGACGATCGCCGTAGGTGTCGGCGACCATGGTCAGATGCCCAGCTCCCCGGACGCTACGACCGCCTGTGGGGTGAACTCGCTGGTCTCTCAGATGAGCGAGTGTGCAAAGAACAGTGCCTGTGGGTTCGACTCAGTTCACGACGCCGACCTCCGACGGGCCGTCTCAAACCTTCATCGAGAACTACAACAACGAGCGGCTCATCGAACGCCTAGGCCACCGCATCTCACGAGAGGCGTTCTCGAGGCGACGGCTCAAGTCGCCGCGTGATGCTCCCTTATCCTTGTAGCTGAAGCTACTTAAGGTGGCGATGCGAGGCCACTCCCCCTTCAATTACGCCCCCCTCGGGCTCACTTGGATTTGTTCGAGTCGACCAGTAGCTCCAGCACCTCGCCGATCGTCGGTTCTCGACCGATGGCCTCTCGCAGCGGCAGGTGGGCTTGAACCTGGTAGCGATTGCGACGGCCGTCCTTGTCCTTCACCACGTAGCCGGCTTCGGCCAGGTCGTTGACAATGCCGTAGTCACTCCGCTCGGTGACGTCGAGCTCAGTGGCGATGTCACGCAGACGCACCCCCGGGTCGTGGGCGATGCAGACCAGGGCCCGGCCGTGCTTGGTGAGGAAGCCCCAGTTTGCCATCACTCACAAGTCTAGCCGAATATTTCTAGAAGTTATTTGCTAGTTACATATAACTAGAGTACAATGCAGTGCACGTCGAGGGCCGACTGTCGCCGACGCCGAGTTACTCGAGGGTCAGCGAAAGGTTGGAGCCATGTTGATGCGATTTGAGCCATTCCGAGAGACCGACCGGCTCACCGAAGAAATGCTTAGCGAACGCCGTCCTCGGGGGATTCCCGTGGACGCGTACCGTCGGGGCGGCGAATTCAAGATTCTTCTTGATCTGCCCGGCGCAGATCCAGGCTCTATCGAGCTAACGGTCGAAAAGGACGTCCTCACCGTGGTGGGGACACGCACCTGGACCCCTAACGAGGACGATCAGATCGAGGTGATGGAGCGAGCCCAGGGCGAGTTCAAGCGCCAGCTACTGCTCGGCGAGAGCCTGGACCGTGACCATATCGCTGCCACGTACGAGGATGGCGTGCTGACGATCACCATCCCCGTGGCCGAGCAGGCCAAGCCCCACAAGGTCGAGATCACCCACGCCGCAGGGGTGGTGCAGGCCGTCGAGGCAGCCTCCGCTGTGGTTTGAGGAACCGGCCCCTGACCTAACAAAGCGGCTCCTTCTGGAGTCGCTTTGTTATGTTTCGGGTTCCTGCGGATCGCGGTAGTGACCAAAGCGTCAAAGGTGTGGGTGCTGCATACCCATCCGCCCTGTTCACGCGACTAGCCGGTTCTCGTGAATGCGGCCGCCGAGGACTTGGTTCGTCGTAGACACATCGCGCCGGGATCGTCATTCCGAACCGGAACCACTCATGTGTTGTGGAGCCCGTTCATCTCAAGCGGCTGGCAACCAACAGCGTTGAGGGCGCTGTTCTTCTGCCCGTCATCATGATTCTGGAGTACCAAAGCCACAGCTCGATATGCGGGCTGGGACGCCACCTAACGCAGCACACCGAATATTTCGAAGAAGGGAACCAAGTGAGGATCGCTGACAAGCGGGCCGCAAACAAGGAAGCTCATGCAGCTCGAGAGCGCAAGGCGAAGACTCCAGACGCAGCAGGCTCGCCCTGTGACGACCAGGTCACGACTGTCGTTTCCGACGAACCTCGTCGAGAGGGTCGGCCATGAGAAGCACTGGAACAAGGCAGCTGTCATTCAAGCGTTGGTCCTAGACAGGTAATCACTGTCAAGTTCCCACCGTCACTGGTAAACACTCGGAGGCGATCTCCGTTTCCTGAGTTGTTCGCTCGGCACGCTCTGTCTTAATCGGATCGGTCGCGTTATCGCCAGGACAACGACGGGAGTTCGATTCCCCCAAAAGCGTATGGAGGCACTTTATCGCCATCGTTCGGCCCGACAATCTGGGACACCCGGGGCTGCCCGACGTAGCCTTCTCCCATGACGACAATGGCAGAGCGGCTTTAGGAAGCTCGATCAAGATAGATGCAGCGCGCGACGCGGTACATGGCGACGAGGAAGCGTCACCAGTACTTGTCGCGGTGGTCAACGAGTTCGCCAAAAAGGCGGGCAAGGCGGCCGTGTCGCCCGACGAACGCGTGGCCGTGATCGAACTCGAGCAGGCGGGCGACAGCGCCAAAGCAGCAGCGGAGGCTGACCCGGCGCGTCACCGGCTACACGGGACGCAGTCCTAGAGGCTCATTTGGTGATCTGCGTAGCGAAGGGCAAGCTCGATCTCTGACGCTCCCCATGGAGGGGGGACAAGAGGCGTCAGCCGACGCTCTGGCCCGGCCGTCGAGATCCGAACAAATCTGGTCGTGACGGCCCCACCACTTCGACCACGTACAGTTGAGAAGCCGATGTCGTGACTTCCCAAAAGGGGCGCGTTCTCCCAGCTCGAAGAGGTGAATCCATGAAGGTGTGGATCGATCAGGATCTATGCACCGGTGATGGGCTGTGCGAGGAGATCGCGCCGGTCGTCTTTACGCTGCTCGACGACGGTCTCGCCTACGTGAAGGAGAGCGATCAGGTTCGAAGCGAACCGGGCGGTGCCGAGGGCATGGCGCTTGTGCCCGAGGACCTCGAGGAGGCGGTCACCGAAGCGGCCGAGGAGTGCCCCGGGGAGTGCATCTTCATCGAGCAGGGCTAAAACGCCGCCGCCATCTTGGGCACATTTCGAGTGAGTGACACCGCTTTCGGGCCACCTGTGCCGAGGAATCGGAACCTTGGATAGGGATCTTCTGGACCCTGCCAATCCGGCTGGCTGGAATGAGCAACAACCCTGTACCTGCTTACCAACTGCGATAGGTCACGCCCTACTGATCGTCGTTCTCGGCCCGGGCCAGCTTTGCCCGCGCCAGATCCTCCACGCGACGGACAAACTGCGGACTGTGGCGAAAGCGCGCCCCAATCTCGGCGTAGCTGGCACCAGCCTCCCTCCAGGCGAGAATCCGCCGTTCCAACGGCCGGAGCACCTGCGGATTGCTCGAAGAACTCGCCCCACGATGAGGCCGCGAACTAAGGGCCAGAATCTGGGACACACTCCGTCGGCTGCGCCGGAATCTCCAGGCCACCTCAGCCGGGTCAACACCGGCCGCCACGAGCCGGCGTATCCGCCGCTCGATTGGCCGCAAGTGTGCGTCGCTAGCTACGATCTCAGGTTCCACCACTACTCCACGATATCTCGGACGACTCCCACCCAGTTTGTCTCGTCGAACCGGCCGGGCGAGTGCGGTCGAGATGGGCCTGATTCTGCGTCGGGAGGGTCAGGGCGCAAGAGTCCGAGCACGGGCGTTTGGCCCCGGGCACCCCGGGCCAGAGCACGGGGTCGCCGAGCAATCCGAGGTCGGTTAGCGTCGAGCGAGCAGATGGGGTTCACGCGCCGGTCGGCGGGGTCCATTCGCCGGTCGGTGCTGTCGCGACACTTGGCGTGCGCCCGGCGCGCACGAGACGAGGTGAGGGAGCGGTGGCGGTCGAACGGACGGTGCTGGTGGTGGAGGCCGACGGTTTCGCCGTGCTCGGCGCGTTCGAGAACCCACCGCCGGTGATCGCCAAGCCCGTCTTCGAGGTCGACACCGACGACCGGGTGCGCATCGCCGTCACCATCGGGCTGGCGGCGGCGCCGTCCCCGGCCTAGCCGGCCCAACGGGGTCCGGGAGCGCAGTACGGGGATGGCGACCTTTCTCGCCCTGGTCGCCGCCTGCGCTTTCGCGCTGGGCAACGCCATGCAGCAACGCGGTGCGCTGCGGACGAGCGCGCGCGGAGAGAGCTCGCGCTTTCTTCTCCAGCTGTTCCGTCGCCCGGTGTGGATCCTCGGGGAAGCGCTGCAGATCGCCGGGTTCGTCGCCCAGGTCGTCGCCCTCGCCATCGGGTCGCTGCTCGTGGTGCAGGCCATCGTGGTGTCGAGTTTCGTCATCGCGCTGCCGTGCGGCGTGTGGCTCACCGACCAACGCCTCGGCCGGCGCGAGGTTCTCGGGGCGCTCACCACCGTCACCGGTTTGATCCTGTTCCTGGTGGGGGGCCACTCCACCGGAAGCACGAGCCACGCGACCGCGGCGGGGTGGGTGGTCTGCCTGGCCGTGTCCGCGGTCGTCTTGGCCGGCCTGGACCTCACTTCCCGGCGTGTCGGCCCGGCCCCGGCCGCCGCCGTACTGGGCGCGGCAGCCGGCATCGCCTTCGGCCTGCAGGGAGGCCAGGTCAAGGCATTGGCCCACGTGGGGGGCGGGGTCGTCGGGATCGTGACGTCGTGGCAGCTCTATGCGCTGGCCGTTGTGGGCTTCGCCGGCTTCGTCTACCAGCAGCGGGGGCTGAAGGTCGGCGTGCTGGCCCCCAACTTGGCGGCCAGCAATGTGGCCACGCTTGTCGCGAGCGTGGTGCTGGGCGTGGCCCTGTTCGCCGAGACCCTCGGCCGCGGCGCCCTCGGCTTGGCGTTGTCGGTCCTGGGGCTCGTGCTGATGGCGGCGGGAATCCTGGCGCTGGCGCGAGGGGGAGTGGCGCCGTCGGTGGTGCCGGGCGTGGCCACGGCGATCGAAGGCGCCATCGAGGCCGCCGAAGCGAAGGTGACCCAAGGCAAAGCGACCGGGGCAACCGCCTTCGGGCCCGAAGCAACTGAGGCCGAGACAAGCGACGTGGAGGTGGCTCAGCCGGGAGCGGCCACGCCCGACCGGAAGTCGACCAGCTCGTCCCGTTGGCGGAGCTGGCCAAGACGTCACCATCCGATGAACGACGCCTCGCACTGAGCCGCTCGAACGTCAGGTTGACGCACCACGCCTACAGCGCTCGACAAGGGCAGGCCATGCAGCACGCACCGAAGCCGACGCGGTCGCGGGAGGAGTCCACTGCTGGGCGCCATTGTCAGCAGCCCGAGGCAGGGTCCTCCAAGCCAGCCCGTTGTTCCTGACGTCGTCGCCTACCCCGAACACCGCGTCCGCCGGTCCCGTGAGCAGCCTGATGAGAAGCAGGTGCGCCGGCGTGAGGTCTTGGAACTCGTCGACGAGCAGCACACGGGCGAATCGCTGGGTGCGCCGGCGGAAGGCCGGATCTCGGTCACTGGAGGGGAGAGCGTCGGGCAGTTATCCACACGCCCCGTTGTGCCTGCTGGGCGCAGCAACAATCGCGGGGTGCGACACGAGGTCGCACGATACGAGTGGACTCGTAGGAAGGAGGGTCGACCAGTGACGTCGACTGCGTAGTCCCAGGCCAGTGCTCAAGTCCTGTCCCCACCCGAACGTGCGTCGCTGGCAACGGCGGGGTGCGAAGCTCCAGGAGAAAGCCCAAGGGGTGCCCGTTCCATCCGGGGACCACAGGCCAGGGGAAGACCGGACGGGTGAATGCAGTGAACCCTCGACGATGCCTCGTCAAGTTGAGCCTCGGATGATGGATGTTCGACCGGGGTGTAGGGACGTTGCCGCTGGGATGCGGCAGGTGGCGGCCGGAGACTCGCGATCGGCCGTGTGAGCACCGCCGTCCTCGGGGTAGAGAGGGCACCCTCCCCGGTCGCAACTCGTGCGTGCGAAACGTGGAATCCCGATGGGGTCCGGGCGCTGCCCGGTAAGCCGACCGCAAGGAAGGCCCAACTCCCCAGCGGGGAAAGGATGACCCGAGAAGCGAACGCCGGTGGCCGAAAGGCAACAGGAAACCGGGACCAATGACCAGCTCCTCCGCTGGTCGTCCCGCATAACTGGCCGGATACGGGCGCATGCCCGGACCCCAAAGGGTGCTGACGCGGGTCAGGTGGGCCTGTGAGGTAGACGATGACCAACGACACCAGAACCGAAGGACAAGTTGGACGCCACGGCACCGTCGTGGTGAACGGACCTGAGGACGTTGACATTGATTGGCTGTCGATTGACTGGCAGCGGGTCGAAGACGACGTACGGCGTCTGCGGCAACGCATCTTCACGGCATCAAGGGATGGGGACCTCAAGAAGGTCCGCAACTTGCAGAAGCTGATGCTCCGGTCTCGTGCCAATGCGCTCTTGAGCGTGCGGCGAGTGACCGAGCGCAATGTCGGCCGCAAGACGGCGGGCGTCGACAACATCGTTGTGGTGAGCGCACCGGGAAAGGCCATGCTGGCCGACTCGGTGCAACGCCACGATGCCTCGTGGAAGCCCAAACCCGTCAAGCGGGTGTACATCGCAAAGGCCAACGGGAAGCGGCGCCCACTCGGGATACCAGTGATCGTCGACCGGGTGAGACAAGCCCAGGTCGTCAACGCACTCGAACCCGAGTGGGAAGCGCGGTTCGAGGCGCAGTCCTATGGATTTCGACCGGGCCGTGGCTGTCATGACGCGATTCAACGCATCTTCGTCACCGTGCGCGGCACGTCCACGCACCGGCGCTGGGTGCTTGACGCAGACCTGACGGCGGCGTTCGACCGGATCGACCATGCCCACCTCCTCTCTGCCCTCGGCAGTTTCCCTGCGAAGGGCCACATCGAAGCATGGTTGAAGGCAGGGGTGGTCGACAAAGGTCGTTTGGCTCCTAGCGAGGAGGGAACTCCCCAAGGTGGGGTGGTCTCCCCGTTGCTGTTGAACGTGGCTCTGCACGGGATGGAAGAGGCCGCCGGGGTCCTGACCCATCGCTCTGGCTCACATGCCAGGGAGACGGTCAAGGGCAGCCCCGTGGTGGTGCGCTATGCAGACGACCTGGTCGCACTGTGCGTCAGCCGTGAGCAGGCCGAAGAGGTCAAATCACGTCTGGTCGCATGGCTGGCGCCCAGAGGGTTGGCCTTCAACGAGGACAAGACGCACGTCGTCCACCTCGACGAAGGTTTCGACTTTCTGGGGTTCAACGTCCGCCGCTATCAGGACAAGCTGCTGATCAAGCCATCCAAGGCGGCCATGCAACGGCACCGGAAACGGCTCGCCGCCGAGATGTCGGCCCTTCATGGGTCCAACGCCGAGGCGGTGATCATGCGACTGAACCCGATCATTCGGGGCTGGTCGGCCTACTACCGGTCGGTGGTGTCCAGTGAGGCATTCGCCAAGCTGGACAACTATCTGTGGACGCTCACCTACAAGTGGGCCACACGTAGCCACCCGAACAAGTCGAGGCACTGGGTTGTGAACCGGTACTTCGGCCCGTTCAACAAGTCCAGGCAGGACCGGTGGGTCTTCGGTGTCCGTGACAGCGGCGCCTACCTGCTCAAGTTCGCCTGGACCAACATCATCCGACACCAGTTGGTGCCAGGCACGGCGTCTCCGGACGACCCGGCCCTGGTTGAGTACTGGGCCAAGCGACGAGAGCGAAGGACCCCACCGCTGGACGGTGTCAGCCTGCGTCTGCTCAAGACCCAGCATGGCCGCTGCCCACTTTGTGGAGCACTCTTGCTCCTCGCCGACCATGAACCACAAAGTCCCGAAGAATGGGAGCAGTGGCTCATGGTGACTCGCAAGGCGGTTTGCAGAGATGCAATCACCGCCGAGCAGGGACACGGCACATCGGATGGAACCGTTGCAACCCGACTCGTGCATGCCGACTGCCGACGGCGATTATTCAGCGCCGTTGGCACGCAGGTAACGGCTTCTGCACGCCCCTGATCCTGTTGGGCCTGCTTGAGCCCGGTGCGGTGAAAGTCGCACGCCGGGTTCTGAGGGGGCCCTGGGGCAGCAATGCCCCGGGGCTACCCGACCACGGACCCGAGTCCTCATCGTCGATCGCGACGGGGAAAACACCTTCGGGCACTCTTTCAAACCCTCGTCTGACGTGGGGTGACGTTGTGATATCCACAACACTCGTGGACCTTATGCGTTTATAGGACCAGCCCCGACATCGGCCTCGTCAGCTACCCCGGGGGCGGATGCCTGCATCACACCTCGGCCACCAATGTGGCCGATCACGTGTTCCTGATGGACGGCGTAAAGGTGGCCGACGTGTTCCCACCGCTGATGGCGCGAGACTTCGAGATGCTCCAGGAAGACTGGCCGACAACCGTCAAACCCGTTACCGGAACCGATTTCGACGTCGACAGCGTCGCCCGCTGGTATCTGCACCAGGCCAACGGCGTGGTGGTCCGTCAAGCGATCGAGATGCTCGGGCTTCCACCGAGCCGCGTACCGATCAGGGTCGATCACTATGGCAACACATCGGCGGCAAGCACGTTGATCCTGTTGGACGAAGACCGCCGTGCCGGCCGTATCGACGAGGGTGACCTCGTGGTCTTTTTGTGGGTCGGTGCCGGCAACGGCGCCATGAACGGATATGCAGCCATCGTCCTCTGACTGGCGTGCCCAGAGCCCGGTCGACGGGGTGCGGGCGCCATGGCGTCAACGTGATCTGAAGTCAGACCCGCGGCTCCGGTGCTCCCGAAACTACTGACGACCAACCTTGCAGCGGTGGACCCCCACGGAGCTCAACAACATCATTGGCGAACGGGGGCGGTTACGGAACCATCGGGCTGGATAGGGTCAGTACATGACCGATCCCGACGGCAAAGTGGTGTTGACGACCGGAGCAAATTCGGGAATCGGCCTGGCGACGGCTGTGAAACTCGCGACGCTGGGATTTCGCTCGATCGGCACTGTGCGTTCCGAATCCAAGGCTGCCGCCGTCATGGCGGCAGCAAAGGAGGCCGACGTTCGAGTTGAGACGGTGCTGCTCGACGTCACGGATGCAATGCGATGTGCCGAAGTGGTGAACCAGGTTCGCCCGTGGGCAATCGTGAACAATGCTGGTTACTCGGGAGTTGGCGCTATTGAGGATGTCGGCGACGACGAAGCTCGTCGTCAACTCGAGACAATGGTGGTAGCTCCGATGCGCCTGGCTCGTTTGGCGCTGCCCCACATGCGGGCCGCCGGGGATGGTCGGATTGTCAACGTCTCATCTATCTATGGACTGACCACTACTCCGTTTTCCGGTTGGTACCAAGCGTCCAAACATGCACTTGAGGCAGCTTCGGACGCCTTGAGGCTCGAAGTCGCCCGAGATGGCATCCGGGTCGTGCTCATTGAGCCGGGTGGATTCAAAACAGGCATTTGGGAGGAGTTTGAATCAGACGTGTCACGCCGAGAGGATTCGGGCTACGAGGCCGCCTACGGTCGGACTCGAGCCCTCATTCAGGCGTTTATGCCATTCATGGGAGAACCTGAGGGGGCGGCAAAGGTCATCGCCAAGGCTCTCACGGTGAACGTGCCGCATGCTCGGTACCTCGTAGGTCGAGATGCGCAGATGATTGCCGCTTCCCAACCGTTTCTTCCCGCGGCGGTACGCGACCGGGTCACCCGGTTCCTGGTCGGCCTCTGAATAGCAACAGGGACGTGCGTAGTTATGACTGGCTGATCAGCTATCTACCGTTGAGCGCTGACCTTGCCCAGGAAGGGTATGAGCCGATTGAAGAAGGCGTTGTTAGGGTAGGCGCCGGCCGGGTCGTTGTGAGAGTAGGTGCTCTGGTAACTCGCCAAGGTGAGGTTTCTCATGGGTATGCCCGACTGTTGGGCCAAGATCTGCGCATCCTCGGGAACGCTTGGTCCACCTAGGCGTGCGCCAAAAGCGTAGATCAGCAGGTTCTTTGGGAGGCTGTGACCCATGGTGGCATCGACGTCGAGCACGCTCTGGGCCGGATTGGCGTTCCCGTTGTCCACAGCACCGGTGTCGTCCGTCAAGCGTTGGGGGAAGTACCACTCAGTGCCGTTGGCGTTCTGGATTCCTGCACCCGAAAACATGGTCGCGAAGCGGTTTATCGGCGTGAGAGCTCCAGTCCCGTTCCAGCCGTGAACCGGGCCTTGTGAGGCGATTCCCTGGCCGAGGTGTGCCTGCGCCGCAAGCAAACTCGGTGGTGAGGTCGACGGCGTTGAGCGCGTAGCCGTACTGGCCCACATTGGTGACGCGCACCGAAGGAACGATGTCAGAGGGCAAGAGCCCCGAGGTCTGACCCAACGAAGATGCGTTCGGGTCCAGGAGTGCAGATGCTGCTCCCGTCGCCTCGAACAATCCGGCGTACGGCGCCACAATCCCGCCGAAGGCGAGCCAGGGGCTCGCGCTCGGGGCGTCGAGCGCCTGGAGCGTCTGGGTCGCCGCCTGGGCGCTCACCGGGGTCGTAGTGCTCCCGCCATCGATGTAGACCAAGCCCGCCAGTTGGTCGGCTCCCGCGTGGCCGTCGAAGTCCCAGGTGGCATACGCCGTGACCACCGATCCGCCAAGCGAGTGGCCACCGAGCACGACCTTGCCACCGAGCTTCTTGGCGGCGCCGATCACGACGTGTAGGTCCTGGACGGCGACGTTCATTCCCCACTGCTTGGCAAATTCGACAGTCGAGTTGGCGACGGGCTGATAGTGCTGGGTGATGCTCGGATCCTTGATGTAGCCAAGGTAGTAATCGAACAGCTGCGTCGTCGTGGCCTTGTGCTCCTTGTACAGGTTCAGCTCCGACTGGTCCTCGAGCAGGTTCTCCCGCCGCTCGACTGACCAGACCTGCCAGCCACTGGTCTTCGAGACGATCCACTTGGCAAGAGGAACGAAATAGGCGGCGGCGGCCGAGGTACCTGGCTCGAGGACCAGAACGTTCTTCGCGCCGCTCGGCCCGACCTTTATAACCCCAACCTTGTTGTACTGGGCTGGGGTGCCAGGCGCGGCGTAGCCCTGCATCCAGGTGACGCCCAGCGGCGCACTTGATGACTTCGTCGACGAACTCGCGGAGGAACTGGCGCGGCCGCCCCAGACCAGCGCAGCCACGCAGCAGCCAAACGTGGTCGCCACCAATAGAGTTCGTTTCCACACGATCGAACGTCCTATTGCGAACACAGTTCGCTAGAATACGATCAGTGTTCGCGGTCGTCAATCAGTCTACGAGTGCTCCCGGATCAGCCCGGTGGTGGCGAGATCGCTACTTGCAGCGACTCCGTGCTCGCGGCCGCGGCCTGAGCATGGAACAAATCGGCCGAGCGGCCCTCAAGATCGTCGACGAGGACGGGCTCCGAGAACTCACCATGCGACGGCTGGCTGACGAGCTGGGCACCGGGCCGGCTTCCCTCTACCGCCACGTCTCGAGTCGGGACGATCTCTTGGTAGAGGTCGCCGACCTCGTTTTGGGGGAGCTCCATGCCCCTGACCCGCGCCTGCACTGGCGCGAAGCACTCGAACAACTCGCCCACGACTTGCGACGGGTGCTGGTGGGGCACCGAGGGCTGGTCGTGGTCAGCTCCAATGCACCGCTGCTCGGACCGAACGCCATGCGTATTCGAGAGTTGTTCTGGAACGTCATGGATCGTGACGGATGTGAAGCCGAGTTCGCCGTACAGACGTACTCCGCCGTCATGCACTTCGTCGTCTGCTCGGCCATCTTCGGCGCGGGCGCCGCCCGACACGGGAACACTGCATGGACTGGAAAGGCGAACTCGGGACTGGACGAGCTGCTCGATCTGCTGCCGGCACGTAGATATCCGACGGTGCTCAAGTTCAGTGACTACGCAGACAAGCCCGATCCCGAATCCGACTTTAGCTTCGGACTGCGCGCCCTCCTCAACGGATTGTGGCAGTCCCAGCAATCCGGCGACCGTGAGTCGCTCAACGCTGAGGATATTGGTTAGCTCCGCCTGCCAAGGTCGCTCCGGATCGTCGACCCCGCCATATCGGCCCACGACACTCAAACGGCACGGAAACGTACGGTCGATACCCAGGTTGATCTCACGCCCCAAGAGATGAGGATCTCCGAGCTCGCATCCCAAGGTGCTACCAATCAGGACATAGCCGGACAGTTGTTTATTAGTATCAACACGGTCGAGCACCACCTCTCCAAGGTGTACCGGAAGTTGGGAATCAGGTCACGCACCCAACTCGCGAGCGCGTTCCTGCACGCAGGGCGTGGGAACGGGGCGCGAGATGGGTCCGAACCCTAATGGGACTGGAGCATTGCTGCCGGGATAACTCACATCACGATGACGATCTTGCGGCGGGACAAAGAGGGCTGGCTAAAGACCCCGTCGCCGGCGGACCGTGACTATGGGAACCTGGATTCTCAGCGAAGCATCGCCTCGCCATTGTGTTGATTTTGGACGCGCTCCGGCACGTCTCTCGTGACGCGAAAAGGCTCTCTTGCATTGATTGATCCTCGAGTACGGGCTCAATCGTTTCGTCGAGGTTTGCCCGCTCAGATCACTTGCGCGAGCTCGTCGAACGCTGCGGCAAGGGTCAGTCCGGGAAGGCCATCGACCCCGAGCTCGTAGTGGCCTCGCCGCAGGTTCTGGATAAATGCGTGTCCTCGGATCACGATGCTGGCGGTCCGGTCCTGTTTCAGACCTCGCATCGGTCGGAGTCTGGCCTTCAGGCGCCCGTGGTCAGCTTCGGCTCGGTTATTGGCGTGCTGGGTGGTGTCGTGCAGTGCAGCGGGTGGGAGCTCCGAAACGACTCGAACCAAGGCATGGGCCCGGTCGGTCGTGACCTCGCCCGGCTCGCCATGTGAACAGATCGCGTTGGCGAAGAACGTTGTCGCCGCCTTGAGGTCGCGCTTCTTCGACACGAACACGTCGATGACCTGCCCGTATTGGTCAACGGCGCGGTAGACGTATCGCCAGGATCCGGAGACCTTCACGTAGGTTTCATCGACGAACCAGCTGCTGCCCACTCGGTGGCGGCACGGCCGAGCCGCGTCGATGAGCATTGGCGTGAACCGCTGGACCCAACGGAACAGGGTCACGTGATCGACCTCGATGCCTCGCTCGG
The DNA here is from genome assembly GCA_963838835.1 of uncultured Acidimicrobiaceae bacterium. Lineage (GTDB taxonomy): Bacteria > Actinomycetota > Acidimicrobiia > Acidimicrobiales > RAAP-2 > Bog-473. Next base: position 103,182 of record CAWITA010000026.1, read on the forward strand.
CCAGGAGTTCTTCGGAGATCCCGGTAGGAAAGTCCATAGCGCAAGTACCAGCGCACCGCGACCAGGATGACCTCAGGCGGGAACCGGAACCCGGCGAATGCCGACCTAGGCGGCTGGATAGGTCCGACGAGATGGCGACGCTTCACTTCGACAGCCTCGTCCTTCAGCGACCTAGCTCGAGCTCCGACGGATTGAGGCAAGATTGCGCCCAATGCAACAGTGCCGATCATCTTGATCCGGAGAACCGGTAACTGGAGAACATGAAGACTCCACGATCGTTGGTCGTGCTTTCACTCGCCGGCATTGCGGCCCTAGCAGCTGCTCTTCCGGTGCGTCGAGTTCGACGATGACCTCAACCAGCGTTGCTCATTCTGAAGTCGGGGCGAAGTACGTCGCTCTTGGGAGCTCATTCGCCGGGGGCCCCGGCATCCCGACGCAGTCGGGCGGCGCCTGTACCCGATCCAGCCACAACTATCCGAGCCTGGTGGCTGCCAAGCTCAAGCTCTCCCTCGTTGACGTCTCGTGTTCGGGAGCAACGACGGCGAACGTTCTGACCACGTCGCAGGGTACGAACCCACCGCAGATCGACGCAGTGATCTCTGACACCTCCCTCGTCACCTTCACCGTGGACGGCAACGACATCGGGTACACCGCCACTTGATTTTCGTGCGGTATGGGCGGCGCAGCCTGCACATCTGATCCGGCCCAGCTCGCTTCGTCGTTAGCTACCCTCAAGACGTCGCTGACGACGATGGTCTCGACCATTCGGTCCAAGGCCCCATCAGCCAAGATTGTGCTGGTCACGTATCCTCGGCTCGTTCCACCGATCGCCTGCCCGGCGTTGAACTTCACCCAGGAGGGCGACCAAGTGGTGGGCTCGATGGGCCAGGGACTAGAGCAGGTCTTCGTAGAAGTCGCGAAGACAACCCACGTGCTGCTGGCTGACCCCTACGTGATCGGTCAAACGCACAGTCCTTGCGCTCCACCCGACACGAGCTGGATAGCCGGCCATACGGTGACGGTGGGTTTTCCGTATCACCCGACACCCCTGGGCCATGAAGAAATGGCGGCACTTACGGAGCGTGCCCTTGAGGGCTAGATGCAAGCTGCTGCGTCTGGTGTGAGAGCGACTGCCCCCTATCAGTCGCCTGGTCTGCGTCTATCGCGAACCGACGCCGACGGACACCTCAGGGACAGTCGCAACGTTGAGAGCGGTCGTCAGCCCGGTGGCGTGAACTCTGGCGCGACGAGCAAGTTCGGGTTCCAAGTGATCGAGTGGCGAAGCGCTTTTGGGGCCGCGTAGTCAGGATCGTCGTATAAGTTACGGAACGTATCCTCAGACTCGGCCCGGAGAATGATGACGCAGTTCGCGCTCCCCTCGATCGCACTTGCACCGAACTGAGCGGCCAGAACCTCGATGCCGTACTTCTCGAAGAGTTGCAACACCGGAGGTACGTATTCCCCGAGGTACTTGTCAACGTCTGCGACGTTCTGCGTCAGGGCAAGGTATGCGGTCATTGGATTCATCCTTTCCCTCGCAGCTTCGTTTGGGGAGTCTTTCACGGGTACACGGCCACCGCACACTCCTGTAGATGCGGCGGACGGTTTCCCTGCCCCAGTACGCCATCGGGTCGGTGGCGCTATTCGACTTACGCGAGGAAGGGACCTATTTCCCTAGCCGAGTCCTTACGGGCGGCAGCCTGTGACCGGGCCGCAATGTTCGACGGCGAGGGGCTCGGGACCGGTCGGCGTGGATGACGGTCGCCCGTACGTTGCGTTCTTCGCCGAGCACCCAGACAACGTCTGTTCGGAGCAAGAGGAGGTTCTTGCCGATCTTTCTGGCATCCTTCATCGTTCCCAGGCTGGCTCTGAAACTTGTTCGCGGTTGAGTCGGCGTCGCCGTCGTGGCGATCACCAGCACGTCCTCATCGCCGCCCGGCTCGCCTGGAGTGGGCGTGCCACCTCACAGTGACGTCGTCGGGTCGGTAGCATGCTTCGGCACGAGTGGGCAGCCTCCTGGTCGATGATCGCATCGACGAGTCATCTCCTCCTAGGAATACGCTTGGCGTGTTGACTGAGTAGGGAGTCAAATCACATGTTGAAGCGGCGGAACTATTGGGTCTATCGCATCGGCTGTTTCGTGGTGTGGGGCATCCTCCTTGTTCTCGCCGCCGCGAAGGCGAAGAACGGAACGTTCCACAACGTTCTCCTGGTGTTCGCTGGCTGGACCCTCTGCTGGGTGTCGGCGACGATCGCCAGGTTCGTATATCCACCACCCAACCGGTGACTACAACGGAGCAAATCACCGGTGCCATAGATCCACTCCGAGATGCCGGTCCTCGCAGGGGATCGGCTGCCCCCTACCTCATGCCGGCTTGGGGTGCATCGCTCGTCGCTCCCTGAGTGCCCAGATCGGCCGGACCGAGGAACGCTGGAGGCCCTGACCCCTTGCAACCGTTCCCCCGCCGTAGTCGGCTCGATGCGCGAATTTAGGCCGCTGGTAATGGCTGGCAGATGGTGGGTACTCCCTCGGTGTCAGGCCAACGTGAAACATTGCCGAAGGAAAGTGTCGAGAGCCTCCGTGTCGCGTTCGAGATGGACCCGACCCAGCTCGTCCCGTGTGATCGCGAGAGACGGGCAGAAGGAGTCGAGGTCTCCGCAAAAGAAGTGCGGCGAACCCTTGACCCCCCGCCTCTCACCCTCATGCCACTCGGCCAGGACAGCGCCGGTGTCGAAAATATCGCCACCATCGAGACCATGAGTTCGGGCCACGTTCGCCAGAACATCGGGGCGCGAGATGTCTCGACCCTCCTCAAAGAGTGCATCGCGCAGGGCGAGACTTACGACCTCGCCAGTCCGATCATTCATGCGGTAGGCGGCGCAAGCCAGTGCGAGTGCCGGCCGCGTGCTCCGCGGGAAGTTCTCTGAATCGAAGCATGCAAACATGTCGGGGGCAACCTGATCGCGCAGGTCCTCGACGTGCCCTGCGGTGGACTTGGCACTGAGCGGCTCGCCGTTGACTAGCTCGAGCGGCCAGGATCGCACCCGAACGGACACGTCGTCCCGACCGAGTTCGCCCCTCCGCCGGAGGACGGTGCGCAGTCCCACATGGGTGAAGGGACACCAGATGTCGGCGTAGACCTCAATCGTCGCCATGGGGACCATCCGTATTACGGGTTTCACTCATGTTCTGCCAGACACGGAAGGGCTACGCCTTGGGTGGGCTTCCCGGGCTTCCGGCTCCGCTGTCCCAACATGGTGACGGCGGCGGCGTGGTCCGGAACCTTAGTCGTTGGGACCAACTCGAACTTTCGGAAGCAGTCACTCGACGCGAGCAAACACGGAGCGGGAGAGTCGGCCACGCTCGCCGATCGTTGACAGCAGCACGGCGATCGTGGCTGCGCCCCCCAGGAAGAATGCCGTGAGCGAGAAGGCGTGGTCCACGGTGTCGGGCGAGAACGACGTGCCACCAGCGAGGTCAAAGACCAGCCCCGTCAGGGCAAGTCCGAGTGTAGTGCCCATGCCGCGCGTCATGTTAAGCACGCCTGAGGCCACACCGGACTGCTGCCCGGGGACCGACCCCATGATCGCCGCGTTGTTGGGCGGGGTGAAGCAGCCCAGTCCGATGCCGATGAGCGCCGAGCAGGCCCAAGAAGCCGGGCGTCGTCGGACGCAGCGCACCCAGGGCGAACAGCCCGATCGCCACGAGCGACATCCCCCCGACGGTCAGTGGGCGCGCCCCGAGGCGATCAGCCAGGCGACCGGCGAACGGTGCGACCACACCGAGGGCCAGCGGCATCATCATGAGTTCGAGGCCGGCCTGCCCGGCACCGATCCCCAGTCCCCGCTCGAAGTAGAAGGGCACGAGAAAGAGCACACCGAACATGACCAGGTAGGACAGCAGCCCACTCGTGATGCCCCACCGAAACCGGGACCTGCGGAACAACGTCAGATCGAGCATCGGGTCGGGCGCGTGTCGCTCCCACATCACGAAGGCCGCTGCGAGGCCGAATCCGATGACAAACACCCCAACGATCAATGGCGAAGACCACCCGACCGCATTCCCGAACGAGATAGCCGAGAGGAGGGCCACCACGGCTGGGAAGAACATCGACAGCCCCTTCCAGTCGAACGGCACCCGTTCTTGCAGATGGAGGCTGCGGGGGATGAGCAGCAGGCCGGCGATGACGCCGAGAACCCCAAAGGGCACATTGACCATGAAGATCAGGCGCCAACCGCCGGCCGCCAGCAGCAGCCCGCCGACCGACGGGCCGAGGGCGAGTCCGATGGCTTGGGCGGCTCCTTGGATACCGATCGCCTTGCCCAGCGACGCCCGAGGTACGGCAATGACGATGATGGCCACGCTATTGGCCTGCAACATGGCGGCTCCGACGTGCCTGGAGGACTCGGAAGGCGATGAGCGCACCGAGGGTCGGAGCGAGGCCACAGAGTGCTGAGCCGATCACGAACACGGCGAATCCGTAGACGTAGAGGAGCTTGCGACCCCACATGTCGGCGAGGCGACCGACCGCGGTCACGGTGGCCACCAGGACGAGGAGGTAGCTCAGGCCCACCCAGGTGACCGCACCGACGCTGGCATCGAACGTCCGCTGCAGCGTCGGCAGGGCCACGGTGACGATGCTGGCGTCGAGTTGGCCCATGAACGCCCCGACGCACACGGCCCCGACGGCGAGCCAGTAGGCGTTCTGCCTGTTGCGGATGGATTCGGGCCGCCGTGGCTCGACCAAGAGCCGGTGCCAGCCGACGCGGTCGGAGTGCCTCGTCAGTATCCACACGGTGATGCGTGCCCCTGTTCACGCCAGAAGTCACATAGAGATTTCTGAGCTAGTCGATAAGCTAAGCAAATGGACAGCCGCAAGCTCGCCTACTTCGTGGCCGTGGTCGACCACGGAGGATTCACGGCGGCATCCAAGGCGGTCTTTGTGTCTCAACCCGCGTTGTCGCTAGCCGTCAAGGACCTCGAAGCGGAGGTCGGCGCAGAGCTCTTCACCCGGATCGGCCACCGGGTCAGGCTGACTGCAGCTGGGTCAGCCCTGCTCGATCCGGCCCGGCAAGTCCTGCGCGACCTCGAGACCGGACGAGCTGCAGTGGCAGCAGTCACGGGACTGTTGTCGGGATCGCTGTCCCTGGCCAGCCTGCCGACACTGGCCGCCGACCCGATGGCCGCCATGGTGGGAGAATTCCGGCGTCACCATGAGGGAGTCAGGGTCGACCTCGCAGCCCCCGAGGACAGCGAGGACCTCTTCGCCCTGGTGGAGTCGGGCACGTGTGAGCTCGGTCTCACCGACGCGGCGGATGTCCCCCGGACCCTGGCGGTCATCAGCTTGGGGACCCAGGAACTCGTTTTCATCCTCCCCCCGGGCTCGGCACCGACCGGAGGAGATCCGCTCGAGGCGCTCGAACTCGGGGAGATACCGCTCGTGGTGGCCCCGGTCGGCACATCGACGCGGCGACTGCTGGATCAGCAGCTTGGAGCGCTCGGTCGCCAACCTACCTTTGCCGTGATCTCGGCGCAGCGCGAAGCGATCCTTCCCCTCGTGGTGGCGGGCGCCGGCGCCGCTCTGGTCCCAGAAGCGATGGCGCTTATCGCCGAGAAGCTCGGTGCGGTCGTGGCGCGACCAACCCCGCCGGCGGTCCGGGGTCTGGTCCTGGTGCATCGACTTGGACCGTTGTCCCCCGCAGCGTCCCGATTCGTTGAACTGTCAACGGGCGAGAACCTCACCGATGGACCGATTCAGTTCGCTGGAGTTGCCAACTGAAGTGGATCGCTGGCGCGAGCAGCCTCAGTGGCGAGCCAGAAGACAGCGCCCATGGTGCCGAGCGGACGAACGCGCTCCAGAACCTGATAGCTACTGCGGGCTTGCTCCGTCGGCGTTCGAACGCTGGAGATATGTACGCATACGTACACGCTCACCCTCACCTAGCGCCTCAAGCAGGCTGTGCAGGGCGTCGAATCCGCCGTCCCCGAGCTCGGAACGAAGCCGGCGTTCGATCCCACGCACTGCTTTTCGCTGGGCGGCGAGGTACTCGGCCCCTCGGGGAGTGAGGGTCACGGACTTCTCGCGCCCACTCGTCGCCGAATCGGCGACCGAGAGATAGCCACGATCACGCAGGTGCCCGACTACCTTGCTGGCGCCCTGGCGGGTGATGCCGAGTTCGCGTCCGATGGCCGAGATCGTTGATCCGGTCTCACCCAAGCACAACCGAAGCACCTGCCCGTCGGGAAATCGTCGCTCCCCGAATCCTGCATCCGCCATCGCGGCGTCGAGTCGAAGCTGATACCCAACCCAAGCCCGCCGGAGAGCCGGTCCCAGGCCTTCCGACGAGGGACGAGTCGAATCGTCGGTTCGCGCTTCGGCATCCGAAGGAGACATGTCAGAAACCATAGGGGAGATGTTAGCGAATTGTAAACCGGGTTGACAGTCGGGACCTGGCGCTCGATACTTCGAAGATGCGGCGGGCCATCACCACCACCGAACACCGGTGGCCCCGGCGTGCCGCAGCCCTGGCGTTCGCGTCGGCCCTGGTGCTCACAGCTTGCAGTTCCGACAGCGGAGGTTCTCAACCTCTGTCCACCACGGTTGTCTACAGATTCGGCGTCGTTGGGAACCGGGGCGCCGTCAGCCAGCTGCAACTCGATCGGCCGACGCCTGTCCGCGGCATCAGTGGCCCGGTCGTGCAGATCGCCACCTCAAACTCTGACGGCTACGCGCTGACCTCGAGCGGGTCGGTGTGGGCCTGGGGGGTGGCCAGCTACGGCGAGCTCGGTAACGGAACGCATCCCGGCTACTCCACCCGGGCGGTCAAGGTCGACTTTCCCCGCGGGATCAAGATCACGTCCCTGGCCAACCCGATGCCCTTCGACGGTGCGTTGGCCATCGACTCCCATGGCCACCTCTGGGGGTGGGGCCTCAACGCCTATGGCGACCTCTGCTTGTCCGGTCCCACCGAACTGCGCCCGAATGAGCTTTCCCTGAGCGACGTCACCCTGGCTACCGGAGCCCGGACGCACTCGCTCTTCGACTCGGCGGGCAAGGTCTACGCCTGCGGCTCAGGTGAGTACGGCGTCTTGGGCATCCGCACCATCACGGCCTCTCCGTCCGGCGACGGGCGCCTCTACTACGGGCGGCTACGACTGCAACTTCTACCCCGCCGACGGCACGGCATGGGTCGCATCGTCGACGCCCGAAGCTCTCCACCTGACCGCTTCGTCGAAAGGAAGAGATACATGACACGAGGAGTTCGATCCCGTTCGCGTGCCCGTGGGCTGAGAACCGCCGCGATCGTCTCGGGCGGCGTTGCCGTCCTGGCGTTGTGTCTCAGCGCCTGTAGCGGCGCGCCGTCCCCGTCGGCCGCCCCTCCCGAGAGGGTGAGCGGCGGCCCGACCGGGCATTACCTGGTGGCGTCCGGCATCCACAAGATCAAGCACATCATCGTCATCGAGCAGGAGAACCGGTCCTTCGACAGCTACTTCGGCACCTATCCTGGTGCCGACGGGATTCCGATGAAGAACGGCGTGCCGACGGTGTGCGTGCCGATGCCGACTGGAGGGTGCCAGGCGCCCTATCACGACACGGCCGACGTCAACGGCGGCGGGCCGCACGGCGCAGCCAACGCGAAGGCCGACGTCGACGGTGGGAAAATGGACGGGTTCATCGCGCAGGCCACGAACGCCAAGAAGGGGTGCGGCGTCAACGTCACTGCCGACAATCCGGAGTGCTCCAACTCGGCCACGCCCGACGTGATGGGCTACCACACCGCCGCCGAGATCCCGAACTACTGGACCTACGCCAAGGACTTCACGCTCGACGACCACATGTTCGAGCCGGTCGCGTCGTGGTCGTTGCCCGACCATCTCTACCTGGTCTCCGGCTGGTCCGCCAAGTGCTCGAGCCCGGCGCCATCGAGCTGCGCCAACGAGATCCAGGGCCCCTACACGCCCGTCCAGATGCAGAAGTACGTCGACCAGGCCATCGACACCGGCACGGCCGACATCACCGACGCCTGGACCGACATCACCTGGCTTCTCTACAACAAGCACGTCTCGTGGGCCTACTACGTCCAGACCGGCGACCAGCCCGACTGCGACAACGACTCGGCCGTGGCCTGCCCGCCGGTGGCGCAGAGCTACCTCACCCCGGGGATCTGGAACCCGTTGCCCGTCTTCGAGGACGTGCAGAAGGACCACCAGCTCCGCAACATCCAGCCGCTCAACAACTACTTCGCCGAGGCCAAGAAGGGGACCCTGCCCTCGGTCATGTGGGTCACGCCCTCGCCAGGCCGACAGCGAGCACCCGCCAGGCAGCGTGCACCAGGGCCAGGCCTACGTCACCGCGGTGATCAACGCCGCCATGAAGAGCCCCGACTGGGACTCGACCGCCATCTTCTTGCAGTGGGACGACTGGGGCGGCTTCTACGACAACGTGGTGCCGCCGCCCGTCGACCAGAACGGCTACGGCCTGCGGGTCCCGGCCATGGTGATCTCGCCGTACGCCAAGGCCGGCTACGTCGACCACCAGACGCTGAGCAGCGACGCCTACCTGAAGTTCATCGAGGACGACTTCCTGGGCGGGTCGCGCCTCAACCCCAAGACCGACGGCCGCCCCGATCCCCGTCCTGATGTCCGCGAGGACGAGAAGATCCTGGGCAACATGGTGAACGACTTCAACTTCAACCAGGCGCCGCGTAAGCCGCTGCTACTCCCGACCAACCCGCCGACGGACTCGCCGTCGATCCCCGCCTACTTCAAAGGGTTGGGCCCGTGCGTAGGTTGCACCGCCACGCCACCGAGCACGTCGGGCGGCTGAGCGTGGTCCGGAGGCTCGACTCGACGGCGAGGAGTTCGAACACGTACAGGATCTCGGCGGGTGGCGTGATTCGAGGACAGGTAAACGGACCGCCCGCGCAGATCGGCTCTGCTAGACATCAGCGTCATGGCTGATCTTCCTACCTCCACCCTTGGCCGTACCGGCCTCGAGGTGACCAAGCTGGGTTATGGGGCCATGGAACTGCGAGGCCCCGGTGGCCGCCGCATGGGCCGCAACATCGACGACGAACAGACCGGCGCAATCCTCAACGCCGTTGTCGATGCCGGCATCAACTGGATCGACACGTCACCCGACTACGGCGTGTCCGAGGAGCTGATCGGTCGGCATCTCTCTGCCCGCCGGAACGAATTCTTCCTGGCATCGAAGTGCGCCTGTGCCGTGACCCCGGACGGGTCGGCGACCGGCTTCGGGCAACACGACTTCAGCCGCTCCAACGTGCGGGCCGGTGTCGAACAGAGCCTGCATCGCATGAAAACGGACCACCTCGACCTGGTGCAGTTCCATGCCAGTCCCTCCCAGGAGACCCTGAAGGAAAATGACTCGGTGACTGAGCTGGTCGAGCTCCAGCGAGAGGGAAGGATCCGCTTCATCGGGATGTCGGGAACGTTGCCCAACATCGAGGCTCAGATCAGCATGGGTGTCTTCGACGTGTTTCAGATCCCCTACTCGGCCGTCGAGCGCGAGCACGAAGAGATCATCACCCGGGCCGCCAAGGCCGGCGCCGGCACCGTGATCCGGGGCGGGGTCGCCCGGGGCATTCCGGTGGCGCACGACGAGGTCATTGATCGCCTCCCCGAGAACTTCCGCGACGTGTACCGGGTCCGCCGCGACCGCTTCGAGGAAGCCAAGCTCGGGGACCTGCTCGATGGCATGTCCCCCATGGAGTTCATGCTTCGGTTCACGATCTCTCATCCCGACATGAACACGACCATTGTCGGCACCGCCAATCCAGGGCACCTGAAGGTCAACCTGGCCAGCGCAGCCAAAGGCCCCCTGCCCCGCGACCTCTACGAAGAGGCCAAGCACCGCCTCAGCTAAACCCGCGGGGCGCCGACCTCGCCTCGTTTCACGGCGGGGCCTCCCGATCCCGACCTCGTGTCAGTTCCTAACGTGTGGGTGCCGAGAATGCCGTCCATGAGTTGCGAGCTGGACTTTGACGGAAGGGTCCTACTCTGGCGAGCATCCGAGGATGGCCCTCTCGTTGCCGTACCGGGCGCTGGTTCGCGTCCTCCAATTGGTCCGGCTCTCGTGCCGCACGGACACCGATCTCGCGATTGAGGTCGTCATCCTTCGCCACGAGGTGGCGGTTCTCCGGCGCCAGGTCCACCGTCCGGCGCTGCAGCCAGCCGACCTGGCTGTGATCGCCGCGCTATGGCGACTGCTCCCTCGCCTTCACCGGGGTCGGTTCTTCGTCCAACCTGCGACCGTGCTTCGTTGGTGCAACCAGGATGAATGCATTGAAGCGGCGATCAGCTCGAGCGGAGCAGAGTTGCAATCCCACCCATGGTCGTACCGGATGAGCAACGGTCGCACCGCGGTGGAAAATGGCGGGCCTTGGATGTCGGGTCGTACCTGGTCAGCACATCGGATCACGTTCTCGGCACCCACAGGTTGCGATCGCCCGCACCTGGGCGGTCGGGATCATCCAAACGCTGACCAGGCGCTGAGCCAGCTGGGGTGACCTCATGGAAGACTGGGGACAACAGATCGAAGCGGGGGTAGCCATGGAGAAGCTCCGGCTTCACCGAGAACAGATAGCCCTCGTCGCAGCGGTTGTCCTGCCGCTTTGCGTGGCGGCCATTCTCGTCCCGTTCCGCTCGAGCTTCGCCAACACGGCATCTGCGCTGATCCTCGTGGCCGTGATCGTGGCGGTCGCGGCACTGGGCAACCGGTTCTCTGGGTTCGTGGCCACGGTCTCTGCGACCGTGTGGTTCGACTACTTCCTCACCCGCCCCTACGAGAAGCTCGCCATCACTCATCGACCGGATATCGAGACCGCCGTGAGCCTCTTCGTTGTCGGGATCATCGTCACCGAACTGGCGGCCCGCAACCGTCAACACCACGAGACAGCAGCCGAGGAAGCCGACTTCGTCGGTCTGATCCACGACATCTCGGAACTCGCCTCATCGGGTGCACCTTCTCGTGAGGTGGTTGAACGCGTGCGGAACGAACTCATTACCCTGTTGCACCTTCAAGCCTGTCGCTACGAGTCAGGCCCGACGGACCAACCCATGAGGCAGCTCGAACATGATGGACGTGTCTTCCTCGGGGGTCGAGTTTGGGCTGTCGATCGCATGGGTCTGCCCGGGCCCGAGATCGAGTTGCTGGTGCAAAGCCAAGGCCGCGCATTGGGCCGCTTCGTTATGACGCCGACGCCGGGGTACGAGGTCTCGTATGAACGACGCGTGGTGGCCGTGGCGATCGCCGACCAGGTCGGCGCATCACTGCGGCCCCTGTTCGGTTCTCGCGTGTAAGGAGTCACGAACGCGAGTCGCTCCCGAGAAGGACTCGAAGCTCTAGCTGGTAACCAGTAGCAAGGCCACGAAAAGGGCGTAGGCCGCAATGATTAGCCCGCCTGAGATACGCCCCAGTCCGCGCCCGGAATAGGCGAGCACCAACGTCAGGGCCGTGAGCCCCACGTACCAGCCAGAGGCGAGGACGCCTGACCCCGACGGCTGGGCCAGGCCGATGATCGTGGCGGGGATCAAGAGTCCGGCCGCCACGTTGAACGAGTTCGAGTTAAGTGCGGTGCTCAGCGTCGCCGCGCCACGACCTCGCCGGGCTAGGTAGATGCGGACACGGCGTCGGAAAGGCTGGTTACGGCAGCCAGAACAAAGATATCGCAGACGTGCCCAAGACGATGGACCCCATGGGCCAAGTCTGCGATCGGCTCGCGCCTGCCACGACAAGAAGTTGGGACCGGCGGCTGCTCTTGAGCCACCAGCGTCCCACAATCCCGGGCGAACTGAGGCACTCTCATAGGCGTAGGGTGGATGCGGGACAAACATGCTCGTACGCAGGCCGTGGAGATCGTTCCAGACGCTGCGATCCGACGGATACGCCCCCAAGGAGGACCTATGACCTCTTCTGAGTGGTTGCACCTTGCTGCTCGACTCGACGAACACCATGCGCCCGAAACGAACGGCCGAATACCAGTCTGCAGACGATGTGGAGCGCGTACGGACAGCCCTACAGGAGTGCGCCACGTGCTGCAAGAGGGTCGAGAAAAGCGATCGAGCGAATGGCTCATCGCTCAATCACGGCTCAGCGACATCGCGCAGTCGCAAATGCTACGAGGCGAGTAGCACGGAGGGCGAGGCGACACACTCCCGGCGTTGATGTGGACGGCCTGTCAACCTCCTGTGCAAGGGTCTCTTTCACTGTCTTTTGACCGCGACGCACCAGAGGTACGGCGCCTGATCGTTCTTGGGCAGTCGGAGGGGCCCCGGGGTCAACACGGAACGCCCGGAGCCCGAAGGGTGAGGACGAACGGTAGTGATGCCGGGGTGGAGGCTGCTACTCGTCCCCCCGTGCGGATATCGGTGGCGGTCGGGCAAGCCATCGACGACGCGCCGGAGCGCAGGGGATCGGAGAACCGCCACGATGATGTTCGCGTGTCGTGATCGCAGTAACGCCATTCGCAGGTAGTTGCCTCTGAATTGGGGTGCCCGTGACACCGTCACGAGGAGCGATGCTGGGCGTAACGCCGGCGAGGATCAGATCTGCTGCGGCGGGGCCCCGGCGCGTCGTGGAGCGCTCCGACGCGGCGCCGATCGCGCGCCGGCCGAGGGGAAGATCACGGTGTCAGACCTCGGCCAACATCTCGGCCCAGAGGAAGCCGGCGAGCTCCCCGGCGATGGCGGCGGCCACGACCGAGCGCACGTTCTTGTGGGCCGCGAGTTGGCGGAAGCGCCGAGACAGGCGGAGCTGCGCGGCCCACGAGCGGGCCACGGTCTCGGGCGGCACACCCTGTTGGCGCTCTCTGATGCCGACTCCGACGTTCGGGCTGTGCTGGTAGGCCCAGGCCGCTTCGCAGAGCTGACCCCGCAGGTGGGCATTACCGGCCCGGGTGATCGAGCCCCGCCGCTGGGTGAGACCAGTTGAGTTCTCCCCGGGCACGAGGCCGGTGAAGCTCATGAAGGGTCTCGCCTTCGGGAACCGACGCCAGTCGAAGACCTCAGCGGCCAGACACAGCGCGCCGATTGTGGTCACGCCCCGGTAGGTGGCCAAGCGTGGCACTTGGTCGCCGAAGGGATCCTGTGTGCACCACGGCACGAGATCGGCCTCGACCGAACCGAGCGCGGTGTCCCGCAGCTTCACCGTGGCCAGGTAATGCGAGTAGGTCGTTGCGAGGGCCGGGTCGTCGAAGGACAACATGGCCAGCCAACGTCGATGGCGTTCGGTCCACTCCCTCTTGGGCGGGCGTCGGGACGGCGACGGGAGTGAGTTCACCGGCCCGGTGCAACCCGCCAGTCGTCTGGCGTCCCTGCGATCGGTCTTCACCCGATCGCCCGAGCCCTTCGGGATAAGGGAGGGGGCCACCACATCGCAGCGCACTCCCATCGAGACGAGAAGCCGTTGGAGGTCGTAACCGGTCGGGCCCGCTTCGTAGCAGGCCCAGATCCCCTTGGGCTTGCCCAGCCGCTTGACCAGGCGTCGCACCGAGTCAGCGTCGTGGAAGATCTTGTCGACTTCGGCAGTGTCGCGATCGGGCGACAGCACCGCCAGCGAGATCGAAGTCTTTCGACACGTCCATCCCCAGGTGGACGAACCCTCGGTGGGCAATACTGGACACGGCTGGCTCCTTCCTTCCGTATGTCGGCTCCGTTCACCGCGCAAGTGAATGATCCACGTAAATGCGGATGCCGGAGGAGCCGGCCGTTCCATACTGAATCGGGGTCACTCAGCATCGAAGTCAACTCCTGAGCGCCGGACACCGAGCTTGTTTAGGATCAGCGCGACTGAATACAGCGATTCAAGAGATGGGCGTCACCATGGGAGCAGACGAGAACATCGCGGTCCACACGGCATGGACCGATGCCGAGAACCGCCACGACCTGAGTCACCATCAGGATTTCTTGCACGAGGACATTGAGCTCTTTCAAGCAGGAAGAGAGCCGATTGTGGGCCTCGCCGCCTTTATTGCCAATTTGGAAGCGGTCTTCGCTGGGTTGGATGGATTCCGGGTCACCTTGGACGACCAATTCGCCACGGACGACCGGGTCGTATGCCGGTGGCATGGCGGCGGCACTCATACCGGAGGGCTCTTCGGCCTCCCTGCCACGGGCAAGGAGCTCGAACTCAGCGGCATTAGCATTTGGGAATTCGACAACGGTAAGGCGCGGCGCGGCTGGGTAATCATGGACGTCGCCTCGCTCATGGCCCAGCTGTAGCCCAAGCCAGGGAATCAGAGGGGAGTAGTCTCGTATTTGGCAAGGAGCTCGAACTCAGCCGCATTAGCATTTGGGAATTCGGCAACGGTAAGGCGCGGCGCGGCTGGGTAATCATGGACGTCGCCTCGCTCATGGCCCAGCCGTAGCCCAAGCCAAGGGAATCGAGGGGAGTAGTCTCGCCCGCCCTCGACTTCGCTGAGCCGCTGTCTGCGCGCAGCTGTTCGGAGGAGTTTTGCGGTTCAGTTGTCGAGCGGAACCCTTGGCTCTATATCCCTTGCTGCCGTTCGGTCCGCGCCTGGGGGCACCAAGACAACGATCAGGAGTCTGAACTGGCAGTTCGCAGTGACGTTCGGTCATCATCCACCGTGGCTTTCTCACCCCTCTACGTCGGCTTGTGTCGGATTCTCGGCTTCATCGCTTCTGCGCCGGCGAAGCGAGTCCGATAGGGACATCGAGATCATGGTGCTCCGCCACCAGGTCAGGATTCTCGAACGTCAGCTGCACGAACGACTGCGCTATCGCCCCTGGACCGGGCGGTCCTTGCAGCACTCAGCCGCGTGCTCCCTCGAAGCCGGTGGCGGTCGTTCCTGGTTACTCCTGACACCTTCAGCGGATACCAAAACGGCACGCTACTCGCCCTTCAAGTTCCACCTCCGACCGATGGTTGGGACGTTGCCCGTCGGAACGTTCCAAGCCGTCGATCTGGACAACCAGGTCTGTTTTCTGGCGCCGTTAACCGGGGAGGGACGTTGGCCACCACTGGGCTACCCAGGTCTCCCAGGAGTCGAAGCCCTCCGGCGGAGGGTCGATGTCCGCTGTCTCAAGCTCAGTCGCGTCCGGCGGCTGGAAGACTTGCCGCCATCTTTCGAGGTCCGCCTTGGTCATCTCAAATGTCGTCGCAGCGTCGGTCAGAGGGCGGGCGTGAACGCGGCGCCACTGCTCCTCTTCGTCGACACGCAGGTACACCAGCTCGCTGGTTGCTCCGACCGAGGCTGCCAAGGCTCGCAGCGCCGAACGCTCGTCCTTGCCCCACACGCCGAAGTCGAGCACGACGTTGACGCCAATCCGCAGCGCGGCCAGCGCGAGCCAGATCAAGCGACCCTCTAGGACGTTGCGCTTGCCCTCGGGCTGTTCCTGTCCGAACAGTGGGATCATCCACTCGTCGGGAGTCAGTCGCAGTGCGCTCCACGCTGATGCAATCTCACGCGCCCGACCCGTCTTGCCCGCTGCGGGAAGGCCAACCATCACGAACATCTTGGGGGCTCCCGAGCGGCCCGTCTCGAAGGTATCCAACATGATCGGACGGTAGCTCGCGAACATCGCCGAGCCGGTTATATGGAACGCCCTTACCGGGCTCTTTGGAGATCACAAGGCCCAGCCGAAGGGACGTATGGCGAAGGACCTCCTGCCGCGGAGAACCCCTCGCTGTGGTGATGTCGTACCGGGGAGGTCGTTCTTCAGGAGGTCCAGTCGACCAGTACGTCGGGGGGCGGGCTTTCGGGTGGAACGCCCAGGTCGACGCCAGTCACATCCTTGACTTGGCCACGAAACCAGATGGAGAACTCGTCGCCGGAAGTGGCGAGTTCCGTGAACGCCTTCTCGATGTCGGGAGCCTCGAACCACACCAAAATGAAGCTCCCCATCGGAGTCTCCTGCAGAGCCCATGTCTCCCGGGCAAGTCCCGTCCTAGCCGCCTGAGCATCGAACCCCTTGCGGCGCTCCCCCATGCATGCGGCCGCGAAGTCCCTTCCTCCTTGTTCTTTACCGGGAAGAATCGGGAACGCGCCATTGAACACTGCCATCGGACTGTCTCCTGTCGTTCGTTGATGCCGGGTCATCTCGAGCGGCCAGACCGCCCTATACATGACGATGTTATGCATAACACGGTCATGGATCGGATGTCAATGACGGTGTTATGGATAAGCTGCCGGGCGTGCCGCCCAGGTCTGCCGACCCTTACCTGCGCGAACGGATCATCAATACCGCCGCGCGGCTGCTGGCCACCGAGGGCGCCGCTGTCGGCGCGACGCTTGGCCCGCGAGCTGGGAACGTCGACGATGGTCGTCTATACCCACTTCGGCGGTATGGACGTACTGACTCGACAGGTAATGCGCCGTGGGTTCGCCGATTTCGGAACCGAGCTGGACCGCGGCGCGGTCACCGACGATGCCGTCGCCGATTGGATGACCTACCTCTGGAGCTACCGCCGCTTCGCGCTGCGCGAACCCCACCTGTACGCGGTGATGTTCGGTCCCGGACTGGCCGCGTTCAGGCTCGGCGACCCCGCCGACCTCGAGGCGGCCAGGTCGACCTTCGTCTCGCTCCTCCGTCGCATCCACGCCTGCGTCAACGCGGGCCGATGGGAGGTCGACGACGTCACCACCGCAGGCGAAGCTGTCTGGTCCGGTGTGCACGGCCACACCACGCTCGAGCTCACCGGGTTCTTCGGTGCAGTCGGCCGCGACCCAGTGCGCTCGTACGGCGAGATCCTTACCAGGATGTCGATCGGCCTCGGCGACGACGCCCTAGCCACGGGTCGCTCGCTGTCGACCGCCAGACGGCGGGCCGTCCGCGCAGACCGAGCCGAGGCTGTGTCTGGACGATGAGGGTTGCCGTGACCCACGGTCGCAGCGGCACCAGCGTTGCCGCGCGCCGCGCCCTCGCGCGCGTCCGAACGACCGTCTGGGCGCGCTCACATCAAGAACCGTCCACTCTCGCGAGCCCTCTAGAGGATCTTGCTCATTGCCAGGACGAATCCGACAACCACGGGGCGTTCGGGCCTCGGGCGGATATTGAGTGGAACCCGGCGCATCACCAAGGGCCGGATGCTGCTTGGCAGGCTGCGTAAGGAACTTGGCCTGGACCTACAGGTCGTCAATGGCTCCGAAGAAGTCCTGACCCAGGGTGACTGACGCTGGCGTTGTTCAGCTAGTCATTGCGACTAGCGGCATGTAGTTCGAACGCAAGCACGAGATCACTGATGCCACGGAAGATGGCGAAGAAGCCGACCCAGACGATCAGCAGCGTGGCTTGGGCGGTTATGTACTGCTGGGACGCCCAAAACCCCAGCGCAATCTCCAGTATCCCCACGATCAGACCGAGCCACCAGGTGGGATTCACCGGCTGGGCCATCGCGGAGTACACGATGTCGAAACCACCATTCAGTATGAGCAACAACCCGAAGACCGAGGCGAGCGACCAGAACGCACCATAGGGGGTAACGAAGGACCAAATAGCCCCGCCGATGAAGAGGACGCCGAGGATCACTCGCAACACAGCCCACCCACCACCTTGGATTCCGGCTAAGCCAAATTGGTACACGGCAGAGAGCAGGAATACAGCACCAAGGAGCAGACCAATCGTTGTCACCGACCTGATGTCAAAGCGCAGAACGACGACGGCGATAATGAGCCATGCGAAGCCTACGACCATCGGAATCCACCAGCGCCGAGAGGCTTGCGACGAGATCTGGTGAAGTTCGGTGTTCAGCATCGGGCCCTCCCTGACAGCATCCAGCGTAGTGTTATACCCACCCCCGACGCAGTGTCGCCATGGTGACGCAGAGTCAGGAGAAGGTCACTCCTACCAGCACCCCCCTGCAACATTTTCTCGACTAGCTTGACACACCAAACGGTCCTCGAGCCGGTGATCGGTTCGTGTCGAAAGCGCTGGTCGACGTCAGCCAGAGTCCCGCTCAGGTTTGACGCTGATCGGCTTCGGCCACCACGGGGAACCACCGTGATGCGCTCATGTCCGACACCAGGTCTTCCAGCGACCGCCGATATGGAAGCGGTCAGCAGGGCGAGCGAGATAGGCGAAAGCCACGCCCGGAGTCCACATGAGGGTCGGCTCTGCTCGCCGAACACCTATTCGGTGAACGTTGGAAGGATTTCTCGTGCGAAACGCTCTAGTGGCGCGACTTTCGTGGTGCCAAACCTTAGGGTCACATGATCAACCCCAGCGTCACGCAGGGACTGGAGGTCGGCAACGAGGTCGTCGGGGGTTCCGGTAAGCCGCGGACGGCCATCCGGCGCCACCCAAGCTGCGGGTGCATAGCGGAACTCGGACCCACGCGCCGCTCGAGGAGCCGGTACTGGCCACCCGTCAGAAGGGCGCTCTGCGAATCGCGTGACGCTGGCGCTAAACGAAAACGTGAAGGGATTTTCCGCAAGTCCAGCGCTGCGCCGCGTGACCAGGATTTCCTCCCGAGCGCGCCGATAGTCGTCTGCCGGCAACCACAATGGGTGCCAACCATCGCCGAGAAGAGCGGCTCGCCGCAACGCTCGCGAGCTGTTTCCGCCAACCCACAACGGTATAGGTGAAGGAGGAGATATGACGGAGTATCCAATGGGCGGCTCGCGGAAAGTAGTCAACCATGACTCAGTGACCGGAGCTCGGCGATCGTAGTCAGCTCCCAACACCTCGAATTCTCCGCGCAGATAACCGATTCCGATTCCCAAGATGAGCCTGCTACCCGCGAGAGTCGTCATCGTTCCAGCAGTAGCGGCCACGCTGAGTGGATGACGATATGGGGCAACAAGGACGTCCGTACCGAAACGAATACGCGACGTGACGCTAAGACCCCACGCGCAAGCGGTCAACGGTTCCAGGAAAGGTGGCTGCAGGTTTCCTGCGACCGCATAGTCGGGCACCGCAATGTGATCGGGCCACCAAATAGAGGCGAAACCTAATTCCTCAGCCGCGGCGACCAGGTCGGGTAGGGCCGATCCGCCGACAGCCGCTCCGTAGGCCGGCACTGCAATTCCGAACTCCATCGATTCTCAGCTGCCGAAATGACGGGACTGATCACCGATCAAGTCCGCGTGGAAGACTCGATCAACGAAATACCAGCCCTGCTCGTCCTTTCGATAGCGGTCAGCGTACCTGCCCGACAAAATGGTCTCGATGGGTTGACCCGGCTCGATACCCTGCAACACCGTGAAGTAGCAATTGCCTGATGCTTCAACCCCTCCGTCGGCTACTTCGATGGTCAGGTTCGTGATCAGATGATGGGTGCGAGGAGTGCCGTCCGCGTACAGGATGACCCGGTCATAGGTTGCCTTCACTTCTTCACGAGTCAACGTCACTACAGAAGTTCCTGCTGCGGCCGAGCGCCACGTTGCTCTTGAGAACAAGGCCAAGACATCGGAGAGTCGGCCCGAGTCCAACAGTTCGGCGTAGCGGTGCACCAGCGCTGTTATGTCATCTCGGTCACTCATGCCTGTTCCGGTCCTCTTCTCTCATCGACACGCTGATGCCTTCAGGTACCTGCTGATGGTGGCCAACGGGTCCATGGGGCTTAGCACCGTTAACCCGCCGTTGGCCATCAGCACTTGACCGGTAATCAATTACCTACGCCTAGAGTCCAGGTCAACCGGCTCTGTCCATCATGTCAAGCGATTTCGATCGGCTCCG
This sequence comes from uncultured Acidimicrobiaceae bacterium, assembly GCA_963838835.1. Taxonomy (GTDB): domain Bacteria; phylum Actinomycetota; class Acidimicrobiia; order Acidimicrobiales; family RAAP-2; genus Bog-473. Next base: position 122,839 of record CAWITA010000026.1, read on the forward strand.
GAACTGGACGTTGGCTCTTGGGCGGTCGTTAAATGCCAAAAAACGATTGTTACTGCCATGAGCATGAGCGATCTCGACGAACGTCAACAGGGCTCCGACCTAGCCGTTCGACGACAATCCTTCGGCAGACCCCGGGATGCCTACGACCGGTTGTCGGCCGTGGTCGACGCTCCCGTGATGGTTCTCAATCTCCTGCGGTTGGCGGTTCTCATGGGCTCGCGAAACGGACCCATCTTGGGGATGCTCGCACCCAGTGGAGGTCCCGTGCCTTAACCTGTGGAGACACCACTCCCCTACCGGAATAGATCCTGGCACCGGGGTTTAATGAACACACCACAAACGAAAGAAGCGTCACGATTCATGGCCTCCCACACCTGGCGACGGGCCTTATCTCATTGAAAGCGGTTGCATCCAGGGGCCGACTGCCTTCGATGCGTTCGTATCGGTTCCGGTTCCGATTCGCACCACCCGGGGGACTTCCGAACGGGACGGTCAAGTCGCCGGCTGAACTAGCAATCCAGCCTCATATCGAGGAGTGGCGGAAGCGTCGATGCGTGGCAGAGACCTCCGTCATCCCGCGCCGAAACTCCTCCGCCTTGCGCGCATCCTGCAGCTTTCAGTTCGGTGACTCGCCCGGTGCCGGCTGATTCTTCTGCCCCCAGTCGAGCCACCAGGCCGAGACGGCGGATTCGAGGTCCGGCACGCTGCCACTCGAATGCGGATCGACTGAGACGCGTGGAGATGGCTCATCTGGCACCGCCAGCGATGTGTCCTTCGCCTTGTCGAGCATTGCCTGGATGGCGTCGAGTTGTTGATGGACCTCACGCTCCGTCGAAGCTGGACGCAGGCTCACGGCGACCCACGTTTGGTCATCGTCACCCTTGATTGTCCGGGCCGGCACGTTGCTGGTAGCGCAGACTTCGTCGAAGATGGCACGCTCCTTTGAGGTCACGGGGTCCTGCAGCCGGAGAAGAACCTCCGGAACGCCCTCTGCATCGACCACGCTCGGAGGATTCTGGTAGTACGCAATCCACAGCACGAGGTGAGACTACGTCACGCCTGGGGTCGGCGCTCCGTCCACATTGTCCCGCCCCACACGTGGTGAGAAAGTCGTCCGTGGACCCGATGCCCGTGCCCTGCGATCTCCTCGTGGCACTCGCCCGCTACCGGACAGGTGCTTTCGGAAGCCAGTGCAACAAGTCGCCGAGAGAGTTGATGTGGCAGTGAGCGCCGAGGCAGGCACCGATCGGGTCGAGATGGACAGCGTGAAGTCCCGCGCCAACCGCTCCAATCACGTCACATTTCACGCTGTCGCCTACATGGACGGCTCGCTCTGGTGCGACTCCGAGCGAATCGAGAGCTAGACGGAAGATCCTCGGATCGGGTTTTTCCATGCCCACGAGGTGCGAGTCCACGATTGTCTCGACTCTGGGTAGTGGCCCGTCCAAAGTCGAGCAGATCCCTGCGTCGCGCAGTTCTTCCTCAACGGTCCCGAACGCGTTAGATATGACGCCAAGCTTGTAGTCGGCGTCCAAAAGCGCCCGTAGTACCTCCCTTGCTCCAGGAACAGCTGTCCAAGGAGTTGCGACGACGAGGGTCTCTATCACCGGAATGGCCGCGTCGAGCTCCCTTTCGGCAACGCCGACGTGAGTAGCGAAGCACCGTCGGAGAGTAGACCAGTCGGGGGAGACCATGGAATCAAACTCCACCATGGTGGCGTAGTGTGCGCGGAACCAGTTCGCTTCGACCGGATCGCAACCCAAGTGTCGTAACGCTTGCCGTCCGGCGAGGAAGTCTGGAAAAAGCAACACGCCGCCGGCGTCGAAAATGAGTGCTTCTACCGATGTCGGGTCGGGTAGCGCCGGCATTGTCCCGACGTTACGGCTTCGATTGCGGCAAGGCCACGGCGCTCCAAAGAGACGAACGGCTGACTACGTCCCAAACGGCAGAGACTCGCTGCCGGACAGCCGTCACCCTAGATCTCATCGTCGCCAATTGCGACATGCACCCCAACGCCGGTTGGTTGGCATGTCCTGGGTCTGAACGTCCGCTTGCGGGCCGCACGCGCCAGAATCCAATAGCTCGACAGCGACAGACCTTCGTGTGTAGGCGAGGATAGGAAGCACGGCGGGACCGGACCTGCGCCACGTGGGCCGAATCCAAGCAGTGACCCAACCAAGGAAAGGACAGGGCAGATGGCAAAGAACAAAACCAAGAAGGCGAAAGGAGGCACGAGTCCCCCACGCAGTGAATCGCTCGGCTTGCGGTGGCTCGACGACGTGGCCGCCCACGACTTCGACGCCGCGTTGGCGTATCTGTCATTGAAACTCGATGAGAAACAGGCGACGGTCTCCGTCGGACGCCTTCGCAAGGCTGAGGTCACCCGTCGCCGGGCCAACGACATCTTGCGTGCTTGCAGCCTGGTGGCATTGCCTTTGGACGACCCCGGTGTGCGCCGTGACCTGCTCAACGCTGTCTCCGGCAAGCGGTTGAGTCCCGTGCTCGTCGTCTCCACGGGTGATCGCAGTGACATCGCCGACGGGTACCACCGGGTGTCCCTGGCGTACCACCTCGACCCCTTTGGCGATGTCCCCTTGCGCATCGGCGCCGCTCCCGCCTGATCCCGAGGGCGATGACCGACTCACTCCGAACGCCGCCCGTCGTGAGGCCGTTGTCATCAGGCCCCGCGGAGTTTTGGTCGTCAATCGGACAACGGTCGGAGAGGCTGCGGCCGCCGACCGAGTAGAACCGGGGTGATGGGAGCCGAGTCCCCCACTGCATTCGTGCTTCGCTTTGTCCGAGCCATGGAGTCCTCTGACATGGCGACCGTGAGGGCCTCCTTCGATCCGAATGTGCGGGCCTTTGTCACCAACGCCGAGGGCGGCACCGATCTTGTCGAAGGTAGCGAAGCCCTCGGGCAGCGGTTCCCCGACTTCGCCGCCATGGCTGACTCCTTTCATGCGACGGTGACCCAAGTGCACCAGATCGACGACCGAACGGTCCTGTTCATGATCGAGATCCGAGCAGAACGCCTGGGCCGATCGCTGCACAACTTCGCCGCCGCACTCATCCGACTCTCTGCCGGGGGCAAGATGACCGAATACCGGATGGTGGAGGCATTGCCGGCCGACAGCGTGCGGTTTTGGTCCGCTTAGGGGCGAGACCCGCTACAGACCGCTCGAGTAGTCAAGGGAGTGGCCCTCTGAGACTCTCCCGTCGGGGTACTGGGCTAGCTGTCCCAGATCACCTGTATAACGCCGTACATCGCATCAGGATTGGGCGTCGTGGGCAAGAACCCCTGGGTCGATCGGACGAGTCAACGGGTCGTTGCCGACCCGCCGTATCCGGTGACAGCCGGCTGGCGAGAGCGCTTCACTTGGACGAGCCATTCCGGCAGGCGGTGACGGCGCCGACGAAGACGGAAGCGGGCGACAAGGCCATCCCCATTCCGAGCTGGTTCTGCGACGACCTGGCGGCGATGCTCGCCAAGCAGGCCAAGCCTTGCATGAGGACATCACGGGCCGAGTACCTCTTCGAGGCGCGCTTCGGCAAGGTTGGCGGGCAAGGACGCCTCCAAAGACACGAGATCCGTCAGGAGCTGCAGAGGTTCTCGCTATTCCGCTCGGAGAAGAACCGAGGTCGACGTCCGGGCCGCGGCCAGACCCGGCAGGATTGCGACGAGATTCGCGAGCACCACTGCACCGACGGCGACGACCGCGATCAGTTCCACCGGGACCGTGGGGTAGGGAACGGCGTAGATTTCCCGGGCAAACAGCGTCCACAACCAGCGCCCGCAAACTATGCCGAGAGGGACGCCCACCACGATTCCCACTGTCGCCGCCACCGACGCCTGCCACGCCACCGTGGCGAGCAACTGCCGCCGAACAAAACCAAAGGTCCGCAGGAGGGCGAGGTCCCGACGGCGGCGACGCACCGAGGCGACGAGGGTCAAACCGAGCGCGGTCAGTGCTCCGACGGCCAATCCGAGCGCAAGCAGCCTCGGGATGTTGCCGGTGGATCGATTGTTCACGATCTCCGCCGGTCGTTGCACGCCAATCACCGTGAAGGTGCCGCCGGCGTTCGGATCCACAGCCATCGCCCTGGTGGTGGCCCGGGCGATCTGTTCGAGCGCAGCGCGTCCCGAAGCGGGGCTCACACCGCTGCGTAGGCGCACGGCGGCGAGGGCTGGTCCATTGAGATTCGGATCCGGGTTAACAAGTGTGCGTTGGAATGCCGCTGGGGCGGCGCCGTCCTGAACGATGGCTCCGGTGCCCATCGTGGGATGCAGCACCCCTGTGTTGCCGATCGCCGGCAGGGTCGCCGTGCCGACGATCCGCAACGGCGTCGGAGGGATGTAGACGGGTGCATCCTTGGGTGCGCCGTAGCTCAGGATGACCGTCTCGCCGACCTTCTTGTGGAGCTGGGCAAGGGTGCCGGCGCCGAGCACGATCTGTCGGTCACCCGTCAGCGCATGGCCGGAAAGGATCGGAGGCGAGAAGGCCGCCCCGGCGTTGACTCGCAGGAGAGGGATGGTCTGACCGTCGAGCTGTCCGTCTGCGTATTTGAAGCCGGTCCACGATGCAACGACTGGGCTGCGGTCCAACAGGTGCTGGGCATAGGGAGGGACCTGCCCGCCCCCTATCTCGACGATGGCGTAATCCCAGTTCCAGCCGTACAGGGACGGGTGCGTCACCAGCGTGGTGAGTCCGCTCCCGAAGGTCAGGGTCGCCACCACCAACGTCACCGCCAGAGCCGATCCGATCAGCGCGGAACGCACCGGAACGGCCGTCGTGCCCCGTCCTCTTTCCAGGGCAAACCGGACCCCGCTCACCGCGGACACGGGCATGCCCGCGGCTGCGACTCGACTGGCGACGCTCGATCGGGTCACCGAGATCTCTTCGGTCCGGGCCGCTCGGTACGTGGTCGCCCGGTACGCCAGCGCCAGCGCGGTCGCAGCGAGCGTCACGACCAGGACTGCAAATCCGACGCCGAGCACCATCCAGTCGACCGCAAAGCCGGGTGACGGATCGACCTGGCGCACCGCACCAATGGGGGCGAACGGCGACACCAGGATCGCGACGACGACTGCCACGGCCGCCCCGATCAGAACGGCACCGAACGCACCGAATGTCGAGTCGGCGATGGTGAGGGCCGGCCCACCGCCCAGTGCCCGCAAAACCGCTGATTCCTCTCGTCGCGACGAAACGATCCGTCCGATTGCCTGGCTCCCGATGAGCAAGGTGGCCAAACCGGCGATGACGCCGAAGACCGCGAGCGCGATCGACTCCGGCTTGGTCGCACGTTCGACCTCACCCGTCACCACCGAGGTCACGTGGAAGTTGTAGAGCGTGTCCGGCGGGAGAAGGTCAATGATTTCCCGCTCCACCGCGGGCACGTCTCCGCTCCCGTGTACGAGGCGGAGCTGGTAGGAGGGGTATGCGGTCTGCCGCGCCGCAAAGAGGGGTCGCGTGCGTCGCCGGGGTGAAGAAGATGTTCGTCGGGTAGCGATCGATGTCGTCGCTCACCACCTGGTCATTGGGCACCACCGTGCCGACCAGCGTTGCGCTGAACTCCCGGGAGGGGCGCACGCTGGGCGTGCCGAATCCCGACGAGCTGAGCTGCGCCAGCGTGAAGCTCCCCATCGTGAACTTCTCCCCGACGTGCCAGCCGAGAAGCCGCGCTGCGGTCGTCGTTGCCACGAACTGGCCAGGCCGGTCGGGATTGGCCATCCGTCCCTGCGCGACGGCCGGGTCGTCCTGGTCGAAGAAAAGCCCGTTGAGACTCCCGATCGGAGTGACCTGCCCGTCGGAGATGGCAGTGATGTTCGACGGGAGTCCCTGTGCGTTCAATGGCGTCACGAAGAGTTCCAGATCGACCCCCGACTGTGTGACGTCGTGCATGTGAGCGATCTCGTTGGTCAGCGTCGCGGAGTAGCTACGCGCGGGGTCGTTTCCGTCGTCGAGGTAGACCGACACGTCGAGGTCCGAGGCGTGCGAACTTGCCAAGTAGGTCGGATAGGCCGCCTGGGTACGTCGCGCACCCGCAATCGCCCCCATGGCCAATCCGCCGAGGAGCCCGACCAACAGAACGATCGAGAGGTAACCGAACCACCTGGCGGAAAGGGTCCGAGAAAACCGGTACCAGGCCACGCGCAGAACGGTTCGAGTCATCGGGGGCCGCCTTCGCGTCGCAACGTCACCTCATCGATCCCTCAGCAATTTCCGGCGGTCCAAGATGGCCGATCTCCCTAAGACGATCTCATCTTGCCTCGTCGTACGGGTTCCTCCCAGGAGGCCAGCCCCTATGTGTCGCGGTCGTGCCAGCACCACCAACTCAGCCCGCATCCCGCGCCGGGAAGTCGGTAGCTGGGCGAATACCCCGACGAGAACTAGGAGGCTTCGTACGTCGATTCGCGGTTGGCGTCGTTATACATCTCGGAGACGATCAACCACTGGCCGTCGGGCTGGCGTTGGAGCACCCGGAGAGAAAAGTTGTTCCGTTCCGCGATTTCACCGCCGCCTACGAGCTTTTGTCCCTCAACCTGGAGATGTGTGGAAACGAGGATCACATCCGGGGTGAGTGCCCGCAGATTACTCTCCGGGGGCGCCTTCAAAGTCCCGGCGTTGAAGTTGTCGTCCGCGAACAGGCCCTTCAGGTAGGACACGATCTCCTTGCCACCACGCTTGCTCGTGCCAAACGCGTTGACCCAATCAGCCGTTTTGCTATAGACGCCTATGAGCTTGTCGGCGGCTCGTTGCTGAAATCCTTCAAGAAGTGCCGTCAGCGTCTTTGCCACAGCTTCCTGGTCCGTTTGCGGGAGGGATTCGAGGTCCCCAAAGTCTCCTTCAAGTGCCATGTCGCAGAGGCTAGCTCGGGAGGCGGCGAAGGGTCCCTGTCTCCCCACACCGGCTCGGGGACAACGAAACCACCCGACTGGAAGGATTGCGTGCGTGATGCCCCAACCCGGCGACCCCGACGCCGGCGCCGTCGTCGAACCCATGAAGTGCTTGTTTCACAGGTCCCATGTCGCGCGCCTACCGTGGGATGTGAAGGCATCCCGCAGCGTGGACTCGTCTTCCGCGCCGAAGAGGCGAAATTGGTCCTCGCCGCGCGTGCGTAAGTAGACCGCGTCACCGCGCACCCGGTCGGAACGGAACTTCTCGTGGGCCAAGGCGCGAATCAGAATCTTGTTCGTTGGAGTGCTGGGAAGCTCCTCGCAGACCCGGACGAACCGTGGCTGCCACTTGGGACTGAGGTCGGCTTGAGCGTCGAGCCATGCCGCGAAGGATGTCGCATCGAAGGCCGCGCCGTTCCGGAGCACCACAGCAACCATGACATGATCCCCCGAGTCCGGAGCGGGCACACCGTAGGCGGCGACCAACATGACGTCCGGATGGCGTCCGACGATGGCCTCAATTGGCGCCGCCGTGAAGTTCTCACCGTCAACGCGTAACCAGTCGGAAGTCCTTCCGGCGAAGTACACCCACCCGTCATCGTCGACGTAGCCCAGGTCACCACTCCAGTACCAACCATGGCGGGTGGTGTGGCGCATCGCCTCCTCGTTGCGGTAGTAGCCCTCGAACGGCCCAACACCGAGCGTGTTCACCATCTCGCCGACGCAGCGATCCGCATTGACGAGACGGCCCCCGCTGTCGAATTGCGCGCGCGGTGCCTCGTTTCCCTCCTCGTCGACCACCATGATGCCTTGGCGTAGACGCCCGATCGACCCGCGGGGACGGTTTCCCGTTCGATCCAGCGCGATGGCACCTTCCGTCGAGCCGAAGACGTCGATGATGCGAACACCGAAACGCGCCGCGGCAGTCTCGACGACCTGCGGCGACCCCTCGTTACCGAAGGCGACCCGGAGGGGGTTGTCGGCGTCGTCCACACGCTCGGGCGTCGCCAGGAGATACGTGAGGAGCTTGCCGGTGTAGTTGAACCAGGTGGCGCCGTAGTACCGCACGTCCGAAAGAAACCGTGACGCGCTGAAGCGACGGGCGACCGAGAGCGAGGCGCCGGACACCAGCGCCGGGGCAAGTCCGGACATCAAGGAGTTGGTGTGGAACAAGGGCATGGACGCGTAGCCGACGTCCTCCGGTCCCAGCTCGAGCATCATGGCCATTCGGTTACCCGTGGTCAGCAGTCGACGTTGCGTGCAGCGCACCGCCTTGGGCGCGGCCGACGTTCCGGACGTGAAGAGCAGCACCCAGAGGGCGTCGACGTCGGGGGCGGCCGGAGGAGTGCCTACATCGTGCTCGGCCCAGGCCGCTCGCAGCGCCTGCTCGAGCGGCTCACCCTCGGCCGACGGCCCGTCCCGGTCGTCGAAGCGGTCCGAGACGAGGATCCCAGCTGAGAGGGCCTTTTCCTCGGTGCCAATTCGCAGTTGCTCCTCGTGACGAGGTTCCGTGATGACCATTTGGAGGTCAGTGTGCGAGATGTCGTGGCCGAGATGCTCCCCTCGACGCGTGTAGTTCAACCCCGCCACGGCGGCACCGACCAGGCCCGCACCGCAGAGCGCAAAGACGTAGTCGGGCGTGTTGTCGAGCAGAAGACCCACATGGGGGGGACGCCCCGGGTCGAGCCTGGCGCGGTACAGCGCGGCGAAGCGCTCCGATTCGGCCAGAAGCTCGCGGTGTGTCCCACGCGACGGCCAAATCGCAGGGCGGGACGGTCGGCAGAGGAGGCATCCGTGCCGTTGCGACGCAGGAGCGCTGCTGCGTTCGGAGCCGGGAGCGGCACCTCGGCCAGCGCCGGAGCAAGCCCAACGAGCGTCGAGCGGGGCGGGGGCGGAGCCCGGGTGTCAGCCTCGGCGTCCGTCCCCACCGTCCTCTCTCCCCCGGTCCGGCCACCGCTCACCATGACGGACCACTCACTCTCTGCGCTCCCCAACGATGGCGCCGGACGTCGTGAAGCACGGCGGTCTCCGGCGGGGGCCGAAGTATTGAGCCAGGTACCGCTCGTCCACTCCCAACGGGGCCAACCCGCGCCTTGCCCACTCGCTCTAGCATGGCAGGCGATCGTGCCGATGTCCTGCGGGGCGGGCTCTTGGCGCAGCGAAGGAGATCGACGACATGGATCTCAAGTGCGTGTTGATCGGTGAGGACAACACCGTTCCCAGGGAGCGTTACACCAACCCCGAGTTTGCCCTGCTCGAGTTCGAGCGTCTCTGGTCACGGGTTTGGCAGGTCGCCTGCCGCGAGGAGGAGATAGCCGAGGTCGGCGACTTCTGCGAGTACCTCATCGGCGACCAGTCGATCTTGGTCGTTCGGTCGGACCGGGAGACCGTTCGCGCCTTCTATAACACCTGTCTGCACCGCGGCACTCGCCTCGCCGACGGCAACGGCCGATTCCGCGAGGAGTGCATTCGATGTCGCTACCACGCCTGGCGTTACGACCTTGAAGGAAGACTGGTTGAGGTCGTCGACCGGCACGAGTTCGATCCGATACCGCCCGACGCAGGGTTGCGACCGGTGCGGGTCGAGCGATGGGGCGGCTTCGTCTGGGTCTGTCTGGATCGCTCCGCTCCGCCCCTGGCCGCGTACCTCGACCCGCTGACGACCCTGCTTGCGCCCTACCACCTCGATCGTCTTCGGCTTCGCACCTACCTGTCGACGGTACTGCCAGCGAACTGGAAGGTCGCGGTCGACGCGTTCAACGAGGGATATCACGTTCAAGGGACACATCCACAGATCCTGCCGTGGACCGATGACGTGAGCCTCGAGTACGAAGCGCTGGGTCTCCACTCCCACTACGGCCGGTTGCCGAACGCGCGGCGCCAACTTCAGCCGAGTCCGCGCCTGGAGCTTTCCGAGGGCGACTACGACGAGGGCGAGATCCTCGAGAATTTCATTCTTGGTCTCGGCGGCCTCTTCTACCGGGACGAGCGGGCCCTGGTCGACGAGATCCGCGCCAGCCCCAGCGTCGGCGAGACGATGCTGAGCCGCTATCAGGCGGGACGCCGTGAACTGCTCCTGGCGCGTGGCGTACGGGTGGAGGGATTCAGCGACGATCAGCTGACCAGCGCGGACGACGTGTTCTTCTTTCCCAATTTGGTGGGCCCGATCTACCCCGGGATTGCCATCCTCTTTCGGGTCCGGCCCAACGGCACCGATCCCGACAGTTGCATCAAGGACACGTGGTTCTTGCAGTGGCCCCAGGAGGGCGAACCTCCCAAGAAGGCCGAGCGCCGCTTCTTCCCGGTCTGGACGGAACGCGACTGGGGCGAGATCACCAATCAGGACTACGCCAACATGGAGCACGTACAGGTTGGCATGAAATCGCGCGGGGGGCCCGCCATCAGGCTCAACCGTCGCCAGGAGGCCAACGTTCTGCACATGCACCGCGTGATCGACCACTACCTGACCAAACCTTGATTCGCCGCCCACCACCCTGGTCCTGTGGCGTACCGGATGGAGCCGCGGGCCCGGACGATGGCGACCCTCGCCGCACCCCGGGGCCTCAAAGTGTGCGGTAGAGCCCCCCATCGACGGGCACCTGTGCGCCGTTGATGTAGCTGGCGGCGTCGCTGGCCAGGAACACGCACGCTCCCACCAGGTCCTCGGGCCTTCCCATGCGCCGCATCGGATTCATTCCGGCGATACGTGACTTGGTCTCCGGCGGCCAATTCCCGGTGAGGTCCGTGTCGCAGGCGCTCGGCAGCACCAGGTTGGCGCGGACCTTGGGCGCCCATGCCCCCGCGAGCCCGAGCGTCAGCGCGTTGAGACCCGCCTTGGCCATCGCATAGGGCAGGTCGGTGGCGGTTGGTCGCCACGAGCCCACGGACGAAACGTTGATGATGGACCCGCCGTCTGCTTGGGCCATGCGTTCCCCGATGAGGACGCTCAAACGAAACGGCCCTCTGGCGTTTATGGCATGCACCTTGTCGTACAGCTCCTCGGTGACCGAAGTCAGGCTGTCGTAAGCGGGCGACATCCCCGCGTTGTTCACGAGCACGTCGCACCGTCCCAGCTCTCGGTAGACGCTTTCGACGAGCCGATCGCAATCCGGCCAGCGGCCGACATGGCACTCGAAGGGCACCGCTCGCCGGCCGGTGGCCGACTCGATCTCCTGGGCCGCCGCCTCACAATTGGGCAACTTTCGGCTGGCAATCGCGACGTCGGCTCCCGCCGAGGCAAGGCCCTCGGACACGGCCCGTCCGATGCCCCGGCTGCCGCCGGTGACGAGGGCGACCTTGCCGCGGAGGTCGAACAGCTCCTCCGTTGTCTTCATCGCGCCTCCTGTCCCTGCTGCGTCAGACCGGTCGTTGGTCAAGGGGAACTGTACGGGTGCTCGAGCCCGGACGCACAGGGTGCACCGCCGGCGACGTGACAGCCATCCTCGCCCGGCGGGCTGGCTGAAAAAGATAAGGGCGCTGCCGGTGACAGACGAGATCGCGGCACCCCGCGAGACAGCCGCCGAATCGACATCTCACCTTCTGTTGTGGGCGGCGGGCGCCCGCGGCAGACTTGAGTCGTGCTCACGCGGTCTTCGGGTTACTTGACGCTCCGGAGTGGCAAGGTCCCGTCCGCCACCAGGAAACTTGAGTCGGATGGCTACACCGTGCTCCGTCGCGTGTTCACCCCAGCTCAGGTCGAGGCCCTCTGCGGGGACGTGGCGCGTGTATTTGCCGACTACCCACCCGACCTGCGGGAACACGACGATGACGTCGAACAGATGGCCCCATTTCGCTACGAGATGCTCAATCGGAGTGCTCTCGTACAGCGTGCCATCGGCCACGCGCGCATCCTCAAGACCATCGAACCTCTGCTCGGGGAGGATTGCCACGTCATCGCGAATACCGCGTGGTGGCAGCCGCCCGGCAACAATGAGCACTTGGGGCGCTTTTGGCACATCGACGCCGGACCGCACGTCCCGCGCGATCCCGGCGTTCCGTGGGATCCGCGGATCCCATACCCGGTCTTCGTCATCGCGGCCCACGTCTTCCTGTGGGACTGTCCGCTCGAAGCGGGCCCCACCGGCGTCATTCCCCGAAGTCACACGTCGGGCCAGCCTCCACCCATTCAGCATGTGGCGGACGACGGTCTGGAATGGGAAGGGAATGCTGCTGTGCCCCTCGTGGCCCAGGCGGGAGATGTTGCGTTGTTCGTATCTGACATCTGGCATTCGCGGCTGTCGCCGGGGAATGGCGATCCCGGAAGGCTGTTCATCCAATGCCATTACGGACGCCGCGACATCTCTCAGCGTCTCCGACCGACGTCAGTGGTCAACCATCTCAGTGAGGACGCCCTGACGCGCGCGAAAACACCGCGACAGCAGACATTGGTCGGCCGCCATCGCCCCGGCTTCTACGACGGTTGAACACAACACCGCAGGTGCCGACCGGGATCACACGAGCAATTGTCCCGGGAGCGTTTACCAGGCGTCGAAGGTCTCCCAGTGGAAGTCGATCGACGTCAGGAGGTCGCGGAGTCGGTCCAAGTCTGCCTGGGTGCCCGCGAAGGGTCCGGTAACGGCCCGTTGCGCGGCGAGCGCCACCTCCGTGCAAGCGTTCAGCATCCAGGCAACGTGCGCCTCGAGCTTCGCGTTCGGGCAGGGGCTGCTCGCGAGCCAGGCTGTCGCGTCTCTCGTGGCGGCGTCCAGCTCGTCTGCTGCCGCCAACATGGTGACCTCGTTCAACTTGATCGATTCCGAGAACCGGCGCTCAGCGGTCATCACGCGCTGCAAGGCGGCGATCGCCCTGATGCGCCATAGTGAGACTGGGGTTTGTTGTCCGAGCTTCATGGTGATGAAAAGGTCGGGCGGGGCCGGAGCCCGTTGTCAGACCAGTTTGCTTGTCGGCCCCGCCCTACAGCGATTCTCGCAACCGTCTGCGAAGAGCCATAGAGCCGTTCGTCGCTGAACCGCACAACCCCCCCACAACACCTGAGGGGCCGAGTTACCGCGACCGTCCTGTCGCCCGCCAGCTTGTTGACCAGTTGTGCGCCCAGGGAGCAGAGCCCGAGCGATCCATGTCGGCAGCAGGTACCTTGCCGGAAGCCTTGCGGGAACCTCCTCAACGGCCACTTGGGTCCGTGTCCGGTCGGGGACTTGACTGCGTCGCATTGGAGCTGGCCCCGAGGGTCCCCTGCGCCTCGTGACGTCGCCAGAGCGTCACATTCAGACCCGCCGACCCGACGATGATCCGGCCCAGGACGTACACCCACAGCAGCACGGCGAGGGCGATGCCGACTGCTCCGTAGGTGTTGGACTTCCTCGCCACCAACGGTCCGATCCAGAACGTCGAGAGCAGTTGCAAGCCGTCGATTCCGATCGCCCAGAGGATCGCCCCCGGGATGAGTGCCCGGGCGGAGATGGATGCGTGGGGTAGGAGCCACGAGACCCACCACCACAATGCAAATGCTGCCGCAGTGACGAGGCAGACCATCAGCACGGCGCCCAGGACTCCGGCGGCGCTGCGCAGGTCATTGAGCACAGCACCGAGTATCGACGTCACCAGGGCAATCGCGATGAGAATCAGGATCGATCGTTGGCCCGTCGGCTTCACCCGGGGCGTCTGCCAGATGAGCCAATTCACCACGAAGAGCGTTTTGATCAAGCTCCTCGCCGTGAGGATGAGCGCCCCGGTTGCCCCGATGACGAGGATCAGCTGGGTCCAGGCACTCTGGTCCTGGGTAGTTACGACGGCGCTTGCCAGCACACCCGTGATCCCGACGGTCTTGGCCAACTCGGCCGGGTCCTGATTCGTGGTGTCGGCTACCAGACCGAGGGCGGTGAAGAGGATGTAGACGAACGGCACGAGGAACAGGAACATCCGAAAGGCGACCGCCCCGGCGAGGATGCCACCTCCGACGTCCGCGTCGAAACCCTGCACGTCGTAGCCGGCGGCGATGATGCCCCCGCGCTTCCGACGTTCCTGGAGCACGCCCTCGATCCAGACCCGCTTGGCGAGAGCCCAACGACGTCCTTGTTCCATGCGCCGGCGCACTCGTCCGGGCGTGCGGTCCGACGTGGCGACGTCAGCGGCCGGGGCGCCGTCGACGCCCGAAGGGGCGGGGCCCGGCATCTCGGTGGCGGAAGGTGACACAGCGGGAAGGACGGGCCCTGCCTCCTCGGGCATACGGCCAAGGTTAGGCATGCGTCAAGTCCAGGGGAGCCACCTCGCACCAGGAGACAAGCCCCATCACATCGACGAACCGTGCCGCGGGCGACCGGTGTTCGGTGCCCATGAGGTGGCTGCTCTTGACGATCAGCCAGACGCCCAACACGAACGACACACCACGATCACGTGGCCGGTGTGGCCGTCAATCCACTCCCTGGTTCACAAGAAAGGCCGGCGTGTCTTCGGGCGGAAGCCGCAAGGAGGATGGCCTCAATCGTGTCGTGCAGAAACCGCGGCCGCTGCGGCCGACGTCCTCAGGATCCCGGAGATGCGGTCGCCGGTGAGGACGCCGATGGGGTCGTCTCGGTTGCTCGGGCAGAAAGGTGCGCGGAGACGACGTAAGAGACGACCACGGCCACGATGATCAGCGGCATGAGGGCGATCCCGTCCGAGGCCAAGAGGAGCGAGGCCAAAAGGACCGAGACCAGAGGCAAGCCCAGCATGGCCACCGTCATCGCTCCGATCCCCATGCCCACCCCGGCGATCATCGGGAGGCCAGGGAGGTGCGAGAGCGCGATCCCGAGCGCAGCGCCGATGAACATGCCGGGGAAGATCGGACCCCCACGAAACCCACTGAGTGAGACGCCGTAGGCGGCGCCCTTGCAGAGCACGAGCGCCACGATCGCCCCCGCGGAGAACGTGGCTGCGTGCTGGACGAGCGTCGGGAGCGCGCTCTGGCCGGAGAACAACACGTAGGAGCTCGGCTTGCCGGTGATCTCGAAGAACACAATGGCGAGCACCGCCACCACGAGGCCCAACATCGGCGTCAGGAGAACCTTGCGTCGCTCAATGACGGGCTGCAGGGCGAGAGCGCCACGCTTGATGACGGCACCCAGGATCGCGGCGGCAAGTCCGATGCCGATCGCCCAGAGGAACTCACCGACCGTCGGCGATCCGAAGTGTGGGATGGGCCCGATGCTCAACGAGAAGGTCCCATAACCCGACCAGGCATCGAGCCCGACGAAGATGAGCGAGCCGATACCCGCGGCCAGCAGACCTGGCACCAGGACCACTCCGAGCAGCGGACCGCCGAGCCCGGCCGCCTCCATGAGCAAGAACGCCCCGACGATCGGGGATCCGAGCAGTGTCGCAATGGCGGCGAAACTGCCCGCAGCTCCGATGACCACGACGGCCATCGCCGGCGCGTCCTTCTTGACCAGATGCACGGCCAGCACGCCGAGGCCGCCACCGATGGCAATGAGCGGGGCTTCGGGACCGAGCACCGCGCCGAGGCAGAGGGTGGCCAGTGAGGCAACGATGATCCCGGGGAGGTCGATCGGATCAACCCCACCGGCCGCCTTGAAACCCTCAGCCGGCTTGTGACCGCCGGTCCCGTGCAGGTAACGGAGGGTAAGTCCGACGATCAGCCCTCCCACCACGAGGGGCAGGATCGGCCACCAGGCGGGCACCGAGGTCAGCCAGTCCTTCGGCAGAGTCTGGAAGACGAACGTCTGGGCGATCGCGACAAACCTCAGGTAGACGTAGGCGACAGCCGAGATGGGTGCCCCGATCAGGGCGGCCAACACGAGCAGCGTCAGGTAGCGCCGAGAGCGGAGCAACGACAGGGGGTCGCTGGGCGGAGCCGCCGCGGTCGGCGCCGCCGGTGCAGGGTCCGTCACGACGAGTGGACCTCAGGGGAGACGGACGGTCTGATTGGTCAGCGGCCTGGCGTGTGGTGGGCCACCAACTCGATCCAGGTCACGCTCGAGGGGGGGCCGGTGACGCCGCCCTTGGCCAGAGCGTCTCCGAGGCGCTCCTCCATGAACCTGGCCTGGTGCTCCGGAGTGTCCCAGATCTCGGTGACCACCAGGTGACCGTCTTCGTTGAGTCCCGCTGCGTGGACTTGCAGTCCATCGGGCCAGTCGCCCTGACCCGTCGCCATGTCGATACCTAGTTCCTTGTTGACGGCGTCGTATTCCCTTGTCGTGACGCCCTCGAATTCCAAGATCACCTGTGCCGGCATGGCAGGTTCTCCTTCCCACGTGCTCTTTCGGGTAGCCATTATGTCCAGTCGGACACAGCGGTGCCTCGGAACCGGAGCGACTGCGGAAGATCCGCTGCGGTGCCGCCAAGACGCGACGCAGGTATGCCCACTCGGTATGGCTCGAGATCCAGGCCCGGATAGCGGGCCGCGACGCCCTCCAGCGTCTGGGCCGTCCAGTACGGGTCACCGGGACGAGGGAATCCGAAGAGGTCACGTTCGCGCACGCTGCACTGGGGCATGAACTTGGCCCAGCGCTCCGGCGACTGCTTGGGCCAGGCCATCTTCCCGCCCCAGGTGGTACCCCGGACTTGGAAGTCCGCCAGGATGGAGAAGCGTGACCGCCCGGGCGCGGCGAAGTCCGAGCCGCGGTGCAAGATGTCCGTCCGGTAGACCAGGAGGCTCCCCGCCGGACCGGTGCACGACGCCTCGACGTCGGCCAGCGAACCAAACGGGAGGTACAGCGGCGTGTAGGGAACGTCCTTGCCGTCCTGATAGGGCACGATACGGGTCGGGCCGTCGTCCGCGGTCACGTCCGACAAGAAGATGAAGGTCGTGAGCTGTTGGTAGCGGGACTCGGGACGGGGCACCACCAGGCTGTGGCTGCCGAAGTCGCGGTGCAGCGGTTGGTCGTAGTCGATGGCGCCGGCGTACTTGGCCCAGAGCTCCACTTTGTAGAGGTGGAGCTCGGCCGTTTGCAGGTACCGCTCGGCCATGTCCACCAGGTCCGGATGGACAGCGAGGCGATTGAGGTCCCAGGAACGGTACGGGAACTCCTCGACGCCGGCGAACTGGCTCGTCCCGTAGCGCGTGTACCTGTCGGGGTTCTCGAAATAGTCCTCGGGTTTCGGGAAGTGGAGCCAGAGCGCAGCTTGGGCCGCCGCAACCTCCTGCGGACGAAGGAAGCCCTCCATGAGCGAGAAGCCACGCTCACGTACCTCGGCGAGGGTGGCATCGGGGACCCGCATCACGAAGCACGATACGCCAGGTCGATTCGCCGTGATCGGCCGCCCGGCCGCGCCTACGCTCACGTCGTGCGCGCCGTTGTGTTCGACATGGCTGACCCTGCCTTCCCGGCCTCGCTGGCCGGCCTTCCCGAACCCGAGCTTCCCGGGCCTCGGTGGGCGCGGATTGCCGTGACGACGGGCGGGATCTGCGGCAGCGACCTCCATCTCTTCGCACACAACACGGGTCCCTCCCCCACTTTGGCCTCCATCGGGACCTTTCCCTTCGTGCTCGGGCACGAGACGGGTGGCCGGGTCGTGGAGACCGGTGCCGACTGCTCCGTGGCCGCGGGGACGCGCGTCGTCCTCGACCCGTGCATCCCCTGCCTCCCCCGGGGGATTGACCCGCCCTGCGCCAACTGTGCCCGAGGGTGGACGTCGTCGTGTCTCAACCTGGACAGTGGCGTCATCAGCTCCGGGCGTTCGCTCGGCTTCACCCGCGACCTCGGCGGTGGATGGGCCGACACGGTGCTGGCGCACGAGTCCATGATTCACCCCCTGCCCGACGCCATCGCGGACCGCGGCGCCAGCCTCTACGAGCCCGTTTCGATCGCGTGTCACGGCCTGATGCGCGCCATGCCCGAAGACGGCGATCCGGTGCTCGTCGTCGGCGCCGGCATCATCGGACTGGCCGCGCTCGCCGCCACGCGCGGCCTGTTCCCGCATTGCCCGGTGACGGTATTGGCCCGTCATCCACATCAAGGCGCCGCCGCCGCGGCCTGCGGCGCCGACCACGTCGTCCTGGCGGATCCGGACAACGGCCACTGGGAGGAGCTGGCGTCGTTGTCCGGTGCACGCGTGGTTGGTCGGAAGCGGCACCAGATGCTGATGGGCGGGTTCCCCTACGTGGTGGAGGCGGTGGGGTCGCCCCAGTCGGTCACCGAGGCGCTGCGCGCGGTGGCCCACCGGGGCACCGTGTTGTTGCTCGGTGCGGCCGGCATCAGCGAGGTCGACCTCACGCCCATCTGGTACAAGGAGGCCGCGCTGGTGGGCTCCATCGACCACACGGTCGACGCGTCCTCGTCACCGGGCCTGGCCGGCGGGCCGGATCGCCATTCCGTCGACCGGGCACTCGACGTGCTCTCGGCCGGTTTCCTTCCCGACTCGGTGGTGGTGACGCATGAGTTCGCCCTCGAGGACTACAGAGAAGCCGTCGAGACGGCCATCGACCGGCACTCCTCCCACGCCATCAAGGTGGTGTTCCGACCCGAGCTCTGACATCACTCACCGCGAAATGCACGATTGACTCCTGCGGGAGAGACCTCCCGACACTGCGACAGCGTCCGAGCCGGAACGCACCAACCTCTGTACGATGCCGACGTGGATCCCCGCGGGGGCATCGCCGGCGGCCGATGGAGCTGTGGCTGATGGTCCGAGGGGTGACGACAGGCCTGGTCGCTCTGGGCCTCATGGTCTTCTTCCCCGCCGTCGGCGCACCCACCCTCGCGGCCGGCGCCGCCAGCAGCCGCGAGGAGGTGGCGGGAGGGAGCGCCGCGGGTCCAGCCCCGGCCTATCGATGCGCCTTCAACGTGAACACCGATGCCTTCACCGGTGCGGCCGCAACCGCGTCCGCCATCGGGTGGCTCGGAGATCACAACAGCGTGATCACCTGTCTCGGGGGGACCTTCGTCGTGCAAGCCGGTCCGGGCAGTCTCTTCCAGGAGGACGGCTTCGGCATCTACGCCGGGCAGCGTGTCACCTGGGCCGACGCCGGGGGTTACCTGCCGGCCCAGGTAACGACGTTCGATGACGGCGGCGCCCACGTCGCCATCACCGAATTCGCCGACAGGGTGGTGCTCGCGGACAGTCCCTTCGTTGCCGTCTATTGCCGCGTCCGCGTCGCCAATCCGACCACCCACACGGTGACGGCAGACCCCGAGGCCTCACCCTCGCTGATACCGCTCGACACTGCACCCGACGCCGTGCCGCCGCACCACGCCGTTGACCACGACTACGTGGTCGTCTCCGACCGTTTCGGCAGTGCGGCCCCCTGGCCCAGCGCCCAGAGCCTCGCCTCCGCCGGGGGGTTCGACCAGCACTTCGCGCACATGCGCGCCTATTGGAACGCCCAACTGGCTGGAATCGCCCAGATCAGCGTTCCGGATGCCGCACTGGTCGACGCCTACAAGAGCGGCTTCATCACCACCCAGATCACGCGGAGCGGCGATGCGCTCGACACCGGTGTCAACGGCTACGAGAGCGAGTTCAGCCACGACGTGGTGGGGATCCTCACCAATCTCTTCACGCAGGGGTACTTCACGGACGCCCATGGCTTGTTGACCGAGGCACGCAACGTCGTGGGCTCCCAGGGCCAGTACGTGGACGGGCTCTGGACCTACGCGGTGCCTTGGGCCGTCTACCTGCTCAAGACCGGTGACACGACGTTCGTGGCGCAGAATTTCGCGTCTGCGGGACCCGCAGGGCTCGGCTCAACCGAGCATCGAGGATGCCGCACACGCCATCGCCGCCGACCGCACGGGACCGATGGGGACGATGGAAGCGACGAACGACATCGACACCCAGGGATACTGGACCACCGACGACTACGAGGCGCTGCTCGGCCTGGCCGCCTACCGCTACCTCGCCTCCGCCCTCGGCGACACGACCGAGGCCACGTGGGCCACGGCGGAGTACAACAGTCTCCTCACGGCGACCAACACCGTGCTCGAGCAGACCATCCGCCGTGACGGTCTCGACTACCTGCCCTGCTCGCTGCTGGAGCCGAACACCGCCAACCGCTGCAACGACCCCAAGGACGCCAACTGGACCTCGCCCTTCGGGTTCGGCAGCTGGGCCTGGGAGGGGTACCTCCTGGGCGTCCCCCTCGGTGGCCCCGGACTCACGCTGATCGATGCCACCTACTCCTACGGCTTCGGACGCTTGCGCGGCGTGCTCCCGCCCGACACCACCGGTGGGTTCCCCGGCGACTACTACTCGAGCGCCTACGACGCCGCCAACGGTTCGGCCGGACTGGAGAGTACGAACCACCGCGATCAGGGCATCCTCGACTACGAGTTCATGATCGCCAACGGCCAGAGCGGACCTTTCTCCTGGTGGGAGAGCTCGAGCGCCCCCGACCCCGCGTCACCATGGGTCGGCCGACACCCGGCCACCGGCCAAGGGTCGTCGCCGCACGCCTGGGGCATGGCCGGGGCCAACAAGGTCCTGCTCGACTCCCTGGTCGCCCAGCAGGTGGGCGGCGCGTTGGTCGTGGGACGCGGCATCCCGCCAGATTGGTTGCGGACGGCCACACCGATCACGGTCTCCAACTTCCCTACCTCGGGTGGCCGCCGGGCCAGCGTCAGAATCACCTCCGCCGCCGGATCGGTCTCTCTGACGCTGCACGGAGCGGCACCGGCGGGCCCGGTCCTCTTCCAACTGCCCTCGTTCATCGACAACATCGCGTCGACCTCCTCGGGCGCGATCGACGAGGCCAGTGGCACGGTCACACTCGCCCCGACCGTCCGCCGTGTGACAGTCACCTTGCGTCAGGGCGTCTGACCGTCGCGGGGCGGGCCGAACCTCGACACCGGGCCTTGGCCGCCAGAGCCGGCGACCAAGGAGCGTCGGGAAGTCAGCCCTCGAGCAGGCGAACGTGCGAGATCGTGACGCGGGAGTCTTGGCCGGCGCGCCGACGGAGATGCGGGACGTGGGCCGGGTCGACGTCGCCCTCCGCAGCGCCCGCATAGGCGAGCGCCACCATCGCGACCGTCGTCAGCACGATGGCCGGCCACCAGAGAGCGATGGCGTGCTGCCGTCGGTTGCCGAGCACCAAGGCGACCACGGAGAGAACGGCGCACAACTCGAAGCGCGACCAGCTCTGGCGCATGGTCAGCAGGAGGCAGACGGCAACGACGGGATAGAAGTAGAAGCCAAGAAGCTCGCTCTCCAACACGACCCGCAGGGTGAAGGCCACGGCCATCACGAAGAGCACCGTTGGGAGGTCGTGACGATGTCGGCAGGCCACCCAGCCCAGCACCACGGCCATGATCGTCACCACCACGCGCAGCGTCCCGCCGCTGTACATCCCGTGCCCCAGGTACCGCGCCAGGTGGCTGAAGGGCGTGCTCGACTCCGCGGCCGGGAAATACGGCTGGTCCACGAGTGCATGCAGCGTCCGCGCGGTCGACGTCACCAGCTCGGGGAGGAGCACGACGGCGCTGGGGAGCGCCAGCCGCCACACCACGACGCGCAGGCCGCGCCACCCGAAGCGCGCCACGACGGGCGTGACCGCCAACAGCGCCAAGGGCTGGCAGGCCACGGCAATCCCGAGCAACCAGCCGGCGCGCGCCAGCCCTTTGGTCCCCCTGCGCTCGACGGCCAAGGCCGCCCACAGCACGAACGCCAGCGCGATGCAGTCCTCGGGATGACCCCAGAAGGCAGCGGCGCTGACGACTCCGAATCCCGCCAAGACGCTGAGCGCGAGCCGCTGGGCGTCGGAGTAGTCCCAGTACCGGGCGACCGCATCGAGCGCGAACAGGACGCTGCCTCCCATGACGGTCGCGATAGCCGCCAGGATCAGCCCGAACGCCTTGAACCCGTTGCCCGCGGCCAGCGTCGTCCCCAGCCCGAGGCCATGCCCCACGACCATCACGGGGGCCAGGAGGTACTCGAAGCCTGGCGGGGCATCCAACTGCGAGGACGGGGCGTAGACGGCCACCCAGTGGCCGTGGCCGATGGAGAGAGCCAGCCCAGCGCTGTTCCACAAGTCGCTGTAGGACTGCCAGCCCTGGTGGGCCAGCTCCGACCAGAACAGGGAATACGCCGAGCCGGCAACGGCCAGAAACATCGTGACCATAAAGGGGATCGATCTCGCGTCGACCCACGACGACAGTCTGCGCATGCCCCCTTGCCTCCCGGCGTCGGCGCACACGTTGCGCGTCCGGCGCCGCCCTCCTCCACGAATTCGTGGACCCGTGACGAGCAACTTCCCCGAGATGGATTGTGACATCGAGCGGAGCGCACTGGCCAGCGTCGCGGGCCCCGCGCGGCCAACCGCAACGCAACGGCAACCAATCGGCCCCTCACCCCCGCTCTCCGCCACGAGCGCGTGCCGACGGCGTCGGCGAGGTCCTTACCGGGCAGCCGGGCGCCCACCCCCGCTCAAGGACCGGTGCCATCCCATTCAGAGAGTGGCCGGCAGTGCCAGCGCCAGACGCTTTGACGAGCGCGGCCGACGAGCTCGATCCGCCCGCTGGCCCACAACAGCAGCCGCCAGGGGTCGTCGTCGGGGCCCACGGTGTGCCAGGGGAAGAGCCGGGCCAAGACGGCAGCGGCGAGCGCGGCATCGTGGGTGAACGGGATCCGGAGCCCGCGGGCGGCGTCATCACCGTGCACGAGCAGCTCGGCGCAGGCCATCGCCGCGAACCCCGAGGGGTCCGGCGAGCCGAAGGGATGGAACCCCCGCGTCTCGCCCGGGGCCGCGTCGACTCCGGCGGCGAGCGCGCGCGGACGCCGCGACCAGGCTGGTCAGCAGACTGGAGTTGGAAGCATCGACGAGGACCTTCACGTCGAAGGCGGCGTTCTCCCGCCCGCTCCACATGTCGACCGAGTACCACAGCGGACTCGCGGCTGCATGCGCCACCACGGAGGCCACCGTGAACTCGAGTCCGGGCACGGGAACGTTCCAATCGGCATCGAGCGCTGGCTCGAGGGTCCGCTCGCACAACTCGGCGGCGGCGCGGACATCGTCGCCCGTCACGGTCGCCACCATAACGAGAGGGGGTCGCGTCGAGGGGTCGTCGGAGACCGCGGCCGCGACAGTAGGGAAATAAGGCACTAGTGCCGGGATGGGCGCAGATAGGCACACTTGCTGACGATGCACCTTTCACGCGTCGACAGACACCCGTCTCTCCGTCCGCCGGCTGGCCGCGACGGAAACGCTTCACCGGCCCGGTGCGACCACCGGTGCCGGGGGGCGGTCCAAGGCGCCACTCGAGCCCGCGACCTGGTTCGAGTGGTGGCGTTTCAATAACCGATGGGACCGAGACACCGCTCTGACGTGCCCGGCGACGCGGACGCCGTCGATGGCGCGACCCTCTACCTCTGTCGCCAGGGCCCGACCTGGGTGGTCGTGATCAGGTCACCCCGCATCACGGGTGCCTTGCGTCTCCGCCATTCGGGTCGCGACCCCTACGACGCTCGCTTCGAGCTCCTGTCCGTGGCCCGCCGGGCCTGCCCCGATGCGGCCATCGTCAGCACCGACGGCGCGCTGGAAGGCGCCGACTACGAGTGGCGCCTCGAGGTGCGCGGCACCGAGCCTCAGGCTGGCGATCTGGGCGTGGCGATCCACCGCGCGCTCTCGGCCGAGGCGCCCGCACACGTGAAGCGGCTCCCACAACGGGGTGCGGGCCGGCGCTGTCATTGGGGCTTGGCCCCGGTCTCGGGCCGGCCACGGTCTTTCTGACGGGGGCGAGTGGCTCTAGTGGCCCACGCCGACCGGCGTTGTCCCCTTCACGCTGGTCCGGTACATCTCGCGTCGCACGCCCGAGTAGTCGTTGAGCGCGTTGTGCATTGTGCAGCGGTTGTCCCAAATGGCAAGCGTGTGGACCGACCAGCGCAGGCGGCAGGTGAAGTTCTCGTTGATGCTGTTGCGATGCAGATGCGCCAGCAGCGCACCTGACTCCTCCTTCGTCCACCCCTCGAATCGTGTGGTGTAGACCGGGTTGACGTAGAGGGCGCGCCGACCGGTGACCGGATGGACGGCCACGGCGGGGTGGACGTGTTCCGAGTAGGCCTCGGGGGATGGGGCGATCGCCATGGAGGTGAAGTCCTTGAATTGGTCGAGGAGGCCACCGGTGCCGTACGCCATGCCGGCCGAGTGGACGGCCCTCAGCCCGTCGAGCGTCGTCCTCAGCCCTTCTGACAGGGTCTCGTAGGCGAGATACTGGTTCGACCACACCGTGTCGCCCCCGTGGTCCGGAACCTCCCAGGCGTGCAGCAGCGTGTAGGCCGGCGGGGCAGGCAGGTAGCTCAGGTCGCTGTGCCACGCGTTGGCGAAGTTCAAGACGTCGGTCGCCTCCTTGATGACCCGGATGACGTAGGGCCGGTCCTCGAGCGGGTCGACGAACGGCGTGACGTCACGGCCACCCAGCAGATCGGTCACGCGTTCGAGGTCGTCGAGACTGAGGTCCTGCCCGGGCAGGAAGACGACAAGATGGTCGGCCAGGGCACGCCGCAGCTCATCCAGCTGCGTCGTCTCGGAGACCTCGCGCAGGTCGATGCCGGTCACGGATGCGCCCAGCGCACCGGCCACCGGCTCCACCCGGAGCGCCGTGGGCCGAGCCGTTGTCACGTCGCTCTTCCCGTGCTCAGGCCAGACCGAGAAGCTCGGCCCCGTTCCGCCAGAAGAATCGCTCGCGGGTCGACTCGTCGAAACCCGCGACGGCTGCACCGAAGGCCTCGAAAGGTCGCTTCCCGCCTTCGGGGTGCGGGTAGTCCGTCGAGAACATGAAGAGATCGGCGCCGCACTGCTCGAGCAACCACGCCGTGTCCTCGAAGGGGAAGGGCGTGAAGCGCACCTGGCGGCGGAGGTACTCCGAAGGCAGGAGGGTCAGCTCCTGGAGGACGGGCTCGAACCTGGAGAAGGAGCGCAGAGCATGGTCGACGTTGCGCAACAAACCCGGTACCCAGGTCGCACCGAGCTCGATGGCCGCACCGCGCAGTCCCGGATGGCGTTCGAAGACCCCGTCGAGCGCCATGCAGGCGAGGAAGCGCTCGGGCGAGTGGTGCAGCACAGGGAAGTCCTTGGAGCGGAGGTTCTCGCCGCCACCGAGCCAGTCCTTGGGGCGAGGGCGGCCGTTGTTGTGGAAGGCCTTGGGCAGAAGCTTGCCGCCCCCGACATGGAGGACGAAGGGCACGCCGGACTCGGCCAAGCGCGCCCACACGGGGTCGATGTCCACATGGGCGGGCGAGAAGTCTCCGGGGGCGTCGGAGGGGACCCACACCGCGGCCACACCGGTCTCGAGCGCCTCGTCCAGCGTCTGGACGGCGCGGGCCGGGTCGTTGAGCGGCAGGTAACCGACCGCCTTGAGCCGAGGGTCGGGCGCGCAAAAGGCAGCCATCGCCCGGTTCAGCGCCTCCGTGCCGCCGTAGAGCACGCCGGGATCCTTGCTCCGGGAGAAGTGGGCCAGGGCGAAGGTCGGAAAAACCAGCTGGGCGTCGATCTGGAGCGCATCGAGGACACGCGAGCGCACCTCGGTATCGAGGGCCCCGGGAGCCATCCACCCTTTGGGGCCCTTCAGGACCTCGGGGCCGATCTCCTGTTGCCGGTGGGTCTCCCAAATCTCCGGCAAGCTCGCCATCAGCTCTGCGGCACCCGCCCCGGCGCCGTCCAGCCCCAGCGGGGCGAGCCGGTCGCGGACATCTTCGTCGGCGAACGCACCCAACCACTCGGGCGTCTCCATGAGATGGCTGTCGGCGTCGAAAATGGCAGTTTCCACGGGACCCCCAATGACACAGGCCGTGACCACTAGCGTAGACCCGCGCCAGAGTCGCCATTTTGGGCTGTCGAAGCCGTCGCCGGGCGCGTCCCCGGAGCCCAGCGTTGCTCGCGGCACACGCCGCGAGCCCACAGCCAGGCCGAGACGCACCGTTCGCGCGCCTGCAACGGGCCGCACAGACAACATTTATCCGGGTCATAACTTTCTCTGACCCGGCGTACAGACCCAGCTGGTCCAATGGAAGCCGTAAACGTAAAGAGGACCCGACCGACCGGGACTCAGACGGAGGACCGCAGATGACAGAGGACCAGAACCAGAACGACGAGCCAACCGGCCAGCACGTCGAGGGCACTGAGCCCGAGACGGCCGCGACCTCGTCCTCCGAGACCACCGGTCAGGCCATTCCCCTTCCCGCCACGACTCCCGAGCCGTCGGCGGAGGCACAGCCGCTGCCCCAGCAGCCCGACGCGCCGCCCATCGGGCTGCCGCAGGAGACCACCCCGCCCCAGGGCGTGACCCCTCCCCAGGGCTTTACCCCGCCCCAGGGCACCACGCCGCCCCAGGGCACGTACGCCATGGGCGCCCTTGCGGGCAACCCCATGCTGGGTGCGCCGGCCCAAGCTCCCTACGGACCGTACGCCACGGACCCGGGCGCTCCGATGTGGCCCGCACCGCCAGCAGCACAGTCCGCTTCGGGCGCCAACGGCGACCACCGCGTCCGCAACGGCCTCCTGGTCGGCGCTGCTGCGCTCGCCGTCCTGGCCGCGGGCGTCGGCATCGGCCACGCCGCCTGGTCCAACGGCACGAACCCGCAGGCCCTTTCGCCCACGTCGAACTTCGCGCACGTGCCGCCCCGCTCCGGCAATGCGCCCGGGGGAGGGGGGTTCTTCGGCAACTCCGGGAACTCAGCCAACACCGGCAACTCGGGCAGCGGCAATTCGGGCAGCGGCAACTCCTCGGGCCCGAGCGACGTCAACGCCATCGCGGACAAGGTCGACCCGGGTCTCGTCGACATCAACACGACCCTCGGCTACCAGCAGGAGCAGGCCGCCGGGACCGGCATCGTCATCTCCTCTAACGGCGTGATCCTGACCAACAACCACGTGATCGACGGCGCCACCAGCATCAGCGTCACCGACGTCGGCAATCAGAAGACCTACACCGCCAGCGTCGTCGGCTACGACCGCACCAAGGACATCGCGGTGCTGCAGCTGCACAACGCCTCTGGCTTGCAGACGGCCACCCTTGGAAACTCCTCCAATGCCTCCGTCGGTGAGCAGATCGTCGGCATCGGCAACGCCGGCGGAACGGGCGGGACGCCCAGCGCGGCCGGCGGCACGGTCACTGCGCTCAACCAGTCCATCACCGCCAGCGACGAGGGCGACGGCACCTCGGAGCAGCTGAGCGGCCTGATCGAGACCAACGCCGACATCCAGCCCGGTGACTCGGGCGGGGCGCTCGTCGACACCTCGGGTGATGTGCTCGGCGTGGACACCGCCGCCTCTGCCGGCTTCTCGTTCCAGTCGAACGACCAGTCGCAGGGGACCCAGGGCTTCGCGATCCCGATCGACACCGCGCTCTCCGTCGCCCGCTCCATCGAGGCCGGGTCGGCATCGTCCACGGTGCACATCGGGGAGACCGCCTTCCTCGGCGTCGAGATCAACCCTTCGGGCACCAGCGGCAACAGCGGCTCCGGCAGTGGCGGCGGGTTCGGTGGCTTCTTCGGTGGCAACGGCAACACCGGCAACACCGGCAACACCGGGAACACGGGATCGTCCGCGTCGGGCGCCTCGGTCGCCGGCGTGGTCACCAACGGTCCCGCCCAAGAGGCCGGACTGGCCCAGGGCGACGTGATCACCTCGCTCGGTGGCACGACGATCGGCTCGTCGGACGATCTCACCAATGCCATGGGCCACTACCACCCGGGTGACAAGGTGACGATTGGCTGGACCGACAGCTCCGGTCAGACCCACACGGCCACCGTCCAGCTGTCCTCGGGCCCCCCGCAGTAGGCGTCCGTCACAACGAACCACCCAACCGATCATTCCCCACGCGGGGGTTGCTGGAGTCGCCTCCCAGCAGCCTCCGCGCCGTCGGTTAGCGAGAGGCCAGCCGCAGCAGCGCTACCACGAACGCGAGGACCGCGGCACTCAGCACCGTGATGAGGCCCCAGCCCACGCCGACGTTCGACCCGGCGTGCGTGGTCACCTGCGAGATCTTCTGCACGATCCGGAACATGTCGTAGATGGCGACCACGAGGACCGCCGCCGAGATGATGGCGGTCAGGACCGCCAGGAGCATGTCGTTGTTCGTCATGGCCAGCCCGGCGAACACCAGCAGCACGATGCCGCCGATGAAGGTGACGTACCCGTTGAGGCCGATGAGGGTGGTGACGCCCGGGTCGGTGCCGTTGATGGAGGCATGGAAGACGGTGACGCCCCCGACCGAGCCGGTCACGCGCACCCAAGATCCGACCGAGCCGTACATGAGCGCGATCCCGCTGGCGATCATGAGCAGGATGCCGAGGTTCACCGTGGCCGGGGCCGAGCGCGGCCTGGCGTGCGCAGGCTGGGAGTAGGGGTTGGCCGACAGCCGTGGTGCCGTCGCCGTGGCCGCCGCCGGCGCGGCCCGGGGTCCGAGATCCTCCTCGGCCCAGCCGTTCACGCTCCAGTGGCGCTGGCGGGTCCAGTGCTGCCCGTCCCAGTAGGCCTGCTCGTTCGGGTTGGACCCGGAGGGATACCACCCCGGCGTACTGGGATTGGCCCCGGGCGGGTGCCATCCGAGGTCCGGCGCACCATCAGTCGGCACCGAGGTCCCGCCCTGCTCGTCGGCCATCAGACGACCTCCCTCGGTCCTCTCAGACCCGTTCGACCACAAGAAAAAGTAGTCTCTCCACCATGGAAGATGGTGGTTACCCCGACGCTGCGCTCACCGACGAGGAGTTGACGGCATTGGCACTAGCCGCCGATCTCGACGCGCCCCTATCGGAGGATGCGGTGCCAATCGGTGTCCACCTGGCCCGCTTCGCCGCTCCCCTGCCCCTCTGGTACATGCCGGCGGCCACCAGCCGCGAGGGGCGGCGCTGGAAGATGCCGTTCGTGCTCGCCATCGTGTCGGCCTTCCTCCTGATCGACGCCATGGGCCTCTGTAACACCTACGGGGTCCTCGGCCTCTAGCACCAGCCGCGGCGGGTCTGGCGCTCTTCCGGCGCACGCTGTCACGTCGTTACGGCCGGCCGGCGGCGACCCAGCTCCGCACCCGGGCGTCGCTGATCCGGCGGGCCGTCGCCATGTTGGCCCAGGCCCGAAAGCGCGCCTTCTCCTCATCGTTCAGCTGTGAGTACATCGTCTTCTCGGCCGGTGCCGGCCGCGTCGAGCGCGGCGGCCGCGCGTTCGCCCGGGCGCCGCGCACCCGGGCTTTCTCGATGAAGGGCCTGAGCGCTTCACGGAGCCGAGCAGCGTTGACGGCGTTGACGTCGATCTCGTAGGACCGGCCATCCAACGCGAAGAGCACCGTCTCGTCCGCGTCACCCCCGACGAGGTCGTCGGTCAACTTCACAATCACGGTCTTTGCCATGTCTTCATCGTTGCAGAGCCTTCCAACCAGGGCCAACGAGACGGCTCCCGCATCCGCCCCGGCTCACCCGACCGGTGCACCCGTCCCGCGCCGCTGCTCGGCTCCGGCGCGGGGGGCGGCGACCTGCCCGTAGAATGAGTCGCGTCCTGACGCGCCCGGTTCGACCCTTTTCCCCCTCCGTCGAACCATGGCGCGTCGGGACGAGCCACAGGAGCGACGTCCATCACCGGTGGAGGTGGGACTTCCGCCGCACAATGGAGCGCAATGGCTGGGCGCACGCATCGAAGACGGCCACGACGCGACGCAGCGGACGAGCGCGGGCCGAGCCTCGGAGCCCATTGGCGGGCCGACGGGACGCCGAAGACCGCCTATCCCTCCGAAAAAGACGCGTGGGCGATGGCCGACGAGCGGCGCCAGGACTCGGGGGCTGAGCTCACGGTGTACCGCTGCGACTTCTGCGCTGCCTGGCACATGGGGAACGCCCGGGGTCGCGAAGAGTGAGCGGTGACACCACCCCGGTGGCACCGGACGACTGGGGAACGCGCCGCGGACGGTGCGCCGAGTGCCGGTTCGATTGGGAGGAGTCCGACTACGACGTCTTGATCGGGCAGTGCGTGCGCGGGGTCGGCGTTTTCGGAGAGGTCCTTTCACGTGTCGATCCCGCCCAGCCCGTACAGCCGGGTCTGTGGTCGGCCAGCCGCTATGTGTGGCACACGGTCGACGTCTTGCGCTTCGGGACCGAACGCCTGTGGACGATCAGCGCCGACCCGTCATTCGGCGTTCCCACCTGGGACGAGAATGTCGTTGCCCACGTTCGCTCCTACGACGCGCTGTCTCCGATGGTGGGTCTGATCGCCTTGATCACGGCTGCACGCGATTGGCGAGACGCTGCGATGGAAGTACCCCAAGACGCGGTGACGTCGCATCCCGAAGCAGGACAGATCTGTGCCTTCGATGTTGTGCAGCGCAACGCCCATGAGGTCTGCCATCACTTGTGGGATGTCCAGCGCGCCAGTCCTGACTCCCCCTGACGCAATTCAAAATCAGCAGTTCACAAATAATTGTCGATCTGTGGTTTTTTTGCGGCATCGGGGCCCGACCACAGCGAGGGGTCGCGTCGACCGTCCGTCGCGGAGCGCGGCACCCCTCCCCCGTCTTTGCATCACTTCAGGCTCGAACAGATTGGTACAGGTCAGGGAGGAGGTTGGTACAGGTCACGGACGCGTTGCCGGGTGGTCTCGCACGAGCAAACACCGAGACTGCAACGCAACCGCGACCGAAAGCGCGGCCGTCGGTGGCACATTGGAAGGACCTCTCGGCCCGTGAAGTTCGGCTAAAGTTGGGCTTACTTCAGCGGAGGCGGTCCGCTCAAGGAACGAAATTGGCGAAATTGGCGAAACGGCGAACTGTGGCGCAGCCCGAGACTTGGGCGCCGGGCAACGATGACCTCGTCGCGCCTGCCGACCAGCTGAAATGCGGGCTTGTGCGAGCGGCGTTCCCGCCTAAACCCGGTGGGAAATTGTGCCGAAGGTTTGACTGAAGAGCATGTTTCGTCTCGAGCGAGGTGAGCCTCGCATGGGCCGCCGGGGTTTGGCGAACTACCCGGTGCCGGCGGTTCACATCGACCGCGAGCGTCCGCACGGGCGCCGTTCACACAGTCAGGAATCCCGTTGAAACTCGGACGCAAGGACAAGGCGGCACCAGACACCAAAGACCACGACCAGAACGGCTCGTCACCCGAGCTGGACGCGGGCGCTCTGTCGACGGCGATCGCCGTCGACGAACTCGAGGACCACCCGCGCCACGCCTCCAGCTCCGAGCCTTTCGGTTCGTTGTTGGTCCGCCGTGGCCTCGTCAGCGAGGACGACGTGGCGCAGGCGCTGGTCGTCCAGGAAGAGACCGGCAAGCGGATCGGCGAGACCCTCGTCGGCATGGGGGCCATGAACCAGCGCGAGCTGACGCTCTTCCTGGCGGATCTGCTGCACATGCCCGTCGTCGACCTCCGCCGTGACAATCCCCAGCCAGAGGCCCTCGCACTGATCCCCGAAGAGATCGTGCGCGAGCACATGGCGGTTCCGATCAAGCTCGACGACGACGGCCTCCTCGTGGCCGTCCCCGACCAGCCGTCGGTGAGCGTCCGCGCGCTCCTCATGCAGTCGAGCGAGCACCCCATCCGCTTCGTTCTCGCCCCCGATTCGGACATCCAGTGGGCGATCGACAGCAACTATCGGGCCATCGGCGGTGTCGACCGGCTCGTGGAGGCCTTCGAGGCGGTCGAAGGCATCCGGAGGGGCGCCGACACGGCACAGGCTGCGCCGGAGGTGGTGGCCGACGACGCGCCGATCGTGCAGGTCGTCACGCGCATCCTCACCCAGGCCAAGCGGGACCGGGCCTCGGACGTGCACATCGAGCCCTCACAGGACGTGGTCAAGGTGCGCTTCCGCATCGACGGTGCGCTGAAGGAGATCCTCATGCTCCCCGCCGCCATGGGCGTCGGCTTGGTCAGCCGGATCAAGATCATGGCGGGCATGAACATCGTCGAGCGGCGCCGTCCCCAGGACGGCCAGCTCACCGCCCAGATCGACGGCAAGGACACCGACGTCCGGGTCTCGACGGCCACCACGATCTGGGGCGAGAAGTGCGTCATGAGAATCCTGGACAAGAACCGTTCGGTGCTGCGGCTCCACGACCTGGGTATGCCGAACGACACCCACAAGACGTTCTCGAGCCTGGTCAAAGCTCCCTTCGGCATGGTGCTGTGCGCTGGCCCTACCGGAAGCGGCAAGACGACCACGCTCTACGCCACCCTGACCCAGGTCAACGATCCCACCCGCAACGTGATGACGATCGAGGACCCGGTCGAGTACGTCTTCCCGTCGATCAACCAGATCCAGACGAACGAACAGGCTGGGCTGACCTTTGCCACCGGCCTCAAGTCGATCCTGCGTCAGGACCCCGACGTCATCCTGGTCGGCGAGATCCGGGACGTCGAGACGGCCCGCATCGCCACGCAGTCCGCGCTCACCGGTCACCTGGTGCTCTCCTCGCTCCACGCCACCGACTCCGTCTCGGCTCTGCACCGGTTCCTCGACATGGGGATCGAGTCCTTCTTGATCGCCTCCTCGGTCATCGCGATCGTGGGCCAACGCCTCGTCCGGCGCATCTGCCCGTCGTGCAAGACCGCCTACACCCCGACGAGCGAGGAGATGGCGTTCTACGAGGAGAGCGGTGGCGAGCCGAAGATGGAGTTCGTCCAGGGCACCGGTTGTAACTTCTGCGGGGGCACCGGCTACCAGGACCGGATCGGTGTCTACGAGCTCCTCCAGATGACGCCGGAGATCAAGCGACTGATCGTCGGCTGGGCCACCCAGGACGAGTTGCGCCGACTTGCCGTCAAGCAAGGAATGCGCACCTTGAGGCAAGAGGCCGTCAGTCTGGTCACAGAGGACGTCACGACGATCTCCGAAGTCATCCGCAGCATCTACTCCCTCTAGGCGAGGACGGGAAAAGACATGGAAAAGTACCGCTACAGCGCAGTGGACGAGTCCGGAAACAAGATCACCGGCACCGAGACGGCGACTTCGCGCAGCGCGGCCCATCTGGCCCTGCTCGAGCGCGGGTACCAGACGGTCGACGTCGTGGAGCGGCGGAGCGTGCTCCAGTTCGAGGTCACGAAGAAGCTGGTGCCCCG
The DNA here is from genome assembly GCA_963838835.1 of uncultured Acidimicrobiaceae bacterium. Taxonomy (GTDB): domain Bacteria; phylum Actinomycetota; class Acidimicrobiia; order Acidimicrobiales; family RAAP-2; genus Bog-473. Next base: position 155,651 of record CAWITA010000026.1, read on the forward strand.
CAAGGACGTCATGCACTTCTCGCGCCAGCTCAGCGTCTTCGTGAAGGCCGGCATCCCGATCATGGAGGCGCTGGAGGTGATCGCGGAGGAGACTCCCGACAAGTTGCTGCAGAAGGCGCTGCTCGACATGATCGACCGGGTCCAGGCCGGCGACACCTTCGCGTCGGCCGCGGCCGCGCATCCCGAGGCGTTCCCGAACTACTACGTCGGCATGCTCACCTCGGCCGAGTTGACCGGGAACCTCGACGTCGTCTTGGACCAGCTGGGCGACTACATCGAACGCGACATCGACGCGCGCGGCAAGATCACCAGCGCCATGATCTACCCGGCTGTCGTCGCCTGCATGGCGGTCGTGGTCGTGGTCGTCCTGGCGACGTTCGTCATGCCGAAGTTCGTGGTCTTCTTCAAGTCGTTCAATGCCCAGCTGCCGCTTCCGACGCGCATGTTGCTCAGTATGTCGAACTTCGTCAGCACGTGGTGGTGGGCGATCTTGGCCGGGATCATTGCCGTCGTCGTCGGCGTCATCGCGATGCGGCGGTCCAGAGCCGGCAAGGCACGGATCGACTCGATCATCCTCAAGATGCCGGTCCTCGGCGACATGGTGCGCACCGCCATCATCGAGCGGATCTGCCGGATCCTCTCCTCCATGCTCCGCGCCGGCGTGGCGCTGCCCGACGCCATGCGGGTCACCGCAGAGTCCTCCAACAACGCCGTGTACCGAGAAGGCCTGACCACCGTCCGTGAGGAGATGATCGAGGGTCAGGGTCTGGCCGAGCCGCTGGCCCGTACCGGGCTGTTTCCTGGGGCGGCCCGCCAGATGTTCCGAGTGGGCGAGGAGACGGGCACGCTCGATGCGCAGCTCGCCACGGCGGCGACCTTCTACGACAGAGAGCTGGACGTGAAGATCAAGAGGTTCACCGGGCTCTTCGAGCCTGCCGTCATCATCTTCATGGGGGTCATCGTCGGGTTCGTCGCGGTCGCCCTGGTCTCTGCCATGTACGGCATTTACCACCAGGTGAAGATCCAATAGTCAAATCACAATGGACCGACAAAAGGGGAGGGGGAAACCGGACGCGAATTGGGCTAAAGAGTGTGTTCGGTCTGGCCGATAATACGAGTGCAGTATCCAACGCAACAACGCATTCAAAATTGCACGTCAGACACTAGAAACTGACTTCGCTGCTCTTGCGGTAACGAAGTCGCAAATGGTACGTTTCAATCTCTCCCCATTGGCGAGGGAGTCACGTAGCAACTAGATGGCTTCTAGTTGCCCAAACTGAAAGGCGGTAGTCCCGCAATGATTAGGCAAATACGCGAGATGAAGGCGCGTCGAGAGGGTGTAGAGCTCGAGCCGGGCTTTACCCTGATCGAGCTTCTCATCGTCATCGTCGTCCTCGGCATCCTTGCCGCAACGGTCATCTTCGCCCTGAGTGGCGTGACTGGCCAGAGCGCAACGGCCGCGTGCCAGTCCGACGGCAAGTCGTACGAGATCGCGGTAGCGGCGTACGAGAACGCTCCGGCGAACGCGAACAACACCGCGCCCACCACGACCGCCGAGTTGACCGGTGGCCCCTACGGTGCGATGCTGCACCAGGCGTCCAACAACTCGCACTACGACGTGTTCCTCGGTGGTGACGGTGCCCTCCCCCACGGTGGGGACCTGAGTGCGGCCCAGCAGGCCGACACCAAAGGTACGGTGTTCGTCGGCCCCGTCGGTGGCCCTCTCGTGGCTTACGACTCGCAGACCGGCACCGACGGCTGCAACACGGCCAATCTGTAATCGCAGTACCAAGGCGGACTTGGGTGAACCCAAAGTGCCCGGCCCCCTGGGCCGGGCACTTTGGCATTCACGAACCATGGAGTAAGGAACGAAAAGAGGGGAAACGATGAAGAGCGCGAACATAGATGCGATCTCTCCGTGGCTACAGATCCTTTGGGACCGCCAGGGCTCGGACCTGTTGCTGGCGACGGGCTCCAAGCCGCGGATCAGGGTCGACGGGAAGCTGACCGCGCTCGAGGACGCGCCCGTCCTCACCGGCGAGCAGATCGACCAGATCGTCCGGGTCATGCTCACTCCCGAGCAGGAGGCCACCCTCGACGACCACAAGGACGTCGACTTCTCCTTCAGCTACCTCGACCGGGCCCGCCTCCGTGGCAGCGCGTTCACGCAGAAGGGCCAGACCGCGCTCGCCCTCCGGATGATCCCCTCCGACATCCCGACCTTCGACGAGCTCGGGTTGCCCCCCGTGGCCGAGTGGCTGGCCCGACTCCCCCGTGGCCTGGTGCTCCTCACCGGCCCGACGGGATCCGGAAAGTCCACCACCCTGGCTTCCGTGATCGCCCGCATCAACGAGACGCGTGCGGTGCACGTCCTCACCATCGAGGACCCCATCGAGTACGTGCACGAGCACGGCGTCTCCGCCATCACCCAGCGTGAGGTCGGCACGGACAGCCCCTCCTTCGAGCGGGCCCTGCGCTCGGCCTTGCGCGAGGACCCCGACGTCCTTCTCGTGGGTGAGATGCGCGACCTCGAGTCCATCCAACTCGCGCTCACGCTGGCCGAGACCGGCCACCTCGTGTTCTCGACCCTGCACACCAACGACACCTCCCAGGCCATCGACCGCATCATCGACGTCTTCCCGGCCTGGAGGCAGGACCAGATCCGGGTCCAGCTCGGATCCTCGCTCAGTGCCGTCATCGCGCAGCGCCTCGTGCCGCGCGTGGGCGGGGGCATGGTCGCCGCCTTCGAGATCCTGATCGCCAACCACCCGGTGCGCAACATCATCCGAGAGGGCAAGACCCACCAGCTCCCCAACCTCATCACGACCGGTCAGGCGGAGGGCATGTGCTCCCTCGAATCGAGCCTGGCCGACCTCGTGCTGGCCCAGATCATCGACTACGAGGACGCGCTCGTCCATCACCACACACCCCAAGGAGCTCAGCCGGCTCGTGGGGCAGCGCGGCCCCACGTTCGCGACCGCGTGACGATCGGCACCGCTGCTCGGCACGGCCCCGACCTTCCGTACTCGCTCGTCGCCGGGGTGACTCCCTGCGGTCCGGCCTGGCTCGTTGCGCCGGCCAAACTGCAGGGGACGGTCTTCGCGCCCGAGGAACCTCAGCTCATCTCCCCCTTTGCCGACGTGCTCGACCAGCGGCCCACCTACTCGGTCATCGCGCTCAACGCGCCGGTCGGGTACCTCGATATCGCGGCCGCCGGCGGGCGCACCTGTGACCGCGAGGCGCGAGCCCTGCTCGGACCCAAGCGCGGCTCCTCCATCCAGAGCGCGCCGGTGCGCTCGAGCACCAACGAACTCGAGTTCCTGCCCGACCACCTCGATGCGATCAGCATGACCCTCCTCCCCCGCTACCGCGAGGTCGCCGGCGAAATGGCCCCCTTCCGGCAACGGAGCGTCTACGAGGTCCACTCGGACATGTGCTTCTACGAGCTCAACGACGGCCAGCCGATGCAATGGTCCAAGCACAGCGAGAAGGGCTGGGAGGAGCGCCGCGAGCTCCTCCGGGTGAAATTCCCGGGATCGGTCCGCATCCTGGAACCCGAGGCCGAGCTCCCCGGAGCAACGCTGTCGCACCTCCTCGACGTCGCCGCCTTCGTGTGGACCGCACGTCGGATCTTCCACCGCGCCGCGATCCGCATCCCCATGGACCCCGAATGGGACGAGCTGGGATTGCGGATGGAGATCGTCCGCTGATCGCTCGCGCGCCGGAATCCGGGCTCAGTAGCTGGCGAACGGCCGCAGGAGCTCCGGGCCGGCGAACACGGCGAAGGCAAAGCCCGCGGCGAGGAAGACGCCGTAGGGGATCTGCTGTTGTCGACTCATGCGGTGGGTCACGATGAGGGCCACGCCGATGGCCGCTCCGATCAGATTGGCCGCGAAGAACCCCAAGAACACGTAGCGCACGCCCAGCCAGCCGAGCGCCAGGCCCAGCACCGGTGCGAGCCGCACGTCGCCGAAGCCGAGCAGGCGAGGGCTGGCGAGGTTCAGGGCGAAGAACAGCACGAACCAGGCGGCACCGCAGATGACGCCGACGAGAAGGTCGTGCCACCGCCCCGTGGCGGCGGCGGCCATGACGAGCAGGGCGCCCACGAGCACCGACAGCGGCCAGACGATCTTCTTGGGCAGCAACAGGGTCTCGACGTCGATGACCGAGAGCGCCAGCAAGCCGGCGAACAAGACGAGGAAGGCCGGCAGCGCCCAGTCGTAGCCGAAGCGGGCGGCGGTTCCGGCGAACAGCGCGGCGCAGGCGAGCTCGACGAGGGGGTAGCGGGCCGAGATCGGTTCGTGGCAGTGCCGGCAGTGCCCCCGCAGGAGGACCCAGGACACCACGGGGATGTTGTCCCGTTCCGCGATCGGCGTCCCACACGAGGGGCAGGCCGAGCGGGGCGAGACGACCGAGAGGCCTTTCGGCACCCGGTAGATCACCACGTTGAGGAACGAGCCGATGGCGAGCCCGAAGAGCGCGCACAGGCCGATGAGGACGCCAAGCAATGCCGCGCGCTTACGAGGCCCGCTGATGCGCCATGACGCGGCAAGGCTACTCGTCACTCTTCAATTACGGGTGCATGCATGACCCTCTGGGATAGCGTTTTGCACGACACAGAGCGGCCCCGACGGCATGGTCGGTTCTGGTTGCTGACGCCCAAGACGCACTCTTCCCTCGACACTACGCCGCGGCAGGCGTCGTCGTGGACGGACACGCTTGTCTCGTCCGCTCTCGAACTGGTGGTGTGCACTGGGGTGGTGCGCACTGGGGTGGCTCCTCGTAGGGATCGTCGTCGCCCTGGGCGGTCCGAGTCGCGGTGACGCGGGCGGGCGCTACGAGGGACGCCACAGCCCGATGTGTCGGTGTTGGTCAGGCTGCCGGCACCGCGGCCGGGTTGTCGAGGCGCCACTTTCCCCCACCGCCGGCGACACTTTTATGCCACCAGCCTGCTGCGCCGGGGAACGGACATCCACGTCGTCCACCGCCTCCTCGGCCACTCCAACATCGCCACCACCACGCGCTACTTGCACCTCTCCGAGGCCGACCTCACCGACGCCGTGGACAAGGCCTTCCCCGCCGAGTAGGGCTACTCCCGTAGCCCTATCTCAGGGTACGCGTCGAGAAGCACTTCGACGGCTGCCAGGTAGGCCCGGTCCGCCGCGGTGAGCAAGGTGTCCTCCCCGACCTCGTCGCTCATGAGCGGTGCCGCTTCTTCCAGTTCCTCGACCTCCTCGGGTGCGTACGCCGCCACTAAGGCCTGCACGAGATCGAACCAGTCGCCCACAGTCCTCGACCGCCGCGGCCGGGGTGATGGAGGCGTCGAGGAGAACGGTGGCGTAATAGCGCAGGCGCTTGACCACCTCGAGGCGGAGTTCGTCGTCCTCGTCGAGGTAGTCCAAGAAGCGCTCGTCGATGGAGTCGAGATAGACGACGAGGAACTCGTTCACCCGCCCATCTTGACCGACGGGAACCGCTGACCTCGGGTCGCTCCCCTAGGAGGCCGAAGCGGTCGCGGGAGCCGATCTCGGTCTAGTGGATCGGCGGGCTACTCGGCCTACTTACTGCCCGCAGCCCCGGCATATCCCAGGATGCGGATCACGACAGCGAGACCGAACCGGCTGCGCCGTTGCTGCCGGCCGCTGTAGTGCTGCCAGCCGAGTAGGTGACGCCCGTCGGAGCATACGCACCAGTGCTAATCACCAAGTCACCGCCTGCACCGCCTCCGCCACCAGTGTAGGGACTGCTGGAGCCTTCACCACCGCCACCGCCTGCGCTCGCACCTGCACCACCGCCGCCACCTCCGGCCGCGCTGCCGGCTCCGACCCCATTACCTCCGGTCCCAGGGGTTCCGTTTCCAGTGCCACCGCTGCCTTCACTACTGGTCCCATTGCTCCCAGCGCCACCAGCGTGGCCCGAACCGGTGGTGCCTCCGGAACCCCCAGCACCGCCCGTACCGCTGTACCCGCCACCGCCGCCGCCACCTCCGCTGGCGATCACGATGATCGTGGAGCCTTGTTCGAGGGCGCTCGATCCACCACCACCTCCGCCGTTGGCCAAGTTGGTGCCGTTTGTGCCACCGGTACCGCCCGCTTCGAGCCCCGAGCCGCCCGTTCCGCCGGCGGAAGTACCACCCTTGTTGCCGCCGCCCGCAACGACGACCGTCAGGGGGTACGAGGAGGACTGAGCCGGAATGGTTCCTGCCACGCAACCTGCTCCTCCACCCGCGCCGCCGGTGCCACTCTGACCACTGGCACCAACACCACCTCCACCCGCGCCGCCACAGATGTCTGAGAAGCTAACCGCAGAGTTAGCCAAGACCGTGATCGAGTAGCTGCCAGCGGTACTGGACGACCACGTGAGGGTCACCGAAGGGCTGGACGCGAGGGCAGTCAGCGTTCCACCAGATGTCTCCTCTTGCGTTGTGAATACCGATGAGCCAATGGTGAGGGACGGGGCGGTAGCGTCGCTATAGGTGATCGTGCAAGTTCCGCTGCTCAGAGTGAAGTTGGTCACCTCGATGGTAGAACCCGAAGTCCCTAAGGTGCCGCTGCAAGTCGTCGTGATGTGGCCGGCGCCCGAGTTGGTGGTCGGAGTGGACCAACCCTGGCTCGTAGGCACGGCCACAGTGAGCTCACCGCCGCTGACACCGCCCGTCGCCGCCGTGTAGGTGAAGGTCAAGGTGTCGCCCGTCGATCCCGCAACCTCCGTGGTCGGAGACACCGCTATCGTCCCCGAGCCGTTGGCGGCGTATGTGGTGAAGCTGTTCGGCGTGCCGTAGTAGACGGTGCCGGCCGAGTTGGTCGCCTCGAGGTTGAAGTAGTACTTCGTGTTCGCCGTCAGGCCGCTCAGCGTGGCCGACTCGGTGGTGCTGCCCGAGCCGCTCGCCGTGGGGTTCGAGCCGGCGACGGTAGAGACCGTCCCCCCGGTGCAGTTGGTCAGCGAGGTGGTGGAGTAGCAGTACTCGATGGTGTGGGTGTTGGGGTCGTTATTGGCGTTGATGCTCCCGCCCGAGAGCGCGGCGCCGCTGGCGGTGATCGAGCCGGCCGAGCCGTTGGTGACCGTGGGCACGGCGGCGGTGGTGAAGCTGGTGGGCGTGCCGTAGTAGGTGACGCCGCCCGAGGTGCCCTCGAGGTTCACGTAGTACGTGGTGCCGGCGCTCAGGCTCGACAAGGTAGCGGTCTCGGCGGTGCTGCCCGAGCCGCTCGCCGTGGGGTTCGAGCCGGCGACGGTAGAGACGGTCCCCCCGGTGCAGTTGGTCAGTGAGGTCGTGGAGTAGCAGAACTGGATCGAGGTCACCGAGCCGTTTTCGGCGTTGACGCTCCCGCCCGAGAGCGCGGCGCCCGAGGTCGTGATCGAGCCCACGGTGCCCGTGGTGACCACGGGGGCGGCGAGCGTGGTGAAGCTGTTCGGCGTGCCGTAGTAGACGGTGCCGGCCGAGTTGGTCGCCTCGAGGTTGAAGTAGTACTTCGTGTTCGTCGTCAGGCCGCTCAGCGTGGCCGACTCGGTGGTGCTGCCCGAGCCGCTCGCCGTGGGGTTCGAGCCGGCGACGGTAGAGACCGTCCCCCCGGTGCAGTTGGTCAGCGAGGTGGTGGAGTAGCAGTACTCGATGGTGTGGGTGTTGGGGTCGTTATTGGCGTTGATGCTCCCGCCCGAGAGCGCGGCGCCGCTGGCGGTGATCGAGCCGGCCGAGCCGTTGGTGACCGTGGGCACGGCGGCGGTGGTGAAGCTGGTGGGCGTGCCGTAGTAGGTGACGCCGCCCGAGGTGCCCTCGAGGTTCACGTAGTACGTGGTGCCGGCGCTCAGGCTCGACAAGGTAGCGGTCTCGGCGGTGCTGCCCGAGCCGCTCGCCGTGGGGTTCGAGCCGGCGACGGTAGAGACGGTCCCCCCGGTGCAGTTGGTCAGTGAGGTCGTGGAGTAGCAGAACTGGATCGAGGTCACCGAGCCGTTTTCGGCGTTGACGCTCCCGCCCGAGAGCGCGGCGCCCGAGGTCGTGATCGAGCCCACGGTGCCCGTGGTGACCACGGGGGCGGCGAGCGTGGTGAAGCTGTTCGGCGTGCCGTAGTAGACGGTGCCGGCCGAGTTGGTCGCCTCGAGGTTGAAGTAGTACTTCGTGTTCGTCGTCAGGCCGCTCAGCGTGGCCGACTCGGTGGTGCTGCCCGAGCCGCTCGCCGTGGGGTTCGAGCCGGCGACGGTAGAGACCGTCCCCCCGGTGCAGTTGGTCAGCGAGGTGGTGGAGTAGCAGTACTCGATGGTGTGGGTGTTGGGGTCGTTATTGGCGTTGATGCTCCCGCCCGAGAGCGCGGCGCCGCTGGCGGTGATCGAGCCGGCCGAGCCGTTGGTGACCGTGGGCACGGCGGCGGTGGTGAAGCTGGTGGGCGTGCCGTAGTAGGTGACGCCGCCCGAGGTGCCCTCGAGGTTCACGTAGTACGTGGTGCCGGCGCTCAGGCTCGACAAGGTAGCGGTCTCGGCGGTGCTGCCCGAGCCGCTCGCCGTGGGGTTCGAGCCGGCGACGGTAGAGACGGTCCCCCCGGTGCAGTTGGTCAGTGAGGTCGTGGAGTAGCAGAACTGGATCGAGGTCACCGAGCCGTTTTCGGCGTTGACGCTCCCGCCCGAGAGCGCGGCGCCCGAGGTCGTGATCGAGCCCACGGTGCCCGTGGTGACCACGGGGGCGGCGAGCGTGGTGAAGCTGTTCGGCGTGCCGTAGTAGACGGTGCCGGCCGAGTTGGTCGCCTCGAGGTTGAAGTAGTACTTCGTGTTCGTCGTCAGGCCGCTCAGCGTGGCCGACTCGGTGGTGCTGCCCGAGCCGCTCGCCGTGGGGTTCGAGCCGGCGACGGTAGAGACCGTCCCCCCGGTGCAGTTGGTCAGCGAGGTGGTGGAGTAGCAGTACTCGATGGTGTGGGTGTTGGGGTCGTTATTGGCGTTGATGCTCCCGCCCGAGAGCGCGGCGCCGCTGGCGGTGATCGAGCCGGCCGAGCCGTTGGTGACCGTGGGCACGGCGGCGGTGGTGAAGCTGGTGGGCGTGCCGTAGTAGGTGACGCCGCCCGAGGTGCCCTCGAGGTTCACGTAGTACGTGGTGCCGGCGCTCAGGCTCGACAAGGTAGCGGTCTCGGCGGTGCTGCCCGAGCCGCTCGCCGTGGGGTTCGAGCCGGCGACGGTAGAGACGGTCCCCCCGGTGCAGTTGGTCAGTGAGGTCGTGGAGTAGCAGAACTGGATCGAGGTCACCGAGCCGTTTTCGGCGTTGACGCTCCCGCCCGAGAGCGCGGCGCCCGAGGTCGTGATCGAGCCCACGGTGCCCGTGGTGACCACGGGGGCGGCGTAGGTCGTTGCTGACACAGTTGTGTATGTTGCGCTTATCCAGCTCGACAATGTGCTGTAAATGTCGAAGGAATAGTTCGTCGCAGCAGCAAGGCCACTTACTGTGCAGCTTCCAGCACTACCCGAGATTGTGCACAATATTGGTGATGTTGTGTTATGCCCGTACACTCTGTAACCGCTCGCTGCAGGTGACGGAGAAGACGGGCCCGACGAAACTGAAACCGTGATGCTAGTGCTTGACGCGGCGACTGCCGACGCGCTGGCTGGTGCAGTCAGCGTGCTCGAGCTAACGAGCTGACTTGCGGTCGAGGTGGCACTGAAGAAGGCCCACGCGGCGAGACCGCCGGCGAAAACGATTCCGAGGATTACCGACGCGGCGGTAAGGATGCGACGTCTCATGAGGTCTGTCCTGTCGCTATCAGCGGGATCGAGAACGTTGTGCCCTGACATCCGTCAAGCGCGGCCGTGGTCATCGCCACCGTTCCCGGTACGTTCGCAAAACTTCCTGCGCCAATCGGACTCCCCGGCAGCGACCCGACCGTGAAAGTGACGACGCCAGGTGTGCAGGTGCCCTTGCCTGCAGTCTGGACGGTTGCCGACCCGTTTTGAATCAAGGAAGTAATCGTCAGGGCCGCGGATGCACTGGTGTTGTTCAGCTTCACTGTGACGCCCACCGAGCCACCGGGATAGAGCCCCGAACCCGCCGTCACGGTGGCGGTCAGCGTGACCGTCCCGGTGCTCGCGGCCCCTGAACCGTTCCCCGAACTCGTGAAGTACGCGTAGGCCGCGCCGGCTCCCAGTCCGATCGTCAAGGCGGCCACCGCGCCGATGAGCAGACGAGCCCGCCGCCTCATGGCGAGACCACCGTGCAGTTTGTGAAGGTGTCGTGGTAGTAGGCCGCCGCCGAGCCGTGGTAGCTGGATGGCGGCGCCGGCAGGTGGCAGACGTTCGTGTGGTGCGCCTGCCCGCTGTAGCTGTTGTAGGTGCCCGACCCGAGGTAGATTGTCTCGTTGCCCGCCCCACCGTCGATGTCGTCGTGCGAGCCCTGGATGGTGACGGTGTCGGTCCCGCTCCCGAGGTTGACGTCGTTGTACGACCCGGTCCCGATAGCCACCGTGTCGCTCCCGTTCCCGACGGTGATGCCGCTGTCCGAACCGTTGCCGACAGTCACCGTGTCGTTGCCGTCGCCGATTTTGACCCCATCGGAACCATTCCCGAGGCTGACCTTGTCGTTACCGTTTCCGAGGATCACGGCGTTTGAGCCGTTGCCAGCGAACACGCCGTCGTTGCCGTTCCCGTCGAAGATCACGTTGTTCCCGTCACCCACATCGACGCAGTCGTTCCCGGCGTAACCGTCGATCCAGTAGCTGGCGCCGAAGGCGTAGATGAGGTCGTTGCCGTTCGTCCCGTAGAGGAACGGATCGGCCGGCGTCCCGACGATCACGTCGCTGTAGCCGCCCGAGGCGCAGACGCTCGGCACGCTGAGAACCACCTGGGACACCACGTTCGAGGTCGAGCCGCCGTAGTTGCCCGAGGCCGCGTAGACCGTCTCGACGTAGGTGGTGCCCACCGGGAGCGTCGAAGTCGAGTAGGTGGCCTTGCCGCCCGAGAGCGTCTCGGTAGCCAGCGAGGACTTGGTCGAGCAGGCCGAGGTGGTGCAGCTATAGAAGGTCGCGCTGCCCGCCGGGGTGCCCGAAGAAGCCGACACGGTGTCGGTGAAGCTGACCGAGGTGCCATAGCTCGACGGGTTGGGTGCCGAGGTGAGGACCGAGGTGGTCGAGAGCGTGTTGACCACCTGGGACACCACGTTCGAGGTCGAGCCGCCGTAGTTGCCCGAGGCCGCGTAGACCGTCTCGACGTAGGTGGTGCCCACCGGGAGCGTCGAAGTCGAGTAGGTGGCCTTGCCGCCCGAGAGCGTCTCGGTGCCAGCGAGGACTTGGTCGAGCAGGCCGAGGTGGTGCAGCTGTAGAAGGTCGACGCGTGCCCGCCGGGGTGCCCGAAGAAGCCGACACGGTGTCGGTGAAGCTGACCGAGGTGCCATAGCTCGACGGGTTGGGTGCCGAGGTGAGGACCGAGGTGGTCGAGAGCGTGTTGACCACCTGGGACACCACGTTCGAGGTCGAGCCGCCGTAGTTGCCCGAGGCCGCGTAGACCGTCTCGACGTAGGTGGTGCCCACCGGGAGCGTCGAAGTCGAGTAGGTGGCCTTGCCGCCCGAGAGCGTCTCGGTAGCCAGCGAGGACTTGGTCGAGCAGGCCGAGGTGGTGCAGCTGTAGAAGGTCGCGCGTGCCCGCCGGGGTGCCCGAAGAAGCCGACACGGTGTCGGTGAAGCTGACCGAGGTGCCGTAGCTCGACGGGTTGGGTGCCGAGGTGAGGACCGAGGTGGTCGAGAGCGTGTTGACCACCTGGGACACCACGTTCGAGGTCGAGCCGCCGTAGTTGCCCGAGGCCGCGTAGACCGCCTCGACGTAGGTGGTGCCCACCGGGAGCGTCGAGGTCGAGTAGGTGGCCTTGCCCGCCCGAGAGCGTCTCGGTGCCGAGCGAGGTCTTGGTCGAGCAGGCCGAGGTGGTACAGCTATAGAAGGTCACGCGTGCCGCCGGGGTGCCCGAAGAAGCCGACACGGTGTCGGTGAAGCTGACCGAGGTGCCATAGCTCGACGGGTTGGGCGCCGAGGTGAGGACCGAGGTGGTCGAGAGCGTGTTGACCACCTGGGACACCACGTTCGAGGTCGAGCCGCCGTAGTTGCCCGAGGCCCCGTAGACCGCCTCGACGTAGGTGGTGCCCACCGGGAGCGCTCGAGGTCGAGTAGGTGGCCTTGCCCGCGCTGAGAGCGTCTCGGTAGCCGAGCGAGGTCTTGGTCGAGCAGGCCGAGGTGGTGCAGCTGTAGAAGGTGACGCTGCCCGCCGGGGTGCCCGAAGAAGCCGACACGGTGTCGGTGAAGGTGACCGAGGTGCCGTAGCTCGACGGGTTGGGCGCCGAGGTGAGGACCGAGGTGGTCGAGACAGCGCCGGAGTTCACGGTCTGGGTGACCACGTTGGAGGTGCTGGAGGTGAAGTTGGTCCCCGAGCCCCCGTAGACGGCCTCGATGTAGTTCGTCCCGACTGGCAGCGTCGAGGTGGCGTACGTCGCCTGGCCGTTGGAGCCGACCGTCCCGGTACCGAGCTGCGTGTCGTCGAGCGCACGCCGCCGTCGGGCAGCTGTAGAAGGTGACCGTGCCCGCCGGTGGGGCTGGCCCCGTCGGTGTTGGCGTTGCTCCGTGACCGTCGGCCGTGAAGGTGACCGACTGGCCCGAGGTGGAGGGGTTCTGGTGGACGTCAGAGCCGTCGTGGTCGAGTCGGTGTACTGGGCGCCCCCCGAATAGACGAAGTGGTACGTGTAGCTCTCGCAGGCGGACTCTGGTCAGAGCCGTTGTCCTCAAGCTCGATGGGCACCCCGGGAAGGTTGACTATGTCGTTCGCCCCCACGGAGGCCGATCCCGAGAAGGTCGGCAACGTGAAGTACGTCGGTGGCGCACACTGGCTGGGCGGAGCCGGGTTGCTCGCGTCCAGCGCGGTCGTGATGCTCTCGACGGTGATGGGGACGTCGAGCAGGTTCTGTACCGTGAAGACAGATGCACCGGGTCGTCCCTGGGTAGAGCGAGGCTGTCGAGCCTGAGCACGGCGGGCGATGGGTAGATGTTGCTCGTGATGGTGAAAGTCGAGGGGCTAGAGGTCAGCTCAAAGCCGACGTGCTGAGGGGACGCCGAGCGGGGGCCGACCACGAGAGACGACACCCCAATCACGAGCGCGGCGACGACGAGCGCGACGGCGCTAGTGGCCATCACCGACTTCGTCCTCTTGAACCGCTCTGGCTTCATCTACTCCTCAATCTCACTGTGATGGGCAAGCCCACCGAGGGACTTCAGGACCCGCTCCCTGCAATCCCTCGCTGGTCTCACCCGGTGGTTGGCCGGGCCACGGAGATTCCGTGGCCCGGCCTTCCGACCGAGTTGGGCTAGTTCACGAGTGAGCCGAAGCTCATCCCTCGCTAGGACGTGGTGAACGACAGAATCGGCGTTGCACCCGCGCAGTCGTTCTGGCTTGAGCCGGTGTCACCCATGACCAGCGTGCCCGTCGGGACGATCACAACGTTGCTCGCGTTCCGCAGCCAGGGTCACGTTCACGGCGACGTCGGCCATCGACAGGTCCAACATTGCCGAAGTGCAGCCCGCGGCCGCAGACGTGGCGTCAGGCGTAGCGCCTGTGAAGTGGATGGTGGTCAGACGCTCCGGATTGCTGCTGGCGTTGGAGGCCACGAAGCTGACGGTCCCTGTCGCGCCACCCGGGTACAGCCGGCGTCGTCTCAGTCCCGACAACTGTGATGTCGTTCGTGGGCGAGCCCACTACTCCCGAACCGGTACCGGTACCGGTGTTTGTGAAGTAGGCGAACGCGCGCACCAGCAGCACCGAGGGCAAGCCCTGCGGCGAGGCCGATGGCCGCCACCTTCTTGTTCATGAATCGCTTCATTACTGCTCCTTTTGTTTTTGGGTTACTTGATTAGGGCGCCTGAGATCCCCCGCTCCAGGCGTCACGTTGTGCAGCGCCTGCGGATTCGCAGGTCGCCCTATGCAAGGAACCCATTGGAGGGGGTTCCCGCTTACTGCCAGGAACCCGAAGCTCGAGCTCCCGTTTGTTGGGCCCGCGACGAAGGTGGAAGTGTTTCCGTCATCCGGTGCCGCAACATCTGTCGGCGATGCGTCGCACGCGATGCGCGACTGAGAGGCGGGGGTTACGCGGTGCAGGAGTCGCGCCTCGGCGCGCTCGAGAGAGCGACGCGTCGACAGCCGAAACACTCGAAGGTCTCGCCAATTCCGCCTACCGCCTGCCTGATCTGATGAGCGGTCGCCAAACCACTCATGTTCGCCAATAGAAGCCAGGAAATCATGGAGCCCGTTTGCGAGTCAACGACTCGCACCGCGGGGGCAACGATCTGTCAACCCCGAAGAACACCGCCGTCGGTCAGACGAAATGCCCCTTTTCCTGGTTGTTCGCTCCGCGAAGTCGCGGCCGGTCACCAATCGCCCGCCATGAGAGTCACGAGAATTTGTTGTGTCTGCCTTGTGACGAAACGGCTCAAGTGTTCGAGCCATCCTCCGACTGGGTCGCCAGCGCCCGACGTCCGACCACCAGCAGTCGACATTCGGCAGAGACCAAGTGGACGTTCACCGCGGAAGCTGCGCTCTTCGCCGTTCTAAGGCCGGCCAACGGCCGCAGGCGCGTCGGCGCAGCACCAATCATGGCAACGAAGACGGCGCACGAGACCACAGGAGGCCTCCACACGGGACGTACATGGACCGGCAGCCAATGCCAGCATCCGAGGCCTGCCCTCGGCGCCGTGCCGCGTCGTCGGACAAACCCTGCGAGCATGGACCCATGGATCCGGATGCCGACGCCGACGTGCCCGTCGAAGACGCGCCAACGGATGCCGAGGACGAGGAAAGCCGAGGACACCAAAGGAGGCTTCGATCGCTGGCGCACGGAGTCGGCGCTCGGCGCCATCGGCACCGGCGTGGCCCGGGGTCTCCAGGCGGTCTTCGCCCCGCCGGTCGACGAGATCGGTCATCGTGGCCGTCCGTGCCCGGCGAACCACCCGACGCCGACGACACGTGTCCGCGTCGATCCTCGATCCCGACGACCCGACCAAGTCGATCGCCATCGTGCCCGACCCGCCGGCCGCCATCGGCGACCGCGACAATCAGGGCACGGCCAGATCCGCCGGCACAATCGTTGACACGCTCGAGGTTTAGACTTACCATCCGGGGTATCGGACAATCTGTCCGATAGATCAGAGGAGCTGTCACACCATGAGCACCCTGGCGGACGTGAGCCCCGGTCGACCTCTCGGATTCCCGGTCCTACGTGGCCGGGCGTCCCCCACGCGTGGCTTGGCCCACCTGCGCCGCCACGACCCCGTCCACTGGCAGGACGAGGCCGGCGGGCCCGGGCTTCTGGGCCGTCACCAAGTACGAGGACTGCGTCACGCGTCAACCGCGACTAGGAGCGCTTCAGCTCGGCCGCCCAGGGGACGATGCCCTTCGAGCTCGGACGAAGAAGAGGTCGCCCAGCAGAGCCTGATGATGCTCAACATGGACCCGCCCGCTCCACACCCGCTACCGGCGGCTCGTCAACAAGGGGTTCACCCCGCGCATGGTGCGCGACCTCGAGGAGAGCATCCACCGCACCACCGACGCCATCATCGACGAGGTGATCGAGACCGGCCAGGCCGACTTCGTCACCCAGATCTCGGCCGAGCTCCCGCTCCAGGTCATCGCCGAGCTGCTCGGCGTCCCCCAGGACGACCGCCACAAGATGTTCGACTGGTCCAACCGCATGGTCGGCAACGAGGACCCCGAGTACCAGGTCGAGGCCGAGATGGCCCTCACCGCCGCCATGGAGCTCTACGCCTACGCCGCCGAGCTCTTCGCCCAGAAGCGGATCGACCCCCACGCCGACCTCATGAGCGTCCTCACCACCGTCGAGGTCGAGGGCGAGCACCTCAGCGACCTCGAGCTCGAGCTGTTCTTCCTCCTGCTGACCGTGGCCGGCAACGAGACGACCCGCAACCTCATGTCCGGCGCCATGCACGCCTTCTTCCAGACACCCCGAGCAGTGGCAGCGTCTGCTCGACGACCGCAGCCTCCTGCCCGGTGCCGTCGAGGAGATGCTGCGCTTCGTCACGCCCGTCATGAACTTCCGCCGCACGGCCATGGTCGACACCGCGCTGAGCGGCACCGAGATCGCCGCCGGCGACAAGGTCGTCTTCTTCCACGCCTCGGCCAACCGGGACGAGGACGTCTTCGCCGACCCCGACACCTTCGACGTCGACCCGGGACCCCAACCCCCACATCGCCTTCGGCGGCGGTGGCCCCCACTTCTGCCTCGGGGCCAACCTGGCCCGCATGGAGATCCGGGTGATGTTCGAGCACCTGCTCGACCGCATGCCCGACATCCGCCAGGACGGGGACGTCCAGCGCCTGCAGTCCCAGTTCATCAACGGCGTCAAGCATCTTCCCGTGGCCTTCTCCCCCGCCGCCCGCGTCGGCGCCTGAGCCGGCGTCCGAGGGAACGAGCAAATCGTGGCCCGGCGCGCGCCCGATGCGCTGAAGGAGGTCATCCGGGACTTCCGCCGCGACCAGATCGTCGACACGGCACGCCGCCTCTTCGGCGAGCGCGGGACGACCGACGTCTCCATGGACGAGATCGCCGCCGAGGCCGGCGTCGCCCGCTCGACCGTCTACGTCTACTTCGCCAACCGGGACGACCTGCTGGGCGCCTGCGTGCAGTCCATGTACGACCGCCTGGTGGACACGATCGCGCTGGTCGTCGACGACGGCGACACCCGCCGGTGGAGCGCCTGCGCGGGCTCATGCTCGGCCTGCTCGAGCGGATCGACGAGAGCCCCGCCTTCTTCCGCCTGGCCATGGCGACCCAGGCCACCGCGCGCGGCCGGGTCCGCCGCCGTGGGCGGGGCCCTCATGATGATCGGGCTCGACATGATCCGGGTGCTGGAGGAGCTGGTGGTGGCCGGCGTGGCCACGGGCGACTTCCGGGCCGACCTCGACCCGGAGCGGGCCGTGGTGCTCGTCGGCCAGCAGATCTACGGCGCCCTCTCGGTCCGGGCCGGCGAACCGGAGCCCCGATTCCGGCGGCGCCAGGCGGCCGACGAGATCTGTGACTTCGTATATAGAGGACTGGGGGCCTGAGATGAAGTTCGACCTGTGGATGCCGACGGCGAGTCCCATGACGACGCCCGAGCTGCTCGACGCCGTGGCCGAGGGCGCCGAGGCACGGGGCATCGGGACCATCTGGGTCGGCGAGCACGTGGTGCTCTTCGAGCAGTACGAGAGCCGCTACCCCTACGCCGAGGACGGGCGCATCCCGGCGCCGCCGGGGAGCGGGCTGCTCGAGCCGCTGGTCACGCTGACCTATCTGGCGGCGCGGACGTCGACGGTGCGCCTCGGGACCGCCATGCTGCTCCTCCCCCAGCGCAACCCGGTCTACGTGGCCAAGGAGGTCAGCTCGCTCGACTGGCTCTCGGGCGGCCGGGTCGACCTGGGCATCGGCGTCGGGTGGCTGAAGGAGGAGTTCGACGCGCTGAACGTGCCCTGGGAGCGCCGCGGCCGGCGCACCGACGAGTACCTCGAGGTGCTGCGCACGCTCTGGGTCGACGACACCTCCTCGTACCACGGCGAGATCTACGACCTGCCCCCGTGCGAGATGTTCCCCAAGCCGGTGCAGCAGCCCCATCCCCCGGTCCACATCGGCGGCGAGACCCCGGCGGCGCTGCGGCGGGCGGCGCGCCTCGGCCAGGGCTGGCACACCTTCAACCGCTCCCCCGAGGAGCTGGCGGCCGGACTGGCCGAGCTCGACCAGGAGCTCGACGCGGCGGGGCGCAGCCGATCCGAGCTGCGCATCACGGTCTGCCCCTACTTCAACGCAGCTGACGCCCGAGTGGGTCGAGGGCTACGCCGAGGCCGGCGCGGACGCGGTGGCCGCCCTCTTCTTCGCCTTCACCCCCGACGACGTGGCGCGGGCGTTCGACGACCTCGAGGCGTGCCGGGAGGCGGCGGTCCGCACTTGAGGACGCGCACAAGTGAGGGACGCTGCAGTGAGAGCACAGGCAGTAGTTGAGAGGCGGGGCCGGCACCTCATCCACGGGCGGTGCGAGGTGCGCCACGTGCTCGGGGCGGAACACGCCCGCTCCCCTCGCACCACCCGAAGGCTTGGCAACTCGAAGCTAGGACCAGGACGCCGGCGGCCCGAATCGGCCGCAGGAATGATCAGTCCACCCTGCGTTTCATCCTTGGGGATGAGCCGCGGGCCGGCCCCAGACCGGGAGGCTGGGAGGTGAGACCGGGGTGGTTCCCGAACGGAGACCCTGCTCAGGCGGCACTACCATGGTCGTCCCGCCTGGGAACGAAGGATCCAATGGCCCCCAGTTCACGTCACCCGTACCCGGAATGGCTCCGGTCCCGGACGCACACGGGACACCGCGGCGGCGGAGTCCACGGACCGCCAGCTCGACGGGGCGTGGCGGGTCTGGGAGCGGCTGCGCGCCTTCGACCGTCGCTACGCCATCTTCGTCGACATCGTGCTCGCCGCCGGCCTGTTCGTCCTCTGCTCGGGCTGGGTGATCGAGACGGCGGCAGCCGTCCGAGCCTGTGGTTCGTGGCGGCCTTGATCTTCCCGCTCGTCTTCCGGCGCCGGGCGCCGATGACCGTCTTCCTGAGCATCGCGGCCGTGGCGTTCGTCCAGTGGCTGGTGACCGCGCCGGCACTGGCCGACGTCTCGCTCCTCGTCGCCCTCTACACCGTCGCGCTCGAGTCCGAATGGGTGCTCGTGGTGGCCGCGTCGGTCATCCTCGAGGCGGGTGTCGTCATGGCCACGGTGCGCTGGACGCCGACCGGCAACGACGTCAAGTCCTTCGTGTTCCTCACCGGGCTCGCCTTCACCGCGTTGCTCGCCGGGATCGTCGTGCGTGCGCTGCGCAGCCAGCTCGACTGGCTGGCCGAGCGCGCCGAACGGTTGGAGCTCGAGCGGGACCAGCAGGCGTCGCTGGCCGCGGCGACGGAACGAGCCCGCATCGCGCGGGAGATGCACGACGTGGTCTCGCACAACATCCAGGTGATGGTGACGCTGGCCGACGCCGCCTCCCGGCGCGCAGGCCTCGGACCCTTCTCGTGCGGCGGAGGCGATGCAGGAGGTCTCGAGCACGGGGCGCCAGGCGCTGACCGACATGCGCCGCATGCTCGGCGTGCTGCGGGAGGAGCCGGCGGGTGGCGGCGGGAACGGGGCGGCCGCCCGTCGTTCGCCCCCCAGCCCGGACTGGGCGACCTCGATGCATTGGTCGAGCGGGTGCGGGGCACCGGTCTCGCGGTGTCGGTCGAGCGGTCGGGCCGGCCCTTCGAGGTCACGGGCGCCGCCGGCCTCACGGTGTACCGCATCGTGCAGGAGGCACTCACCAACGCGCTGAAGCACGCCGAGGCGCTCGGGACGGTCGAGGTGTGCCTGGCCTTCGACGACCCCGACATCTCGGTGCGGGTCGACCGACGACGGCCGCATGAAGGTCGTCGGTGCCCGGGCCGGGCAACGGCAACGGCAACGGCAGGCCCGTGCGGCCGATCGGCGGCGGTCACGGGCGTGGCGGGGATGGCCGAGCGGGCGGCCGCCTTCGGGGGCACGCTCGACGCCGGCCCCCGGGCGGCGGGCGGCTGGGAGGTCATGGCCACGCTGCGCGACTGCAAGGCGCCCCGACCACCGCATGACGATCCGGATCGTCCTGGCCGACGACCAGGCGCTGCTGCGCAAGGGGTTCCGCATGATCCTCGAGGCCGAAGACGGACCTGGAGATCGTCGGCGAGGCCGCCGACGGTGCCGATGCGGTGCGCCTGGTCGAGCTGTACCGGCCCGACGTCGTGCTCATGGACGTGCGCATGCCCGTCCTCGACGGGATCGAGGCCACGCGGGCCATCACCGCCACCACCCCGGGCGACGAGACCCGGGTCCTGATCCTCACCACCTTCGACCTCGACGAGTACGCCTTCAGCGCGCTGCGCGCCGGCGCCAGCGGGTTCCTGCTCAAGGACGTGCCGCCGGCCGAGCTCGTCTCGGCCATCCGGACGGTGGCCCACGGCGACGCCGTGGTGTCGCCCCGCGTCACGCGCCGGCTGCTCGAGGAGTACGCCGACCAGCTGCCCGACCTCTCCGACGGCGACCGGCGGTCGGCGGGCGGCGCCGGCACGGAGAACGCCGGCGCTGGCCAGCCTGACCGAGCGCGAGCGCGAGGTGCTCTTGGCCGTGGCCGACGGCCTCTCCAACGCCGAGATCGCCGAACGTCTCTACGTCTCCGAGGCGACGGTCAAGTCGCACGTGGGCCGCCTGCTGGCCAAGCTCGGGCTGCGCGACCGGGTGCAGGCGGTGGTCTTCGCCTTCCAGTCCGGGCTGGTCAAGCCGGCCTGAGCGGCGGCCGCCTTCTTCCGTGAACTCTCCACAAGTCGGTTTAGAGTTCGGGAAAACCCCAACCGTCCGCCCGCAGGACCGACGACCTGCCCTGGTCGCGCACCCGCCACCGGCCCACCGGCCACCGCCCACCCCGCAAACCGCCCAACAGCCCACCCGTAGGCTCGGGTCGTGGCGAACCCCGACACCGCGCTCGGCGCGTTCAGCGACACCGGCCCGTGGACGGTCGACCCCGCCGCCCTGGCGTGGCGCAACGGGCTGGCCGGGGTGCGGGCGCGCCTCGGTGCCTCGCTCCCCCGTCTGACCCGTCGCCGCACGCTGCCGCCGGGCCGTCGGGTCGGCACCACGGTGTGGCACCTCGGGGGCGCGCTGGGCCTGTGGTACCTGAAGGAGCGCCGACGCGGCGGCTCGGCCTCGATCGCCGGGATCTCGCGCCGGCTGCGGGTCGCGGCCGAGAGGCTCGGCCCGACCTACATCAAGCTGGGCCAGATCATCGCCTCGGGCGACGGCATCTTCCCGCCCGAGCTGGTCGCCGAGTTCAAGTGGTGCCGCGACCAGGTGCCGCGCCGAGCCGTGGCCGGTCATCGAGCGCGTGCTCGCCGAGGAGCTGGGCCGGCCCATCGGGACGGTGTTCGCCTCCGTCGAGCACGCCCCGCTGGCCGCGGCCTCCATCGCCCAGGTGCACGCGGCGACGCTGCGCGACGGGACGTCGGTGGTGGTCAAGGTCCAGCGCCCCTCGGTCTCGGCCCGGGTCCGCCAGGACCTCGCCGTGATGGCGTGGCTGGCCCCGCACCTCGTGGGGCGCATCCCGGTCGCCGCGCTGGCCAACCCGCCGGCGCTGGTCGAGCTGTTCGCCGAGACGATCATGGAGGAGCTCGACTTCCGTCTCGAGGCCGAGAACATGCTCGATATCGCCATGACCTTCGCCGCGCTGGACCAGCGCGACTTCGTCGTGCCCCGCCCCCACCCGACGCTCGTGACGCGCCGGATGCTCGTGATGGAGCGGCTCGACGGGTTCAACTTCGGTGACGTCGAGGGCATGCGCGCCGCCGGCATCGACACCGAGGCGGTCGTGCGGGCCGGCATGATCGGTTTCCTCGAGGGCGCCATGATCCACGGGATCTTCCACGGCGACCTGCACGGCGGCAACCTCTTCGTGCTGCCGTCGGGGAAGATCGCCCTGCTCGACTTCGGCATCACGGGCCGCCTGACCGAGCCCAAGCGCCTGGCCCTGCTCTCGCTGCTCGTCGGGGCGTCGAACGGGCACATCCCGTCGCAGGTGGCCGCCCTGCGCGACCTCGGCGCCTTCCCCGACGACGTCGACGTGCAGCACGTGATCGACCTGCTCGGCCTCGACCGGCCCCCGCTCGACCCGGTCACGCTGACACCCGACGAACTGGTGGCCGAGATGCAGCGCTCCATCAAGACGCTGCTCGGGCTCGGGGCCCGCATGCCCAAGGAGCTGATGCTGTTCGTGAAGAACATGATGTTCCTCGACGGCGCCATCGCCACGCTGGCCCCCGACCTCGACCTCTTCGCCGAGGTCGAGGCGATCGCGCTGCTCTTCGCCGCCAAGCACGGCGAGCGGATCATGTCCCAGCTCGGCCTCGAGCAGCAGGCGGACTGGACGCCCGACATGGCGGGGGTCAGGGCGGGCTTCGGGCTGGACGAGTCGACGCCGAGCCTGACCCACCGCGAGCTCCAGGCCCGCCGGGCCGAGGTGCGCGAGAAGTTCACCGGACCGGACCGTCGCCGCGGCCGGGCCCGCTTGAGGCGCCGCCGCTCACCGCAGGAGGTGACGCCTGACCCTGGGCTGAGCGGCTACCCGCCCGAGGCGTGCGAGGCCTGTTGGCGCGCCACGCTCGCCACCTGTGCGGCGGTCACCGATTGGGCCGGCACGACCGCGTAAAGGAAGAACCCGAGGTCCCCTCTGGTGAAGATGATCCAGTAGCCGGTCACCGTGCCGACCTGCACGGGCGGCGAGGTGCGGTAGGCCGTGGCCCCCCGGACACCGCTGACGGTGTAGGCCGTCGCGCCCGGTTGCCTCGCGGCGAGGGTCCCGATGGACGAGGTGAACATCGGGGCGAACGCCGCGTCGGGCATCCGGACCGCCGACATGTAGATGAGCGCCGGACCGCGCTGGTACGACGCGGCCCCAGGCTCGGACGAAGCCGGTGAGTCGCCCGTCGGCCACGTCCTGCTTCCACTGCGACTGCTCCGAGTACCCGTCGAGCGTCGCCTTCGGAATCGGGCCGTCGTACACCTTTTGCGGCACGAGCGTGAAGCCGGGAAGGCTCCGGGCGACGACCACCCGGGAGAGCGGTGCGGGAGCGGTCGCCGCCGCGCCCGACCCGGCGCCGATGCCCGCTCCGATCACCAGCGCGGCCAGGCCGACCAAGATCCCGCGTGACACCGGGGTGAGCGAGATCACGTCCCGAACCTTAACGAACCCACCTCACGCCACCGGGGACCACGCGCCACCTCAACCACCGAACGCGGCCACCAGCGCGACGAGCTCGTGGGCCACCCAGTACCGCGTCGGGCGCCCGGGGCCGACCGGGTCGGGGCGGTAGGGCTCCACGATGCCGCGCTCGGCCAGCGTGGCCAGCGCGGTCTGCCCGGAGCGCGCCGAGATCCCGAGGCGGTCGGCGACCGCGGCCGCGGCGAGCACGGGCTGCTCGACGAGGAACTCGATCACCCGATGCGCCGCCGCATCGGCGCGCACCCCGTCCAACCGCTGGCGCCAGTCGGCGACAAGCGCCTCGGTGCGCGCCATCAAGCGGTCGGCCGCCTCGCCGGAGTGCTCGAGCGCGCTGGCCATCCACTCGACCCACCCGTCGGTCTGCCCCAGGCGGAACAGGGTCAGGCCGGCGAGATACCCCCCGGGATCGCGGGCGATGACCACGCTCACAGGCGGCGGCACCGAGATACCGAGCCGGCGCGCCAGCGCCCACCCGATCAGCACGCGCCCGATCCGGCCGTTGCCGTCGCCGTAGGGGTGGATGGACTCGAACTGCGCATGGAGGACGGCGGCGTGCGTCGCCGGGTCCAGCGCGTCGTCGTTGGCGAAGGCAATCAGGTCGTCCATCAGCTCCTCGATGAGCGCGGGCGGCGGCGGCACATAGGCGGCGTCGCGCGGGGACGTGCCCCCGACCCAGGACTGCTCGCGGCGGTAGGCGCCGACCATCCCTTCGGGGAGGCCGCCGCCGGACGCCATGAGGCGGCGGTGCCAGTCGTGGAGGTCGGCACGGGTCAGCGGGCGACTCGGCGCACCGAGGGCTCCCACGACCGCACCGAGGTTGTCGGCGACGTAGGCCGCCACGTCGCTCAGCGCCCCGCCCACCTCGGCGGCGGCCACGTCGGCCAGGGGTGTGCGCAGCCCCTCGATGTACGAGGAGGCCACACCCTCGGAGCGGAGCAACAGGGTGGCCAGGGGTCCGAAATGGGTCGCATGGTTCCCGGCCCCCACCACCGCGGCCGCCGCCCGCTCCGTGAGCCGGATGGCCCGTGGGCCGAGCGAGAAGTCCTGGCCGGCCAGCGGTTCGGGCGCCCAGGCCCGGAGCTTGGTCCCGTTCCACACGATGGGGACCTCGCGCCCCCTCGAGCTCTTCCTCGCCCTGGCCATATACGGAAGGATACCGAGCAAAGCTTCCGTAACCGGCGACCCCGTTGCCGGTCGGTCCGGCGGACCGGTCCCGCCCCCGCGGCCGGCCGATGGGAAGCTGAGGGGGTGGGCACCATCCGGGCACTCGGACCCGACGACTGGGACGACTGGCGCGCCCTGTGGGGCGGCTATCTCGCCTTCTACCGCGCCGAGCTGCCCGACCAGACCTCCCGCGCCACCTTCGACCGGCTCTGCACCGGTGACCTCGGCCTGTTCGGCCTGATCGCGCTCGACGATGCCGGCCGGGGCATCGGGATGGCCAACTGCGTCGTGCACGCCTCGACCTGGTCCCGGCAGCCCTCGTGCTACCTCGAGGACCTCTTCGTGGCGCCGTCGGCGCGGGGCCACGACGTCGGGCGCGCCCTGCTCGAGGCGGTCCGGCGGGCGGGCGTCGAGCGGGGGGCGGACCGGATCTACTGGCACACCCAGCAGTACAACGGCCGGGCCCGCTCGCTCTACGACCAGGTCGGTCGGCCCACGTCCTTCGTCGTCTACGAGATGTAGCGCCGCGACGGGCGCCTTGTCACAGCCGCTTCTCTAGGTTGGCGGCCATGCCCCCGGCGCCGCTTCGGATCCTGTCCCCGGCGCGGGCGGGCCGGTAGGGTTCGAGCGATCTCCCATGCCGCCCCGCCGTCGCACCGCGACCTCCAATTTCGGTGTCGGGCGCCGCGAGTCCCACGTCGCCGACGCCTTCTACGCCCGCTTCGAGGCCCCCGAGCTCAGCGCCGACGAGCACGTCACCCCGCACGAGCCCGGCGTGTCGTGCCGGTGCGGTGACGCCCGCCACATGGCCGCCGTGGCGGACGACTCGGTGGCCCTCGTCGTCACCTCACCGCCGTACTTCGCCGGCAAACAATACGAGGAGGAGCTCGATCGCGAGGGGGTGCCCGGGTCGTATCTCGAATACCTGGCGCTGCTGCGCGACGTCTTCGCCGATTGCAAGCGGGTGCTCGAGCCGGGCGGCCGCATCGCGGTCAACGTCGCCAACCTCGGACGCAAGCCGTATCGCAGCTTGGCCGCCGACGTGATGACGATCCTGCAAGACGACCTCCGCCTGCTGCCGCGGGGCGAGATCGTGTGGCAGAAGGGCGAGGGCGCCAGCGGCTCGTGCGCCTGGGGCTCGTTCCGCTCCCCCGCCAACCCGGTCCTGCGCGACGTGACCGAGCGGGTCATCGTGGCCAGCAAGGGACGCTTCGGGCGGGCGCGCAGCCCCAAGGAGCGCCGGCGCGAGGGGCTGCCCCACGAGAGCACCATCGCCGCCGACGACTTCATGGCCCTCACCCTCGACGTGTGGGACATCCCACCGGAGAGCGCGGTGCGGGTGCGGCATCCCGCGCCGTTCCCCGTCGAGCTGCCCCAGCGCCTGATGGAGCTCTACACCTTCCGGGGCGACCTGGTCGTCGACCCCTTCTGTGGCTCGGGCTCGACGCTGGTGGCGGCGCTGCGCTGCGGGCGCGACGCCATCGGCTACGACCTCGACCCGGCCTACGTCGAGCTGGCCCGGGCCCGGGTCGCCGGCGAGACCGCACCGGTCGGCGACGGCGCCCCGGTGGCGACGGCCGTGGCCGCCGGCACTGCGGGTGGTGACGGCACCTCGGCGGCCGCGCTGGCCCGCGGGGTGCTCGAGGCGGCGGGCTTCGCCGATCTGCGGCCGAACCGCCGCCTGCGCGGGTTGGGCATCGCCGTCGACTTCACCGCGACGGACGCTGCGGGCCGCACGTGGTACTTCGACGTGGCGGGCCCGAACTCGGCCTACCGCGGCGGCATGGTCCGCTCCGAAATCGTGTGGCGGGCGCTCGGCCGGGCCCACGTACTGGCGGCCCGCGGCGTGGCGCCGTTCGTCGTCCTGACGACACAACTCCCCCGCGCCGGCACCGAGGCCGACCGGGCCCTGCGGGCCCCGGGGCCCGGCGGGATCTTCGACGCGGTGGACCTCTTGTCCCCCGCTGCCCGGGCGCGCCTCGGCGCCTACGCCGGCGGCCACGGCGCGTCCCCGCGGGCGGGGTTCTGGTCCGAGTCCGACGTCGCCCCGCGGCGCGTCTGAGCGGTGGGCCGGTAGTCGATGGGCACCGTCGTCGCCTGCGCCGTCGTGCGCGACGATCCCCCGCGTGTCTTCGTGGCCGAGAGCCTCGACACGCTGAATTGGGTGCTCGCCTGCCAACTGGTCGCCAAGACGCCCGGAAGTGAGCTGCCCGCAGGAGAGCGCGCCGCGTTGCGCCAGGCGTTGCGCGAAGAACGCTGGGGTGACGCCGTCTTCGCCTTCATCGCCCGCACCGGGACCGCCGTCGACGTGTACGAGAGCACCGAGCTGCACGCGGCCGCAGAGGCCACCGTCGGCCCGATCGAGCTCCAGCTCACGCCTCTCTTCACCGAGTAGCCGGCGCGTCTTCGGCCCCACCTCCACCCGGTCGTCGGTCGCGGCCGGGGCGGACGGCCGTGGTAAGGATGCGGACGTGCCGAGCGACCGCACCACGGTGACCGAGCTCGGCACGGGTCTCGGCATGCTCGGCCAGGCCGACATCGACGAGGCCGTGCATTCGCGCTCCGCGGTGATGCACAGCCTGTCGCCCGAGATGTGGGAGCGCCTGGCCGCGCTGCGCGCCGGGGGGGCCTACGACGCCGAGTTCCACGCGGCCTGGGCGAACGGGCAGGCCTTCCTGGCGGCGGACGACGGCCTGCGGGGGCGTCTGCCCACGGTGGTGGAGTGGAAGGGGACCGGCCGCGCCCCGGGCGACGAGGTCGCGCCCATCGACCTGCGCGTCGACCACGTCTACCTGGTCAGCTGCAAGTACCTCTCCAAGATCCTCTTCAACGTCTCCCCCGCCCACGTCTTCGACGCGCTCCTCGTCGGCGCTTCGGGCCGAGGGATCCGGGCGGCCCGGGACGCCCGTCCCGGGGGCGGGGACTGGTACGCCGAGATCGCACCGGACGAGTACCAGGCGCTCTACGAGGCCGTCCGCCGCGCCGCGCTCGAGTGGGAGAGCGCTGGGCCGGGCGGGGGCGCCGAGGAATCCTGGGTGGCCCGGTCCGGACCGCGCCGGGCCCCGGCCGCCGTGGCCCTGCCCGGGCTCGGGGCCAACGACGTCCCCGCGCCGGCGCCGCTCGAGTCTCCCGCCGGCCCGCCGCCCGGGCTGTTGCGCGTCCTCCCGCCGCGTGCCGTCGACCTCTCCTCGCACCAGCGTGACGCCCTCGGGCGCTGGCTCGGCGCCGGCTGGCCCGGAGACGCCAAGTCCTTGTACACCGCGCTGTCGCACGCGGTGGCGCGGGCGTCGGTCCGCCGCTGGGAGGCGGCCATGGACACCGGCGCCGGTGCGGGCGAGGCCATGTTGTGGCGTCTCCTCCGCATCGGAAGCGCGCCCTACTTCGTCCTGGGCTCCTCGGCGGCGCGCTCGCTGCGGCTGCGCATCGCCACGTCATGGGACTGGCGCCAGCAGTACCGGTTGGTGTCCTTCGCCCTGGAGCCCCAGCCCGGCGGCCAGCCGCGGGTCGGCTGGGAGGGCACGGTGCGCGACCGTGTGTCGCGTGCCCTGCACACCGTGGCCGGGCACATCGAGGTGCGCTGGAGCCACGGACGCTTCGGTGGCCTGCCCGAGGCCAAGGGGTACCTGGACACGCCGCACCACCTCGTCCCCGGGTATGTCACGCTGCGATGAACACGTTCGATCCCGAGACCTTCACTCCCCCGCTGCGCGTCCCCGAACTGGCGGCCCCGCCGGTGGTCCTGCGACCCTATGCGCCGAGTGACCTGGCCCTCGTGCGCCAGGCCGCGGCCGACGCCCTGATCGCCTCCACCACCTCGCTGCCCCGGCCGTACACAGACGATGCCGGACGCGTCTACCTCGAGCGCCAGCGCGCTCGCGCCACCGAGGGTGACGGCTTCTCCTTCGTGATCGCCCACGAGGTCGACCCCGAGGTCGGCCTCGGCTCGATCGGGCTGTGGCTCCAAGAGATCGAGAGCGGGCGCGCCTCCATCGGCTACTGGCTGGTGGCCGGTGCGCGGGGCCGGGGCCTGGCCGCCCGCGCGCTCGAGGCGGTGGTCACGTTCGCCTTCGCGGAGCTGGCCATCCCCCGCCTCCATCTCTTCGTGGAGCCGTGGAACGTCGCGTCGGCGCGCACGGCCGAGAGGGCCGGCTTCACCCGCGAGGCGACCCTGCGCGGGTGGGAGCGCATCGACGGCGTGCAGCACGACGCCGACTGCTTCGCCCTGCTGCACGAGGAGTGGTCTTTCGCCACCTGACGCAGCGAGCCCAGGCGGGCCGGCGGGACTCTGCCAGACTGCCCGGGGGTTCGGGCACGACCATCGGGCCGCGGGCAGGCGCCGGCGGCCGATCGTGAGGGAGCCATGACCGAGAGGAAAGGCGAGAGGAAAGGAGCGCCGATGCCGCTGCTGGTGCTGACCGAGGTCGTCGACGGGGTGGCCACGGTGACCCTCAACCGCCCCGAGGCGCGCAACGCACTGTCGGCCGAGCTGCAGAGCCAGCTCGACGACACCATCACCGAGCTCGACGCCCGCGCTGACGTCGGCTGCATGGTGCTGACGGGTGCGGACCCCGCCTTCTGCGCGGGCGTCGACCTGAAGTCACTGTCCACCGAGCAGCGGACGGTGCAACAGGACCGCATGCGCCGCCAGGTCACGCACTTCGGCATGATGGCGCCGCACGCGACGCCGGTCATCGGCGCCGTCAACGGGCCGACCGTGACCGGCGGCCTGGAGCTCGCCTTGTCCTGCGACTTCTTGATCGCATCGGAGCGGGCGCGCTTCGCCGACACGCACGCCCGCGTGGGCGTCATGCCCGGTGGCGGCCTGACCATCCGCCTGCCCCAGCTCATCGGGATCGACCGGGCCCGGCGCATGAGCTTCACCGGCGACTTCATCGACGCCGAGACGGCGCGCGACTGGGGCTTGGTGGTCGAGGTCGTGCCGCACGACGCCCTGGTGGCACGGGCGCAGGAGATCGCCGCCACCGTCGCGGCCATCCCATCGGAGTACGTCCGCGAGATCCGGCGCGGCTACGACGAGATGGGCGGCCTGACCGGACCGGCAGCGTGGCGCGCCGAGTCACAGTGGTCGAGGCAGTGGCTCGACGAGCGCTTCGACCAGTCGCGCCTGGCCGCCGAGCGCGAGAAGATCATTGCCCGGGGTCGGGCGCAGAGCACGGGGCTCGGCGGCGCGCCGGCGTGAGGGTCTACTCGGGCATGGACCCGCGGCTCAGCCTGCGCGACGCCATCGCCCACGCGCAGCGGGTCGAGCGGCTCGGCTACGACGGGTTGCACGTGGCCGAGACGGTGCACGACGCGCTGGCGGTGGCCCTCCTCGTCGCCGAGCACACCGAGCGCATCACTGTCCGCACCAGCGTCGCTCTCGCCTTCACGCGCAGCCCCACCCTGTTGGCCTATGCCGCGTGGGACATCTCCCAGTTGAGCGGGGGACGCTTCGAGCTCGGTCTCGGGACCCAGATCCGCCAGAACATCGAGGACCGCTACGCGGTGCCCTTCGGCGCGGACCCGGTCGGGCGCCTGGGTGACTACGTGGGTGCGGTGCGCGCGGCCTTCGCGTCGTTCGCCTCCGGCGAGGCACCGTCCTACGAGAGCCCGCACTACCGCCTCACCCGCCTGCAGCCGTACTTCAACCCGGGACCCGACGCGACGGTGGCGGTGCCGCCGATCTACCTCGGAGGCGTGCAGCGGCGAGCCTGCGAGCTGGCCGGGGCCGTGGCGGACGGCTTCGTGAGCCACCCCACCAATTCCAACCCGCGCTACCTGCGGGAGAGCTGCCTGCCGGCGCTGGACGCGGGCGCGCGGGCGGCGGGGCGGGACCTGGCCCGCTCGCGGTTCGAGGTGGTCATCGGGACGCCGGTGGTCACGGGCGCATCGCCCGAGGCGGTCGCGCTGGAGCGGGAACGTCAGCGCCGGCTCCTGGCCTTCTTGTACTCGACGCCGGCCTACGCGCCGACGCTGGAGCTCTACGGCTGGGCGGAGCTCGGGCCGCGCCTGCGCGAGCTGATCCGCCGGAACCGCTGGGACGAACTGACCAGCGTGCTCTCCGACGAGGTGCTCGACACGCTGGTCCCCTCCGGCACCTTCGACGAGCTGCCGGGCACCTTACTGGAGCGCTTCGCGGGGCTCGGCCAGGGGATCGTCGTGTCCCCGCCCGCCGACGCCGGCGACGACGACGCGTTCCGCCCGGTGATCGAGGCGGTGCAGGCGGCCTGAGGCCGCCGCATCAGCGGGGCATCGGGAAGATGAGCTCCTCCGCCGCCAAGGCCTCGACCGCGGCGCGGCGCTCGTCGTCGCTCATGCCCGCGTAGCGCTCGGCGGAAGCGAGCACACGTGGCAACAGGGCGAGGTCCCCGGGCGTGCAGAACGCGTGCACGCCGGGCGTGGAGAGCGCGAAGTGCACGCCGCGGTCGATCCCTTCGTCGCCGGCCTGGGGCTCGTACCACGACGTGGCCCAGCGCTCCGCCGTGGCCGGGTCGCCGGCCACGGCGTCGGCCAACGGACGATGGTCCGGCCAGGGCCGGCGCGCCGCCGCCTTGATCACCATGACGCCGACGTCGCGCTGGGCGCAGGTGGCGAGGAGCTCCTCGGCCGGCTCACGGTACTCGGGGCGGGCCCACAGGGCGGGATAGACGGGGAACATCACCGTGTCGAGGTCGTACCGGCGCAGCGCTTCGAGGTGCGTCCGGGGCACATCGAGGTCGTGCCCGGTGATGCCGGCAAAACGCGTCTGGCCCGCCTCGCGGAGCGCGAGGATGCGTTCGAGCGCAGCCGAGCGCCGGTCGAGCTCCTCCAGCGTGGTCACGGCGTGGGCCTGATAGAGATCGAGCACCTCGGCGTGGAGCAACCGCCTGGTGTTGTCGAATTGTTCGCTCACACCGTCGGGATGGGCGCGCAGGGTCTTCCCGGCGACGAAGAACTCCTCCCGGTGTTCGGCCAGATGCGGGCCTACCACCGACTCGGCCGCGCCGTACTGGGGCGCGATATCGAGGTGATTGACCCCGTGCTCGCGCCCGAGCCGCAGGAAGTCCCCCGCCTCCTCCGGCGTGGCCGCCCAGCAGGCCGCACCGCCGAGCACGGCCACGCTGCTGAGGTGCTCGGTCCGACCGAGACGCCGGCGCTCCACCGCCCGGTCCTCAGCCCTTGAGCTGCAGGACGTTGAAGACCGCGCCGACGTTGTCGGACAGCACGGCGAAGCGCCCCGGCTCGATGTCCGTCGGCCCCATGAAGAGCAGCGCCCCGAGCTGTTGCGCCTTGGCCACGGTGGCGTCGGTGTCGGCCACGGCGAAGTAGACACCCCAGTTCGGCGGCATGTCGGCCGGCATGTCGGGCGACTTCGCCATCATGCCGCCGACGGAGCGCCCCATGAGCTTCCACTCGGTGTAGACCGGCGGCCCCCCCGGAGGCCCCTGATCCTCGGCATCCCAGCCGAACACGGCCTTGTAGAAGGCCCTCGACGCGTCGAGGTCGGTCGTGATGAGCTCGCTCCAACAGTAGGTGCCGGGCTCGTTGGCGAGCTGGGCGCCCATGTGCTGGTTGGGCTGCCAGAGACCGATCACCGCACCCAGGGGATCGGCGAACACCGACATGCGGCCGGCGTCCATGACGTCCATCGGGGGCACGAACACCGTCCCGCCGTTGGCCGACACCTTGGCCACCGTGTCGTCCGCGCTGTCCACGTTCACGTAGGTCATCCACGCCGGCGGGAAGTCGGGATTCATCTGCGGGCCGAGGCCCGCCACCGTCTTGCCGCCCAGGTCGCAGACCGAGTACCCACCCGCCTCGGCTGGGCCCTCCGGGCAGTTCCACCCGAGCAGCGTCCCGTAGAACTCCTTCGACTTGGCCAGGTCAGTGCTCGACAGGTCCACCCAGGACGGGACTCCGTCGTCGTAACGCTCGAACTCCACCGCGCCTTCTCCTCGTTCTCGTGGTTCTCGTGCCCCGACCCGTCCGACGGTACCCGATCGCCGTCCCACTTGCACCGGCCCGGGAATGACATGATCACGGGAATGTCACGCGGCCGGGGGACCCGATGAGCCCCAACCCGATCGGCTCCCGGGTCGAGCAGCTGGCCCAGGCGCTGGCCGAGCGGATCGTGCCCCTTGTCATCGACGCCATCGACATCGACGCGCTGATCGATCGAGTCGACATCGACAAGGTCCTCGAGAGGGTCGACATCAACAAGGTCGTCGAGCGAGTCGACATCGAGGCGGTCATCGAGCGGGTCGACATCGAGAAGGTCGTCGAAGAAGTGGACGTCCAGAAGATCATCGACCGGGTCGACATCAACGCCATCGTCGGCGAGATCGACATCGACGCCATTGTCGAGGAGACCGAGCTGGGATCGATCATCGCCAAGTCGACCACCGGCATCCTCTCCGAGATCCTCGACGTCATCCGCGCCCAGGGCGTCGGTCTCGACGACTTCGTGCTCCGCCTGGGCAACACGCTGATCGGGCGCAGGAAGCGGCTCGCCGGCTGGCCGGACGGGCCGCCGCTCCTCGTCGCGCCGAAGGTGACGTCGTGACCACCGTCGCCGCCCCCCCGCCGGAGATGACGGTCGGCCGGCAGGGTCATTACGCCGGCGCCGTGAGCCGCCTGGTCGCGTTCGGCACCGACGTCCTTGCCTCCTGGCTGGTCTACTTGGTGGGCACCGCGGGCATCAACGCTGCCGTCAAGCTCTTCACGGGACACCCGTACAACCTCAGCAACCACGAGGCCCTGTCCGCCCTGACGCTCTTGGCGTGGGACTTCGTCTATTTCTCCTTCCAGTGGTACCTCAGCGGCAAGACCCTGGGCATGGCCATCTTCGG
The DNA here is from genome assembly GCA_963838835.1 of uncultured Acidimicrobiaceae bacterium. Classification (GTDB taxonomy): domain Bacteria; phylum Actinomycetota; class Acidimicrobiia; order Acidimicrobiales; family RAAP-2; genus Bog-473. Next base: position 188,440 of record CAWITA010000026.1, read on the forward strand.
CATCCAGGTCGTGACGTCCGCGGGCGGTCCCATCAGAGGCCGTCAGGCCGTGGTGCGGACGATCGGACTCGGACTCACCCTTCCCATCTTCTGGTTCGCCTTCCTCGGCATCGTCTTCCAGCGTGAGCGCCGTGCCTTCCTCGACTTCATGGCCGGAACCAGTGTCGTCTACGACTGGGACGCGCGGGCCGCCCGACTGCGCTGGCTCGCCCGCAAGGATCGGACCCCGATGGGAGGGGCGGAGAAGAAGGGCCACCTCGCGCCGCCGGCGGCGGCGGCACAGGAGGGCCACGCCCACTAGAAGAGTTGGCGGACCCGGTCGGGCCGGACCGGCCCATCTACGATGCCGCCCATGTCCTTCACCGAAGTCACCCGGCCCCATCCCCAGGTTGCCGTCGTCACGCTCAACCGGCCGGAGCGTATGAACGCCATGGCCTTCGACGTGATGATCCCCTTTCGCGACGCGCTGCGCGACATCGGCAGCGACAACGACGTGCGGGTGGTCGTCATCACTGGTGCCGGGCGCGGGTTCTGCTCCGGCGCGGACCACGAGAACCCGGGCACGATGCCGAACATGGACGGCCTCACGCTCCCCACCATCGCCCTGCGCTCCATGGAGATGCTCGACGACGTCATCTCCACCATCCGCCGCCTGCACCAGCCCGTGATCGCGGCGGTGAACGGAGCGGCCATCGGCGGTGGCTTCTGCCTCGCCCTGGCGGCCGACGTGCGGATCGCCGCCGCCGACGCCTACTTCCGGGCGGCGGGCATCAACAACGGGCTGACCGCGGCCGAACTCGGACTCAGCTTCCTGTTGCCTCGGGCGATTGGGCATTCGCGGGCGGCCGAGATCATGCTGACCGGCCGTGACATCGACGCGGCGGAGGCAGACCGGATCGGGCTGGTGTCGAGGGTGGTGCCCACCAGCGAGCTGCTTCCGGCGTGTTTCGAGCTGGCGGACCGCATCAACGGCTGGAGCCGCGCCGGCGTCGAGCTGACGAAGCGTCAGCTGTGGAACAGCCTCGACGCGAGCAGCCTGCAGTCCCACATGGACGCCGAGGGAACTTCGCAGCTCTTCGTGCGGATCACGACGCGCAACTTCGAGGAGGCGGTGGCAGCCCGCAAGGAAAGCCGGAAACCGGACTTCAAGGATTGAGGTGTTCGGCGCTCCAGCGGTCAGGGGGAATTGACGAGGGAGTTGGCGGCCATCTCGAGGTAGTCGCGCAGCTCGATCGCGTCGGCCGGAGAGATGCGCCCCGCTTCTTCGAACTCGAGGAGCGCGCCGATCATGTGGCGCAACCAGGCGTCGCGCTCGCCCGGGCCGATGACGAAGGGTGCGTGCCGCATGCGAAGGCGGGGGTGCCCACGCTGCTCGCTGTAGGTGCCGGGACCACCCCAGTACTGCATCAGGAACAACGCAAGGTGCTGCGACGACTCGCTCAGGTCGTCGGGGTAGAGGGGTCGTAGCAGGGGGTCGCCCGCGACCCCGAGGTAGAAGCGGTCCACCAGGTCGACGAAGAACTGCTCGCCGCCGACTCGATCGAACAGAGCATCCATGGGCTCGAGAGTAGAGGACTTAGAATGCTCACCGACGCGCGGCCGTAGTTCAATGGTAGAACCTCAGCCTTCCAAGCTGATGATGCCAGTTCGATCCTGGTCGGCCGCTCTCCTCAAAACTTCCAGCGTGCATCTGGTAACGCGAGGATGTCTTCCCCAAGACCTTCCGAATTCATCGCGCGGATGCCGCGCATCGCGCTTGGAAGCGGAGTACTTCCGCTGCAGCTGCAAGCTCGACGCAAGCCTGGGCGACGGCTGCATCACGGTCATCCGTCGCGTCCTGGTAGCGGAGTTCGGATCGTCGATGCGGCGCGGCACCTAAGTGATGGAGATGCCGGAGAGAGGCACCCCCTCTTGATGCGGCGTTATGGGCTCGTGATCAGGCCTTGTACGCATCGTGGTAGTTCCACCATTGGTACGGCGCAGTCTGCGGGTACCCCTCGGGCGAATCTTCCCACTCTTCTTGACGACCAAGCGCCGTGACGTCGAGGTAGTTCCAGGTCCCACCCATCTGCTCGTCGCCTCGGACATTGATGAAGTAGGTGCGGAAGTTCTGGTCTCCCTCGCGGATGAACGCGTTGGTGCCGTGCCACTCGTCGACATCGAAGTCCTTGTCGAAGTCGTCGGTGATCGTGTACCAGGGGATGTGCTCCCATCCGTGGCGTTTCTTCAAACTCTCGATGTCGGCCTGCGGCGCCCGCGATGCCCATGCAAGCGACGTGTTCCTCGCGTGCAGGTGGCCAGGGTGCGCGACCTGATCGGCGCCGAAGGAGCAGCCAACGCATGCCCGCTCGGGGTACGAGCCGCCCTCCGCGTATGTGGTCACTTCAGGTCCGTAGAAGGCGCGGTAAACAATCAGCTGACGGCGGCCATCGAAGAGATCCGTGAGGCTCACCCGTCCGGCAGGGCCGTCGAACCAGTATTCCTTGTCAACGGCCATCCAGGGCATCCGCCGCCGTTCAGCCGCGAGCGCGTCGCGGGAGCGGGCCAGCTCTTTCTCCTTGATCAGCATCTTCTCTCGTGCGGTGTTCCACTCGTCCCGCGAAACGATCGGCGGTGTCTGCATGGCTCTCCCTTCTCGGTCATCGCTCCGGGCTCCGCTCTAGTGCCCCCAAGGAACCGGGCCCTCTGAAGAGCACACGAAACGGGCATCGGGCATCGAGCACTGCTCGGTGAGTACCCAAGTCACAGGGTAATAACCCGGGCCCGGCCACGAGATCTCAGTCGCTCCGCAATCTCCGGGCTGGGCGGAATACCTGGCGTCTGAGTGCGCCGAATGCGACTCACAAAGCCCAGGCAGCAATGGATGGGGGCTATCGGCCATGGCTAGGAACAGGCGTGTGTCCGATGTTCTCCACGGCGAAGAATAGGAACAGCACTTCCAATCCCAAACCTCGAAGACACCCTCTGGCGGCTCTTCACGACCGTCGAGTCGATGCCCATGTCGGGCGGCCCCACGCCGTCAAGCTGAGACTTGCCCAGCCATTATCCCGGTGTTCTGGAATATTTGGCCAGCCGTTCAGCGAGGCCGATTCTTGGTCCCGATACCTGCCGTGATGATCAAAACAGCCGCCTCGTCATCCACATCGGCCGTGTGCCAAACCCCAGGAGGATTGATCACCGCCTCGCCCTCGTTGAGCACTGCCGATCGAATCTGTCCGTCGATTTCTTGGAGAAGCTTGATGCTCCCCTGAGTGCAGAGGACCAACTCTTCGCCCAAGGGGTGCATTTCCCACGATTCCCACGACGTTGTGTATCGGTGCATCGAAACGAGCCGCCCCTCGACCCCATCGGAATCGGTACGTGCTTGATAGCGCTCGTACCACTCAAGATTGCCCGTGAACCTCTCCTGGGGAACGACCCTCGCTCCAAGACCCAAGTGGACCGGATGCGTTTGGAGGTTGAAGACGGCGCCATCCATGCCAACAAGTGTGACCACGGGAAAACACGTTGTCTAACCAGAGTCGGCTCGGTCTTCCACCTTCACGGTCCCGCATACCCCGCCCGGGGCTTCCCGGTACGACGAGGAACGACGTTCACAAGATATGTTCCAGGCCGCCTCGCCGACGGTTCCCCACCGGGTGAGCCGTTGCGGAGGACCACCTCGGGCGCATCGGCAAGACTCTTCACGTGGGCCACCGCCGGCGCATCACCATGGGTTTCATCGCGATGTGTCTCGCTTCAATCGGTCTGTTGGCGGCCGTTCCCGCCCCGCAGGCCATGGGGCTCGTCGTCAGCCATCCGATCGTCGGGATGGCGGCCACCCCCGACGGGGGCGGCTACTGGGAGGTCGCCTCCGACGGCGGCATCTTCGCCTTCGGTGATGGCGGGTACTACGGCTCCGAGGGCGGTCGACCGCTCAACGCTCCGGTCGTCGGGATGGCGGCCACCCCTGACGGCGGCGGCTACTGGGAGGTCGCCTCCGACGGCGGCCTCTTCGCCTTCGGTGATGCCGGGTTCTTCGGCTCCGAGGGCGGCCATCGGCTCAACGCTCCGATCGTCGGGATGGCGGCCGCCCCCGACGGCGGCGGCTACTGGGAGGTCGCCTCCGACGGCGGCATCTTCGCCTTCGGTGATGCCGGGTTCTTCGGCTCCGAGGGCGGCCATCGGCTCAACGCTCCGGTCGTGGGGATGGCGGCTTCCCGCAGCGGTCAGGGGTATTGGCTCGTCGCCTCCGACGGAGGAATCTTCAGCTTCGGTGACGCAGCCTTTTGGGGCGGTACCGGTGGTCTCAGCCTCAACGGGAAGATCGTCGGAATGGCGGCTTCACCGGACGGCCAGGGGTACTGGCTCGTCGCGTCCGATGGCGGGATCTTCAGCTTCGGTGACACCACCTTCTGGGGCAGTACGGGAGGTCAATTATTGGACGGGCCGATCGTGGGCATGGCTCTCGGCCCCGGCGGCTACTGGGAGGCGGCCTCCGACGGCGGGATCTTCAGCCTCGGAAGCGCACCGTTCGATGGATCGGTGCCCGAGCTTCCACCCCCGGGACCGCCACGGATCGCCCTCTACGGCGATTCTCTGGCTTCCGAGTCAGGGCAGGACTTCGCGTTCCTCGCCAGCCATTCGGGGGCTTCGGTGCGAGTCCGCACCTTCCCCGGCACGGCTCCGTGCGACTTCCTCACGACGATGGCCGCCGACGCGTCGGACTGGCAGCCCACCGCGGCGGTACTGGCCTTTTCAGGGGACGCCTTCACCCCGTGCATGGCGGGCGATCCGCTGGGGACGCCGCAGTACCTCGCAGCGTACAAAGAGGATACCCAGGCGGCGATCTCGATCTTCCGGTCCATTGGCAGCAAGGTCATTTTGGTCGGCTTGCCTCTCGACGCGTTCGCCAATCTCAGTCAAAACGCCTCCGCGCTCGAATCAGATCTACCAGTCGCTGGCTGCCAGCAACATCGGTGCCACGTACGACGATGCCGGCCAAGCAGTCATGGCGAACGGACAATTCACCTGGACGCTCCCATGCCTCTCCGGCGAGCCGTGCACCGGGCCAGCCGGGACGAACATCGTCCACGCTCCCGACGGTGTGCACTTCTGCCCGGACGGCAAGACCACCCTCGCCGGGTACTTCGAAGAGTGCGACGTCTACTCGTCCGGCGCGTTCCGCTTTGCCGCTGCGATGCTGGCGCCGGCTCTCAGCCCGCCATCCCTCCCTTAGCACGGTTGGCCACTTCCGACTCGGACTCGCTCCCGGCACCCCGACGGGTCACACCGTGTCGCACCCGAGCTTCACGCCCCTCTTTCGACGGCCCGACGACACCCTCCCGGTCGCTCCTCGATTGCGCTGCTGGCCGGCCGTCGTGCCACGATGACGCCGATGCCCTCTGTCTCCGAGGTTTCTGACCGCTTCGTCGACGAGTTCGCCGCCCTCGACCCGGCCCACGGTGCTCGAATGATGGGGATCGCCATCAACGGCAGGCGGCTACGGGACTACTCCCCCGCCGGTTCCGCTGCCATCCACGAGATCTTGCGCCGTGCGACGAGGGATCTCGATCGTGCCACTGCCGAGGGAGAGGCGGAGCGGCTCGGCGCCATCTACCTCAGAGACGTCCTGGCGGGCCGGCTCGCGATCAGCGACGCCAACGAAGATGAGCGGGACCTCTCGATTCTCAACGGCCCGCCCTCGGCTGTCCGGATGACTTTTGACCTCGTCGATCCCCAGGATTCCGAGGACTGGGAGTCCGTGACCACCCGGCTCGAAGGGGTGCCGGCCGCCATGGCCGGCTACCGCGCCAGCCTGCAGGCGGGACTCGTCGGTGGTCGGGTTGCGTCCCGACGGTGTGCCGTTGCGGTCGCCGAGCAGTGCGCGGTCTGGGCCGGCCGCTCGGTCGCGGGTGGTTCAGCACGTTCGCGGAGTCGAAACGCGACGTGCCCGGTGCGGAGCGATTGCGGGTGGCCGGGCGACGAGCCGATGCCGCGTTCGGCGAGCTGTCCGACTGGCTGCGCAGCGTGTACGTGCCCGCCGCGGCAGAGACCGACGGCGTGGGGAAGGACGCGTACCAGGTCTGGGCCCGTTACTACCTCGGCTCCGACCTCGACATCGAGGAGGCGTACGAGTGGGGTTGGCACGAGCTTGGCCGACTCGAATCCGAGCAGAGGCTGGAGTGCCAACAGGTACGGAGCGGAGCCGATTTCGCCGAAGTGCGAGAACTGCTCACGACAGATCCGCAACGCGCCGTCCACGGAGTGGACGCCTGGCAGGGATGGCTGCAGGACCTCACGGACCGGACCATCGAGGCGCTGGACGGGCACCACTTCGACGTCGCCCCGGCGCTGCGCGCCTGCGTGGTCTCCATTCCGCCGGAAGGCAGCGCGGCGGCTCCGTACTACACGCCTCCCTCGGAGGATCTCTTGAGTCCCGGGCGCATCTGGTTTCCGACGATGGGCAGAACGACCTTTCCCACCTGGGACGCGGTGACAACCGTCTTCCACGAGGCGGTACCCGGCCACCACCTTCAGCTCGGCGCCACACGGTTGATCGAGCTCACTCGGGCGCAGCAGCTGGGTTTCAATTCCGCCCACGGCGAAGGCTGGGCGCTGTACGCCGAGCGGCTGATGGACGAGTTAGGCCGCCTGGACAAGCCCGAGTATCGCCTCGGGTTTCTTTCCATGCAGGCCTTCCGGGCGGCCCGCGTCGTGGTCGACATCGGTTTGCACACCAGGCAGCGGATCCCACCCGGCCGAACTGGTGCCGGCTCGGAGTGGGACTACGACACGGCCGTCGAGTACCTCGCGGCAGCATCCGGACTGAACCGAGACTTCTGCGAGAGCGAGACCCTCCGCTATCTCTCCTGGCCCACCCAGGCCATCACCTACAAGTTGGGCGAGCGCGTCTGGCTGGATGGGCGGCAACGAGCCCGCCGGCTGCAAGGCGAGCAATTCGACCTCAGGGCCTGGCATGGCGCGGCACTGGCTCTCGGGCCTCTCGGCTTGGACGACCTGGCCAACGAGCTTGAAACCTTGGCCGTCAGGACGCCAAACCAGTCGGCTCATTGAGACCGGGGTGTACCCGCTGTTCACCCGCGATCGGCGGATCACCAGTTGGCCCCGTGTGGGAACGGATCAGGTCAAGCGCTCTCAATCCCCCGCGGCGTGATGGGAGGGATCGCTCTCTTCGTCCGGCACCACGTGTTCATCAGTTTCCGCGCCGGGACGGAGACCGGCCCGGATGCTTCTGAGCAACGGGCGAGCGAGCAGAAGCGCGACCGCGCATTGCAGGACCCCCGCCAGCACGAGTGGTAGGCGGAGTCCCCAAACCGTCGCCAGGGTTCCCGCCGCAAGGGCGCCGACCGGTGCAGCACCCCAGGTGATGCCGCGCCATGCTCCGCCCACGCGCCCCATCAGGTTCTGCGGAGTCAACCTCTGGCGGAGGGAGGTCGCCACCACCGATCCTGTCGCCACGGCGAGGCCCACGAGAAAGAAGCCAGGACCGGCCAAGTGCCACGACTTCGCCGAGGCCATGATCAGGTACCCGATACCGGATGCAATCGCGGCGCCAATAAGTGTCCAGGCGCTGCCGAAGCGTTGGACGAGGCGGTTCGTCACGAGGCTTCCGAGGAGATTGCCGACCGCCCCGACGGCGAGAAAGATCCCGTACGCACCCGATCGGACTCCCCACTCGGTGGTCGCCAGGAGCACCAGCACACCGGCGACCATTCCCTGGAGCCCAGCGAGGCAGCTCACCATCACGAGCAACACACGCAAGCGGTGATCGGCGAACAGCAGCTTCGCGCCCTCCCAGACGCTCGGAGATTCCTCCTGTTGGGGTCTCTCCTTCGCACGGAGCTTGAGAAACGGGAATGCAGACAACGCAAGTGCGATCGCGTCGGCGAGGAATGGGATCGCCTCGTTCGCGGCGAAAAGCCAAGTCCCGACGATCGGACCAGCCAGGTGTTCAGTCGCTGACTCAGTACCGGTCAGTCGTCCGTTCGCGTGTTCAAGGGCATCCGCCTCGACCAGAGTGGGCACCATGGCCTGATAGGACGAGTAGTAGACGGCCCGCGCTCCCGCATTGAGCAAAACGAGGAGGATCAGGAGCACCAGGTCCATGCGATCGTTCAAGATCAACAGCGCCGCCAGCAAAATAACGCCGGCACGAAACGTGTTCGCGAGCGCCATCAAAGGGCCCTGATCGAAACGATCGGCGAAGGCCCCGGCCGGCAGCGCCAAGAGGAGCCAGGGCAGGCTGTCGCACGCGGCCACCACGGAGACAGCCAACGGATGCGGATCCACCACCACCGCCAGAAGCGGGACGGCTCCGAGCATCATCCCGTCCCCGGAGGCAGAAAAGGTCGAACCCACCCAGAGGCGAGCAAACGAATGTTGCAGCCGATGCCGGTGCACGGCAACCCGCCTGTGCGTCCTCATCGAAAAGCCCACCCAGTCACGTGATCGATTGTCGCATCGTTCCCCTCCGGACTGGCTGATTCCTGGTCCACGCGCGACAAACGGCGGGGGCCGCCTCCGCGAGAGTGAAAATCGCTAAAGGTGGCCCGCCGCCGTGTCGATTCGACCAGAGCAACACCCCGTACCGTGTCGGGAGAACGGAGGAATGGGCTGCTTCGGTCGTACAGGACCGGTCGTCAAAGGACCGTTCCGGTTACCACCGCCAATCAAAGCAGTTCATCATCCCACCTCCTTCACGCCGCTGGTACCGGCGGGGAATGCGAGGACCATCAACCGTGCGACCGGTATCCTCCGTTCCCCGTGCCTTGATTCTCGTCGTTGTGCAACCGTTTTGCAACCGTTGTGCGCCCGTTGTGTTGAGCGAAAGGCCTCTGAGCAGGGGAAATAGCTCTGGAGCGGCGCCAAATAGTGGCCAAAGGGCCTTCATGGGTGGCCCAGATTGTGCGGTGCCGCAGTTTTCCTACACTCCGAGCAAACCGCGGGGCCAGGTCGTGCCGCTGGCTGGAGTCCTACCAGGCTCGCGGTCGCCGCAGTGCCGGCAACGCGGTGGCCCTTATGCGGAGGGTTCCGGCATCCGCCTCGGTCTCAGTGCCGAGCGGAGCAGTGCACGAGCTACGACGAGCTCGCGAGTGCGCCCGGGGCGGCTTGGCCTCCGAAAGGGGCGATCCTGATCTCAGAGGGTGTGAACGCGAGGGATCCCCCTTGGAGAAGCCATTCTTGGAGCCGAGCCGGTTCCATCGGTTTGGACAAGTAGTAGCCCTGAATGGAATCACAATCGGCGTCGGCCAGATGGGCGCAAGTGAGCTCGTCCTCTGCCCCTTCGGCCACCACGGTCAGTCCGAGAGAGTGGGCCATGGCGATGGAGGAACGGACGATGATCGCGTTGCTCAAGTCATTCGGCAGATTCGTCACGAAGGAGCGGTCGATCTTGAGTTCCTGGACAGGCAGGCGATGGATGTACGCCAGCGACGAGTAGCCCGTGCCGTAGTCGTCGATCGCGATCCGGATGCCTAGCCCAGCCAGCTCATCGAGGACTCTGCTCGCCTGGCCGAGATCGGCCACCACCTCTGTTTCGGTGACCTCGAGGGTGAGGGCATCGGGGGGGATGTTGTTGGCTTGCAGTTGCGCCGCGACTCGATCGACGAGGCTCGCGTCGGCGAATTCACGCCCGGAGCAATTGATGGCCAGTCCGATCTGAATGCCTGCCCGTCGCCATTCCGCCAACCTGGCGCAGCCCTCGGCGAGAACGAAGTCGGTGATCTGACCGATGAGGCCCAACTGTTCCGCGATCCCGATGAACTCGTCGGGAGGTATCGCGCCCTGTTCCGGATGGTTCCAACGAGCCAACGCTTCGACCTGCTCGATCTGCCCCGTCTTGACGTTCGCGATCGGCTGGTACATCACGCTGAGCTCGCGCTTGTCCTCGAGCGCATGCGTCAAGAGCCCGCTGAGCATGAGCCACCTCTGCATGCTCTGGTCCTGTTCCACCGAGTAGACCTCGACCGCGCTTCGGCGCTCTTTGGCCAGGTACATGGCGATTTCCGCCCTCTGGAGGAGAAGAGCCACGTCATCGCCATGCTCGGGCGCAAGTGCGATTCCGGCACTCGCCCCGACGGGGAGGGTGAGCCCATCGATCTTGATCGGACGCGAAATCTCCCCCTTCACCTCGTGCACGATCTCGACCGCACTCGCCGGGTCGGCGACATCTGCGATGACGAACGCAAACTCGTCACCGCCCAGACGCGCGACGGTGGCACGGCCAGAGACGGCGCGCAGTAACCGCTCGGACACCTCGCACAACAGACGGTCGCCGATGGCATGGCCGAGGGTGTCATTGACGTCCTTGAAGCGGTCGATATCGAGCAGGACGATCGCGACCCCGTCGCTCTCGCTCAGGGCAGTCGCCGCACGCGTGAGGAACAACATGCGGTTCGGAAGCCCGGTGAGCATGTCGTGCGTCGCCTGATGTGACTTGCTGTCGACCTCGTAGCGCAGCTCCTCGACCAGGCGGGCGCGTTCCAGGTTGGCGCTCGCGTGGGCGACGAGCATTCCGAACAGGTGGAGATCATCGTTATCGAAGTGGTCTTCCTCCTCGTCACGGTCCAGCGCCACGATCGCTCCGATGGCGGACGGCCCGCTCATGATCGGGGCAACGATCGCGTCGCGGTAGTCGCCGGCGATCGGGTCGTTGCCAGGACTCCCGTCCTTTGCGTTGCTTTTGTGGAGTGAAGCGTCACCAGTCGCAATCGCCTGCGTCACGAAGGATGACGCGTCGAGAGCCACGGGCACAACCCTTGACGTCCTTCCATCCCCAACCGAAATCCGGCGCGGTATCCCGGACGGCTCGGCCAGAATTAGCTGCGCTCGGCGGGCTCGCATCACGGTGCACACCTCGTCGAGCACTTCCAGACTCATGGACGAGGGCTCGAGGCTCGCCGAGCCGAGGACGCGGCTGAAGTTGTAGAGCCGTTGCAACGATCCGAAACGCAGCAACAGCCTCAAGTAGCCCCGGTAGGCCAGGACGATCAGAATGGCGACCAAGAGAAGCGGCAAGGTCGCCCACAGATTGAACCAGGCTGCGTCGAGCACGACAAACGAGAGGCAAATACTCGCCGTCACGAGCATGGCCTCGGTCGTAAACTGCTGTGGCGCTCCACGCGCGACGGTCTGCCCGTTCAGCTTGATGACGATTTTCCCGATCAAGGTTGAGCTGATTGCGAGGAAGCATCCGGCGACCGCTAGCGCTCCCCAGCCTCGAAGGCTGACAGGACTGCTGGCTCCGAGAACCTCGCGGAAGACGATGATCGTGAGCACCTTGGTGAGCGCGACGGACGCCAAATTGAATGTGACCCTGATCAGAGCTTTCCTGGTCAGGAACACGTAGACGATGGCCTCCGCCAAGACGGTGACCAGCACGAACCAACGAGGCGGGAGAAAGACCAGACCGAGAAGCAGAGGCACTTCGCCGAGAACGATGGTGTAGCTGTTGCCGCGGTAGTGGAACACCACCGGTTGCCACGCCATCAGCGCAGTGAGAAGGCCAACGACCGCGAGCATCTCGGGCTCGTTGATCAGCTGTCGGATTGGACCGGCATCCATGAACGGGCCCACCGCCCAGAGAACACCGGCGGTGAGGGCAAGGACAGCCGAGAAGGCGTAGATCCGGGCGGAAACTACCCAGCTCGGCGCGAGAAGATCCGTCGCCTCGTCCTCGGACCCCGTCGATTCCAAGGGTTCCAGGGCGCGCTCGACCGAGCCCTGGTCACCGCTCGTCATCTCCCCTGAGCCCCCCGCTCCCATGCCCGCGCGGGTGGACTCAGCGCCGTCCGCTGGCACGTTGGCTACATCGGCACAATTTCGTTGTGCCTTGAGACCGTCCGGCGAAGCCGAAAACCCATCGTTACCTGGGCTTCCACCACGACCGAGATCCTGCTGAGCGCTCCCCGGCGGTGGGACCCTTCTCGCCTCGCCACCGCCGGAACAGCTGGCTGAGATCAGCTCGGTCCTCTGGGGTGAGGTCCTCCGGCTCGAAAGGCGCCGTCGGGGCGATGCTGATCGAGATCTGCTCCACCGCAGCGGGGCAGTCGGGTCCCTTCCGGAGGTGGGTTGCGAGCCGGCGCCGTCTCGGCGGCGACCGAGAGCCCTCCAGGTCTTCAGCGACGAGCGCGACCGCCGCTGGCGGCGCCCCGCGCTCCTTAGTATCGGCGCACACCGAAACGGCCCCGGAGGTCGGATGACGACAGAGACCGAGACGACCTTTCCCGAACTGTTCGCGCTTGTGGGTCCAACCCGACCCGGATGGTCGAACGCCTGGCCGATGACGAGGTGACCCTGCTCGAAGCAACACGAGTGGGTCCTTTCGATCCTCCCGGTGGCCGCAGAGGTGAGCCCGTGGCGGACACCGCTCGGCCGCGCTTCGTCGAGATCGTGGCCCGGACAAGAAGTGGGGTGGCGAGGTGCTGCCGGTGACCGCCCGATGAGGGCGCGTCCGGCGCCGGTCCGCATCGACGACCTGGCCGTGCCCCGCTACAACGACGAGGTGCGGGCGATCCTCGACTTCATGGACGAAGCCGGCTCGCAACTGGTCCTCGAACCGGGCCCGCTCATGGACGCCGCCAGGGCAGAGACCTCGCTGGACGACTTCGGTCCCAACGACTTCGTCGAGCGGCTCGACGTGCTCTGCCGGGCCATGCGGGAGCAAGGCGGCTTCAACGGTGCGGGGGTCATGCAGCAGTACTCCTTCCTCCTCGGCCTGCTCAAGAATCGGCTCCTGATCGAGGACCTGCTCCGGCGGCACCCCGAGATCCTCGAACAGCGCATCGCCGCCCCGATCGTCATCTGCGGGCTGCCCCGGACCGGGACCACCCACCTGCACAACCTCATGTCGGCGGACCCGGCGCTGCGGTCGCTCCCCTACTGGGAGAGCCTCGAGCCGGTCCTCGCCGAACGCGAGCGCCCCGAGCCAGGCGCGCCCGATCCCCGCCTCGAGCGGACTGCGATGGCCCTGTCGTTCCTCGACGCCGCCCTGCCGTACTTCAAACGCATGCACGAGATGACCGTCGATCACACGCACGAGGAGATCCAGCTGCTTGCCATCGACTTCTCCACCATGCTCTTCGAAACCACGGCGCCCCTGCCGATGTGGCGCGACGATTATCTGGCGCGCGACCAGCGGCATAGCTATGCCTACCTGAAGCGCATTTTGCAGGTGCTGCAGTGGCAGCGGGGCGGTACCCGGTGGGTGCTCAAGTCACCCCAGCACCTCGAGCAATTTCCCGCCCTCCTCGCGACTTTCCCCGATGCCACTTTCGTCGTGACCCATCGCGATCCGGTGTCGGTCACGGCTTCGATGGTGACGATGCTCGCCTACTCGGCTCGGCTGAGCCGCGACCGCGTCGACGTCGTCGGCATCGGGAACTACTGGGCCGACCGCCTCCTGCGCATGCTCCAGGCCTGCGCGGAGGATCACGACGTCCTGCCCGACGCGCAGACCATCGACGTGCGCTTCGACGAGTTCATGGCCGACGACATGGCGATGGTGGATCGCGTGTACGACCTGGCCGGCCAGCCGATGGACGGCCGCGCCCGAGCCGCCATGAACACGTTCATGGCGGCCCATCCACGCGGCAAGCACGGTGGCGTGGTCTACAACCTCGCCGAGTTCGGCCTTGACCCGGCCGAGCGGCGGGAGGCACTGTCCTTCTACACGGAGCGCTTCGGGATCAGCCTCGAGTCCTGACTTCCGTCGACTACTCCATCGGGCGGATGGCGATACCCGAGGGCTCGCGTCCCGCCAGGACCCAGCCGATGAGCATGGCGACGAGCGGCATGGCGACCAAGATGAAGAACAGGTTGTCCCACGGGACATGATTGATGATGTCCGACACCCCACCTTCCCGCGAGTTGGAGCGGAACCAGCCGACCAGGCCGATGTAGGCGGCCACCGTCCCGAGCAGCGCACCCAAGAAGGCGAGGCCACCGGCGGTGACCGCCGTCAGGCTGCGCCGGGTGCGCGAGCTCGCACCGGTGGCGGTGAGCGTCCGCAAGTCGCTGGCCGTCTCGCTGCGGATCAGGCCCACGCTCATGGCCAGGACGCCCAGCGCGAGCGCGATGCCGAAGACGGTCGCCCAGTTCACGATCTCGGACGACGACGGCGCGTCGTTCTTCGACTCGATGCTCAACTCGCCGGTAGCCGCCAGCGAGTTGGCGCTCGTCAGCTGCGCCTGCGTGATCGCGGTGTTGGACAGGACCATCCAGCCGTCCAGGCTGTTCTGGTCCGCCAGGTGCAGCCGGCGCAGCGCGCGCTCTCGGTGATCACCGTGTTCGGGGCTGACGTGCCCGTGGGCAGCTGGCTCTCCTCCTGCACCACCGGGTGCGCCAGGCACTGGTTGGGAGTGCACTCGTTGTAGTTGTTGCCGCCGGCGCCCAGGCCCTGGAAGCCGTTGCCCCCCTTGCCGCCGCCGCCGAAGGTGAGCTGCACGCCCGAGCCGGCCAGCCCCGGCCGCGAGCTGAGGATATCGACGTTGGACGGGATTGACGAGGGATTGATGCCGTAGGCCCGCAGGAGGGCCGGGGTCGCCACGAAGATCGGGCCGTTCCATTGCCGGCCGCTTGCGCTCGGGTTCTGCAGGCCGACCGCCGGGTTGTCCAGCTCGACGACGTCCTTCGCGCCGACCGCGGCGGCGATGGCGTGCACCGTGGCCACCTGTGCCGACAGGCTCGGAACCGCCTGGGCCGGCTGGGTCTGCCCGCCGGGGCCGAAGGTGGGGCCGGTCGGCGGGCTGTACACGTTGAGCGTGTTGGCCGCCATGTTCGGCCCGACGTAGTCGAAGACGTTGGCGTAGCGGGCGACGGCGACGGCACAGACGATGACCGCGATCATGATGCCGAGGCTGATGGCCGAGAGGGCCGAGCCGGAGCGGGCCCGGTAGCGGGCCATGTCGCGCAGCGGCAGGCGGATGGCGATGGGCGATCGGCCTCCCACCCGGGCCAGCAGGGCCAGGAAGAACGGCGAGACCAGGATGATCCCCGTGACCAGCGCGATCAATCCGGGGACCAGCCAGATCACGCCGCCGCCGTTCCCCGCCGCGCCCGAGACGGAGAACATGAAGAACCCGATCACGAGGGCGATCACGCCGGGAAGCAGCGAGCGGTGGATCTGGCGGGGCGGCGCCGGGCGCCCGGCCAGGGCACCGACGACCGGCAGGCGGGTGATGGCGCGGGCGGGGTAGCTGGCGGCGAAGAAGGTCGCGACCACTGCCAGCACCATGGCCGGCACGATGACGTTCCAGGGCAGGGCGAACATCCCGATGAGGTGGTGCGCGTCCCGCTCGTTGGTCGGACGGTAGACGAGCCACACCGCGAGGCCCAGCACGAAGCCCAAGATGGCCCCGACCACGCCGACGATGACGCCGTTGGACTCGAGGACGAGCCGGACGTTGCGGTCGGTCGCGCCCATGGACTCGAGCATCCCGAGCGAGCGCATGCGGCGCTGGGCCAGCACGGTGAAGCCACCGATCGACACCAGCGCGATCAGGAGCATGCCGACCGTGGCCAGCGCCAGCACGATGGTGGACGGGTTGATGATGTTGTTGTTGCCCGAACCAGGGATCGTGACGTAGGACGGGATGTCCTTGCTGTCCGGGCGGGCGTCAAAGAGGACGCTCACCTGTGTGGGGTGCGTCACCTGACCCGGCGGCACCAACGCGAATTCGTCGAGCAGGCTCTGGGGGTTCTGCACGATGCCGACCACGGTCTTGCCGCCCAAGGACCAGGTGTCACCAACGTGGAGGTTGAGCTCGGACGCCAGCCCCGGCGTCAGCGCGATCTCGTTCGGCCCGCTCGGGTAGTGCCCGGAGAGCAGCTGCAGCATCGGGCCGCCGTAGGGGCCGTGAGGATCCTGGGAGCGGAGCTGATAGGTCTGCGTCGAGCCGGGGACGGTGAAATTCTCGTTCGCGATGACCTGCACCGTGCCGAAGCGATGCTCCAGCTGCGCGATCTGCGAGTCCACGTAGGCCAGGCTGTCCTGGGGCGACTTGGACGCGGGGTTCGACGGGTTGTTCGACAGGTTGAACGTGGCGAGGTCGTGTGCGGTGCCGAAGCCGGCGTTGGCCGGCGGCGGCGTGTTGACCGCGACCGCCGAGCCCACGACGACGGCGGCCACCGCCACGATGATGAGGAGCAGGATCAGGAGCTGCTGGTGCCATTCGCGCGTGAAGAGGCGCCAGCCCCAGCGGATCATGGCCCGGCGGGCCGGGACGCCGCCGCTGGTCGGCTCGGGGCCCGACTGCGTCGCCGGGCGCTCGAGGACGCCGACGCTCATCGGTTCGGGAGGTCGGCGAGGAACGCGTCCGGGCTCTCGGCCGGCAGCGTCTGGTCCACGATCCGGCCGTCGCGCAAGAAGACCACGCGATCCGCCCACGAGGCCAGCTGCGCGTCGTGGGTTACCACGACGGCGGCCATGCCACGGTGGCAGGCGGCGAGGATCAGGCGCATGACGGACTCGGCGTTGGTGGAGTCGAGTGCCCCGGAGGGTTCGTCGGCCAGCAGCAACCGCCGCCCACCGACAACGGCCCGAGCGATGGCGACCCGCTGCCGCTCGCCACCGGACAGCTGGTCGGGGTAGTGCGACGCCCGGTCGGTCAGCCCAAAGTCTTCCAGCGACTCGAGCGCCGCCGATTGGGCCTTGCGGGCCGACACACCGTCCAGCTCGAGCGGCAGGGACACGTTCTCGACGGCGCTGAGCCCCGCCAGCAGGTTGTAGTCCTGGAAGACGTACCCGATGGACTGGCGGCGCAAGCGCGCCTTGCCGTTGCGCGACAACGAGGCAAGCGGACGGCCGCCGACGGAGACCTCACCGCTGGTGGGGTCCTCGAGGCTGCCGGCGATCGTCAGCAGCGTGCTCTTGCCCGATCCGCTGGAGCCCATGACCGCCACGAGAGAACCCGCATCGACGGAGAGGTCGATCCGCCGCAGGGCGTGGACCTCGGCGGCCCCTTCTCCGTAGACCTTGGAGATATCGCGAAGCTCGAGGTAGCTCATTGGGGGGTTCCTACCTTGCGCCGGGACTTGGGGAGGGGGAACGACTGCGGGGCCGGCGCGTCCACGCCCGCAGCTGCTCGCTTCAGTCGCCCGTCGGCGGTGTCCAGCCACCGGATCAGCGAGTCGAGCCGGAAGAGCTCCGCATCGACGACCAGGGCGAAGTTGAGGTCCAAGCGGGACTCGTCCTCCTTCAGGCGCGTCCACTGCTGCATGAGCTCGACGAGGTAGCGCCGGTGGACCTGGACCACCTCGTGCACGTCCACGCCGGGAAGCCCGAGTGCGACGAGCACCTTGATCACGAGCTCGTCGCGGGGTGGGGAGGAGAAGTCAGGCGGGGTGCGCAGCCACCCGGCGAGCTCGGCCTGGCCCTCCGCGGTGATGTGGAAGCCCTTCTGGGGCCCGTCCTCGGCCGAGTCGTCGGACTCGACCAGGCCGTCACGCTCGAGTCGCTGCAGGGTCGTGTACACCTGTCCGACGTTGAGCGGCCAGACCTCGCCGGTCTTGGCCTCGAACTCCTGGCGCAGCTGCAATCCGTATTTGGGGCCCTCGCTCAGCAGGGCCAACAGAGCGTGACGCACGCTCATGGTCGTACCTTTCGAAGTAGCATACTGAGTATCCTACGCCGAAGATGGCCTCATGGCAAGAGGAGAACCCCCATCGGGCGGGTCGGGCGGGCCGGAGGCCCGCTCATCGCCGGCAGCGGCGTCGCGTTCGGCGAGCAGCGACTCCCGGCGCTACAGGGCGGCGAGCACCTCCTCGGCCGAGCTGACGTTCAGCCCGGGACCGGGCTCGACGGCGATCCAACTGACGACGCCGTCCTCGAGGATGGCCGCGAAGCGCTGCGAGCGAGAGCCGAGCCCGAAGCCGCTGCCGTCCATGGTGAGGCCCATCGCCTCGGTCAGCTCGCCGTTGCCGTCGGCGAGCATGACGACGGAGCTGCCGACGTTCTGATCCTTGCCCCAGGCGCCCATGACGAAGGGGTCGTTCACCGAGACGCAGACCACCTTGTCCGCTCCCTTGGCCCGCAGTTCCTCGGCGCGCATGACGAAGCCCGGCAGGTGGTGGTCCGAGCAGGTGGGCGTGAAGGCCCCGGGCACGCCGAAGAGGACGACCTTGCCGTGGCCGAGCACCTTGGCCGAGGTGGTCGCCTCGGGTCCCTTGTCGCCGAATGTGAACACCTTCACGTCGGGCACCTTGTCGCCGACTGCAATCGTCATTCCAACTCTCCTCCCGTCAGAGTGGTCCCAGGTTGCCATGCCCCGCCCGAAACCGCACAATCGGCCGCCACCCCCGGACGGTCATGAAGTTGTAACCTGCCGCGGTCGCACCGCGACGGAGTCGTAGAGAGATGGATCGAACCTTGGGGGGTTGCGATGACACAGTCGTTTGATCGTCGGTCGTTCCTGGCCGGCGGCCTCGCTCTCGGAGCCGGCGCCGCCATGCTCGGCGCTCTCGGCGACGAGGCCGGCGAGGCCGGGGCCGCGATGACCAACGGCCCCGGGAGGAACGGGATCTCGAACGCCAAGCCGAAGCAAGGCGGCTCCGTCACCTTCGGCATCGACACCGAGGAGAGCGGCTTCAACCCCTCGACGGCCCGCTGGGACGAGGGCGGGTTCCTCTACGGCCGCACCGTCTTCGACCCCATCGCCATCGTGAACGCGGCCGGAGGCGTCGAGCCCTACCTGGCCGAGTCCATCACGTCGAACGACGACTTCACCTCCTTCACCATCACCCTGCGCCCCGGCATCGTGTTCCACGACGGCACGCCGCTCGACGGCCAGGCGCTGTACACCAACATCGAGAAGCAGGCCACCTCGGTGCTCACCGGGACCCGCCTTCGCCACCAACATCAAGGGGGTCTCGGTCACGGGACCGATGGCGGTCACCCTGACCATGAAGTCGTCGTGGGCCCCGTTCCCCTACTACCTGGCCCAGGCCCAGACGGGCTACGTCGCCGCGCCGTCGATGCTGAACGCCCCGGACGGCGGCACGTCCAACCCCGTCGGCACCGGTCCCTTCGTCTTCCAGGACTGGGTCCCCAACAGCCACATGACCGCCACCCGGAACCCCCACTACTGGCGCAAGGGCTACCCGTATCTCGACTCCATCACCTACAAGCCGATCATCAACTACAACTCGCGCGCCGACGCGCTCGATGACCGGCGAGATCGACATGATGCACAGCAACGCTCCCGACAACCTCTTGCAGTTCCGGGGCAACAGGAAGTGGTCCTACTACGACAACAGCGGGCAGGTGGTCGGCCAGCCGACGGTGCAGTGCATCATGCTCAACACGGCGGCGGAGCCGTTCAACAACGCGACGCTGCGAAAGGCGATGGCCACGGCCATCAACCGGACCCAGTACGCCAAGGTCATCGACAAGGGCATCGACGCCCCCATGAACGGCCTCTTCCTGCCGGGGAGCGAGTACTACACCAAGACCGCCTACCCCACCTACAACCCGTCAGGCGCCGCCAAGCTGGTCAAGCAGGTGCAGCAGCAGACGGGCAAGCCAGCCCACCTTCTCGCTCAACTCCACGAGCGACCCGGACACCCTGCGGGCCGCCGAGTTCCTGCAGCAGGCCTTCCAGCAGGCGGGCATGAAGGTGAACATCAACATCATCGCCCAGTCGACGATCATCAACGACGCGCTGGCCGGCACCTACCAGGCCACGCTGTGGCGCCAGTTCGGCGCGGTCGACCCCGACCTCAACTACGTGTGGTGGACCACGCAGCTGGCCTCGGGGTCGCTGGCGCTCAACATGGCCCGCAACGTCGACCCCCGCATCCAGACGCGCGCTGGTGGCCGGGCGGACCACCGACGTCAAGGCCGACCGGATCAAGGACTACCAGCAGATCAACCAGTACCTGGCCGAGGACATCCCCTACCTGTGGCTGGCCCGCGACACCTGGGCCGTGGTGGCCAGCCCCAACGTGCAGAACTTCGCCAACCCGACGACGCTGCAGGGCTCCAAGGCCGTCGCCTTCGACGAAGGCGTGCTCTGGCCGACGCAGATCTGGGTGTCGCTAGGGCGACCGAGTCAGCGCATCTCGACGTCGTCGAGGTACTCGTCGCGCCAGTGGGTGAAGCGCTCCTCGGGGAGGCGCAGGCAGAAGGTCGGCCGGAGCGCCTCGACGAAGCCGCGCTCGTGGCTCACCGCCACGATGGTGCCCGGCCAGGCGCCGAGCATGGCCCCGACGGCGGCGATGGACGAGGGGTCGAGGTTGTTGGTCGGCTCGTCGAGCAGCAGCAGGTTCGCCTCCCCCGCGGACAGCATGGCGAGCCCGAGCTTGGCCCGCTCGCCGCCCGAGAGCGTCGAGGGCATCTGGTCGGCCGCCTTCGAGGGCAGGCCGAACGAGCCCAGGAGCGCCCGCCGGTCCTTCTCGGCCTTCAAGCACGGCGTCGCTCACGTTGGCCAGCGCGCTGCGGGTCGGGTCGATCTGCTCGTGCTCCTGCGCGAAGTAGCCCACCACCACGTTCGCCCCCAGCTCGACCACGCCGTTCGTCGGTTCCTGCACGCCGGCCAGGCAGCGCAGCAGTGAGGACTTCCCGGCGCCGTTGCGCCCGATGATCACGATGTGGTCGCCCCGGCCGGCGTGGAAGGTGACCTCGGAGAGCACCTCGTTGCTCGCCGTAGCGGACGCCCAGCTTCGCCACCTCGAGCGGGATGGCCCCCGAACGGGGCGGCGTCGGCAGCTTGAACGAGCTGGCCCGCTCCCGCTTGTCGACCTGGGTCCGCGTCGCCTCCATCCGCTCGACCCGCCGGTCGAGCGCCTTGGCCTTGCGGGCCCGCTTCTCGGTGCTGGCCCGCATGGAGTCGGCCAAGGACGAGAGGCGCTTGATCTCCCGCTGCTCCAGCTCGGCCGCCCGCTCGCGCTGGGACTGGTCCGCCTCGCGCAGCGCCAGGAACTTCGAGTAGTTGCCCTTCCACTCGGTCAGTCGCTGGTTCGCGATGTGCAGCACCTTGGTGATGGACCGGTCGAGCAGCTTGAGGTCGTGGCTGACCACCAGGAGGGCGCCGGGGAAGCGGGCCAGCTCGTCGAGGAGCCACCGCTTGGCGGAGCGGTCGAGGTGGTTGGTCGGCTCGTCGAGGATCATCAGGTCCGGCTCCTGGAACAGCACCCGCATGAGGTCGACCCGCCGGCGCTGGCCACCCGAGAGCTCGTCGATGTCCTCGAGCAGGAGCTCCTGACGGAGCCCGAGCCCGTCGGCCAGCCGGGCCATGACCGACTCGGCCTCGTAGCCACCGTTCGACTGGAACTGCTCCTGCAGGTCGGTGAAGAGCTCGATGTTCTCCGTCGGAGGGGTCGTCGGCCATGGCCTTGCGGGCCGCGCCCAGGGCGTCGTCGAGGACGTCGAGGCCGCGGGCCGAGAGGATGTGCGAGAAGCCGGTCGGCTCCAGGCCCGAGGCCGCCCGGCACCGGGGCCTGGGGCAGGTACCCGAACGAGCCGAGGAGGCGGACGTTGCCCCGGTGGCGGAGCTGCGGGGCCGTCTCCCCCACCAGCACCGAGATGAAGGACGATTTGCCCGGTCCCGTTGCGCCCGACCAGGCCCACCTTCTCGCCCGCTCCCACCACGAAGGAGGCGTCCGCGAGCAGGGTGCGGTCACCGATTTCGATGGTGAGGGCTGATCCGACGATCACGACACATTGTACGAGCCGAGAACTCCTGGCTCGGTACACTCCGCCAATGCCCGTACTCGAGCGCAAGTGGTGGACCCTGATCGCCGTCTGCACGGCGATCTTCATGCTCCTCCTCGACATCACGGTCGTGAACGTGGCGCTGCCGGACATCCAGCGGTCGCTGCACTCGAGCTTCTCCGACCTGCAGTGGGTCGTCGACGCCTACTCGCTGACGCTGGCCGCCTTCCTCCTGACCGCCGGCGTGCTCGGCGACATCTACGGCCGCCGGGAGGTGTTCGCCGTCGGGCTGGTCGTCTTCTCGCTCGCCTCGTTGCTGTGCGGTCTCTCGACCACGCCGCTCATGCTCAACCTGGCCCGCGCCGTCCAGGGCGTCGGCGGCGCCATCATGTTCGCCACGTCGCTCGCGCTGATCGCCGAGCGCGTTCGCGGGCAAGGACCGCGGGACGGCCTTCGGCGTCTACGGCGCGGTGATCGGCGGCGCCGTCGCCATCGGGCCGCTGATCGGCGGCGCCATCACGAGCGGCATCGGCTGGCGCTGGATCTTCTTCGTCAACGTCCCGATCGGCGTCGTCGCCGTCGTCATCACCATGACGCAGGATCGCCAAGTCCAAGGACCCCAGGGTGCGCCGCATCGACTGGGTCGGCTTCGTCACGTTCTCGGCGAGCCTGTTCGCGCTCGTGTTCGCGCTCGTGCGCGGCAACGACCTCGGCTGGGGCAGCGCGACCATCGTCGGCCTGCTCGTGGCCGCGGCCGTCCTCATGGTGGCGTTCTTCGTCAACGAGCTGCACGCGAGCGACCCGATGCTCGACCTCGGCCTGTTCAAGATCCCGGCCTTCGTCGGGCCTCTCGGTGGTGGCCTTCACGCTGGCCGTCCTCCATCTTCGCCATGTTCTTGTACCTGACCCTCTACATCCAGGACGACCTGGGCTACGGCCCGCTCGCAGGCCGGCCTCCGCTTCCTCCCCATGACGCTGGCTCATCTTCTTCTGGTCCTTCTTCGCCGGGCGCCTGACCGTGCGCGTGCAGTCGCGCTATCTGCTCGGCATCGGGATGCTCGTCGTCACCGGTGCGCTGCTGTGGATGGGGACGACCCAGCCGACCTCGGGTTGGACCGTGCTGCTGCCCGGGTTCATCCTGGCCGGGTTCGGGGCGGGCACCGTCAACCCGGTCCTGGCCTCGGGCGCGGTCTCGGTCGTCCAGCCGCAGCGCAGCGGCATGGCCTCGGGCGCCAACAACACGTTCCGCCAGGTCGGCATCGCCACCGGCATCGCCGTGCTCGGCGCGGTGTTCCAGAGCCAGATCGTGAAGTACACGTCGGCCGCGCTCGGCAAGACGGCCGTACGGCAGCGAGGTGCTCCACCGCGGCGGTGCACAACTCCACGGCGCCTTGTCGGCGGGAGAGGTACGACAGGTGGCCGCCTCCATCCCCGTCGTCGGCCGCGCGCCATGCGCTGCTCGACGCCTACCACGTCGGTTTTTCCGCCACGCTGAACCACCTCATGGACATCGGCGCGGTCGTCGCCTTCGTCGGCGCCTTGGCCGCCTTCGCACTGGTGCGCCAGACGCGACTTCGTCGTCCCGACCGCCAGTGTCGGGACACCCGGCGCCAGCCCGCCGCCCGCGAGCCAGACCGGTGTGGAAGCCCCGGCGGGTGCCGGCGTGCCCGCCGGCCATGCCTGAACCCTTCACGCTCGAGGGCACCGACGTCCGGCTCGAGCCGTTGCGCGAGGCGCACATCCCGCGCCCTCGTCGAGGCGGCGGCCCAGGACCGCGGCCCTTTCCGTTGGACCTACGTGCCGGACGGGCTCGACCAGATGACGGACGACGTCCGCGACGCGCTCGACAAGGCAGCGTCCGGCGCGCATGTGGCCTTCGCCACCGTTCGCAAGGGGGCGGGTGCGGGCGGTGGCGACCGGGTCGTGGGCGCCAAAGCCATCGAACGGATCGGTGGGCAGCTCGACGGCCTCATGCGGGCCGACCGGCCCGGCGCCGACGACACCGTGCGCACGTCGGCCCGCTTTTCCATCGTGGCGACGGAGTGGCCGGGTGTGCGGGCACGGCTCGTTGCCGCGTTGGCTCGCGGTGCGCGCCGGGAGGGCTGAGGGTCTCGGGCAGAACGGGCTCGGGGGCGGCCCTTGCCCGGGACTGTCAACAGACTCGTTTTGAGTTCTGGGAAGGGCGTTCTCGAGGTCTCGAGGGGTCAGCGCTACGCGCGGGCGAGCGTGGCCGAGATGCCGCGCCCGTGCAGCGCGTGCACCGCTGCCTCGGCCTCGTCCTTGGGCCGCACCGCCGCCACCGCCTTGCCGGTCCGGTGAATCTTCCAGGCCAGCTGGTCGGCCCGCTCCACCGTGTGCCCGAAGATCTCGACGAAGGCCTGGATCACCGTTTGGAAGGTCGTCACGTCGTCGTTCCACACGACCACCGCCCACAGGTCCTCGTAGGCGAAGAAGGCGTCGATGTCCTCGTCGACGACATCGGTAGTGGCGGGTTCGAGGATTTGCGGCATGGTCAGCAGTGAAGTGAACGGTGCGGCCGAATCCGGCCCGATGCAGTCTACTTCCGCCTTGTAACGTGCGGGAATGCGAGCTGCCGTTCTCGAAGGTCCCCGCGCCGTGGCCCTCCACGATGTCCCCGATCCCGTGCTCCCCGGGCCCGAGGGCGTCATCGTGACGGTGGAGCGCACGGCGATCTGCGGTTCCGACCTGCACCTGTACCACGACGCACCGACGGGAAGCGTCCGGCTCGGTCATGAGGCCATCGGGACGGTGGCCGACGCCGGCCCCGAGGTGCGCAGCCTCAAGCGGGGTGATCGCGTGCTGGTCTCGGGCGTCATCGGCTGCGGCGTGTGCCGTCCCTGCCTGGCGGGCCAGCCCAACGTCTGCCTGAACAACAAGACCGCTGCGTTCGGGACCGTGCCCGACCTCCCGGGCGGCCAGGCCGAGGCCATGGCCGTCCCGTTCGCCGACCTCTTCGCGCTGCCCATCCCCGACGGCATCGCCGACGAGGAGGCGGTGCTGCTGACCGACATCCTTCCCACCGGGTTCCTGGGGGCACAGCGTGCTGCCATCACGCCCGGGGCGACGGTCGTGGTGATCGGGCTCGGGCCCGTCGGCATCATGGCGCTGCAGTGCGCCTCTCTCTTCGGCCCCGGCCGAATCCTGGCGGTCGACATGGTGCCCGAGCGGCTGGCCCGCGCCGAGCGGCTCGGGGCCGAACCCATCGACGCCCGGATCGCCCCGGGGTCCGTGCAGGTGCTCGAGGCAACCGGCGGGCGGGGGGCCGAATCCGTCATCGAGGCCGTGGGCGCGCGACGCCGTCGATCGTCGACGCACTGTCCTGCGCCGCCAGCGGCGGCACGGTGTCGATCGTCGGCGTGAACCTCTCGGCGGACCTGCCCTTCCCGATGGTGCAGGTGCTTCTTCAAGAGCCTCACCGTGCGTGCGGTCTTCGCCCCCATTCCCGGCACCTGGCCCGCCCTGGTCCCCTTGGTGCAGTCGGGCCGACTCGCGCTCCTCGGTGACGCCTTCACCCACCGCATGGCGTTGGAAGACGTGTCGGAGGCCTACGAGTTGTTCGACTCCCGCGCCGACGGCGTCTTGAAGGTCTTGCTCACACCGAACCCCGGGCCCCCTTCCGGCTCGATCCGGGGTTCGGTTGAGGATGACGGGCCACTCCGCGGCGCCGAGCTCCGGTCGGGCCACGAACCACGGCGCAGGCGGCGGAGCGATCAGTTGCGTCAGCGCGTCGACGATCGGCTCGTAGTTGGTCCGCCAGCCCTTGAAGTTGCGCCACGACTCTTCCTGGTCGCGCTCCAGCGGGAAGTGGACCTCTTCGAGCCTGCGGTACCCGTCGAGGAACTCCGCCTCGGTGAGCCGGACGTCTGACGTCGGCAGCGGATCGGGGTCGAAGGGGATGCGCAACGCACCCGCCATGGAGCGCATGCACCTGATCCCCATGGACAGGCAGAGCCGGGCCTCGCGCGGCGTCTGCTCCGGGCTGACCGCGTGGTACAGCGCCGCCGAGTCCATCATGGCGACGAGGGCGACCAGCCAGCTGCGCGACGAGACGGGCGACCGAAACCACATCAGGTCCGGGTAGTTGGCGTGACTTTCCGAGACGGCGGCGGCCCAGCGCTCCCACTCGCCGTAGAGCGGCGGGAGCTCGACCATGGTGTCGAGCCAGTAGTGACGGGCCAGGATCTCGGCGCCCCAGGCCGGCGTCCCACCCCGCGCCGCGAGCAGGGTCACCTCGGTCTCCCTGGTGGCGAAGGCGTTGTAGAGCGCCGGCAGGTAGGCGATCTCGAGCGCGATCACCCCGAAACCGAGGCCGGCGGTGAGGATCTCGAGTGTCCGCGGACCGGCCCCGGGCGCCGTCACGACACCGAGCGTGACCACCGACGATCCCGCCACCGACAGTGCATCACCGAAGCTGGCGCCACTGGTCCACCAGATGATCATCGCCATGCCGAACACGATCAGGGCGAGCCACAGGACGAACAGGGACACGACGGCGGCCGGCCCGACGAACGAGAGGAAGCGGTCTCTGGCCTCGAAGTCCGGCAGACGGGGCGTCACGTGGCGCGCCGAGCTGCTGAGCAAGCGCGCCACACCCCGCGCGATCCGCGCCGACGTCACGCGCGGGACGACCAACGAGGTGAAGACGTTCCACACCGTGAGCACGACGATGAGGCTGCCCACCACGAGCGCGACGAAGCGGGCGACCTCCACCGCGCCATCCTGCCAGACGCCCGGCCGGCGGCCCGGGTCGTGCGTCCTACGTCGTGGCCAGTCGCGGCCGCGGGTGCCCCGTTCGCCACGAGGGATGCCGGGACCTCGATCAGGCGCGAGCGCAGCAGTTCGCCGAGCCCCTTCGCCTGGGTGTCGAGCCGGAGGTTCGACGCCACGCCCCAGCCGAGGAAGCCGTGGACGACGAAGTTGACCGCCCGCAAATTGGGGAGGGGGTACCGGCTGAGCGCGAAGGGCTGGACTTCGGGCAGGAGCGCAGTGAGCACCTCGGTGGTGAGGTCGCGCAGGAGCCAGCCGGCGACGTGCTCCTCGTCGGCCCACAGACCCACGTTGGCGTCACCTCCCTTGTCCCCCGAGCGCGCCCCGACGAGGACCCACAGCGGCACCTGGATCAGCTCGGCCGCCGGCGGGACGGGAAAGGCGCGCGCGTCGTGGTGGCAGAGGCACCTCAATGTCGCCCGGTACCACCGTGGGCGGCGTGGCGGCGACCGCCGTCCCCTCGCACTCGATGCGCGGGGTGAGCGCGGCGGCGGCAACGGTGGTCGGCCAGTAACGGGCCACGCCCTGGGCCCCCGACGGCGCGCTGGTGAAGAACGTGCCGGGATAGCTCGAGAGGCTCGTCTCGACGACCGCGCCCGAGAAGGCCCGGCCGACGGCGCCCTCGTCGTCGCCGCGCACGGCCAGGCGCAGGTAGGCCATGCCGCCCCCCGTCAGGTCGCCCGTCAGCTGCTCGTCCGATTCGGCGAAGGCAGCCCGGCCGCCCGAGATGCCGGCCCAGACGGCGTCGGCGGCGAAGCGGGCCTTCTCGGCCACCTGGGCGCCGGTCAGCGCCAGCGTCATCGAGTTGCGCCAGCCCGCGTCGAGGTTGGCCGTCACCTTCAAGGTTGGCGGTGGGGGCTCCCCGCGCACGCCCGCGAGGCGCACCCGGTCCGGACCCTGCTGCGACAGCTCGATGGTGTCGAAACGGGCCACTGCGTCGGGGCTCAGGTAGCGCGGGCCGCCGATCTCGTAGAGCAGCTGCGCCGTCACGGTCCCCACCGTCACCGCGCCCCCCGTTCCCGGATGCTTGGTGATGACCGACGACCCGTCCGCGTGCATCTCCGCGATCGGGAAGCCGATGCGCTCCCGGTGCGGCACCTCCTCGAAGAAGGCGTAGTTGCCGCCGCAACACTGCGCGCCGCACTCGATGACGTGGCCGGCCACCACCGCGCCCGCGATGGCGTCTAATTCGGTGTCGTCCCACCCGAAGGCGTGCAGCGCCGGCCCGACGACGAGGGCGGCGTCGGTGACCCGGCCCGTCACGACCACCTGCGCGCCGGCGGCCAGCGCGTCGGCGATGGGACGGGCGCGCAGGTACGCGTTCGCCGTCACGACGGTCGCGTCGGTCGGGAGGGGTTCGCCGGTATCGAGGTTGACGAAGACCTCGCCGGCGGCCCTGAGCTCGCGCAGCCGCGGGGCGATGTCGTCCCCCGACACGGAGGCCACGCGCACCTCGAGCCCCTGGCGTCGGCCCAGCTCGCGTACGGCGGCGGCGAGGCCCTCGGGATGCAGACCGCCCACGTTGGCGACGACGGTGATGCCCCGCTCGACGCAGGTGGGGAGCACCTCTTCGAGCTGGCGGAGGAAGGTGCGTGCAAAACCGCCGCTGCGCTCGCGCGTCTTGTGGAGGATGTACATGGTCAGCTCGGCCAGCCAGTCGCCGGTCAGCACCTCGATGGGACCACCCTCCACCATCTCGCGTGCGGCGGAGAGGCGGTCCCCGAAGAAGCCGCTGCAGTTCGCGACGCGGAGCAGGCGGGGCGCACCGGCGCCGGCGCTCACGCCGGCTCCACGACCACGAGGAGGTCGTTCACGTCGACCTGTTGCCCGGGTACGCAGGAGACCGCGGTCACGGTCCCGGCGCCGTTCGCCCGCAGGGTGTGTTCCATCTTCATGGCCTCGAGCACGACGAGTCCTTCTCCCTCGGCCACCGTGTCGCCCTCGACCACGAGCACCTTGGTGATGGCACCCGGCAGCGGGGCCCGGCACTCCCCGGCCACGCCCCCGCGCTCGTCGGGATCGTCCTCGGTGCGCAGGGCGAAGGCGGACTGTCCCTCCGGCCCGTTCACGTCGGCCCGGTGGGCGGAGTGCCGCACCCGGTAGCGCCGGCGCTGCCCGTCGTCCGCCGTGAGGTCGACCACATTGCCGTCGACCCGCGCCGTGCCGACACCGCGCCAGGCGCCGTCGACGAGTACCTCCGCGGGCTCGTCCGGCCTCGCGACACGAACCTCCATCGTCCCGGCGTCGTCCGTCAGCTGGTCCGCGTGGAGAGGGCGCCCGACGTTGCGCCAACCCGCCGCCGGCACGGGGACCAAGCTGGCGGTCGCCCGTTCCTCGAGGAGGCAGAAGGCCACCGCCGCGCCGTGGCGGCGGCGCGCCTCGTCGGTCAGCCGCGCGTCGCGCAGGTCCGGACGGCGTTCGAGGAGATGCACGTCCACCTCGCCGGCCCGGAAGGCCGGGTCGTCGAGCACCGCCGCGAGCAGGGCGCGGTTGGTCTCGAGACCGTCGAGCTCGAGGGCGCGCAGCGCGAGGGACAGCCGCCCGATCGCTGCGGCCCGGTCCTCGCCGTGCGCCATCAGCTTGGCCACCAGCGAGTCGTAGGCGGGGCTCACCGCGCTGCCCGACTCGACGCCGCGGTCGGTGCGTAGGCCGGGCCCCTCGGGCCAGCGCACGTGGGCGACCGTGCCCGGCGTCGGCCGGTAGTCCTCGCGTGGGCGCTCGGCACACAGGCGCACCTCGACGGCATGACCGGTCACCTCCACCTCGGCCTGGCCGAACGGAAGCGGGCGGCCGGAGGCCACCGCCAGCTGCAGGCCCACCAGGTCGAGGCCCGTGACCAACTCGGTCACGCCGTGCTCGACCTGGAGGCGGGTGTTCATCTCCAAGAAGTAGAAGCCGCTCGCGTCGACCAGGTACTCCACCGTCCCGACACCGACGTAGGCCACCGCCTTGGCCGCGGCCAGCGCCGCCTGCCACATCTGGTGACGCGTCTCCTGCGCCACGAGGACCGCCGGGGCCTCCTCGATCACCTTCTGGTGCCGGCGCTGCACCGAGCACTCCCGATCGAACAGGTGCAGCACGCTGCCGTGGCCGTCCCCGACGATCTGCACCTCGACGTGACGGGGGGCGGACAGGTACCGCTCCACGAAGACCTCGTCCGAGCCGAAGGCGGCCGCCGCCTCGCGCTGCGCCGATGCCACGGCCTCGGCCAACGCACCGGGTTCGCGCACGAGTCGCATCCCGCGGCCGCCACCTCCGGCGGACGCCTTGACGAGCAGCGGGTAGCCCACCGACGCGGCGGTCGCCGTCAGCTCCACGTCCGCTGCGGCGGCCGGGACCACCGCACTCGGCAGCACCGGCACGCCGGCCTCGGCGACCACGGCCTTGGCCGTCGCCTTGTGGCCCATGACCCGCATCGCGTCGGGCGGCGGGCCGACCCACACGATGCCGGCCCGCGCGCACGCTTCCGGGAGGGCCGGGTTCTCGGAGAGGAACCCGTAGCCCGGGTGCAGCGCGTCGGCGCCGGCCCGGTGCGCGGCGCGCACCAACGCCTCGGGGTCGAGATAGGTCTCGCGCACCGTCGCCCCGGCCAGCAGCACCGCGACGTCGGCCTCGGCGATGTGCGGACTCCCCGCGTCGTCGGCCGTGTAGACAGCCACGGCCTCACACCCGGCGGCGTGCGCGCCGGTGATGACCCGCCGGGCGATCTCGCCCCGGTTGGCCACGAGGAGGCGGCGGATCGGGGGCATCAGTGTCGCACCACGCCGAAGACGGCCGTCCCGCGCACCGGCGCCGAGTGCACGGCGGTGAGGGCGATGGCGAGCACGGTGCGCGTGTCGCGTGGGTCGATGATCCCGTCGTCCCACAGCCGCCCCGTGGCGTACTGCGCGGTCGACTCCTCCTCGATCTGTTGCTCGGTGGCCCGGCGCAGTTCCTCGTCGGCGGCCGCGTCGAACGGCCGGCCCGCCGCCTCGGCTGCATTGCGGCGCACGATGGAGAGGACGCCCGCCAGCTGCTTGGGCCCCATCACGGCGATGCGGTGGTTCGGCCAGGTGAAGATGAATCGGGGGTCGTAGGCCCGGCCCGCCATGGCGTAGTTGCCGGCCCCGTAGCTGGCGCCGACCATGAGCGTCAGATGGGGCACCGTCGAGTTGGAGACGGCGTTGATCAGCTTGGCCCCGTCCTTGATGATCCCGCCCTGCTCGTAGCGCGTGCCGACCATGAACCCGGTGATGTTCTGCACGAACAGGATCGGGGTGTCCGTCCGGTTGCACAGCTCGATGAACTGCGCACCCTTCTGCGCCTCCGGCGAGAAGAGGATGCCGTTGTTGGCCACGACCCCGACCGGATACCCGCCGACGGAGGCCCAGCCGCAGACGAGCTGGGGGCCGTAGAGCTCCTTGAATTCCTCGAAGCGCGACCCGTCGAGAACCCGGGCCAGGATCTCGCGTACGTCGAAGGGCACGCGCACGTCCACCGACGCGATGCCGAGCAGCTCCTCAGCCGGGTAGAGCGGCTCGTCGGCGGGACCGGCCGGAGCGGGGCCGAGCCGGGTCCAGTACAGGTGGGCGACGATGCCCCGGGCCAGGCGGAGCGCCTCGGGCTCGTCGCGGGCCAGGTAGTCGCACAGACCCGACGTCCGGGCGTGCATGGCCGCACCGCCCAGCTCCTCCTCGTTGGCCTCCTCGCCGATGGCCATCTTGACCAGTGGCGGCCCGCCCAGAAAGACGCGGGCCTGGTCCTCGACCATGACGGTGTAGTCGCTCATGCCCGGGAGGTAGGCGCCGCCGGCGGTGGACGAGCCGAACACGACGCAGATGGTGGGGATGCCCTGGGCCGAGAGCTGGGTCAGGCGGCGGAACTGCTCGCCACCGGGCACGAACACGTCGGCCTGGCGCGGCAGGTCGGCTCCTCCGGATTCCACCAGGATCAACACCGGGAGGCGATTCTCCTCGGCCACATCCATGGCACGCAGGAGCTTGCGGATGGTCGTGGGGCTCGTCGTCCCCCCGCGCACGGTCGGGTCGTTCGCGATGACCAGGCACTGGGTGTGCACCACCTCGACGAGCGCGACGACGACGCCGCCGCCCACTGGGTCGCCGGTGTGCAGACCGGCCAGCGGGCAGAGCTCGAGGACGGGCGTGCCGGGGTCCACCAGCGCCTCGAGGCGCTCGCGCACCATCATCTTGCCCCGGGCGCGGTGACGCTCGACGTACTGGGGTCCGCCCCCGGCCAAGACGTCGTCGTGCAGGGCCCGGACCTCGTCTGCGAGCGCGCGCATGGCGGTCGCGTTGTCCATGAACTCGTCGGCGGCCACCACCAGGTGCGAGCGGATGGGCGTGCTCACCGCGTCGTGTCCCAGGCGGGACGACGCTTCTGGAGGAAAGCCTCCATCCCCTCCGCGGCCTCGGCGCCGGCGAAGAGCTCGGCCGACGTTGACGCTGCGGCCGCCAGTCCCTCGGCCCACCCCTGCGTCGGCAGCGTCCGCAACAGCCCCTTGGTGGCTCGCACCGCGCCGGGCGCGGTCGCGCGCAGCGCCTTCGTCTGCTGTTCGACCCAGGCGTCCAGCCCCACCTCGTCGTCAGCCACCGCGGACAGCAGTCCCGCGTCGGCCGCCTCCCGCGCGCTGAAACGCTCGCCCGTGAGCGTGGCGCGGGTCAGGAAGCGACGGTCGACCACGCGCAGCGCCGGGACCAAGATCATGGCGGGCGCCACCCCGACCCTGACCTCCGTGAAGGCGAACGTGCTCGCCGCCGCGGCCACCGCGAGGTCCGACGCTGCGATGAGGCCCAGGCCGCCCGCCCGCGTGTGACCGTTCACCCGTGCGATGACCGGCACCGGGCTCTCGATGATGCCGGTGAGGATGTCGGGCATGCGGTTGGGCGCCGCCGCGCCTCGCTCCGAGAGGTCGGCCCCGGAGCAAAACACGGTGCCCGACCCCGTGAGCACGACGGCCCGCACGTCGGGGGCGCTCGTCGCATCACGCAACGCCCGCTCCAACTGCTCGAGCAGGCGCGCCGAGAGGGCGTTGCGGTTGTGGGGTGAATCGAGCGTCAGGGTGCGGATACCGTCACTGTGCTGCACACCGACCAACACATCCGTCACGGGTGGTGAGTGTAGGGGTGTCCGCCGAAGAGCCGAAAATGGCCGGTGGTATCGTGCGCCGGTGATCGAGACCGCCGAGCACCAGTTGTTCCGCAAGACCCTGCGGGACCTCTTCGAGCGGGAGATCGAGCCGCATGTCGACGAGTGGGAAGAGGCCCGCACCTTCCCGGCCCACGCCCTCTTCCCCAAACTGGCGGCCGTCGGGCTGTTCGGGCTCGAGTACGACGAGGCGTACGGCGGCATGGGCGCGGACCACACGTACACGCTCATCGCCGGCGAGGAGATGGGCCGCATCAGCTGCGGGGCCGTGCCCATGGCGATGGCCGTCCAGATGGCGATGGCCACGCCGGCGCTCGCTCGTTACGGATCGCCCGCGCTGAAGGAGCAGTTCCTCGCGCCCGCCATTCGGGGCGAGGTCGTGACCTCCATCGCCGTGACCGAACCCGACGCGGGCAGCGACGTCGCCGGCATCCGGACCCGCGCGGCGCGCGACGGCGACGAATGGGTCATCAACGGCTCCAAGCTCTTCATCACGAACGGCACCCAGGCCGATTGGCTCTGCCTCCTGGCTCGGACGTCCGACGACCCGGGCCACCAAGGCATGTCGCTGATCGTCGTCCCGACGGCACTGCCCGGTGTGGTGGTCTCGCGCAAGCTCGAGAAGCTCGGCATGTGGTCGAGCGACACCGCCGAGCTCTCGTTCTCCGACGTGCGCGTCCCGGTCGCCAACACCATCGGCGAGATCGGCCGCGGCTTCCAACAGCAGATGGCGCAGTTCCAGGCGGAGCGCCTGATCACCTTCTACAAACAGGTCGGCTCCATTGAGCTGGCACTCGGACGTACCAAGGCGTACCTGCGTGAGCGCCGCGCTTTTGGCGCGCCGCTCCTGGCCAACCAGCACCTGCAGTTCGTCCTGGCCGAGCTTTCGGCCCGTCACGACGTCCTGAAGCATTACGCCCGCACCACCGCCGAAGCCGTCGTGCGGGGCGAGGACGTCACGCGGCAGGCCACCATCGCCAAGCTGCTCGGGTCGCGGCTCCAACGCGAGGTGGCGGACTGGGCGGTGCAGCTCCACGGCGGCATGGGCTACATGGCCGAGAACTGGACCTCGCGCTACTTCCGCGACACCCGGCTCGACTCCATCGGCGCCGGAGCCGACGAGGTGATGCTGCGCATCCTCGCCCGCATGGACGGTTACTCGGCCGAGTAGCGGGCCTCCTCCCAGCGGTCGCGCGTCAACTCCTTCACGGCGACCGCCTGGCCCCGGGGCCCGCTGGTGCTGAGCCAATGCGTGAAGCCCAGCCTTTCCATGACCCGTCCCGACGCCACGTTCTCCGGCTCGTAGATGCTGACGATGCGTTCGAGACCACCCGCGCTGAACCCGAACTCGACCGCGGCGGCCCCCACCTCGGTCGCCAGGCCGCGCCCACGGTAGGGGCCCGACAGCCGCCACCCGACCTCGACCGCCGGGAGGATCTCGGGCAGGAAGTGGGGCACGGCGAGGCC
This sequence comes from uncultured Acidimicrobiaceae bacterium, assembly GCA_963838835.1. GTDB lineage: Bacteria > Actinomycetota > Acidimicrobiia > Acidimicrobiales > RAAP-2 > Bog-473. The sequence continues at coordinate 222,488 of CAWITA010000026.1, forward strand.
GGCCCACCCGATCATGGCCCCGCTCTCCCGGTCGATCAGGGCCTCGATCCCAAATCCGTCGCTCTCGTAGCGTTGCAGCATCCGGGTGAGGAACTCCGCCGTCTGCTCCCGGCTCATCCCCTCGCGCCGCGGGTACCACCAGAACGACTCCTCGCGGTGGATCAGCGCGAGCTCGTCGAGGTCGGCGGGTGCGAAGGGCCGCAGCACGAGGCGCGGGGTGGTCAGCGTCGGGATGCCGGGACTGCCCATCGCTGCCGGTTCAGCCGAGTGGGAGTCCGGGTGCGTCGGCCAGCGACGGATCGCGGCCGGGACGGGCGGAGGCCGCGTAGAGCTGGTCCGGCCGGAACGACCGCACGGCGCGGTCCCCGGTTCGGCCGCCCACGACCTCGACCCATGCCTCGCCGGTGTCCTCGTTGATGACGTGCGCCACGAACTGCCACGACGCGCCGCGGAGGCGCGTGCCGTCGACCTGGACGGGGTCGCCTGGGCGCAGCCCGGCCCAGCGGGTCGAGCGGCGGAGGTCAGCCACTGGGGCGGCGGCGGCGGATTGGTTGCGCGCGAGAGGACACGGGTCCTTTCTACCTGCTGGCGAGGATGAGCCGTGGCGGCACACCCACGTCGTATCCTGACCAGCGTGGCGCTCGATCCCCCGCGCACCCTGACGCCGTCCAAGGTCACCGCGTTCACCAACTGCCCGCTCGCCTTCCGGTTCTCCCAGATCGAGCGCCGCCCCGAGCCGCCGTCCCCCCACTCGGTCAAGGGAACCCTGGTGCACGCAGCCCTCGAGGGTCTGTTCTGGCACCACGCCCCGGGCGCCCGGAGTCGCGCTGCCGCGGCCGCCGAGCTGGAGCGGGCCTGGGGTGCGTTGCAGGACGACGAGGAGTTCCTCGAGCTCGAGCTCGACCCGGCCGCGGCCGCGGCCTTCCTGGCCGACGCCCGGACCCTCGTCGACAACTACTTCCGGCTGGAGGATCCCGACCGCACCCATGCGGTCGGGATGGAGCTCGGTGTCGAGACGATGGTCGACGGCATGCGGCTGCGCGGCATCATCGACCGGCTCGACCTGACGGCGGACGGGAGCCTCATCGTGGTCGACTACAAGACCGGGCGGGCCCCTTCGGAGCGCTTCGAGCGCGGCAGTCTGGGCGGCGTACAGACCTACGCCCTGCTCTGCGAGAGCGTGCTGGGTCGGGCCCCTTCCGAGGTCAGGCTCTTGTACCTGCGCCAGCCCGTGGCCATCTCGGCTGCGCCGTCCGCGCAGACGATCCGGGGCCAACGCAAGCGCGCTGTGGCGGTGTGGACGGCCATTGCCCGGGCCTGTGATGCCGAGGACTTCCGGCCGAACGTCGGCCCGTTGTGCGAATTCTGCCACTTCAAGGCGTCCTGCCCGGCCTTCGCCGCGTGAGCGGTCCGCGGTGAGCACCCTCGACGAGGCGGTCGACGCCGCCTTCGACCCTCTCCGGGGCAAGCCGGGCATCGACCGCGCCGCGGTCGTCGTCTCCAACCTGGCCGACTTCGGCCTGATCTGGGTGGTGCTGGCCGGACTCAAGGCACGCCGGCGCGGGCCGGACCGGCGACGCGCCGTCGTCGCTCTCGGTGCCGCCGGGTTCTCTTCGCTCTTCGTGAGCAGGGCGGTCAAGGCGTCGGTCGAGCGGCAACGGCCCGACGAGCATCTCGCCGCGGCCGTCCGCACGCCGGCGAGCAGCAGCTTCCCGAGCGGGCACACGCTCGCCGCCTTCTGCACGGCCTTCGTCCTCGGAGACTCCGACGCCGAGACGGCGGTCCACGTCGGGTTCGCGGCGGCGGTCGCCGCGAGCCGCGTCCACCTGCGGGCCCACCATCCGACCGACGTGATCGGTGGTGCGATGATCGGTTCGGTGCTCGGGCTGGGGCTGCGCCCCATCGTCAACGTCGTCACCCCCGGTAGCCGGGGGCGCCGCGGACGCTCGGGGCGCCGGGGCCGTTCGAGACCGGGGCTCCGCGGCGCCCGAGGAATGAGCAAGGACGACCTTGTGTTCCATCAGTTATGACGTCGTTTTCCGTGACCTGGGACTACCGGTGTCCCTTTGCCCGCAACGCCCATGAGCACATCGCCGTCGCCCTGGCTGACGGCGCCGACTGGGACGTCCGGTTCCTGCCGTTCTCACTGAGCCAGGTCCACGTCCCCGAGGGTGGAACACCGGTGTGGGACGACCCAGCCAAGGCGCAAGACCTCTTGGCGCTCGAGGCCGGGATCGTCGTGCGCGACCAATACCCCGATCGCTTCTTGCAGGCACACGTGGCCCTCTTCGCCGCCCGTCATGACGAAGGGCTCGATCTCCGGGTGCCTCGTGTCGTGGCCACTGTGCTCGACGTCGCCGGCCTGCCGGGTGACGCGATCGTCGAAGAGGCTGAGGCGGGTGGCGCGGTCAAGGAATTGCGACGCGCCCACGAGGAGGCGGTGGCCAAGTGGGGCGTGTTCGGCGTGCCGACCTTCGTGCTGGACGACCGCGCCGTGTTCGTGCGCCTGATGAGCCGGCCGCACGACGACGCCGCCTTGGCGCGGCGGACGATTCAAGGCGTGCTCGACCTGTTCGACTCCCAGCCCGACCTGAACGAATTCAAGTACACGACACTGTCTCGCTGAGCTTCGACGCGCCCTCTGGCTGAGCCCCCGGCCGGCGGTGGCGACGGGCCCTCGACCACCTCGCGTGCACGAGGAACCTTGGCGTGTGGGGTGTGCCCCGAAAGGATGTCGGTGGGTGTGCATCGGCGGCGTATATGGAAGGTTCCGTAATGCCCGCCCGTAACGGAAGGTTATAGCCACTATCCTTCCGTAACTCACCTCGTTTCGGAAGGTTTCATATACGGGCGGACACGACCACCGGCCCCGAGTCGGGGCCGATACGACCGAATCAGCGAGCTAGGAGCGCGCGAGCTCGCTCAGCAACGCCAAACCACGTTCGCGGTCCGCCTTGTCGCCGGCGATCGCCGCCACGAAGTCGGTTGCCCCGGCGTCAGCCAACCCCCGGATGGAGGCGCCGACGGACTCCTCGTCCCCGACGAAGGCGATGTCCGCTGCGGTCGCGGCACCCTCCTTGTCCAGCATGGCCCGGTAGGAGGGCAGGTTGGGGTAGATGGAAAGCTCCGTGTTGATCCGCTCCTTGGCGGCGTGGGCGTCGTTCGTGACCGCGACCGGCAGCGCCACCACGACGCGCGGCGCCGGGCGGCCGGCAGCCTCGGCGGCCGCCGTGATGGTGGGCACGATGTGACCCGCGACGGTGCCGGTGCCGGTCATCCAGGTCGCGGTGCCGTCGGCCACGGTGCCCGCCAGCCGCAGCATCGTGGGGCCGAGGGCGGCGACCAGCACCGGAGGCGGCTCCGCGCCGCTGATCGCAATGGGCGTGAAGGCGTTGGTGGTGACTCGTTCCCCCGTGCTCTTCGCCGCCTCGCCGCGCAGCAACGGCATGAGCGAGGACAGGTACTCCTTCATGTAGCGGGCGGGCTTGTCCCAGCTCATGCCCCACACGTTTTCGACCACGACCTGGTGCGACAACCCGATGCCCAACAGGAGCCGGTTCCCCGTCGCCCACTGCACCGTGAGGGCCTGCTGCGCCAGCATCATCGGGTGGCGCGGGTACACGGGCACCACCCCCGTGCCCAGACCGATCCCGGGCACCTGCGCCCCCGCCGTGGCCAACAGGGTCAACGCGTCGGGCCCGAAGATCTGCTCGGCGAACGCGTGGTCGAGGCCGGCGTCTGCGTACCGTTTGAGCTGGGCCACGGTGTCGCTGAGCGACGTGCTGACGTTCATCATGGTGCCGATCCGCAGTGCTTTCGCCATGTCCCCGGTGCTCCCTCGCGTAGTCTGCCCCTTGTGTCCGCCTCACTGTCTAGGCGAATCCCCGAACGGGGGCGAGCAAGCTGACCCCATACGACGTCGGCTTCGTCGGGGCAGGCCAGCTGGCGCGCATGGCGGGCGAGGCGGCCAGCCCCCTGGGCCTCTCCGTGGCCGTGTTGGCCGAGCGCGCCGACGACGCCGCCAGCGCGGTGGCCGCCGAGATCATCGTCGGGTCGCCTTTCGTCGCGGCCGACCTGCAGGCGTTCGCCGAGCGCTGCGGCGTCGTGACGTTCGACCACGAGCAGGTCGACCTCGAGATCGTGGCCGCCTTGGCAGCACGGGGCGCCGTCTTCCGGCCCGGCGCCGACGCGCTCGAACTGGCGGTCGACAAGGCCCGCATGCGGACGGTGCTCGACGGGGCGGGCGTCCCGGTGCCGAGCTACGTCGTGGTGGACGACAGACCCGACGGCGGGCCGAACGCGTCCGAGACGGTGGCGGCGTTCGCTCGGTCCCACGGCTGGCCGGTCGTGCTCAAGGCCGCCCGGGGCGGCTACGACGGCAAGGGGGTGTGGCCCGTTCGCGACCGGGCGGAAGCCGATGCCGTGTTGGCCCAGGTCGCGGGGCAGATTGTCCTCGAAGAACTGGTGCCCATCGATGCGGAGCTGGCCGTCGTGGTCGCCCGCTGCCCCTCGGGTGCCTCGACTGCCTGGCCGGCGGTCGAGACGGCCCAGGTCGATGGGGTCTGCCGGGAGGTACTGGTGCCCGGGCGACTACCTCCCGACGTGGTCGAGGCCGCCTCGGCCCTCGGCCAAAAGGTCGCCGAGATCGCCGGCGCCGTCGGCGTGATGGCCGTCGAGCTCTTCTCGTCACGCGGCCGTTTGCTCGTCAACGAGGTGGCGACCCGGCCCCACAATTCCGGGCACTGGACGATCGAGGGCGCCGTGACCTCGCAGTTCGAGAACCACCTCCGCGCCGTCCTCGACCTGCCGCTCGGCTCGACCACCCCCCAGCACGCACAGGTCGCCAGCGTCAACGTCTTCGGCGGCCCCTCCGGTACCGACCCGGCCCAGCTGCTGGCCCGGGGCCTAGCGGTCGAGGGTGCCCACGTCCACCTCTACGGGAAGACGGCGAGGCCCGGACGCAAGTTGGGCCACGTCACCGTGTGCGGCGACGACGCCGAGGTGGTCCGGTCCCGGGCCTGGTCGGCCGCGGTCGCCCTGGGCACCCCGGTGCCCGACGCCATCGACCTGCCCCCCGGGGTGACCCGTTGACGCCCGGGGCGCCCGTCGTGGCCGTCGTCATGGGCAGCGGGTCGGACCTGGCTGTCATGCAGGGGGCCGTCGAGATGCTCGAACGCTTCGGCGTGGCGCACGAGGTGCGGGTGGTCTCGGCCCACCGGACCCCGCTCGACATGATCGCCTTCGGCCAGGCGGCGGCGGGCCGCGGCCTGCGAGTGCTCATCGCCGGAGCGGGGGGCGCCGCCCACCTGCCCGGGATGCTCGCCTCGGTCACCACCCTCCCGGTGATCGGCGTTCCGGTGGCGTTGTCGCACCTCGACGGCCTCGACAGCCTGCTTTCCATCGTGCAGATGCCCAAGGGCGTGCCCGTGGCGACGGTGGCGGTCAACGGCGCCCGCAACGCCGGCCTGCTCGCCCTGCGCATCCTTTCGGTCGGCGACCCGGACCTCACGGTAAAGATGGAGGCATTCCAAGAAGAGATCGCGTCGGAGGCCCGAGGCCAGGACTCCGAATTGTCCGGAGGAGCGACCGATGACGGCTGAGCCCAACCTGGCGCAGCGGCTCGGCTACCCGGCCGACGCCAAACTGGTCGTCATCAACGCCGACGACCTTGGGTCGTGTCACTCCGCCAACGTCGGGGTCTTCGAGTGCTTGGCGACGGGGACCGTCACCTCCGCCTCGCTGATGGTGCCCTGCCCGTGGGCCCGGGAGGCGAGCAGCCGCTACCGCGGCGAGGACATCGGGGTCCACCTGACCTTGAACGCGGAGTACGAGCTGTACCGCTGGGGCCCGATCACCTTCGCACCGTCGCTGCTCGGGGGCGACGGGGGGTTCCCCCGGACGATGCAGGACGTGTGGGACCACGCCGACCTCGACGAGGTCCGCCGCGAGTGCCGGGCCCAGATCGAGCGCGCCATCCTCTGGGGCTTCGACGTCAGCCACCTCGACGCCCACATGGGCACGCTGCAACTGCGGCCGGAGTTCTTCGACGTCTACCTGGAGCTGGCCGTCACCTTCGGGCTGCCCTTGCGCATGGTGAGCTCGTCAGCAGAGCGCTACGTCGGCTTTCCCGCCCGAGCCGTGGCGGCGGAGGCCGGGGCCGTCTTCACCGATCACCTCCGGCTGGTCCCCGGCGTGGGCTCCCGCCAGACCCTCGAAAAGGAGCTGCAGACGCTCCGGCCGGGGGTGACCGAGTTCCTCTTGCACCCCGCCGTCGACTCCGCCGAACTGCGCTCGCTGGCGACCGACGACTGGGCGGCGCGCGTCGACGACTACCACATGATCTGCCAGGAGGACTGGGTCCGCCCGGTCCGTCGCCGAGGCGGGGGCGACCCTCATCGGCTACCGGCCCCTGCGCGAGTTGGCCCGGGCGAGTGGCTGATCCCGAGGTGGCGAGCACGACGGCGACCGCGACCACGATTCAGGGCGTGTCGATCCTGACGAGGCAACGTCGCTCCCGCGGCGACGTCTTCGACATCGAGCTGTCGCCCCTCGGCATCGAGATCCGCCGCGCCGGGCGACCCCCGGCCTACATGTCGTGGGCCCGAGTGTCGCAGTGGGAGATCAAGAAGCGCCGGCGCGGGGTGCTGCTGACGTTGCGCGGCGGGGGGGCCACCACGCCGCTCGTCGTCCCGGGCTGGGCTCCCGACGACCTCGAGGTGGTCATGCGCACGACGGCCGGCGCCTCCCCGCACGCGCCCACGGCGGCGCCCGCTGGCAATGGTGCGGCGGCGGCCGCGCCGGAACGGGCGCGCGAACCGGTGGCCGACGCCTTCACACCCGCCCCACTCGTCGCAGCCGCGGACGACACGGACACACCGCCCGCTCCGCCCGCTCCGAGCGCTCCGAGCGCTCCGAGCGCGCCGACCGCGCCGACCGCACCCGCGGCACACACCGAAGAGGCTCCAGCGAGCGCCGTCGGCGCGCCGCGGCGGTGGTTCCAGCGCGGGTCCGCCGCCAGCTGGAAGCCCGTCGTCACCGTTGTGCTGCTGGGTGCCCTGGCCACCGCGGTGACGCTCGTGCTGCTCCAGAGCGCCGGCATCATCAGCTGGGGGTTCCTCGGCCCCACGGCCTGATCAGCCGTCAGCGCACGCCGGCGAAGAGGTCGTCCTCGGTCACGTCCGTCGGGCCCACGCGGCTCTGCGCCAGCCGGTACTCGTCAACGGGGTGGATGTCGCGCATCACCTCGGCCGGGAGGCCGAACCAGAACGGCGAGTTGGGATCGACCTGGGTCGCGTGCGCCTTGAGCGCCTCGCCACGCACCTGGGTGAAGCCCCGGACGTCGATGGTCGTCGTGTACGGCTCGGTGCGGGTCATGCGGGCGAGCCACTTGTCGTCGAAGGGTGACTCGAGCCCGAGTTCTTCGTACTTGGCGTGGATCTGGCGGAACCGTTCTCCCGACCAAACGTTGTAGTACAGCTTGGCCGGGGCGTAGGGCGGGCCCGCCTCCGGGAACCGGTCTGGATCACCGGCGGAGTCGAAGGCCAAGACGGAGATCTCGTGGACCCGGAGATGGTCCGGATGGGGGTACTCGTTCTGGTGGTCGCCGTAGGTCACGACGACCTGGGGGCGCTCGCGGCGGATGACGGCGACCAGGCGGCCGACCGCCTCGTCGAGGGGTGCCTGGGCGAAGGAGTCGGGGCGCGTGTTGGCCTCCGAGTCGGGCATCCCCGAGTCGCGGTAGCCGAGGAGAACCGTCTCGTCGTAGCCGATGATGTCGGTGGCCGCCTTGAGCTCGGCCATCCGGATCCGCCCGATGTCCGCCCGCACCTCGGGCGTGTCCATGGCCGGGTTCAAGATGTCCCCCTCCTCGCCGCCGGTGCAGCACACCAGCACCGTCCGGACCCCCTCGGCGTGGTAGCGGGCCACCGTGGGTGCGCCCTTGGAGGCTTCGTCGTCGGGGTGCGCGTGGACGCAGAGCAGGCAGAGGCGATCGGGCACGTGCCGACCTTAGCGGCGTGCCTGCGCAGGTGGGCCCGGTGCCACCCGCTCCCCCGCTGGGCCTTATGCTCGTAATCCATGGCAGGCATGTTCAGTCGGATCCGTGACATCTTCCGGTCCAAGGCGAACAAGGCCCTCGACAAGATGGAGGACCCGCGCGACACGCTGGACCTCTCCTACGAGAAGCAGCTCGAGCAGCTACAGAAGGTCCGCCGTGGCGTGGCCGACGTGGCCACGGCCCGCAAGCGGATCGAGCTGCAGGCCCAGGGGTTGCAGAAGCAGGCCGACAAGCTGCAGGGTCAGGCCAAGGCCGCGCTGGGACAGGGCAACGAGGATCTCGCCCGCGAGGCGCTGTCGCGTCGGGCCGCGCTCGGCGAGCAACTGGCCGACCTCAAGACGCAGCACGACCAGATCAGCGAGCAGGAGCAGAAGCTCGTCGCGACCTCCCAGGAGCTCCAGACCCGGATCGAGCGCTTCCGTACCCAGAAGGAGACGCTCAAGGCCACCTACACGGCGGCCGAGGCACAGACCAAGGTGGGCGAGGCGGTGTCGGGCATCTCGACGTCGATGGGCAACGCGGGCGCCACCATGCAGCGCGCCCAGGACAAGATCGCCTCGATGCAGGCGCGTGCGGGCGCCATCGACGAGCTGCTGGCGTCGGGCGCGCTGGACGACCTGACCACGCCGGTCGACGACATACAAAAGGAGCTCGACAAGGTGTCGAACTCGTCACAGGTGGACAACGAGCTGGCGGCCTTGAAGGCCGAACTGGGAACGGGCGACGACGGCGTCGGTCCCACGGCCGCGCTGCCACCGGCCGAACAAGAAAGAAGTGGAGGAGAGAGCGCCTGATGGCAATCTCACGCAACATCACGGCCGACAAGGGCCTGACCTACCGGATGCTCTTGACGGGCTTCCTCTTCGTCGTGCTCTACGCCGTGTTCATCGGCGTCCTCTTCGCCCTGCTGCACAGTCTGGTCCTCATCCTGATCATCGCGGTCGGGCTGCTGTTCGCCCAGTACTGGTTCAGCGCCAAGATCGCCATGTACGCCATGCACGCCAAGGAGGTCACGCCCGGAGCAGGCGCCCGAGCTGCACGGGGTGGTCGACCGCCTGTGCGCGCTGGCGGACATGCCCAAGCCAAAGGTGGCCATCGCGCAGACCGACATCCCCAACGCGTTCGCCACCGGGCGGAGCCCCAAGGCGGCCGTCGTCTGCGTCACGACCGGGCTGCTCCGGCGCCTCGACGAGCCCGAGGTGGAGGCGGTGCTGTCGCACGAGATCTCCCACGTGGCCCACCGCGACGTCGCGGTCATGACGATCGCCAGCGGGCTCGGCATGATCGCCGGCCTGCTGACCCGGGTGATGTTCTACTCGGAGATCTTCGGCGGGGGCCGAGGCGGCAACAACCAGCAGAGCCAGGCGGCCCTCATCGAGATGGGCGTGTTGTTGGTGTCGGTCGTCGTCTACTTCATCAGCTTCCTGCTGACCATGGCGCTGTCTCGTTATCGCGAGCTGGCCGCCGACCGCTCGGGAGCGCTGCTGATCGGGCGGCCGTCGCTGCTCGCCTCGGCGCTGGTCAAGATCACCGGCGAGATGGGCCGCATCCCGACCAAGGACCTGCGATCCGCCGAGCCGTTCAACGCCTTCTTCTTCGCCCCGGCCGTGGCCAACGGCGCCACCCAAGGGTCGGGCGGCGGCTTCAGCTTCGGCAACCTGTTCCGGACGCACCCGACGCTCGAGCGCCGCCTGGCCCAGCTGGACTCGTTGGAGCGCCAGCTCGGCCAGGCCAGCTGACCGGTCGCGGCGCGGATCGAGTCCGGTAGGCAGGCGTCGGCGGCCGTGGGCCTCTTCGACACCATCCTCGGCCGCACCAAGCCGGTCCGGGCCAACCTCGATGCGCTCTTCGCCCTGCCCACGGCCGCGCTGACCCTGCAGAGCGCCGGCGGGCTGGTCACGTCCGGTCACGCCGGTGTCTGCTGGAAGCCACCGCCGGGCCAGGGGGCCGCCGACGCCCAGAAGGAGATCTCCGAGCTGGTCGGCGACGGCTTCGGGCACGCCGAGGACTCCTTCGACTACGGCTGGCTGCTGCTCGACGACCCCGACCTCGACGAGCTGGTGACCAAGATCCACATGGCCAACTCGACGCTGCAGGACAACGGGTGGGGGCCCCAGCTGCTGGTGCTCGGTGTTCGGCTTCGTGCCCGGGCCCGACGCGCCCGGCGACGCCCGGCCCTTCTGGCTGGTGTACCTGTTCAAGCGCGGCACCTTCTACCCGTTCGCTCCGGTCGACGCGCAGAAGGAGCGCCGCGACACCGAACTGGAGCTGCGCATCCGCACCATGGTGGGCGCCGATCTGCCCGTCGAGTCCGACCTCTCGCGCTGGTTCCCCCTGTGGGACATGCCGGTGACGTGAGCGAAACGCTCGAACGGCTCATCGCCCTCGAGGGAGCGGTCAACTTCCGCGACCTCGGCGGCTACCCGGCGGGCGCCGGGATACGGACACGCTGGCGGATGCTGTTCCGGGCCGACGGGCTGGGCGAGCTGACCGAGGCCGATCTCTCCGTCCTGCGGCAGATCGGCATCCGGACGGTCATCGACCTGCGCTCCGGCGACGAGCTCGAGCGCGGCCGCTTCGACGTCGACGCTCACCCGGTGGCCTTCCACCACTTCCCCTTCATGGAGGAGCTGCCCGACGCGGAGGAGTTCGAACGCCGGCCCGGCTTCCTCGGCACCCAGTACCGGGAGTTCCTGAGCGAGGCCGGGCGACCAGATCCGGGCCGCGCTCGAGGTCCTGGCCGCCCCCGACGCGCTGCCGGCCGTCTTCCACTGCACCGCCGGCAAGGACCGCACCGGCGTGCTCTCGGCCATCGTCCTCTCCTTGCTGGGCGTCGACGAGCCGACGGTGGTGGCCGACTACGCGCTGAGCGGCGAGGCCATGGCGCGGCTGCGGGCGAAGCTCATCGTCAAGTACCCCGAGGGCCGCGACAACATCGAGAGCCTCGACGAGGTGTTCTCGGCCGACCCGGCCCAGATGGAGACGCTGCTCGACCACATGAAGGACCGCTTCGGCTCAGTCGACGCCTACGTCGCCGGCCTCGGGACCGCGCCGGGCACGGTGGAGCGTCTGCGGGCGGCGCTGCTCGAGCCTTCGGGCTAGCCGGCGTCGCCGGTTCCGCCGTCGTCGTCCCGGACGCGGACGTCGGGACGCAGCCGGTCGATGGCGCCAGCGAGCGCCAGGTCGAGCAGCGTGACGCCGCCCGAGTCGTGCGTGGTGAGGGCCAGGCGCACCGTGTTCCAACGGATGTCGATGTCGGGATGATGGTTGGCCGCCTCGGCGGCGGCGCCGACCGCGTTGACGAACTGGAGGGCGGCGGCGAAGTCGTGCAGCTTGACCGTGGTCACGAGGACGTCGCCCTGCCGGGACCAGTTCAGGTGCTGCTCGTCGAGTGCGGCGTCGATGTCGGCCTGGGTGAGGACCTGCTTCGCTCACGGATGGGTCATGTCCTCGGGCGCGGACCGCGGCGTCGAACTCCTCCTCGGTCAGGTAGCCCAGCTCCAGCGCAGCCTCCTTGAGCGTCGTGCCCTCCTTGTGCGCCTTCTTGGCCACCTCGGCCGCCCTGTCGTAGCCGATGCTGGGCGCCAGCGCGGTCACCAGCATCAGCGAGTTGGTCAGGTGACGTTGGATCTGCGCGAGGTCGGGCGTGAGTCCCTCCACGCAGAACTCGCGGAAGGTGCGGCAGGCGTCGGTCAGCAGCTCGATGGACTGCATGACGTTGTAGGCGATCACCGGCTTGCACACGTTGAGCTCGAGGTTGCCCCTGCTGCCGGCGGTGGTCACCGCCACGTCGTTCCCGATCACCTGGATCCCCACCATGATCATGGCCTCGCTCTGGGTGGGGTTGACCTTGCCCGGCATGATGGAGGAGCCCGGCTCGTTCTCGGGCAGGACCAGCTCACCGAGCCCGCTGCGCGGGCCCGACGCCAACCAGCGCAGGTCGTCGGCGATCTTCATGAGCGACACGGCCAGGGTCTTGATGGCCCCGTGGGTGAACACGAGCGCGTCGTGCGCGGCCAGCGCGGCGAACTTGTTGGGGGCGGTCACGAAAGGAAGCCCCGTCGCAGCCGCGATCGCCTTCGCCACACGCACCGCCGAACTCGGGGTGCGTGTTGAGCCCGGTGCCCACGGCGCTGCCCCCGGCCGCCAGCTCGTAGAGGCCCGGCAGGGTGCGCTCGATGCGGTCGATGTCCGCCGTCAGCTGCGCTACGTACCCGGAGAGCTCCTGACCGAGGGTGAGCGGCACGGCGTCCATCAGGTGGGTGCGCCCGATTTTGGTCACGCCGGCGTACTCGATCTCCTTGTCCAAGAGCGCGTCCCGCAACGCGGCGACCGATGGGAGCAGCCGATGCACGATCTCCTCCACGGCGGCGATGTGCATGGCGGTCGGGAACGTGTCGTTGGACGACTGGGACATGTTGACGTGGTCGTTGGGGTGGATGGGCTCCTTGGAGCCCATGACACCGCCGGCGAGCTCGATGGCGCGGTTGGAGATGACCTCGTTGGCGTTCATGTTGGTCTGGGTGCCGCTGCCCGTCTGCCAGACGTGCAGTGGGAACTGGTCGTCGAGCGCACCCTTGGCCACTTCGCCCGCCGCCTGCTCGATCAGGCTCGGCCAGCGCGTCGTCGAGCTTGCCGAGGTCGCGGTTCACCGCGGCGGACGCACCCTTGAGAATGCCGAAGGCCCGGATCAGCGGCTTGGGCATTGTCTCGCTGCCGATGTCGAAGTGGTGCAGCGAGCGCTGCGTCTGGGCCCCCCAGTACCGGTCGGCGGGGACCTCGATCTCCCCCATGCTGTCGCTTTCGATTCGCGTCCGGCTCACGAGAGCCAGCTTAGGACCGGGGGCGGCGACCGATTCGCGGCCAGCGCGCCGTCAGCCTCCGGGGGGATGGTCGTCGGGACAGGCGCCGGGCGGGTTGTTGAAGTTGGGGTCCTTCGTCCACGATCCCTGCGACCAGTCGCCAGACGCGGCGGCGAGGCCGAAGACCGACGTCATGTCGGAGAGGAGCGCCTCGGCGTACAGGGCACTCCCCTCCGGGCAGAGGTGGACGTTGTCGAGCTTGCGCACGCGGGTCCATTCACTCTTCGGTGCGTGGGGGTCGCCCTGGGGCGGGAGCCAGGCCGAGTACTTGCCCTCGAGCAGGAGGGAACCGGCCAAGGGGAAATACATGACGCGCCCGGGGAACGAGGTCGTCATCTTCTCGGCGATGTCGTTCCAGGCCACGACGCCGTCCCAGCGCTCCCTGTTGTAGGTCGCTTGGTCGGCAGGGTTCGCCGCGGGGATCGCACCGGACTCGGGGAACTGGGTGAAGATCACCCCTTCCACGCCGTCGCCCGGCGCCAGCATGGTCGCCACCGCCCGCTTCAACAAGGCGGTGTACCGCGCGGGCTGGTGCAGGGCGTTGGGAGTGGTTGGCCCGTACTGGTCCCAACTCCACGACGCCACGATCAGCTGCGCCCTGGTCTGGCGAATCAGATTCGGAATGGAGGTCGGCCAGTCCGTCGCCGTGGTCAGACCGAAGCCGTCGATGGTCCGCGTGGTCACGGTGGCCTCGCCGGTCGCCTCCAACGCGGCGGTGATCCCATAGGACGCGTCGTGCATGACCGAGTCCCCGAGGATCATGACGCGCACCGGGTCGCCCGGCGACGGCGGGGGGCTCAGGTGGATCGGCTCCTGACCGGCGTAGCCACCCCTCCCCGCCACCACGTGGCTGCCCTCGCTGGCCAGGTGCGTGGTGCCGACGACGCCTGACGGGTCGGCGACGGCGGGGGTGGTGGCGACGACGATCACGACTGCGGTCACCACTCCGGCCAGCGGCGCGCCCCAGATCCTGACCCATCCGTGCAGCCGGGCCAGGCGGACGGGCCGCTCGACCAGGTAGTAGCTGGCCGTCGACAGAGCCAGGGTCACCGCGACGCGAAGGACGTCGAGTGGCCAGACGGACAAGCCGGTACGCGCCCCGTTGAGGTACACGATGACAGGCCAATGCCACAGGTAGATGCCATAGGAGATGGTTCCGACGAAGTGCAGCGGCCTCCAGGCGAGCGCCCGGGAGAACCACCCCGGCTCGACCAGACGCGCGTCAGCGACCACGAAGGCGGCGAGCACGGCGCAGAGGAGGAAGCCCCCCTCGAACATGAAGTTCTTCGGCAACCCGCCGGCCGTGCCGGCAGTCACCCAGAACGCCCCGAGGGCGACGGCGGCCACGGGCGCCACCAAATGGAGGGTCCGGCGCGCCGCCTGCTCGGGTTGCGGTCGCGACGCGGCGAGGAACGCCACCGTGGCCCCCGCCATCAAGTCGAAGAGGCGTGTGTCGGTCCCGTAGTAGACCCTCGAGGGATCGGACCCCGGGTGAAAGAGGATCGCCATGAGGACCGACGAAGCGACCCCGAGGGTGACGGTCAGGAGCATCCCGGCCCGGCGCCACGCTCGTCGTGCGAAGTGGACGAGCAGGAGCAAAAGCAGGGGCCAGACCAAATAGAACTGTTCCTCGATCGCCAGGGACCAGGTGTGCTGCAAGGGCGATGGCGTGGAGAACTGAGCGAAGTAGGACTGGTGGGCGTAGATGGAGTGCCAGTTGTTGACGTAGAGCAGGGTCGAGATCGCGTCGCCTCGCAAGTCCGAGAGGTCGAGCAGGCCGTTGGCGCCGGGCCCGCCGAAGAGGCCATTGAGCACGAGATACAGACCGAGCGCCGCGACCACGAGGAAGAGCGCGGGCAGCAACCGCCGGGCCCGCCGGCCCCAGAAGGCCGCCAGGTTGATGCGCCCCGAGTCGACCCACTCCTCGAGCAGAAGGCTGGTGATGAGGAAGCCCGACAAGACGAAGAAGAGATCCACCCCCAGGTAGCCGCCCGACGCCCAGCCGAGCTGAAGGTGGTAGGCCACGACGCCGATGACGGCGACGGCCCGCAATCCGTTGAGCGCGGGGAGGTGCCGACCGGTGACGGCCGTGGGCGACGACGCCGTGCGCGGCCGCTCGTGCACCAGCGTTGTGTCGGTCACACGCGCTCCACCTGGCAGACGGCGGTGTCGTCGGTCCGACGCACCAGGAGATCGGCGGCGTCACTCACGAAGGAGGGCGGCACGTCACCGTTCGAGAGGTCCAGCGCGACGAGTGGGCTCTCGCCGCCTACCGGGCGGGGCCGGTTGACGGCGGACTGGACCGGGAAGTGCGGGCCTTCGCTGTCGGCCCGTCCCTCACGCCACATGACCCGGCACAGGGCAATGGCCTCGACGAGCCGCTCGTTGAAGGGCCCCGTGAAGCAGAGCACGCTCCGGCCTCCCGACACGAGATCGAGGCTCGTGACCTCGCGGGCGAGCATCGCGGGGTGGCGCCCGTCCTCGGACAGGCCGAGCCGCACGCCCAGCAACACCTTGGGCACGAATGCGCTGAGGCCGGCCGCAAGCACGATGGGGTCCCCCAGCGGCCCCACCGTCAGAAAGACGATGCCCGCTCCTTCGGCCTCGGCCCGGACGGCTTGGGCCCGCAGCTCCTCCACATCGTCTGCCTGGAGGAACCGTCCTTCCACGGCGTCGCAGACTAGGGCGCCCGGTGATGGCCATTGGGGTCATACCCGCCCCGGGACCGGCCGGCGGCTGTGCCGAGAGGGAGGGTCTGGTCACGTTGAGGTCGAGAACTTCTCCAGGCAACGCGTCCCGCGCCGCACCCACTCCTCCCACCACGAGAGCTCGTCTCCCGGCCCCCCCAAGGCCTTCTCCCATCCGAACTGCATCATGCAGCCGAGGAGCTCGAGGGAGACCGCGTCGTCCCACCATTCGGCGGTGGGCACGCCACATCCCTCCAGGGAGCGACGGTAGGAGTCGAGCACGTCCTCCTTGGGCTCGGGCAACAAGGCGGCGTTGAGCGCGAGGTACCAGGACACATCCGCCAGGGGCGATGCCTCGCCGGGCGCCTCGCCGAAATCGAGCAGCACGGTCCGTCCATCGGGATGACAGCCCAGATTGGCCGCTTTCCAGTCCCCGTGAACGAGGGTGTGGGGAAGGCGCGCCAGCCCCGCGACAAGTGGGCGGGGGTCTGCGAGGAGGGGCATCACGGCATCGGCCATCGTGGGTGACACGTCGGGCAGCCGCTGCCAGCCTTCGGCCATCGCCTGCGGCACGATTCCGGCGTTTCCGTCGGCGGCTTCGGCCGCCGCCACAGCGGGAGAGAACATCAGGTAACGCCGCTCCAATGGCGTGAGACCCACGTCGTCGCGCCACGCCCAGAAGGTGGCGTGCAGCGCGGCCATGTGGTCAAGGAACCGGGCGTGCTGCGCGGCCGTCAACGGCGTGTCCGGTTGGAGAAGGGCGTCGCCGACGTCGCGCAGGAGCACCATCCCGAGGGTCCCGTCGAAGGACGCGGCGACGATGGCATGATCGATGACGGGCGGGAGACGGTCGAGGATCCCACTCTCCCAGAGACGCACGTAGGAACGACCAGGATCACCGACAGCCCGGAGGAGCCAGTCGTCGCGCGGGTCCTGGTACTTCAGGACGAAGCGTTCGCCGCCGATGACCACCCGTTCGAAGCGAGCGCCGGACTTCGTGTCGTCGGGCACCCAGGGCGTGCGGCTCTCGGCATCGGCCAACAGCTCGGCCAGGACCGGAGCCGCCTCACTCATCGGCCGCCTCGCCGGTCTGGCCCATGCGCCATCTCCGCAGCATACGGAGCACCATCACCACGAGGAGGCAAGCAACTCAGGCCCGCTCCCACCACCCCCCAACGTCGCGGGCAAGACCGGCCTGGGCGAGCCGTTCGAGTATCCCGCACAGGGCGGAAAGGTCGAGGCCGGACACCCGGGCCAGCTCGTCAAGGGCAGTGGGGTCGGGAGACAGCATGTCGTAGACCCGGCGATCATCGCCCGAGGCGGGCTCCGCCGCGTGCGTGCGGGCCGACGTGGCGCGGGCGCGCCCGGAGTCAGGCGCCGGGACGGGCGCGCCCGCCAGGGACAGTGCGACGAGAATGTCGCCCGCCGAGCACACCGGGAAGGCGCCGTCAGCGAGGAGGGCATTGGTGCCTTCGCTCGTGGGGCTGCGGATCGAACCCGGAACGGCGCCCACCGGGATGCCCCGTGCCACCGCCGCGTCGACGGTATGGCGGGAGCCGCCATGATGCCGGCTCTCCACGACGACCACCACGTCGCTCATGACCGCGAGCAGTCGGTTGCGCACCGGGAAGCGCCATTTCTCGGTGCGCACGCCGGCCGGTGACTCCGACACGATCGCCCCGAGCGTGACCACCCTGTCCCACAGTCGGGCGTGGCTGCGCGGATAAGGGTTGTCGAGCCCACCCGCGACCACGGCGATGGGCGGTGCGCCGGCACCGCACGCACCCTCGTGCGCGGCGCCGTCGATGCCGAGCGCCAGCCCGGACACGACGCTGATGCCGGCGGCCGACAAGTCGGCGGCGAGCTGGGCCGCGACCCCGATCCCGTACCGAGTGGGGGCACGCGTGCCCACCAGCGCGACCGTGGGCGCCCCATTTAGCGTGGCCGGGTCGCCGAGGCAAAAGAGCAGTGCGGGCCTGTGGGGGTCCTCGGCCAAGCGCTCCGGGTACGCCGGTTGTCCGGCCATGAGCACGCCGATGCCGAGCTCGGTGTGGCGCCGCCAGAGGCGGACGACCTCGTGGACGGACGCGCCGTCCGCGCCGCAGGCGCGTTGCCAGGCCGCCGAGGGCGGCCCGGACGCCAAGCGGCGGCGCAGGGCGGCCGGGCCGATGGAGGGCGTGGCGGCCAGCGCAACCGCATACGCCTCCTCGGGCAGGTTCAGGTTCGGCCGGCCGCGGGAGCTCACCCCACCACCGCCGCTCGTCCAGCCCGCAGCGAGAGGGCCTCGGACACGTGTACGAACGTGACCACCTCCTCACCCGCCAGGGCGGCCACCGTCCGCGCGACCTGCGCCACCTTTCGCAGCCCACGGGCGCTGAGGCCGCCCGAACGGAGCTTGGCGGCGAGGAGGTCCTCTGCGTCGGGCGCCAGCGGCGGCTCGCCCGTGTTGCCCGCCCGGGCGCGCTCCCGGGCCCGGGCCCGCGCCGCGGCGACGCGAGAGGCGACAGCCGCCGAGGCCTCGCCGGGCACGCCCGAGAGCAGCTCGTCGGGGTCCGGCCGGTTCAGCGGGACGACGAGGTCGAACCGGTCCAGCAGTGGCGCCGAGATACGGCGGCGGTACCGAGCGCGGGCGACCAGGGTGCACGTGCACGCGCCGGGCAACACCCCTTCGCCACATGGGCAGGGGTTCATCGCCGCGACGAGGAGGAAGGCGGCCGGGAAGGTGGCGGTTCCGCCGGCGCGGCTCACCCGGATCACCCCTTCCTCAAGCGGCTGGCGGAGCGCCTCGAGGGCGGCCACGGGGAATTCGCCGAGCTCATCGAGGAAGAGGACACCGTGGGTGGCCAGGCTCGCCTCCCCGGGACGCAGCGACCAGCTGCCGCCGCCGACCAACGAGACGAGGGAAGACTGGTGGTGCGGGGCGCGGAAAGGCGGACGGCTGAGCAGCGTGCCGTCGGGGACGGCCCAGCCCGCGGCCGAATGGACGCGGGTCACAGTGAGCGCCTCTTCGAGCGTGAGGGGCGGGAGGAGCCCCGCCAGTCGCTCGGCCAACATGGTCTTGCCCGACCCCGGCGGCCCGATCATGAGCAGGTGGTGGCGGCCGGCCGCGGCGACCTCGAGCGCTCGGCGACCCACCGCCTGGCCTCGCACGTCGGCCAGGTCAGGGGCGACCGGACCGCGTGCTGCGGCGGCGGGTGCGGGCACGTCGGGCCAGTGCGCCTGCCCGCGCAACACACGAGTGAGCTCGGCGAGCGTCGCCGAACCGTGAACGGCATCCCCACGCACCAGCGCGGCCTCCCGCACGTCGCACAGGGGCACCACCAGGTTGAGGGGCGCGGTGGCGTCCGCCAAGGCGATCATGCCGGGGACGTGCCGGAGGGAACCGTTCAGGCCGAGCTCGCCACAGAATGCGACACCCTCGACACAGGCGGGGCTGAGCTCCCCCGTGGCGACCAGCAGCCCGACCGCAATCGGGAGATCGAGACCGGCACCGCCCTTACGCATCCCCGAGGGAGCCAGGTTGACCGTGACCCTCCGAAGCGGCCACGGCAGGGCGCTCGACAGCACCGCGGCGCGCACGCGGTCGCGTGCCTCCCGCACGGCGGCGTCGGGCAGCCCCACGATGGTGAAACCAGGCAGCCCGTTGGAGACGTGGACCTCGACGGATACGGGTTGGCCGAGTGCACCTCGCAATGTGGCCGACGCGACGGAGGCAAGCACGGTCGGAGAACGGTCGGACGCCTCGGCGATTCGCGAGGTTCTCTTCGGGAGTTGTCAAAGCCCGATGAGGGCCTTCGGTCCAACCTCGTCAGCGTCAGTGTGATCGTCAGTGTCATCGTCAGTGTCATCATCGTCGTCGTCGTCATCGTCATCGTCATATTCGAGGTTGACGTCGACATAGGCTGTTGGCCATCGGGAGTGGAGGTGAGTGCATGAGCGATATCAGTGGTCTGAATGCATTTCCTCCCTCGTGGTGGTGGGGTCGTCCTGCCGGCGACGATTCAGAACAGAAACCGTTCAGCGGTCATTATCCTTACGCGCGACCCTTACGCACTGGCTGGACCCGCAACGCCTCTGGCCACTGGGTGGCCTCATCCGAGGATCCCCATCAGTGGGAGGTCTTCTGTGAGCAGTGCGGCGACACCGATGGGCCAGCTGACGACCAACCTGATCCGGCTCGGAGCATCCGCGGTCCCTACTCGTCCAAACACAGGGCCGAGCACGTTGCCAAACGGCACTTTGAGGAGATGGGTCAGCAGCGACAGGCGTGAGCTCCGCCAACGTGCGCTGATCTTCTCGACGCAGCGCCAGCCGCGGCAGCGGGCTCGGGTCCGAGGTCGCCGACGGGTCTTTGGTCGCGTCGCAGCAGGCGTCCGAAGATGATTGGGGCCGGGCCCCGTTGCCCTACCCCAATCATCTTGGTAATCGCCGATGATTTTGCCAACCCCAGGCCGGGGCTAGATAGAGCCGGTCGGACTGAACGCGCACAACGCCAGCACAACTCGGTCTCTTCATGATCGCATCGGCTCGGGGCGCACGCCGTAGGTACGACTCACCCGCCGCGCCGCCATGGGCGATCCCGCCGCACCGATGGCTGCTCAACAATAACGGCGGAGCTCCTGAGTTTCGACGGCAGCGAGTTCGGCCTGTCCGGCGGGAGTGGGATGAATCAGGTCCGGTTCGATCCACGCGGGCTTGAGGTATTCGAGATCGCCCCAATCCAAGACGTGAACATTGGCGTGCGTCAGGGCAAGTCCAGCCAGGGAGGCATTGATCTGCGTTGCGATCGGTCCGGCCCGTTGCGAAACCGTGAGGTAAATCACACACCCCGAAGTCCGGACCTGATGCCACACGGCGAGAAACGGCAACGTCCACGAGGGGTTGTTACGACCGGCGTCATTCGTACCAAGCTCGATTATCCAGTCGCTCGGGTCCTGCTGGGCGAGTTGGTCGACCCACGGCACCGCCTGCGCCATCTCGATGCCGATCACCGCGTGAACGATGGGGCGAAAGCCGGCCTGAGTCAAAGACGCTGCGATCGATTGTCTACTCAGTTCCGTGATGGAGTCACCCACGACGGCGACGGTGGGCGGGCTCGAGCTCCGCTGCTCGGAGTATGAAAGCCGAGCGCCGGCTGTGGTTGCGGCCGTCGGATACGAGACGAGCTCTATGCCTAGCCAAACTCCCGTCCCGAGCAGAGCCATGGCCAGCGCCGCAACGACCAGTCTGGCCACCCTCCGAGGTGCAGCGGACCGACGAGGTGCGTGTGCGGGCCTGCCGCGTGTGTGTGCGCGTGCGCGTGCGTGTGCGGGCCGGCGTTGGTTCTTTTGCACGGCCGATTGCACAGATTCTCGCGACTCCCAATCGTCTTGCCGCCCACCGATGATTGTGACGATCGACCGCCGACGCCCATAGGGCCGGTCGGACTCAAACACGCACAACTCTGGGACAACTCCAACCAAGGACGATATCGCCCGGGATTCGGCAATGCCGCACGGGACAACGGAAACGTCGTCCCAGGCACGACCGAACCGGCCGCCATTGGTTGGGAGGCTCCGTGCCGATAATCCCAGGCACACCCAACGGGGGTGCTCCCTTGGCGCCGGGGCTTGCGGTGGATGATCAAGCGCCCACCGCGAACATGTTCCATACCCCCGTGACACTCTTCAGCTCGTGGTCACTCCCTGTCTCGAAACCGGAGGCCGGATCCCGCAACCAGATCGACCACCGTGCGAGAAGTCAGAACGACACATTGTCCTCGATCACGACGATCTGTCGGCGTGGACGTCGTCTCGCCCCGATGCCGATCCCGAGACCGAAGAGCCTGTCGCGACAGTCAAAGGCGCGGAAATTCGTCGCCCGCCCGTCAAGAGGACGGTTGCCAAGACACGTCCAACGGGATCAGGTCCGATGCCAGTCCTGAGCTCCTCTGCGCGTCAAGGTCATCCTCCGCTCGGCCCCCGAACAGGTAGTCGGTTTCTCCCGGCAGTTCGACGAAACTTGCTCTCAGGGATCTAGTAGGCGAGGTAGCGATCGTGTCCACGCGGACGGGGCGATCATCTGTGCGTTTGACAAAGAGAGTGGTCGGCGTTGATCAAGAGCACACTGGCGACGCGCTGAGGAAAGTCGCGGCGAACAGGATCGCTGCCAGCGCGCACGTCGCTCACAGAAGGAGGGCTGCCCTTTGCAACCGATGGCGTTCATCAGTGCGCCGATGCCCTCCATTCACGTCGGCGGGGCGAGGGCCAGTTGTGATCCACCCCTTGCAACCCGGAGCTGTCCCGGCGACACCTGCCGCAGACCGGGCGCGGCGGATCCTAGGACTGTTGCGGCGGGAGCTCCTTGTTGGGGGGCCGCGCCGGCGTGGCAACCGGCGGCGTGGCGCCGTTGGTGCTGGCGTCGCTCATGTCCTCGTTGCGCAGGGTCGAGAGCAGCACCTCGGCCGCGCCCATCAGGCTCGTCGCCTCGTAGGGCACGACCACCTTGGCGTTGTTCGAAGCCGCGATGTCCTGAAGCGCCTTCAGCTGCAAGACGGCGAGGGTGTGCGGGTTGATCGTCGCGGTGTCGATGGAGGTCAGGCGCGAGGCCTCACCCTGACCGCGGAGCTCGAGCGCCTTCTTCTCGCCCTCGGCCTGCAGCTCCAGCACCTTCATCTGCGCCTCGGCCCGCAGGATGGCCGATTGCTTGGCACCCTCGGCCTCGAGCACGGCCGCCTGCTTGCGCCCGCCGGCACTGTTGATGGCCGCCTGCTGCTCCCCTTCTGACTTCAGAATGGCGGCGCGCTTGTGCTGCTCGGCCTCCTTCTGCTCCGACATCGCTTGCACCACGTTCAGCGGCGGGGTGATGTCGAGGATCTCGATCCGGTTGAGCCGCACGCCCCACTTCGCCGTCGCGTCGGCCATGTGGTCCTGCATGCGGCTGTTGATGGTCTCGCGCTCGGAGAGCGCCTGGTCGAGGGAGAGCTCCCCGAACACCGCCCGCAGCGCGGTACGCGAGAGCTGATCGACCGCGAGCTGGAAGTCGTTGATCTCGAAGAGTGCGCTCCTGACGTCGATCACCTGGCAGAAGATGGTCGCGCTCACCTGCAAGGACACGTTGTCCTTCGTGATGACCGCCTGCTGGTCACCTGTCATGGGGAACTCACGCACGTCGACCTTTTCCATCTTGTCGATGAAGGGCGTGAGGACGTGCAGGCCCGGCTGGCCCACCGTCTTGAACTCACCCAGGCGCTTGACCACGCCGACGCTCCCCTGCTGGACGATCTTGATGAACCGCGACGCGAACAGCGTCACGATCCCGACCGCGGCCAGGGCGGCGACGATCACGATCCCCACTACTTCTCCGGCCGATGCGAACATGGGGTACCTCTCTTCTAAGTGTCGCTGGCGTAGACGACGAGCAAGCCGCGCTCGACGTCGGCGACAACGACATCGGTCCCGACGGGGATACTGGCGTCGGGGTCAAGAGGGATGGCCAGCCACTCCTCGCCCCGGGCCCGGATCCGTCCCGGGTGGTGCGCGCCCTCGATCGCCTTGGTCACCAAGGCGGTGTCGCCGATCATTCCTTGGACGCCGTTTAGCACAAAACCACTCTATTACCGCCCGACATTACCGCCCGACGAAAACCGGCTCTCGTTTCTCGCCGAAGGCGGCCATGGCCTCGGCGGTGTCCTCCGTGGAGAAGTTCAGAGCCTGGCAGCGGGCCTCGTCCTCCACCGCCTGCTCCATGGACGCCATGGAAGAGGCGTGCAACAAGGTCTTCGTCATGGACAGGGCAAGGGGAGGACCGGCCGCGAGCGTGGTGGCCCAGTCGTCGACAAAGCCGTCGAGCTCATCGAGCGGTAGGACCCGGTTGACCAGCCCGATTCCGAGGGCCTCCTCGCCGCTCCACATGCCCCCAAAAAGCGCGATCTCCTTGGCGCGGGCCATCCCCACGAGCCGGGGCAGCAGCCACGAGGCGCCATTGTCGAGGGACAGACTGCGCTTGGCGAAGATCATGGAGAGCCGGGCTCGGTCGCTGCAGACAACGAGGTCGCAGCCGAGCGCCAAGGACAGGCCTGCTCCCACCGCAACGCCGTCGACTTTGGCGATCGTCGGCTTGGTGACGTGGTGCAGTGCCAGGGCCACGTCGCCCAGGCGGCGCATGCGGGCCAAACCGGACCGGGTCGGGTCGGTGGCCGGGCCGTTGGGGTCCGAGAGGTCCGCGCCCGAACAGAAGGCGCCACCAGCCCCCGTCAGGATCATCACCCGGTCGTCGGCACTGTCCTCGACCTCGGCGAAGACGTCTTTCAGCTCGTTCAGCATCACGCCATTGGCGGCGTTCTTGCGCTCGGGGCGGTTCATCGTCACCGTGACAACGCCGTCCTTGCGCTCGACAATGAGGGTCTCCATGGACGTCGACCATAGGCGGCAGGGTCTCAGAACGCACCTTCGACGATGTCGAATTCGAGGCCGAGCAATGTCGCGACGTCGAACCGGATCTCCTCCCAATAGGCGGTCTGAGTGATCACGTACGCAGCCGCCAATCGCCGCAGGCGACGCTGCTTGACCGGCGTCACCGCTTCGATCGGGTGGCCTCGCTCGGTCCTGCTGCGCGCCTTGACCTCGCAGATGACCAGGGTGCGATCCTTGGCACAGATCAGGTCGATCTCACCGTGACGGCACCGCCAGTTCCGTGCCACGACGACGTAACCATTGGCGCGATAGTGCTGCGCCGCTCGCTCCTCACCGAGACGGCCGAGTGCAGCCCCG
This sequence comes from uncultured Acidimicrobiaceae bacterium, assembly GCA_963838835.1. Taxonomy (GTDB): domain Bacteria; phylum Actinomycetota; class Acidimicrobiia; order Acidimicrobiales; family RAAP-2; genus Bog-473. The sequence goes on from CAWITA010000026.1 coordinate 246,843, forward strand.
CGATTTGAGCCCGTGCCAATGCCCATATCGGAGAACGGTTCGTCAGGCCGGCTGGTCTGCTTACCGACGCGCAGCCCGCCCGATGAGGTCGCATTCTGTATACGTAACCTTCCGTAATACCAATGATTTCAGAAGGTTATTTCGATTATCCTTCTTTAATCAACCTGATTTCGGAAGGATACATATACAGTCGCGAAGCCATCTACCAGGCACGCGACAAAGGCGTCGGCTCGCCTAAAGGTCCTGTTCGGGCAGCCGCTCGATGTTGACGTCGCGGAAGGTCACGACGCGCACCTCGGGCACGAAGCGGGCGGGCCGGTACATGTCCCATACCCAGGCATCGCGCAGCTCCAGCTCGATACACGCCGGCGTCGTGTCGGAGCGCACGTTGAGCGACACCTCGTTGGCGAGGTAAAAGCGCCGCTCCGTCTCGATCACGTAGGCGAAGACCGGAAGGACAGCCCGGTACTCCTGGACGAGCCCGAGCTCAATTTCGGACTCGTAGCGCTCGAGATCTTCCTCGCTCACGCGGCGCCGGTCCTACTGGTCCTACTCGTCGGTGGCCTCCTCTTCGGCCTCGCCGCCGTCGGGCTCGATCTCGTCGACATCGTCGACCGCGCCGACCGCCCCAACCCCGGTGTCGTTGGTGTCCTCGACGTCCTCGACGTCCTCGACGTCCTCGACGATCTCGACGATCTCCTCGACCGCCGCCTCGGCCGCCGCCTTACCCCGGGGCACTCGGCGTTCCTTGATCTTGGCCGCCTTCCCGTGGCGCTCCCGCAGGTAGTAGAGCTTGGCCCGCCGGACGTCGCCCAGGGTGGCCACCTCGATCTTGGCAATGGTCGGCGAGTGGACAGGGAACGTGCGCTCGACGCCGACGCCGAAGCTCACCTTGCGCACGGTGAAGGTCTCCTGCACCCCGCCACCCTGGCGCCGCATGACAGCGCCCTGGAACACCTGGACCCGCTCCCGGTTCCCTTCCACGACCCGGACGTGAACCTTGACGGTGTCGCCGGGGCGGAAGTCGGGGATGTCGTCGCGCAGGCTGTCGCGATCGATCGTTTCGGTGGGGTGCATGAGGGCGTCCTTCTGGTCACTCCGGCTCGGGACCGGACGAAACATGGTAGCCGTGCGCGCGGAGCGCCTGCACGTCGCTGGTGCTGAGCGCCGATGCGCTGACCAGGCGCTCAATCAGGTCGGGACGTCGCTCGGCCGTTCGTAGCAGGGCCTGGGTGCGCCGCCAGGCCGCCACCGCACCGTGGTCCCCCGAGCGCAGCACTTCCGGCACCGCCCACCCCCTGAACTCCGCCGGCCGGGTGTACTGCGGGTACTCGAGCAGGCCGCCCGTGAAACTCTCCTCCACCACGGAGTCCTCGTTGCCGAGCACTTCGGGCAGCAATCGGGCGACCGCCTCCACCACCACCAGCGCGGCCAGTTCCCCGCCGCCAAGCACGTAGTCGCCCACCGAGAGCTCGCCGTCGACCAGGTGGTCCGCCACCCGCTGGTCCACCCCTTCGTAGCGGCCGCACAGTAGTGAAAAGCCGCCGGACGGGGCACCCCTCAAGGCCGCCAGCTCGGCCGCCACCTCCTGGTTGAAGCGCCGGCCGCCCGGTGCGAGCAGATAGAGGGGCCGAGGCAGGTCGAGCACGGCCTCGACGCAGCGGAAGAGCGGCTCGGCCATGAGCACCATGCCGGCACCACCACCGAAAGGGCTGTCGTCGACCGAGCGCCGCGCATCGTCGGCGCCCTCGCGTAGATCGTGCACGCGCACGTCGAGCGCTCGCGCCTGGACGGCTCGTCCGAGGATGGACGCGCCGCAGTAGCCGGCGACGACGTCAGGGAAGATCGTGAAGACGTCGATCCTCACGCCGCGAACGCCACCCGAGGAAATCTCACAGCTCGAGCAGTCCGTCGGGGATATCCACCTCGAGCGTGCGTGCGGCCGGGTCGTGTGAGACGACGAAGCGGACGGGGATCAGGCCGCCCGACTCGAGCACCAGCAAATCGCTGGCCGGATTGGCTTCGACCGCCTCGACCCGGCCCAGCTCGGTCCCGGCGGCGTCACGAACCACGGACCCGACCAGCTCGTGCACCCACAACACATCGAGATCGTCCAGCGACTCCGCCTCGAGCTCGACCCCTCGCAGTCTCTCGGCCGAGGTCCGGTCCACCACCGCCTCGAACAGGACAATGAAGCGGTCGCCGCCGAAGGGTTTCGACGAGAGGACGCGCAGGTCCCCCCGCACCGACGCCAGCACCGTGCCTGGGTCCAGCCGCTGTGTCTGGTCGGTCCAGAGCTGGACGACCACCTCGCCGCGGAGGCCGTGGGCCTTGGTGACCCGGCCGATCTTGAGCAGCTCAGTCGTCGACGATGTCCACGCTGGCCTGGACGCCGTCTTTGGCGCCGGCCACGTTGACCAAGGTGCGGATCGCCTGGGCCGTGCGGCCCCGGCGTCCGATCACCCGGCCCATGTCCTCCGGGGCGACGTGCAAACTCAACCGCAGACCGCCGCGGCGCTCCTCGGTCTCGATGACGACCGCGTCCGGGTCATTGGACAGCGAGCGGGCGAGATACGCCAGCACCGCCAGCGGTGTGCCCCCGTCGGTCGCGGTCCGCTCGTTCCCCTCGTCGACTTCTTCGACCTCATCGACCTCGTCCACGTCGTCGTCGAGCTCGTCGTCGACATTTCCACTATTGGTCTGGTTGATGTCGCCCGCTTCGTAGAGGTCGGTCACTTCGTTCTCGCTGCCGCAAACTCGTCCCAGGCACCGGACGTCTTGAGCAGGCGCTCGACCCGCTCCGTGGGCTGCGCGCCGTTGACCAGCCACCTCACGGCCTTGGCGTTATCGATCCGGATGACGGCGTCGGGCTCGGCCGTCGAAGTCCCCCGTGGCGCATACGTGCCCAGGATCTCCAGGAAGCGGCCGTCACGAGGCGACCGGCTGTCGGCCGCGACCAGACGGTACGTCGGCTGCTTCTTCTTACCCATCCGCACGAGGCGGAGCTTGACTGCCACGAACTGATTCCTCCAACTGGATCTGGGGCCGACCCGAGAATCTGGTCTCGCTGATCTGGGGCTACCCGAAGTTCTGGGACCCACCCGAGGTTGTGGGGCGGGACCCGGCTTCCCATTCTGCCAGACGGCGGACCTACCGGCTTTTCGGCGGGGTGACCCGTCCACCCTTCTTCTTCTTCTTGGTCCCCTTGTTCACGGTCACGGCCGGTCGGGCCGAGGTCGCCGGCGGCAGGCCGGGCATCACCGAGGGGTGCTCTTCGCCGTCGCCCATCAGCTGGGAGAGCATGTCGAAGTCCGGCCCACCAGGGCCACCGGGGCCACCGGGGCCGCCCGCCAGCCCGGCGGCACCGGCACCGGCACCAGCGGCCTGCTGGGCCAGCTTGCGGGCGGCGCGGCCGCTCAGGCCCGACATGGAGGGCATCCCGGGGAGGTCGGGCATGTTGCCCGAGGCCATCCCCTTCATCATCTTCTGCATCTCCTTGAACTGCTTCAACAGCGAGTTGACGTCCTGGATCGAGGTCCCAGAACCCCGCGCCACCCGGCTGCGGCGGGAGCCGTCCAAGAGCGCCACGTCGTTGCGCTCAGCCGGGGTCATGGAGCAGACGATGGCCTCCACCTTGGCCACCTCACCGTCATCGATCTGGCCCGCCGCCTGGCGCATCTCCTTGGACATCCCGGGCATGAGGCGCATCAGCCCGCCGAGCGAGCCCATCTTCTTGACCTGGCGCAGCTGGGAGAGGAAGTCCTCCAGCGTGAACTGGCCCTGCATGAGGCGGCTGGCGCTCTTGGCCACCTCGTCGGAGTCCATGGTGCGCTCGGCCTGCTCGATCAGGCTCAGCACGTCGCCCATGCCCAAGATCCGGTCGGCCATCCGGTCCGGGTGGAAGAGGTCGAAGTCGCCCAGCCGCTCCCCCGTGCTGGCGAAGGCGATCGGCTTGCCCACCACGCCCTTGACCGAGAGCGCGGCACCGCCCCGTGCGTCGCCGTCGAGCTTGGTGAGAATGACGCCGCTCAGCTCGAGCGCGTCGTGGAAGGCCTTGGCCGTGGCGACGGCGTCCTGGCCGATCATGGCGTCGATGACCAGGAACGTGTAGTGCGGCTCGGTGGCGACCGAGATGTCGCGAATCTGTTCCATGAGCTCGGCATCGATGGTCAGCCGGCCCGCCGTGTCGATGATGCAGATGTCGCGGCCGAGCCGCCGCGCCTCTTCCAACCCGGCCTTCGCGCAGCGGACGGGATCGGTCGGCTCACTGAAGACCGTGACCCCGGCCTGCTGGCCGAGGACGCGCAGCTGCTCGACGGCGGCCGGGCGCTGGAGGTCCGCGCCGACCAGGAGGGGGTTGCGGCCGTGCTGCTTCCACCACAGGGCGAGCTTGGCCGACGTGGTGGTCTTGCCCGAGCCCTGGAGCCCGGCCATCAGCACGACGGTGGGCGGGCGCGAGGCGTAGGAGAGCTTGAGCGACTCGCCCCCGAGGACCCCGACCAGTTCCTCGTGCACGGCCCGGATGACCTGCTGGCCCGGAGTCAAGCTCTTGGAGAGCGCCTCAGTGCTGACCCGCAGGCGGATGCCGTCGCAGAAGCGCCGGGCCACGGTGAGCTCGACGTCGGCCTCGAGCAATGCGGTGCGTATCTCGCCCAACGCCTCGTCGAGGTCGGCGTCGCTGATGCGCCCCTTACCCCGGAGGCGCGTCGAGATGCGCTCCAAGCGGTCGGAGAGGGCGTCGAACATGGGGACTCAGGTTAGTGGCGCCACCCCGGCCGGCAACGACCACGCCAGAGTCATGCGGAAGTATTAACTCTTCTGTTTAGAGTTACCGGTGCCGGCATGGGTGCCTGCCCGCAGCCCCGCGTGCGCAGCGGCGGCCGCAGGACCTGGCGCTCGCGCCGCCACGACCGCGGGGACCGGCTACCTTCGCGCTCCGTGTCGCTCCGTCTTCTTCACCCGCACGCCGTCGCGCTCTCGATCGGCGCTGCGAGCGCGCTCGGCCTGGCCGCGTGCAGCTCCTCGCCGTCGACCCCCTCCGGCGCATCGAGCGCGACCACGTCGAGCACGTCGGCCGCCGCGACGTCGGGCTCAACCTCGAGCACGGCCCCGGGCGGTGGCGAGTCGACCGCCATCGGTCCCATCCCGGCCGCCGACCGTTCCCCCGCCGGCACCGCGGGGGAGGCGCCAACCGTCACGGTCCCCACGGGCGCGCCGCCGAAGTCGTTGGAGAGCGCGGATCTCATCAAAGGAACGGGGGCGGAGGCGGTGCCGGGGGACAACGTGAAGGTCCAGTACGTGCTGGCGACGTACTCGAGCGGCAAGGTCATCCAGTCGTCGTGGACGAGCGGACCCTTCACGTTCACGCTGGGCGCGGGACAGGTGATCCCGGGCTGGGACAAGGGCGTCGTCGGTATGAAGGTGGGCGGGCGGCGCGAGCTGATCATCCCGCCGAGCCTCGGCTACGGCGCCTCCTCCCCCGGAGCCGGGATCGCGCCCAACGACACCCTCGTCTTCGTGATCGACCTCCTCCAGGTCAGCTGAGCAGGCGGCGATCGGAATGGAGGTCGCCGTCCACATCGACGCGTTGCGCCAAGAGGGCGAGCGCATGGCGGACGCCGTGGCGCGGGCCGACCCCGGCGCCGCCGTTCCCACCTGCCCGGACTGGACCGTGCGCGCCCTCGTCCGGCACATGGGCGGCGTCCATCGCTGGGCCACTGGTTTCGTCGCCGAAGGGCGCACCGACGCGGGCGGTCCGAGTTTGGACGAGATCGTGGGCGCGGGACCCGACGACACCGAGCTGGCCGACTGGTTGCGACAGGGCTGCGTCGCACTGGTCGCCGCGCTCCGCGCCGCCCCCGCCGACCTCGAGTGCTGGAGCTTCCTGCCCGCACCGTCCCCACTCGCCATGTGGGCGCGCCGCCAGGCGCACGAGACCGCGATCCACCGGGTCGACGCCGAGCTGGCCGCGGGCAGCACCCTCAGCCCGTTCGCGCCGCCCTTCGCCGCCGATGGCGTCGACGAGCTGCTGACCGGCTTCGTGCCCCGTCGCTCCACCACGTTGCGGACCGAGCAGCCCACCACCATGGCCGTGCGCTGCCGCGACGTCGACGCCCTCTGGACGCTGCATCTCGACGACGAGGGCGTCACGACCACGCACGGCGCCGGCGACACGACCGCGGCCTGCACCGTGACCGGCGCGGCGGGCGACCTCTACCTCGCGCTGTGGAACCGCGCCGGCCGGGCGCGCTGGTGATCGATGGCGACCCGGCCGTGCTGGACCTGTTCCTCGACCGCGTCAACGTGCGCTGGAGCTGATCAGACAGCGTCGGGCGGGCGGCGGCGACCGAAGAGCCAGTAGGCCACCGAGCCCGTCGTGTTCAGCGTCGCCCACGTGCGCCACAGGCGCTTCGGGCCGCGCACGGCGGCCGCCGGCCGGCGGCGAAGGTCACGCAGGGTGAACGTCGCGACGACCACGTGGATCACCAACACCACCGCGATGATCTTCTTCTGCTGATCCGTCAGGTTGGCAAGGCCTCCGCCACCGGCCTGGGTGCCACCGTCGAGGTGGGCACTCCCGTCGTCGCCGGCATCGCGATCGTCACTGCCGTTCGAGGCCGAAGTCGAGCTCATCGGTACGTCCTCCGCTCCCCGGTCGAACTGTCCGGGCGGATGCACGTTAGCGAGGCTCAGTCCAGGCCGAGGAGGGCGTCGACGAACTCGTCGGGGTCGAACTCGACCAGATCGTCGGGACCCTCACCCAGCCCGACGAGCTTGACCGGCACGAACAGCTCGCGCTGGACGGCGACGACGATGCCGCCCTTGGCCGTGCCGTCCAGCTTCGTGAGCACGATCCCCGTCACGTCGACCGCGTCGGCGAACTGCCGGGCCTGGGCCAGCCCGTTCTGGCCGGTCGTCGCATCGAGCACGAGCAGCACCTCGGTCACGTTGCCAGGGTCGCGGTCGGCCACGCGCCGGATCTTCTTGAGCTCCTCGACCAGGTTCACCTTGGTGTGCAGGCGCCCCGCCGTGTCGGCCAGCACCAGGTCGTTGCCCCGCGCCGCGGCACGCTGGACCGCATCGAACACGATGGCGCTCGGGTCCACGCCTTCGGCGCCACGGACGATCTCGGCGCCGCTGCGCTCGGCCCACAAGGAGAGCTGGTCGGCGGCGGCGGCCCGGAAGGTGTCGCCGGCGGCCAGCAGGACGGAACGGCCCGCAGCCGACTCGCGGCGGGCCAGCTTGCCGATCGTCGTGGTCTTGCCCACGCCGTTCACCCCGACGAACAGCCAGACGTCGGGCGTGCCGCGCCGCCCGTCGAAGCGCAGAGTAGCGCGACCCGCCGGTATCGAGCAGCTGGCGGATCGAGGCGCCCAGCGCCCGGAGCAGGTCGTCGCCGCCGCTGATCTGTTTGGCGTCCACCTGGGCCCGCAGCTCGGCCAAGAGCGCGCTGGTCGTGTTCACGCCGACGTCGGCCCGGATGAGGGCCTCCTCGAGGGAGTCCCACGTCGCCGCGTCGATGCGCCCCGAGCGCAGCGCGGCCACCGCTCCGCTGAACAGCCCGCGGACGCCGCCCAGGCGGGTCCGGTAGCTGGGTGCGGCCGCCGGCGGGGCCGGTGCGGGTGCGGGTGCCGCTGCGTCAGCCTCGACGAGCTCGGCCTCGACCGCGGGTGCGCCCGTGGGCGGTGCCTCCCTCGTCGTCGAGGGCTGCGGCGGTGGCGTCGGCGGCTTCCGGGGTGGTGCGGACGGTCCGGGTGGTGCGGTCGCGTCAGGGCCGCGCCGGCGGCGCGTGCGGGTGGCGGCGATGCCCCCGGCGGCGACGGCCAGGACTGCAACCACGATGACGATGATGAGGATCGTGCCGATCACGCCTGGGGTGCCCCGTCGCTTTCGTCGCCGTGGTCCGTAGGCGAAGCCCCACCCGCTTCGGCCGCCTGGCCCTCGGCCGCCGCAGCCTGGGCGGCCGCAACTGCGGCCGCCTCCTCGGCGTAGCTCATCTCGTCGTCTGCTCCGCCGAACTCCTCTTCGTCCTCACGTGCCGCCCGCCGGGTACGGGTGACGGCCGTGACCCCGGCGACGACGCACAGTAGCGCCAGCCCCACGAAGACGTAGACTGAGCGTGCCGGTCACGCCGGCTCTTTCTCCTTCTCAACCCTCTGGCTCACGACCTGCGACGAGCCCCCCGGCGCCATCGTCACGCCGTAGAGCGCATCTCCGGTCTCCATGGTGCGCTTCTGGTGGCTCACGACGAGCAGCTGCGCCTCGTCCCGGAACTCGCGCACGAGGGCGAGAAAGCGGCTGAGGTTCACGTCGTCAAGGGCGGCCTCGACCTCGTCCATCATGTAGAAGGGCGACGGCCGGCTGCGGAAGACGGCGAAGAGGAAGGCCAGCGCGGCCATGGAGCGTTCCCCGCCCGACAGCAGCGACACCCGGCGAACGTTACGACCGGCGGGGCGAACCTCGATCTCGACGCCCGTGTTGAGGAGGTCGTCCGGCTCGAGGAGCACGAGCCGTCCCGTGCCGCCCGGGAAGAGCATGGCGATCAGGGCGGAGAAGTGCTCGTTCACGTCGGCCGCGGCGGCGGCGAAGGACGTCATGATCTCGTCGTCGAGGGTGCGCACGACCTCGTGGAGCTCTCGACGGGCCCCACGCACGTCGTCCACCTGTGCCTCGAGCTCTTTGTGGCGCTCCTCGAGGACGGAGAGCTCCTCCAAGGCAAGGGGGTTCACCGGTCCGAGCGCGACGAGCTTGCGCTCGAGCTCCTCGGCGTGCTGGGTCAGGGTCGTCCCGTCGGGCGCCTCTGGCTCGGGGAGGTCCGCCAGCTCCTCGGGCACCGCGCCCAGGTCACGTGCGACGTGCTCGCGCAGCGCCTCGGTGCGGAGGTCGACCTCGTTGGCCTCGAGGTCGAGGGTGCGCGTGCGGGTGCGGACCGCATCGAGGCGCGACTCGGTCGTGTGCCGGTCCTGGCGGAGTTGCTCGAGGCGTTCACCCCCGGCCCGCACCGCGTCGACTTGGTCCTGGTAGTCGTGGCGCAACGACTCGAAGATGCCGTCGAGCCGTGCATGCTCCGCCGCGACCACCCCTTCGAGCCGGGTCAGCGCGGTGCCCTCGGCCTCCAGCCGGCGGCGGCGCGACGCGGCCGTGGCCCGCTCCTCGGCGTGGCCCTGCAGGCGACGTTCCACCTCGGCCTGGCGCTCGGACAACACCCGGCGGCGCTCGGCGATGCCGGCCACGCGCACCTCGAGCTCCTGGCCCCGGCCCGACGCCTCGGCCCGGCGCTCTTCCAAAGCCTTCCACGCCTCGAGGGCGTCCTGGAGCTCGGGGAGCGACCCGACGAGCTGTGCCTGTTCCGCCGTGACCTCGGCGAGCCGGTGCTGCGCGGCGGCGACCGCCGCCCGTGCCTCCTCGAGCTCGTCGGCCAGCCGTCGCTGCTCTTCGGCGGAGCGCTCCCGCTCGATGCGTCCCGCCTCACACGCCGAGGCATGGCGGTCGGCCGCCCGCTCGGCCGCGGCTCGGGCGTCGCGCGCGGCGGGCGAGCGCGATGCGCCCCTCGGTCAGCTGCGCCCGCGCCACCTCGGCCGCCGCGGCCGCCTGCTCCGCCCGGTGCCGCGCCTCTTCGACGGCGGCCGCGGTCACCACGCCGGTCCCCGAGCGCACGCGCCAGCCGGTGGCCGCAAACCGGTCGCCCTCGGACGTGACCACGACCAGGTCGTCCCGGGCGAGGGAGAGGTCGATCGCCTCCTCCCAGCCGTCGACGCGCACGGCCCGGCCGACGAGCGAATCGAGGACCGACTCGGCGACCACCCCGCCGTGGCGCGCCCGGACGTGGCCGCGCACCCCCTCGGCACTGGTGCCCGGCGGCAGCGAATCGACGGCCCCGCCGGATCCCGCCCCGGCGGCGCCGGCTTGGCGAGGCGCCAACACCGCCCCGGTGACGCCCCGCTCGCGCAGCGTCGACAGCGCGGCCTCGGCCGAACGGCGGCCGTCGACCACGACGGCGGCAACGCCGGCCCCCGCCGCGGCCTCGAAGGCGGCGTCCCAGCCCTCGTCGATCTCGACCAGGTCGACCAGCGAGCCGACCACCCCGTCGACCTCGCGCAGCAGCTCGCGCCCGCCCGCACCCTGCAGGTCCGACAGCGCCCGCTCCAAGGCCTCGGCCCGGGCCGCCGTGCGGTAGCGAGCCTCCTCGGCCTCGTCCGCAGCCACCTGGGCCGTCTCGGCGCCGTGCGCGGCCGTCTCCAGCTCCGCACTGCGGGCGGCCAGGTCGGCCTCCAACCCGGCGCCGCCCTGGTCGAGCTCGACCGCGGCCTTCTCCAGCAGGTCGGCCCGCACCGCGGCCCCGGCGACCCGTTGCTCGAGCACACCGACCCGGGAACCCAGGACACCGAGGTCCTGTTCCTCACGAGCGGCGGACCGGGCGACCAGCTCGGTGCGGGCCCGGACCCGGGCGATCGCCTGGTCGGGCGCGGCGTCGCCTCCGAGGACGCCCGACCACCGCTGCCGCAGCCCCGCGGCCTCCTCGTCGAGAACCGCCCGCGCCGCCGACAAGTCGGCGCGCTCGGGGGCGAAGCCCGCCGCCTCCTCGCCCTCCGCCGTGGCCAGCTCGCTGGCGAGCCGCGCCGCCTCGGCCTCGAGGGTCGAGACCACGTCGACGTCGGCGTTGGCGTCCAATGCGGCCACGACGGCCCGGCCCCGCTCGCGCAGCACGCCCGAGACACCCCGGGCCCGCTCCACCAGACCCTGCACCCGGCCCAACGCATTGGCCAGGTCCTCCTCGCGGCGCGACGACAGCTCGGCGGTGGTGGAGGTGGCCTCGGCGTCGAGCTCTTCGAGGGTCTCGTGCAGCTCGCGCTCCTCGTCGCGGCACACGCGTCAGGCTTTGCGTCGCGACCCGGCGCCGCGCCAGCAGGTCGGCCAGCTCGGCACCGGCCAGGTAGCGCCGCACCGCCAGCAGTTCGAAAGCGACCGTGTCGTGCGAGCGGGCCGCCGCCGCCTGGCGCTCCAGAGGGCGGATCTGGCGGCGCACCTCGCGCACCAGGTCGCCCAGTCGTTCGAGGTTCTCGGCGGTGGCGGCCAGCCGTCGCTCGGCCCGCTCCCGGCGCCGGCGGTGCTTCAAGACGCCTGCCGCCTCCTCGATGATGGCCCGCCGGTCCTCGGGGCGGGCGTTGAGCACGGTGTCGAGCTGGCCCTGGCCGATGATCATGTGCTGCTGGCGGCCCACGCCCGAGTCGCTCAGCAGCTCTTGGATGTCCAGCAGCCGGCACGGCGCACCGTTGATGGCGTACTCGCTGTCACCCGAGCGGAAGAGCGTGCGGGTGATGGTGACCTCGGACAGGTCGAGCGGCAGCTTGCCCGACGCGTTGTCGATGGTCAGCGACACCTCGGCCCGCCCCAGCGGAGGCCGCGACGAGGTCCCGGCGAAGATGACGTCTTCCATCTTGGCCGAGCGCAGCGAGCGCGGGCCCTGGGCGCCGAGCACCCAGGTCACGGCGTCGACCACGTTGGACTTGCCGCTCCCGTTGGGCCCGACGACCACGGTGATGCCCGGCTCGAACTCCAACACGGTGGGGTCCGCGAAGGACTTGAACCCCTTCATGGAGAGCGACTTCAGGAACATCGGGGCGACCCTACCGGCTGCCTACCCGCCGGTGGGGACTATCCGAACCCGAACGCGTGCAGCCGGGCCGAGACCTAGACCTGGACCTGGACCTGGACCCAGGCCGAGACCTAGACCTGGCAGTGCTCGCAGAGGAACGTCGACCGCCCGCCCGACTTGACCCGGACGATCATGTTGCGGCAGCGCCGGCAGGGCTGGCCCTCGCGGTCGTAGACCTGATGCGAGCCCTGGAAGTTCCCCATCTCGCCGAAGAGGTCGCGGTACTGCTCGTCGGACAGAGAGGAGCCTCGGTGCTTGATCGCGTCCGCCAGAGTCTCCACGATGGCCCGGTACAGCCGTCGCACCTCGGTCGCCGTCAAGGAGTCGGCCAGCCGGTCGTAGCGCAGTCCGGCCTGGTAGAGCATCTCGTCCGAGTACAGGTTGCCGATCCCGGCGGTGAAGCTCTGGTCCATGAGCAGCGCCTTGATCCCGCCGTGGTGCTGGTGCAGCAGCGCACCGAAGCGGTCCCAGCTCATCATGTCTTCGATCGGGTCGAAACCGAGGTGGGACAGCTCGGGGATCGCCTTGCGGATGGCGGCGCCGTCGCCGCCCGCCGTCCCCGAGACGGGGCTGAGCGGCGTGCCGTCCGCCTTGAGCGGCGGGGTGGAGACGAACAGCTCGCCGAAGGTTCGGGGGTCGACGTAGCGCAGTTCCCCGCCCTGGGTGAAAGTGATGACGACGTGGGTGTGCTTGGGCTTGGGGTCCTTCGGTGACTTCACCCGCAGCAGCTGCCCGCTCATACCAAGATGCACGACCAGCGTGTCCCCGCTGTCCAGCGTCAGCAGCAGGTACTTGCCGAGCCGCCCCACGTTCTTGATGGTGCGCCCCTCGAGCAGGCTGCGGAAGTGCTTGGCCGAGGGGTGGCGGCGCACGGAGCGCCCGTTGGCCACCGCGACGGACTTGATCTTGCGGCCGACGACCTCGCGCGCCAGGTCCTGGCGCAGGGTCTCGACCTCGGGCAATTCAGGCACCGGTCAGCTCCTCCCAGGCCGCACGGGCGGCCTCCTGCTCGGCGTCCTTCTTGGATCGCCCTTCGCCGGTCCCCCGGAGCGTCCCGCCGAGGTACACCTCGGCCACGTAGGCCCGGTCGTGGTCCGGGCCCGAGCCCACCACGACGTAGCGCGGCGTCCCCTCGCCGTCGCGCACGGCCTTCTCCTGCAGCCTGCTCTTGTGGTCGAAGTCGTCGGGTTCTTCGCCGGCCCGCGCGATGGCGGCGCCCAGCTCGCGCAGCACCAGCTGTTGGGCCGACCCCCAGCCGGCGTCGAGGTAGACGGCGCCGAGGATGGCCTCGAAGGCGTCGGCCAGGATCGAGGCCTTGGTGCGGCCACCTGACCCTTCTTCCCCACGCCCCAACAGGAGGACCTCACCGACCCCGAGCCGACCCGCCACCTGCGCCAGCACGCGGGCGTTGACCACGGCCGAGCGAACCTTGGCCAGCTTCCCCTCCGCGAACTCGGGGTAGTGCTCGAAGGTGTAGCCGGCCACGACCAAGCCGAGGACGGCGTCGCCCAGGAACTCGAGGCGCTCGTTGGAGGGTGCGCCACCATCCTGCTCGCCACACCAGCTGCGGTGCGCGAGAGCGTGCTGGAGGAGGCTCAGGTCGCTGAAGGTATGGCCAAGTCGCTCGGCCAGTGCGGCCGCCCCCTCAGCGCCGGCCTCAACCCCCCTCGAGCTTGGCGTAGACGTAGTCAACAGCGTCCCGGACCGTGCGCAGGTCCTCGAGGTCCTCGTCGTCGATGCGGAATCCCACCGTGCGCTCCCCCAGCTCCTCTTCGAGGGCTTCCACCAGCTCGATCAGCGCCAGCGAGTCGGCGTCGAGATCCTCGACGAAGGAGGCACCCTCGGTGATCGACGAGGGGTCCGTCTCCAAGATGTCGGCCAGCTGGTCCCTGATCAGCTCGAACACCCCTTTGCGGTCGAGGGGACCCTGATTCGTGTGGGTTTCGGCTGGCACGCGGACCAGTGTAGGCGGCCGAGGGCCGTAACCGCCCGTTTATGCCCTCTGAACTGGCAGTTTACGCGGCTTCGCCGAAGCGCACGGCGGCCGCCACATGGTCGGCCAGACCGCGTGTCGCGCACTCGTGGGCAACCAGCACGGCGTTCATCATCGCCGTGGCGTTGGAGGAGCCATGGCTGATGACACAGACGCCATCTGTCCCGAGCAGCATCGCCCCGCCGGTGTTCTCTGGCTCGAACTGGGCCGCCAGCGGGAGGAGATGCGGGAGCAGGACGCCCGCTGCCTCCCGGGTGGCGTCGTCGATCCCAAAGACCCCCAGCATCGTGTCGAAGAGGAAGCGCAGGGACCCTTCGAGGGTCTTGAGCGTCACGTTGCCGGTGAACCCGTCGGTGACGATGACGTCGGCCGGCGAGGGCAACAGGTCCCGCCCCTCCAGGTTGCCGACGAATTCGAAGCCCTGCTGCCTCCCTCCTCGCTCGCCGGCGAGCGCTGCGAGCAGGGCGTGCGTCTCCTTGACCAGCGGCGTGCCCTTCGTGGGTTCCTCGCCGATGGAGAGGAGACCGACCGAGGGAGACTCGGTGCCGAAGCGGGCCGAGACGTAAGCGGCGCCCATCTGCGCGAACTGCACGAGCATGGCGGCCGTGCACTCGGTGTTGGCGCCGGCGTCGACCAGCACGGCCGGCGTGCGCCCCAGCCGCGGCAGTGGCGTCGCGATGCAAGGTCGCACCACACCGGGCAGGCGACCCGTGCGCAGCAGGGCGGCGGCCATCGTGGCCCCGGTGTTGCCCGCCGAGACCATGGCCGAGGCCTTGCCGTCGCGCACCAGCTCGGCCGCCCGCACCAAGGAGGAGTCCTTCTTGCGCCGGACCCCGCCGGCGGGGTCCTCGTCCATGCCGATGACCTCGGTGCAGGGCACCAGCTCCAGGCCCAAGGTGTCGCCCACCTGCTCGGGCGGGCCCACCAACAGCACCGCGACGCCGTGCCCCTCGGCGGCCCGTCGGGCACCCTCGACGACCTCGCCCGGGGCCTTGTCGCCCCCCATGGCGTCGACGGCGACGGGTAGCGTGGCCAGCGCCTCGGGTGAGGGACGCTCGCCGCGACGGCTCAAGTCAGTCGACCTCGACCGCTTGACGCCCCTTGTACCAACCACAGCTCGGGCAGACGACGTGTGGCGTCTTGGACGCCTGGCAGTGCGGGCACACACTGCGGGCGGGCCGGCCGAGGCGCCACGCCGCGGCCTGATGGCTGTGGCCCTTGGCCTTGGACTTCTTCTTCTTCGGGACAGCCATGGACGGTCTCCAACGATCGGTTCGGGGCGCTCCGGGTGCTCGCTGCGACGCTGACGAGGGTACGGGACTGCGACGAGCGGCTACCGGAGCACGTCGAGGTTAGCCCACCGGGGATCGCGTGGGACAACGCACCCGCAGTCGCCCTCGTTGCGGTTCGCCCCGCACTGGGGGCACAGTCCGGCGCAGTCATCGCGGCACAGCGGGGCCATGGGCAGCTCGAGCACGACGGCGTCGCGCATGAGAGGCCCCAGGTCGATGTCGTCGTCGACGATGGGATAGATCTCCTCGTCCGACGGCCCCGCCAACGGGGGGTCGGCGTAGCGCTCCCGCACAGGGATGCACAGCTCCCCCGACACCGGCTCGGCGCAGCGACGGCAGATGCCGACCCACGGGGCGGTCACCGTGCCCTCGACCTCGATGCCACCCTCAAAGGGGACGAGGGTCACGTCCACTTCGACCTCGGCACCGGTCGGCACGACGCTGCGCCCAGGGTCGATCCCGGCTTCCTCGAGCGGTCCGGCCAAGGCCACCTCGCCGCGCCGCACCTCGTGCAGGTGCTGCCGCGGCAAGCGGCGTAACCGCGCGACGTGGACGATGAACGGATCGGCGCCCGTCACGACTGGTCCTGGTCGAAGAAGCCGTCCTCCTCCGCCCGGGCTCCCTGGACCTCGGTCGAGGCCTCCACCAGTGGGGCGGCCAGCTTCGCCCGGCCGGCTTGCACGGTCCGGGTGAGGCGGTCCAGCACGATCTCCATGCCCGCCAGCTTGGTGTCGACGAAGTCCTCGGCCTGATGGCGCAGCGCGCGCGCCTCCTCGTTGGCGTCGTCGAGGATGCGCTGGGCCACGGAGTTGGCCTGGCGCACGATCTCGGTGCGCTGCACCATGTGCTCGGCCTGCGCCCGGACCTCGCTCATCAGCGCCTCCGCCTCGCGGGCGCGTTCCGCCATGAACTCGTCGCGCTCGCGCAGCAGCCAGCGCGCCTGGCGTAGCTCCTCGGGCAGCACGGCGAGTGCGGCCTGCACGAGCGAGGTCACCTCTTCACGCGACACCATCACCGACGAGGACAGCGGCATCGACTTGGCGGTCGCCATCAAGTCGAGCAGTTTGTGGAGCGTTGACTCGATGCCCTCTTCGACGGGCGGCTCTTCCTCGACGTCGAGGAACTGGTCGCTCACTGGTCGCCGTCCTCGTGGTGCTGCTCCCCCTCGTACTTGGCCGCCAGGTGCTTGGCCACGACGGGGGGCACGAAGGCCGACACATCGCCCCCGAAGCGCGCCACTTCGCGGACCAGCTTGGAAGCGATGAACGAGTACTCCGGGCTCGTCGGGATGAAGATCGTCTCCACGCCGGAAAGGTGGTTGTTCATTTGGGCCATCTGCATCTCGGCTTCGAAGTCCGACACGGCGCGCAGCCCGCGCACGATGGCCGAGGCGCCCACGTCCCGTGCGACGTTGACCAGCAGGGTCGACACGGAGACGATCCGGACGGACGGTAGGTGCGCCACCACCTCCTCGAGCATGGCCTGGCGCTCCTCGAGGTCGAAGAGCGCCGCGCTCTTCTGGGGGTTGCGCAATGCGGCCACCACCACTTCGTCGAAGAGACGGCTCGCCCGCTCGACGATCTCTAGATGCCCGTTGTGAAAGGGGTCGAAGGAGCCCGGGAAGAGGCCGACCTTCACGAAGTCGAACCGTTGCGATGAGCCACGGTGACGAGCGTACCGCCGTACCGGCGCTCCCTCGTGCCCACCCAGCTTTCCTCGGACAGCGGGATCGGTGCGGCGGACTCCATCACGACGACATCCGCTCGGAGCGCATCGAGCAACGCGGGCCAGTCGGCGAAGTCGTAGGGAGGGTCGCACAGCGCGAGGTCGAAGTCCCGCGCCGCCCCGGACTGCAGCCACCCCGGGAGCGAAGCCCGCACCAGGGTGACCGACTCGTCGCCCAACCCAACGGCACTGAGATTGGTGCGGACGGCTTCGAGGGCGTCGGGGCTGAGGTCGACGAAGGTGACCGACGCGGCCCCCCGGGAGAGTGCCTCGACCCCGAGCGCACCGCTCCCGCAGAACAGGTCGATGACGTGGAGCTCCTCGACTCCGCCCAGCGAACCCAAGATGTCGAAAATGGCCTCGCGCACCCGGTCCGACGTCGGTCGCACCGTCGTGGGGAGCTTGGCGGCCAGGCGGCGCCCGCGGCTCCGGCCTCCGATGACGCGCATCACCACCACCCTACGGGCGCCTAGCTCTTGAAGCGCCTAGCTCTTGAAGAGGTACTCGCCCTCGTCCTCGCTGAGCAGGAGCTTGACCTCGTCGGCCAAACCGGGGTGCGCTTCGAGCTGGGGGTCCTCATCGACCAGGGTGGACGCCACGTGGCGCGCCTCCTCGAGCAGGGCCAGGTCGCCCGGGTCGGTCAGCGACGCCAGACGCAGGTCGCTCTCCCCTTTCTGCCGGGCGCCCAGCAGGGTCCCTTCGCCGCGGACCCGCAGGTCCGCCTCGGCCAGGACGAACCCATCGCTCGAGGCTGCCACCGCCGTCAGCCGTTCGTTGCCCTCCTCGCCGCCCAGCAGGTAGCACCAGCTGGCGGCAGAGCCCCGCCCGACGCGGCCCCGCAGCTGGTGCAGCTGCGCGATCCCGAAGCGGTCGGCGCTCTCGACGACCATCACCGTCGCCTCGGGCACGTCGACCCCGACCTCGATCACCGTCGTCGCCACCAACACCGCCAACTCGCCGGCCCGGAAGCGATCCATGACCTCCTCACGGGTGGCCGGCGCCATCTGTCCGTGGATGAGCCCGACCTTGAGGCCGGCCAGTTCCCCCGCCGCCAGCCGCCCGTACTCCTCGGTGGCCGACTTGGCCTCGACCCGGAGGGACTCCCCCACCAGCGGACAGACGACGAAGGCCCGGTGGCCCTCCGCCACCTCCGAGCGCACCCGCGCCCACGCCCGCTCCTGCGCGGCGTGGCCGTCCCCGGGCAGCCACTCGGTCGTCACCGGACTGCGGCCCGGGGGCAGTTCGTCGAGCGTGGTCAGGTCGAGGTCACCGAAGATCACCATGGCCGCCGTGCGCGGGATGGGCGTCGCCGTCATCACGAGCAGATCCGGGTCGCCGTCCGCACCCTTGGCGCGCAACGTCGCCCGCTGCTCCACGCCGAAGCGGTGCTGCTCGTCGATCACGACGCACCCGAGCGATCCGAACGCAACCTCCTCGGTCAACAATGCATGCGTCCCGACGACGACGCCGACGGCACCCGATGCGAGGCCGTCGAGGAGTGCGGCGCGCGCCTTTCCCTTCACGCGGCTCGTGAGCAATTCGACGCGCACTTCGCCCCCCGCCATGCCACCGGGGCCTTCCAGGTCGCCCAGCAGCGCGCGCACCGCTGAGAAGTGTTGTTCCGCCAACACCTCGGTGGGCACCATGAGCGCGCCCTGGTGCCCGCTCTGCACTGCGCCCAGCAAGGCGGCGAGCGCAACGACGGTCTTGCCCGACCCCACGTCGCCCTGAAGCAGGCGGTGCATGGGGAAAGGCCCGGCCATGTCGGCCACGATCACGGCCAGCGCCCGCCGCTGCGCCTTCGTGAGCTCGTAGGGCAGACCGGCCAGAAAGCGCGCCACAAGGGTGTCGGCGACCGAACCGGTCACCTCACGCGGCGACACGTCGTGATGCAAGGCGCGGGCGTTCACCTCGAAGGCACGGCGCCGCAACACCAGCGCCAACTGCAGACGGAAGAGCTCGTCGAACACCAGCCGTCGTCGCGCCGGTTCGATCACATCGAGCGACTCGGGGACGTGAATGGCGCGGAACGCCTCGGTCCGATCCCACAGACTGAGCGCCGACCGCCAGGCGATCGGTAAGGGATCCGCGAATTCGCCCGCCCGTGCAAGCGCCTCCTCCATGAACTCCCCGATCTCCCACGATGTCAGCCCGGCCTTGGCGGAGGCGGGGTACACGGGCAGGATGCGCAGCGTCCGCCGGCCGGGGGTCACGCCCGCCACGACGTCGACGACCGGATTGACCATCTGGCGCGCGCCCCGATACTCGCCGACCTTGCCGAAGAAGATGGCCTCGGCGCCAGCCTCCAGCTGCTTGGCTCGCCAGGGTTGGTTGAAGAAGACGACGGCCAAGCGTCCCGTGTCGTCCTGCACGGTCAGTTCAACGACCGCGCGCCCGTTCCGGGCTCGTCGCGAGCGCACCGATTGCACCGACGCCAACACGGCGGCTTCGTCGCCCACCTCGAGTCCCGAGACGTCGGCCTGGCGCGTGCGATCGATGTAGCGCCGGGGGTAGGTCGTCAAGAGGTCGAGGACCGACTCGACGCCGAACTCGGACAAGCGGGCCGCCTTGCGCTCCGACACCGACTCGAGCACCGACACGGGCCGGCCGCTCAGGTCGCGGAGGGTCCGGCCGTTACTCAATCCCGAGCAGGTACGGGTAGAGGGGTTGGCCGCCCTGGTGCACCTCGAGCACGACGTCGGGATACTCCTCGGAGAGCCACTCCTCGATCCGCCTCGTGTCGGCGACCCGGGCTCCCTCGCCCTCGATCAGCGTGACGAGCTCGTGCGACTCGTCGAGCAACCGGCTCAAGAGGAGACGGGTGCACACGACGGGATTGTCGGCGATCGCCACCACCCCGTCGCGCGAGATTCCGATGTAGTCGCCCTGGTGCACCTCGCCGACATCGGTCACCGCGTCGCGCACTGCTCGCGTCACCTCGGCCGGCACGACGCGGGCCGCCGACTCGGTCATGGAGGCGACGTTGGCCTCCACCGCCGCGGCCGGGTCGTAGGCGAGCAGAGCGGCGAACCCCTCCACGATGGAGCCCGTGGCCACGACCCGGACCTCCTTGGTGCTCAGCTGGTCGACCTGTTCGGCCACGGGCCGGATGTTCTTGTTGTTGGGCAGAATCACGACTTGGTCGGAGGGCACCGCTGCGACGGCTTTGACCAGATCGGCGGTGGCAGGGTTCATCGTCTGGCCCCCGACGACGAGGTGGTGCACCCCGAGTGAGCGGAAGATGCGCCCGATGCCGTCACCCGAGACGACGGCCACGACGCTGGTCGTCGGCGGCGGGCCGGTCCCCTCGACGCTCGGGCCCGCCCCGGGGGCACCAACGCTCTCGCGCACCCAGCTCGCCTCTTCGAGCTGCTCGTCGAGGTCGGTGACCCGGATCCGCTGGGGGCGCCCCGCGTCCAAGCCCGCCTCGACGGCCGCGCCGATGTCGTTGGTGTGGATGTGGCAGTTCCACAGCCCCTCGCCCCCGACGACGACAATGGAGTCGCCGATGCCGGCCCAGACCTCCTTGAAGGCCTCGATGGAGTCGTCGGGCGCATGAAGGAGATACATCACCTCGTAGCGCAGGTCGCCGACGGATCGATCCCCGTCGCCGTTCGCCTCGTCGACCCTGTCGAGTGCCCCACCGACGGACCAGCTCCCGTTCAACGCGGCCAGATCCGGTGCCGCCACGCCGGAGGGTTCGGGCAAGGGGCGGCCGTCGAGGACGTGGAGGAACGCATCGAACAGGAGGAGGAAGCCGGCGCCGCCGGCGTCCACCACGCCGGCCTGGGCGAGCACCGGCAGCATCTCGGGCGTCCGGGCGAGCGCGTCGGCCGCCCCACTGCGGGCGTTTTCCACGACGCCGAGCAGGCCAGAGCCATTGGCGGCCCCGGCTGCGGCCGCCGAGGCCACGGTCAAGATGGTCCCCTCCACCGGCCGCACGACCGCCCGGCGGGCCAGCTCGGAGGCGTGGGTCATGGAGTCCACCAGCAGGTCGGGCCCCACGCCGTCTTCCCCGGCCGACCCCATGCGCTCGCTCATCCCCCGCAGGAGCTGGGACAGGATCACACCCGAGTTCCCGCGGGCGCCCATCAATGACCCGTGTCCGATCGCCGTGCAGACCTCGGCCAGGCCGAGACCGGGCTCGACGCCCGCGAGCTCGGCGACGACGGCCTCCAACGTGAGGGCCATGTTGGTGCCGGTGTCACCGTCGGGCACCGGATAGACGTTGAGCCGGTTGATGTCGGTCTGGTGCAACCGCAGCGCATCCCGATAGCCCCCCATGACGGCTCGCAGTTCGTCGGCGCTCAGGGTCGCCGAGGAGGTCATGGTTGGGGATGCTAACCTTTGCGCCGTTCGTGAAGGCCTGCGTGGTACGACGACCGCGGCCTCCCCCGAGGAAGGTTCACCGATGGCAGCTGTGTGCGAGATCTGCGGAAAGAAGCCCTCGTTCGGCATGAACGTGAGCCACTCGCATCGGCGCACCAAGCGGCGCTGGAACCCCAACGTGCAGCGGGTGCGGGCGCTGGTCGACGGGGCGCCGAAGCGGCTCCACGTCTGCACGTCGTGCATCCGGGCGGGCAAGGTGACCAAGCCGCCGCGCCGGACGCACGAACCCGCCGCCGGCTGATCCTTCGAGAGGCGTCCAAGAGACTCGCCAAGAGACTCGGTTGGCCGCCGACGGTTCCGCGCCCTCGATGAGGGACGCGGTCGGTCCCTGGGAGTCCCGGCGACGAGTGCCCCGGGGGACTCTCTGCCGGTGTATATGTAACCTTCCGTAATCGTTGTGATTACCGAAGGATACCTAGTCTATCCTTCTGTAACCCCCCCTGGTTTTGGAAGGTTTCATATACACTTTGAAAGACATCCGGTCAGCGAAGGCATCCGGCCAGCTGAGAGTGCTGAGAAGGCTCCCCACCGACCCAGGCTGAGGCCCGATTCGATCAACTAGCCCTTCGTCGACTCCGTGGCCGGCCCCTCCGTCGGCTGATCCTCGAGCACCAACGCCTTCCACGCGCCACGATTCCAGATTCGTCGAGCCTTCCACGCCGCGCCGTCCCAGTAACTCTGCTCACCCGCACCGAGGGCACCCGAGCGATACCAACCTGCCGGCGCGTTGCCGACGGGGCCGCTTGGCGCGGCAAGGGGAGGGGCTGGGGTGGCAGGAGCGAGGGTCGGCGCGGCTCCGCCGGGTGCAGGAGGTACAGGTGGCGGAGGGGCCGGGAAAGTCGCGGCGGTGGCGACGGCCGGCGCCGGACCGAACGGGCCGCCGGGCGGCCTCGGCAGCCCGAAGGTCACACCACCGGTCGGAGGACGCCGGGAGCGGGCCTCCCGCATCACCGGCCACTCCGAGAAGGCGAACACCAAGAACATGACGAAGTTGGCGATGACCACCAAGAGGTCGATCGTGGCCAAAAAGCCGAACTCGTTCGTCAACGTCGTGACGTTGGAAGGACCGAACGACTGATCGAACGCATCGTGGATCAACACCACCGCGGTGATGAGGTACATGAGGGGCATGGCCAACGGCACGAGGATCCACCAGGCGGAATAACCGGCCTTCGTGATGATCTGGATGTACGCCACGATGACCACGACAAAGATCGCGATCGCGATCACCAGCGACACGTAGTTCATGAGCCAACCCTCGCCAATCCGCCTTGCCCAACCGTCATCGTACTCAACCACGAATCGCCAATGCACCTGGAAGCCCGCATGGCCGCTATCCCACCTGGTGCTGCCACCCCAGCCGCTCGACCGGCCGGCCGCCGAGCCGACGTACGGCGGGATCCGCAGTGAAGGCGCCGATCTTGATCGGCGGCCGCAACCCGCCCGCGGCGAATATGTCGAACAGACCTGGTGCACTCGCCTCGTCCACGGCGATCAGCAGCTCGTAGTCTTCCCCACCGCCGAGCGCCTCCTCCGTCGTTGCGCCCTCCCCGACCGGCACCTCGTCCAGCTCGAAGCCGACCGCCGACGCGTCGGCCAACCGGTGCAGGTCGAGCGCCAACCCGTCCGACACGTCGATCATGGCGTGCGCTCCGGCGCGTCGGGCGGCATCGCCCTCCCCCAATCGGGCCACCGGCCGCCGGTAGGCCTCGCCCAGACCCAGTCTCGGACCCAGTCTCGGACCCGAACCCGAACCCGGACCCGACCCAGCACGCAGCACCCGCAACCCAGCGGCCGACAGCCCGCAGGGCCCCGTCACCACCACGACGTCTCCGGGCCGCGCCCCCGAGCGGGGCACCGCGCCGCCACCCCCGTCGAGCGTCCCCAGAACCGTGACCGCCACCACGAGCTCACCCGCGGACGAGAGGTCGCCCCCCACGACTGGGCACCCACTCGCGGCCGCCGCCTCGGCCACCCCGGCCATCACCCCGACTGCCATCTCACCCTCGCCCGAACCACCGGGAACGCAGAGGGCGACCAGTGCGCCCAGCGGCCCCGCCCCCATGGCGGCTAGGTCAGACAGGGCCCTCATCAGGGCCTTCCAGCCCACGTCAGCGGGGCTGCACACCGACAGGTCCACGTGGACGCCCTCGACCACGCTGTCCACGGACACCACCACCGAACCGCCGCCGGGAACCTCCACAACGGCGGCGTCGTCACGCAATCCGAAGCTTCCAATTCCGTTTCCGACCGTGGCTCGGATAACCTCTAGAACCTCATCTTCACTAGCGACAGGTGCAGCGCGCCGAGGTTTGGGGGATCCCACGGCACATGCCTAGCATTGGACCCCACCGAAACCGGCCGGACGAAGGAGCTGATTCCCCCGCAATGGCGCCCACGAAGAACGCGAGACTCCTGGCCTGGGTCGAAGAAGTGGCCGCCCTGACCACACCCGACCGGATCGAGTGGTGCGACGGGTCCGCCGACGAGTACGACCGACTCTGTCAGGAGCTGGTCGACAGCGGCACCTTCACCCGGCTCAGCGACGCAAAGCGGCCCAACAGCTACTGGGCCCACTCGGACCCCGGCGACGTTGCGCGGGTCGAAGACCGCACCTACATCTGCTCCGAGAAGGAGATCGACGCCGGGCCGACCAACAACTGGTGCGACCCGGCCGAAATGAGGGAGACCCTCGACGGGCTCTTCAAGGGCTGCATGAGGGGGCGCACCATGTACGTCGTCCCCTACTCCATGGGCCCGCTCGGTTCGGACATCGCGCACATCGGTGTTCAGCTCACGGACTCGGCCTACGTCGCGGTCTCTATGAAGATCATGACCCGCATGGGCACCGGGGCCCTCGAGGTGCTCGGCGACGACGGCGTCTTCGTGCCCTGCCTCCACTCGGTAGGCGCCCCTCTCGAGCCCGGTCAGCCGGACGTGGCTTGGCCGTGCAACGCGGAAAACAAGTACATCGTCCACTTCCCCGAGACCCGCGAGATCGTCTCGTACGGCTCGGGTTATGGAGGCAACGCGCTCCTCGGCAAGAAGTGCTTCGCGCTGCGCATCGCGTCAGTCATGGCCCGGGACGACGGCTGGATGGCCGAGCATATGCTCATCTTGAAGCTCACGTCCCCCGAGGGCGAAACCCGCTACATCGCTGGCGCCTTCCCCTCGGCGTGCGGCAAGACGAACCTGGCCATGCTCATCCCAACGATCGAGGGATGGAAGGTCGAGACCATCGGCGACGACATCTGCTGGATGAAGTTCGGTGTCGACGGCCGCCTCTACGCCATCAACCCCGAGGCCGGTTTCTTCGGCGTGGCGCCCGGGACCAACACGCACACCAACCCGAATGCCATCCTCACCCTCGACGGAAACTGCGTCTTTACCAACACCGCACTGACCGATGACGGCGACATCTGGTGGGAGGGCATGACCCAGGAGCCCCCCGCTCACATGACGGACTGGAAGGGCGAGAGCTGGACGCCGGACAAGGGCACGACGGCGGCCCATCCGAACGCCCGCTTCACGGCCCCGGCAGCCCAGGACCCCGCCATCGCGCCGGAGTGGGAGGACCCCAAGGGCGTGCCGATCAGCGCTGTCCTCTTCGGCGGCCGCCGCGCCGCGGTGGTGCCGCTGGTCTTCCAGTCCCATGACTGGGAACACGGCGTGTTCCTCGGTTCGATCATGGCCTCAGAGACCACGGCGGCCCAGGCCGGCGCCGTCGGCAACCTGCGGCGCGACCCGTTCGCCATGTTGCCGTTCTGCGGCTACAACATGGCCGACTACTTCGCGCACTGGCTCCGCATCGGCGCGGAAGCACCAGACCGCGACGCACTGCCGAAACTCTTCTACGTCAACTGGTTCCGCAAGGGGGCCGACGGCAAGTTCCTGTGGCCCGGTTACGGCGAGAACTCGCGCGTGCTCGAATGGATCTTCCACCGGGTCACCGACAAGGCCGACGGCGTCGACACGCCCATCGGCGTCCTGCCGACCCTCGATGCCATCGATACGGACGGCCTCGAAGTGACGCCCGAGCACATGGCGGAGCTCCTGCGGGTCGATATCGACGGCTGGCGCGCCGAAGTCCCGCTCATCCGCGGGTACTACGCCCAGTTCGGAGACCGGCTGCCGGCGGCGCTCTCCGAGCAAGTCGACACGCTCGAGCAGCGCCTGGGCTGACGGCCTCACCGCGTCAGGGGTCAACCCCCGGCCTCGCCCACCTCCCCAAGGTTGCGGTACTCCTTTCGCACCGTTCGCGGCGCGTGCGCCGCGCGCCGCCCCGACACGTAGGACAGCCCGCCGAGCGCGGCCAGCACCGCCATCGTCGCGTCGCCTTGCGGCAGCGTGAAGACGACGATCAACGGGATCAGCGAGCCGATCACCCAGACCAGTTGCTGGCGCATCCCGAAGCGCGCGAAGGCCCGCCCCTGGGCCGACAAGGGGATGTAGCGCTGCGTCATTGCGTCGAAGGAGGGTTGGGCCACCGCGCCGCACAGCCCGACCATGAAGGCGAGTACGACCTGCGCCAACAGCGTGCCCCACACGGCGCACCCCGCCGCCGAGATCGCGATGAGCCACAGGGAGGAGAGCAACAACTGCTGCTCGGTCAGGCGTTTGCGCAGCCGCCCCACCAGGACGAGCCCGACGATCGCCCCGGCGCCACTGCCCGCCAGGACGAGCCCGTACCAGTAGAGGCCGACACCCTTCATGCGCCGCAACCCGAAAGCGAGCATGAAGGTCATGAAACCGGTGAGGCCGCGCACGATGCACATCGCGGTCAGCCCGAGCATGACCTCGGGATTGGCGAGCGGCTGTAACCGCAACAAGTCCTGATCGCGTGCCACGGCCTCGCCCGGCTGGCCGTACTCGCGCACGCGGGTCGACTCGTCGGTCCACTGCCGCTCCGCCCGACGGCTCGAGAGCACCGGGAGCCGGGCGCCGGCCGCCGCGGCACCCACGAACACGATGGTGGCGAACACAAGCACGGCCGGCGAGCCCGCGATTTTGTAGAGGATCACGGCCGGAATTGATGCGACAAAACCGGCCAGGGTGCCGAGGAGCGTCAGCCTCGCGTTGAGCGTGGCATAGCCGGCCTGTTCGCTCTCTGAGTCGGAACCTTCCAGTGCGGCCATCTCGGGAACGAGAGCGCCCTTGGTCACGAGGTAGAGCTTCTGGCACACGAGCACGAGAAAGGCGAGCGGGAAGAGAAGCAGGCTGTGGATGTGGGTGGCCATCAAGGGGCACAGCACCACCTGCCCGAGGGCGGACGTCACGACCATGAGGCGGCGCGCCCCGCGACTGCGGTCGATCAGAGGACCGAGCAGCGGCGACACAATGGCGAAGGGGGCCAGCGTGAAGAGCAGGTACAGCAGGATCTTGTGGTCGGCGGCGTCGGGCGAGATGGAGAAAAACAGCGAGCCCGCCAACGAGATGGTGACGACGGTTCCGCCGCCGAGCATCGCGCATTGCAGCAGGGACAGGCGGCCGATGGGAAGGGTCTGGTCGAACAGGTCGTTGAAGGCCTGCCGTGCCATGTCCTTGAACTGCTCGATCTTCGGCGACATCGCCACCACGCCAATGTACGGTGTGTCGTGACGGTCCACGCGTACGTCCTGATCCAAACCGACGTTGGGAAGTCGGCTCAGGTGGCCCAGCAGGTGAGTGCCATCGCGGGCGTCCTCGTCGCACGGGGTGTGACCGGGCCTTATGACGTCATCGCCAATGTGGAGGCGCCGACGATACATGACCTCGGGCGCATGGTCGTGCGGGACATCCAGCGGATCGAGGGGATCACCCGCACGATCACCTGCCCCGTCGTCAAGATCTAACGAGCGGCGATCCCAAGCGTCGCTAGGGCGTCGGATGGGCTCCGGCCAGGAGGGCGAAGATCTCGACCATCGGGGCGGTCCCGTTCACTCCGTACTGGGGGTCGATGAGACCCGTCGTGGACTGTCGCTGCGCCCACAAGGTTGACGCGAAATTCGCGGCCTCGGCCGCGTAGGCCGCGTTCGGCGCCAACTCGTTCAGCAGCAACAGGTCACGGAAGTAGATGGCGTTGAAGGCCGGTCCCTGAGTCGTCAGGGTGGCGCCGGTACCGAAGTAGGCGACCGCGGCCGCGGCCGTCCGCTCGGCCTGGCTCAGGTAGGAGCGGCTCTTGGTCGCCTGGTAGAGCAGGGCCCCCGCGCCAACCATGACGCCCTGGTTGTAGCTCCAGAGCGTCGTGTTGACGCTGCCGCCGGGGTTGACATGGTCGTCGTAGAGTCCGCTCGGCGTGCCCAGGCACGTCACCACCCAGTCGTACATCCGGGTCGCCCAGGACAGGTCCGATGCGTTCCCGTTCAGCTGGCTCAGCTCGATCCCGACTTCGGCGTTCGCCCCGTTGGCGGTCGCGTTGCGCTGGCTGCCGGCCACGTCCTCCCAGAAGACCCCGCCCGGGCAGCCGTCGGTGGTGCTCGTGTCCCAGCCCGTGACCGCGAAGTTGAACTCGTCCTGGGCGAGCGCGAGATCCGTCGGATTGTGTGTCTGGAGATAGATGTGGATCAGGTCGAGCCCCGTCCACCCGTTGTCGTCATAGAAGGTGGTACCACCGGTGCCGAGAGGTGGTGCCACGCCCGACTCGTAGGCGGGCGGCTGGGGCACCCCGGTTGGCGAGAGCTCCATGGAGTCCGCGTAGTGGGCCAACCCGACCAGCCGCGCCTTCGTGTCGGGCAGGTACGCGGAACCGGCCGGGGTCCCGTACAGGTAAAACGTCGCTGCCGTCGCATTCGTGAATGGCCAGAGGCACGCGTACGAGCCGCACGAACGCGAGGACACGTCGCCGTAGAGAGAATGGGGGGATTCGTAGAAGTTCTGCTGCAGCGCCTGGTAGGTCGCCACCGCCTCCTGCTGGGCCAGCTGGGCGCTCGATGACGCGGCGGCGGAGGCGTCCGCCGCACCGCCGACTCCGGCCAGCAACACGCCGCCCGCGGTCGCGGCTGCGACGAAGACGCTTGTGACGATGGCGAGCCTGCCGCCCCGGCGCCTTCCGTCCTGCCCGAGGCCGCCGCTCCGGGATCTTTGCCTCGAAATGTTTGCCACGTGACCTCGATGCACTCCGTGTCCGCCGTGTCCGCCCTGTCCGCCCTCCGACGCGGGTACGGCACGCTACACGATCGCAACCATCAACGCAGCGGACGACCCGGCTCCCGGACTTCGGAGCTGACCCGGGACCGAATGGTGGGTTGTTCTTCTCTGGCCCTCTGTCACCCCGCACGATCACCACACTTTCGTCAAGCTCCGGGCGAGCGCGTGGGGCGGCCGTGCGCTCTCGAGGTGCGCACCCGGGTTGTTTCAACGAACCGATACGGGGACGCAAAGTTCTACGGGTCGACCGGGAGCATCCACCTCAACGAGCCCATCGTCGGTATGGCGGCGGCGCCCGACGGCCTCGGCTACTGGTTCGTGGCCTCCGACGGTGGAGTGTTCAACTACGGCTCCGCCGGATTCGACGGCAGCCTCGGCGGCACCGGGGTCACCGATGCCGAGGGTATCGCCCGCGGCATCTGAGCACGCACACGGAGGAAGCGCTGGAGGGAGGGCCTCTCACCGGGCCTTCCCTCCGCCTCCGCGCCCACGGGTCACTGGGACGACGCCCTTAGCTCAGCGCCCCCGACGCCCTGAGCTTGGTGACCACGTCCTCGTCCACACCCCATTCGACCAGCCCCGACACGGTGTCCGAACCCGGCGGTGACGGCGGACGGGACACGGCGGAGGGCGTCCGGGAGAACCGCGGCGCCGGTGCAGGCTGCACGGCCCCGTCGACCTCCACAAAGGTCGAGCGTGCCACGTTGTGCGGGTGCCGATGCGCCTCCCACGGTGACAGCACCGGAACGACACAGGCATCCGTACCGTCGAACACCGCCGTCCACTCGTCCCGGGTCTTGGTCTTGAACACGTCTGCGAAGCGCTCCTTCATGGCAGGCCAGTGCTCCCGCGACGCCTGCGGCGGCAGGGACGGATCCTCGGCCAGCCCGAGCCCCTCGAGCAGGACCGCATAGAACTGCGACTCGATGCCGCCCACCGCCATCCACTGCCCGTCCGCCGTCTCGTAGACCTCGTAGTAGGGCGCTCCCGTGTCGAGCATGTTGGCGCCGCGCTGCTCGTTCCACATCCCACCCAGGTGGAAGGCGTGGATCATCGTCATGAGACAGGCTGCGCCGTCGACCATGGCGGCGTCGACCACCTGCCCCTCGCCCGAGCGGGTGGCCTCGAGGATCGCCGCCACCATGCCGAACGCCAACAGCATGCCGCCGCCGCCGAAGTCCCCCACCAGGTTGAGCGGCGGCACCGGCGCCGAGTCGGCCCGGCCCAGGGACCACAGGGCGCCCCCGATGGCGATGTAATCGATGTCGTGTCCGGCCATCGAGGCCATGGGCCCGTCCTGGCCCCAGCCCGTCATGCGGCCGTAGACCAGCCGGGGGTTGCGGGCGAAGCAGGCCTCGGGTCCGACCCCGAGCCGCTCGGCCACACCGGGCCGGAATCCCTCGATCAACCCGTCGGCCTGTTCGACCAGGTCGAGCAGGAGCTCAACGGCGTCGGGGTTCTTCAGGTCGATCCCGACGGACGGCCGTGACCGGTTCAAGAGGTCCCAGTACGGCCCCTCGGCCGACGCGCGACGCTCCGCGCCCCGCTCGACCGCGCCCGACGCGGCACGCTCGAGGCGCAAGACTTGTGCCCCGGCGTCGGCGAGCATCATGCAAGTGAAGGGCGCCGGCCCGATCCCCGCCAGCTCGATGATCTTGATCCCGCTCAGTGGTCCACTGCGGCCTGTCACGGCAGGATCGTGACCCGAGCTTCCCACGGCGGTCAAGCCGGCCCGCCCTGGGCCAAGCTGGGGAGGTGCCGACGGCCCGCGCTCCCGGACGAGTGACCATCATCGGCGATCACACCGACTACAACGACGGCCTCTCATTGCCGATGGCCATCGACCTCGCCACCGAGATCACCTTCACGCCCAAACCCGGCAGCTTCCTCGTCGGGATCGACTCGGACCAGTTTCCCGACCGGCCGATGGAGATCGCCCTGGGAGACACCGCCCCGGTTCCCCCGGAGGCTGCCCTGGCGGCCGGACTCCTGCGACTGCAACGACCTCCGTCGGGCGGGACCATCCGGGTGACGAGCAGGCTCCCGGTCGGGGCGGGCCTGTCCTCGAGCGCAGCGTTCTCCGTTGCGCTGCTGCTCGCCCTCGGCCAAGACCTTGATGCGTTCGCGCTCGCCCGCGACTGTCAGGAGGCTGAACGCGCCGTGGGAGCACACGTGGGCCTGCTCGATCCGCTGACGATCGCCGCCGCCACCGCCGGCCACGCCCTCCACATCGACTTCGCCACCCTGGAGCTGCGCCCGGTGCCGGTCCCACCGGACGCTGCGTTCGTCATCGTCCATAGCGAGGCCCCCCGGCTCCTTACCAGCACGCCCTACGCCACGCGGCGTGCCGAGTGCGAGCGAGCCGCCCACATCCTCGGTCGACCCCTCGGCACCTGTGAGCTCGGCGACCTCAGCGCGCTCGTCGATCCCGTGCTGCGCCGGCGGGCTCGCCACGTCGTCACCGAGTGCGCCCGCGTGCGCGAGGCGGAGCGCCTCTTGGGGCGGGGCAATCTGATCGCCCTCGGCGCCCTCATGACCGAGGGACACCGGAGCCTGGCGGTCGACTACCGCGCCTCCGTGCCGGCGGTCGACCAACTGGTCGAACACCTGCTCGCGCTTTCCGGCGTGCTCGGTGCCCGCATGACTGGCGGCGGCTTCGGCGGATGTGTCATCGCGCTCTGCCGCCCCGATTCGCCTGCACTCGACCCCGCGGCGCATGCACCGCGCCGCGCGTGGCGGGTCACCCCGGCTGCCGGCGCAACGCTTCTTGCGACGTAGCGACCAGTGCGTCGAGCACGCGGACTGCCCGCCCGCTGTCGACGGCGTCGGTCGCCTGGGCCAGGCCACTCTCGAGGTCGTCCACCCGTCCGGCCACCATGAGGGCGGCAGCGGCGTTGAGCACGCCGATGTCGCGCCGGGCGCCGAGCTCGCCCTCGAGCACCGAACGGATGACGTCGGCATTGAAGGCGGCGTCCCCGCCCCGCAGGTCCGCCAGCGTCGCCGGGGGGAACCCCAGTGCCGCCGGGTCGACCCGCCACCTGGTCAGCTCGTAATCCCCGGAGCCGTCACCGCGGACCTCGAGCACGGTCGACGGCGAGGTCACGCTCAGCTCGTCGAGCCCGTCGTCCGCGTGCACGATGAAGGTCCGGCGGCTCCCGGTGGCGCCGAACACACCCGCCATCACCGGGCCCATGGCCGGGTCGCTCACCCCGACGAGCTGATGCCTGGTCCGCGACGGGTTGGTCAGCGGCCCGAGATAGTTGAAGACCGTCGGGACGCCCAGCTCCTTGCGCACCGGCCCCACGAAGCGCATGGCCGGGTGGAAGCGCTGGGCGAAGCAGAAGCCCATGCCCGCCTCCGCCACGCAGCGCGCGACCCCCTCGGGGCCGACCTCGATGGCCACGCCGAGGGCCTCGAGCACGTCGGCCGTGCCTACCGACGACGAAGCGGCCCGGTTCCCGTGCTTGCACACGGGCACGCCGCACCCGGCGGTGATGAACGCCGCGAGCGTGGTGACGTTGATGCTGGCCAGCCGGTCACCACCCGTCCCGACCAAGTCGACGACCGGACCCTCCGCGAGGTCTTCCAGCGGGCACGGCACGGCGGCGTCGACCATGGCCCGGGCCAGTCCCGTCACCTCCTCGGCCGTCTCACCCTTGGCGTGCAACAGGGTGAGGAAGGCGCCCACCTGGGCGGGCGTGGCCTCGCCGGCCAGCACCACGGCCAGCGTGTGCTCCGCCTCCACGGGGGTGAGCGACTCACGCCGCGACAGGCGGGCCAGGACCTCCGGCCAGCTCAGTCCCACCACAGGTCCCGATCGAGCACGCCGCGCGCGATGAGGCCGAGCTGCACCTGCGAGGTTCCCTCCACGATGGTGAGCTGCTTGGCGTCGCGGTACCACTGCTCGGTCGGGTGGTCTTCCATGTAGCCGGCCGCCCCCAGCAACTGGACGGCGAGTGACGAGGTGCGCACGGCCAGCTCCGTGGCGTGGTATTTGGCCATGGAGAGGAACGGGACGTACTCCTTGGTGAACTTCCCCTCGTCGGCGAGCACGGCGGCGCGGTACGTGAGCAGCCGAGCGGCCTCGATGTCGACCGCGCACTTGGCGATCTCCCATTGAATCCCTTGGAAGTCCGCGATCGTCTTCCCGAAGGCCGTCCGCTGTTGGACGTACTCGGTGGCGTACATGAGGGCACCCTCGGCGAGGCCGATGCCCCGCGCCGCGACCACAGGGCGCATGGCGTTGAGCCCGAGCATGGCCAGCCGGAAGCCACCCACCTCGCCGATCACGTTCTCCGCCGGCACGTGCACGTCACTGAGGACGAGCTCGCCGGTATCGATCCCGCGCACTCCCATCTTGTGATCGGTGCGACCGACGGCCACGCCGTCCCAGGCGCGCTCGACGATGAAGGCGGTGACCGAGTCGTGGGCCCGACTCGCGGGGTCGCTCGTCTTGGCGAAGACGGTGTACCAGTCCGCCTCGCGCACCCCGGACATCCAGCACTTGGTGCCGTTGAGCACCCAGCCGCCGGCCGATCCCGGGTCGGGCACGCCCCGGGAGCGCATCCCCATGACGTCGCTGC
The DNA here is from genome assembly GCA_963838835.1 of uncultured Acidimicrobiaceae bacterium. GTDB lineage: Bacteria > Actinomycetota > Acidimicrobiia > Acidimicrobiales > RAAP-2 > Bog-473. Next base: position 279,606 of record CAWITA010000026.1, read on the forward strand.
CGGCCTGGGGCTCGGAGAGCCCGAAGGCCGCCCGCAGTGTGCCGTCGCCGATGCCCGGCAGGTACCGCTTCTTCTGCTCCTCGGTTCCGGCGATCATGACCGGCCCCGTCGGCAGCCGGGTCAGGAGGAGCATCAGTGCCGCCGTGTTGGAGTACTTGGCGACCTCTTCGATCGCAAGGGCCAGCCCGAGAATGCCCGCACCCGATCCTCCGTAGTCGACGGGGATGCACAGGCCGAGGAGACCTGCGTCCCGGAACGCGTCGAAGACATCGGTCGGGTAGGCGCCCTCCTTGTCGATCTGCCGCGCCCGTGGCTTGATCTTGTCCTGAGCCAGTCGCCGAACCGAGTCGCGCAGCTCGAGGAGTTCGTCGGGCAGGTCGAAATGCACGGGCGCAGGTTACCGGACCGTCCGGCCAGGTAGTTTCCTGCTCTTGGCCCCCGATCAACCAGAGACGCTCGAGCCGACGGAACCCGACGAGGTTCCACCCGGGTCCTCCCATTCCCGGTCGAAGCTGCAGGCCGAGCTCCGGAAGTCACAACGGAAGGAGAAGAGGCATAGCCACCGGTGGCGGCGTCGCACCTTGTATGCGCTGTCCTTCATCGTCCTGATCGCGGCCATTGGCGTGGGGGGTCTCTACCTCTACGCCAACTACCGCTTCGACCAGATCAAGAAGATCCACGCCAAGCATCTCGCCGCGCCGGCCCCACCGGGCCAGCCTTTCAACATGCTCCTGGTTGGTTCGGACAGCCGCGCCTTCGTCAACGAGAACAACCAGACGCAGGTCAACGCCTTCGGCAACGAGGCTGACGCCGGCGGGCAGCGCAGTGACGTCACGATGGTGGCCCGGTTCGACCCGGCCGCCAAGACCGTGACGATCCTGTCCATTCCACGGGACCTGTGGGTCGACATCCCGGGCAACGTCAACGGGATCTCAGGCATGAACCGCATCAACGCGGCATTCAACTCGGGGCCCGATCTTCTCGTGCAGACCATCGAACAGGTCCTGGGTATCCCGATCAATCACTACATGTCCATCGACTTTCCGGGGTTCTCGGGCATGGTGAACGCACTGGGCGGCATCACCATGGATTTCCCGACTCCGGTCAAGGACGCGTACACCGGCCTTGACGTGACCACGACGGGATGTCAGGTCGTGAATGGGACGGTGGCGCTGCAGCTGGTGCGCAGCCGGCACCTGTACTACATGGACTCGAACGGCGAGTGGGTCTACGACGGCCAGTCTGATTTCAGCCGTATCCAGCGACAGGACGCCTTTTTCCGGGCGGTGCTGGCCAAGGTCAGCGCCTCGATCACCAACCCCTTCACCATCAACGCCTTCATCGGTGCCGCCGTGGGCAACCTCACCATCGACGACACCCTGAGCCAGGGTGACCTCTTGCACATTGCCGAGGTTTTCCGGGACCTCCCCTCGTCACACCTCATCACCGAGACGCTGCCCACGATCGCGTATGTGACCGACGGCGGTGCCGACGTGCTGCAGGAGGCGCAGCCCTACGCCCGAAACATGATCGACGCCTTCAACCAGATCGGGACCGCCCCGGCGCCGGCAACCACCCCGGTCAAGACCGGTACGAAGACCGGAACTCCCACCACGACGGTGCCCACGGAGGCGCACGGACTGGTGGACGTGAACGTCCTCAACGCGTCGACGGTGAACGGCATCGCGCACACGACGGCGGCGGCGCTCACGGCACAGGGATTCACCGTGACCGCGATCGGCAACGCCTCCTCGCCGCTGGCACCGGGTGCGGCCTCGGAGATCCTCTATGGACCGACCGGCCATCAGGCGGCCACCACCCTCTCGTCGGTGCTCAGTGGGCCGGTCACCGAAGTGGCCGACCCCAGCCTCAGCGGCCATTCCGTCTCGCTGTTGATCGCCAGCTCCGAGCTCAGCGTGATCGCCTCGCCGCCGCCGGGGGCCGCCACGACGACCACGACCGCACCCCCACCGACCACGACGACGATTCCGGCGGACGTCTACACGAACACCCAGCCCGAGCCCTGGAACCCGTTCCCCTGCACGCTCGGCCAGACGACCACCCAGGCTGCGTCGCCGAAGACCACGACGACCGTGAAGAAGACGACCGTAGAGAAGAAAAAGGGTTAGGCGGACTTCCGGCGTTGCCGCACGATCCGCCGGCGCTCGCGCTCGGTCGTGCCGCCCCAGATCCCCTCACGCTCGCGGTGAGCCAGCGCGTGCTCCAGGCACGCCTGGCGGACCGGGCAGTCAGCGCAGACAGCCTTCGCCTCGGCCGCATCGGCCTCTTCCTCGGTGACAGGGTAGAACGCCTCGACGTCGAGGCCCCGGCAGGCGGCTAGCTTGCGCCACGTGGTGGCGATCATCGGAGACACTTCCTCATTCAACGGCTATTTAGCGGATACTTGCTTTCGCCCTACTCAGAGGCCCTTTCGATCCAACGACCGACGGCACCATTCCCAAATTTCGGCGAATGTGGAGTATGGCTTAAGTCCTGAGCGTGTGTAAAGGCTTGCGCACGGAATTGTCCCTGGTCAGCCGATTGGTAGGGCTTTTGTTGTGCCCAAGTGGTCTCCGAGCAGTTCATCGCGTACGGCGGGATGGCAGGACGGTCCTGGCCTCCGCACCATTTTGACAATCGTTGACCGTCGACAACACCGGCCCGCCACCAGGGCGGGTCGACTCGGCTGATGACTCGGCTGCCCGCCGCCCAGTCGGACGGCCAACCCGGTTGCGCGTGGACGAGCCCGTCGCTCCTTCGCGGATGCGAGCGACCAGTCCGGCGTTGCCGGTCCCCCGTCTAGCGTCGCCACGATGGACTCTCGCCAGCCGGACTATCTCCAGGCGAACGTCGATGCCTGGCAGGCACGGCAGGCCGAGGAGCTGACGGCTGCGCACCGGCGCTGGGCCGCTGACGAGCCGCTCTGGGGGATCTTCTCGATTCCAGAGACGCTGGCCCGAATCCTCCCCAGCGAACTCATCGGCCTCGACGCCGTGGAGCTGGGGTGCGGGACGGCGTACGTGTCCGCCTGGCTGGCGCGTCGTGGCGCACACGCGGTCGGCCTGGACCCGACGCGAGGACAGTTGGCCAACGCGCGCCAACTCCAAGGCGAATTCGGGGTCGATTTTCCCCTCGTCCTTGCGGCGGCTGAGAACGCCCCGCTGCGCAGCGAATCGTTCGACCTTGTCATCAGCGAATACGGTGCCGCCATCTGGTCGGATCCGTACCGTTGGGTACCCGAAGCGTCCCGGCTCCTTCGGTCGGGGGGTGAACTGGTGTTCCTCGGTAATAGCACCCTGTTGATGCTCTGTGTGCCGGACCTCGACGGGCTTGCTGCCACCGAGGAGCTGCTTCGGCCCCAATTCGGGATGCACCGCTTCGAGTGGCCCGACGATCCGTCCATCGAGTTCCATCTGAGCCACGGTGACTGGATCCGTCTCCTCAGAACGAACGGTTTCGAAGTCGAGGACCTGATCGAGCTGCGCGCCCCTGCGGGCGCCACGACCCGGTATGCCTTCGTCACCGCCGAGTGGGCCGGCCAGTGGCCGTGCGAAGAGGTCTGGCGGGCGCGCAAACGGTGAGATCGCCGACGATGGCGCGGGCGCGAACCCCTCAGATCGGCTCAGCCTCGAGCTGACTCATGGTGAACAGCGCACGCAGCGCGATGCCCTCCGCTCCGACGACGTCGGCTCCTCCGCCCTCCCGGTCGATGACGCACAGCGCGTGCTCGACCACCGCGTTCTCCGCTCGCAAGTCCTGGGCCGAGAGCACCATCTGCCCGCCGGTGGTCACGACGTCCTCGATGATGAGCAGATTGCGGCCGGCGACGTCACCCCCTTCGCAGATCCGCTCCGTGCCGTATTTCTTGGGTTGCTTGCGGACGAAGAACGCCGGCAGCCCCGTGACCGAGGACAACATGGTCGCCAACGGGACGCCCCCGAGCTCCAGGCCGGCCAGACCCTCGATTCCGTCTGGCACCAGTGGGACCAGGGCCTCCACGATGTCGGCCAGCAGGAGCGGGTCGGATTCGAAGCGGTACTTGTCGAAGTAGTGGTCGGCCCTGCGACCCGAGCGCAGGACGAAGGTGCCGGTGAGGTGCGATGCGGCGTAGACGCGGGCGGCCAACGTCACCGCACCATTCTGCACGGCTCTCGAGGAAGGTGCCGGCTAGGCGGAGCGGTGGGCGCTGCCTCCGTCGATCTGAGCGTGACCGAGCCGGAAGCGGAGGTGTCCGCGGCACAAGGTCGTGGTGGCCAGCGCCCAGTTCGCCGCGGCGTTAGGCCGCTCCAAGACGGCGCAGTCGACGCACAGCACGCCGGGGATCGCGCCCACCTCGGTGATCAGCGCGGACAGTTCGAGAAACTCTTCCATCGTGCACGGTCGGTCCTGGCAGCGCTCCCACAGCTCGGAAAGCCGGATTTCGCGGCCGAGCTCGTGCTCCACCGCGTCGATCCGAGAAGAGCAGGGTGTCAGCGGAGCAGCTCTCGTCGATCTCGAGGTTCCAGACGCTTTCGGACCAGTCGCGGCAGCGCTCCTCATCCGAGAGGAGGCTCAGGTAAAGCTGCTCGGGGTCGACCTCGGGCTCCAGCCATGCATGGACCTCGGCGTCGTACTCCCAGCCTTCCTCGAAGCGATCCATCGCCGTTCCTCCCCGGAGCGCCTAGTGCCGGCGCTCCCGCGCCGGGCCGCTTCCGGGCGCTCCGGTTGCGGCCGGGTGCGTGACGCGCCGACCTGCTCGGGGGCCACATCGGCGCGTAACGGGCTCGTCTGAAGTGGATTTGTGCGAGCGATTGCGCTCAGGCGCCGGCCACGGCGCGCCACGACCGGGCAACGCGTCGCGCACCGCCGACGGCAACGACCAGTCCCAGCACCACCACACGAGGACACTCGGGTGGGTACCAGCGGAGAAGCCGTTCGAGCCGGTCTGCGGTCATCCGAGCGCGCCCAACGTCGGCCGGTCCACCACGATCCCGAGCCGCCCCGCACCCTCGTCGGCCAGCATCCGCATCTCTCGTACCGCTTCCTCTAGCGCAACCCGGCCGAAGCCGGTGATCCGGTAGGGGCGGCGACGCTCGTCGCTCGGTACCGGCTCGGGTTCGATGAGGCCGCGCTCTTCGAGCCGGGCGATGGCGCCGTAGAGGGTCCCGGGCCCCAGGGTGACCCCGGCGAACTGCTCGATGTCCTTGGTCAGGGCGTAGCCGTGCTTGGGGCTGTCGGCCAGGCTCGTCAGGATCAGGACGGAGGGCTCGTTGCTGCGCCCCAGTCCCCCCTTGGCTGCCGTGCGTCGGGGCATGCCCGCCACTTTACTACGTTGGACGTAGTAGTTGCCAGCCCAGCACCATTCGGCGGCTGCCGCCGCAGGCCACGATGGCCCACGCATCGGCTGTCCACACGAAGACAGCCTCCTGCCGGTAGCGGGCCCCCAAGGCGAGCGTCTCCGCTTCGGCGACGCCGCAGACTGCCACCCCCTCCTCACGATGTCCCGAGACGGGGTCCACCCCCACCGCGAACCACCGGGCGTCCGTCAGCACGTGCAGGTCGGCTTCCAACGCAGCTTGGTGCGTGCGGTTTTCCTCCGCACCCGGCCGCTCCTCGCCGGGGTCCCAGGCGGTCAGGATGTGCACCGGCTGTGGCGATGCCCACGGCCAGTCGCCCACCTGACCGGGAGGAGCCGCCCCGACCACGATGTTTCCCTCATCGGGCCGAAAGATCTCGACCACGGTCCGCGCGTATGCCGCCCACAGCTCGTCGCCGGGCGCCATCGGCATCGGCATCGGCATCGCCGGCACCATAGGTCCGACGGCAGCAACGAGCCGCCGGCAACGGCCCCGACACCGCCGCACGACCCATGGTGCTGCACCGCGGAAGCGAACCCGGCGGTAGCTGAAGGCCCACGAATCGACGCGCGGCGAATGTGGCAGGCTTCATCGGTGCACCCCTTCCGCCGCGACGACGCGCTGCGCCGACTCGCCGACGAGGAGTTCGACGTGCTGGTCATCGGGGGTGGGGTGACCGGTGCGGGCACCGCCCTCGATGCCGCCAGCCGTGGCCTGAAGACGGCCATGGTGGAGAAGGAGGATTTCGCGTCGGGTACGTCGTCCAAGTCGTCCAAGATGATCCACGGCGGCATCCGCTATCTCCAGCAACGTGAATTCCGCCTCGTCTACGAGAACCTGGCCGAGCGCCAGCGCCTGCTCGAGAATGCGCCCCACCTGGTCTCCGCGCTGCCGTTCTTGATCCCGCTCTTCGGGCGTGATGGCGTCGTCTCCAAGGCCGTTGCCCGCTCGTACGCCTCGGCGCTCTGGATGTACGACGTCACGGGTGGTTGGCGCATCGGCAGGTGGCACCGGCGGTTGGACAAGACCGAAGCCCTGGCCCACCTTCCCACGCTGGACACCGAGCACCTCGTGGCCGGCTTCCTCTACTTCGACGCCCGAGCCGACGACGCCCGCCTGACCCTGAGCCTCGCCCGCACGGCGGCGTTCGAATACGGGGCGGCGGTGGCCAACTACACCCCCGTCGTCCGCCTCACGACCGGCGCCGGCGCTTTAGCCAATGGCGCCGTCGTCCGCCCGGACCCCGACGACGTGACGTCCGAGTTCCCGATCCGGGCACGCGTCGTGGTCAACGCCACCGGTGTCTGGGCCGACCTGGTGCGCGCTCTCGACGAAGGGGGGGATCCGCACAGCATCCGTCCGGCCAAGGGCGTGCACATCACCGTGCCCGCCGAGCGTCTTCCCTGTGACATCGCCGCGGTCATCCCCGTGCCCAAGGACAAGCGCTCCATCTTCGTCGTGTCCTGGCCCGGGACCGACCTCGTCTACCTCGGCACGACCGACACCGACTACTCGGGCCCGCTCGACGATCCCGCCTGCACCCCCGAGGACGTCGACTACCTGCTGGACGCGGCCAACAACGTCACCACTTCGCATCTCACCCGGGCCGACGTGACCGGGGTCTGGGCGGGCCTGCGCCCCCTCCTGGCGCGGCCGGCCAAGGGCGGCCACGTCTCGGAGCGCACCGCGGACCTGTCACGCCACCACACCGTGACGACGTCGCCCCACGGCGTCGTGACCGTGACGGGCGGGAAGCTCACGACCTACCGCAAGATGGCGCAGGACACCGTCGACGCCGTGGTCGGCCGTCTCGGCGAGTCGCCCCGTCGGCGACGCTGCGTGACCCGGTCCCTCCCGCTCGTGGGCGCCACCATCAAGACCCGCGACCCGGTGACGATGGCCCAACCCCAGGCGCGCCTTCTCGGCCGCTACGGCACGGAGTCCCCCGCCGTCCTCGCGGTGGCCGAGGGACGCCCGGAGTTGCTCGACCCGGTGGTGATGGGACTGCCTTACACCGGCGCGGAGCTCCTCTACGCGGTCCGCGAGGAGATGGCCCGAACCCTCGACGACGTCGTATCGCGCCGGACGCGAGCCAGGATCCAGCGCGCGCACGCCACCATGGACGCCGCCGGCACCATCGCCACCTTGCTCGCCCCCGACATGGGCTGGGACGAGAAGGAGGCCGCCGAGCAGGCGGCGCGGTTCATCGGGTCCTGCCAGAAGGAGCTCCTGACCGCCGGGCTCGACTTGCCGTGACGGTCCCCACGCCCGTCACCCCCATCGACGCGGCGGGCGCCGACATCGAGGATCGCCTCGGCGCACGCACGATCGAGGTCCCCCGCTCCCTCCTCGACCGCATCGTCTCGAGCGGGGCCGAGGTGTCGACCGCCGACGACGCGCGGGCCGAGGCCGGGCGCGACTGGTGGCCCCTCGCCATCGCGTGGGCGGCGGAGGGTGCCGTCCCGCAGCGGCCGGCCGCGGTGGTGCGGCCCAGCTCGTCGGCACAGGTGAGCGCGGTGCTCGCCGCGTGCAACGAGGCCGGTGTGCCCGTGACCGCCGCAGCGGGACGCAGCGGCGTCTGCGGCGGGTCCGTCCCCGTGCACGGCGGCCTCGCCCTCGATATGACGGCGTACGCCGGCGTCGACGACGTCGACGAGGTGTCGCTCCTGGCCGACGTGCGGGCGGGCACCTTCGGTCCCGACCTCGAGGCCGCGCTGGGCAAGGTGGGCGACGGCTACACGCTGGGGCACTGGCCCCAGTCCATGGACCTCTCCACCGTCGGTGGCTGGCTGGCCTGCCGCGGCGCCGGGCAGTACTCGACTCGCTACGGCAAGATCGAGGACATGGTCATCGGGCTCGAGGTGGTCCTGGCCGACGGCCGCATCGTGCGCACTGAGGGCACCGGCCCACGCGCCGCGACCGGGCCGAACCTGACCCAGCTCTTCGTGGGCAGCGAGGGCACGCTGGGTGTCATCACGCACGCACGCCTGCGCATCCACCCGTTGCCCGCCGCCCAGGAGCGGCGCGCCTTCGGGTTCACGACTTTCGCGGCCGGCCTCGAGGCCTGCCGCCGGATCCTCCGCCGTGGGGCCACGCCGGCCGTCCTCCGCCTCTACGACCAGACCGAGTCGGCCCGCAACTTCGAGCAACCCGACACGAACGTCCTCGTCGTCCTCGATGAAACCGATCCCGACCTCCTGGCGGGCAACCTCGCGATCGTGGACGACGAGTGCTCGGTGCGGGTCGGCGCACAGCCGCTCGACCGCGAGCTGGTCCAGCGTTGGCTCGGACACCGCAACGACGTGTCCGCGCTGGCCCCGCTCTGGCGCGGGGGCATCGTGGTCGACACCGTCGAGGTGTCGGGCCGGTGGGCCGCCCTCCCCGGCCTCTTCGAGGACGTGATCGCCGCCCTCAAGGCGATCGACGGCACCCTGGCGGCTTCGGCCCACCAGTCCCACGCCTACACCGACGGCGCCTGCCTCTACTTCACCTTCGGGGGACGCGGTCCCGACGGGGACGCCGGGTGGCGCGAGCATTACTACCGCCAGGCGTGGGACGCGGTGACCGACGTCACCCTGGCGCACCGGGCCGCGATCAGCCACCATCACGGCATCGGGCTGAACCGCTCGCGCTTTCTGCCTCGCGCCCTCGACTCGGGGTTCGAGGTCCTGCGGGCCCTCAAAGCGACCTTCGATCCCAACGGCATCCTCAACCCGGGCAAGTTCGACCTGCCCTCACCCTTCGGACCTGCACCCTGGACATGAGCGGGTCGGGCGGGAGCATCCTCGTCGTCGACGTCGGAACGTCGGGCGTCCGCGCCGCCATCGTGCGGCCCGACGCCACCGTCGAGCACGAGCACCACGTGCGCCTCCTCCCCGACACGCCGGCGCCGGGCCTGGTGGAGTTCGACGCGGCGCGCATGGCCGATGCCGTCCTCGAGGTGGCGCAGGCCACGCTCTCCGACGGTGCCCGCGTCGCGGGCGTGGGGATCGCGAACCAACGCGCCTCGAGCATCGTCTGGGAGCGCGTCACGGGAAGGCCGGTCGCCCCGGGCATCGGGTGGCAGGACCTGCGCACCGTGGGCACGTGTCTCGTCCTCCAAGGCGAGGGCATCCGCTTGGCGCCCAACGCGTCGGCCACCAAGGTCATGGCCCTGCTCGATGAGGCCGACCCCGAACGGTCGAGAGCCGAACGGGGGGAGCTGTGCTTCGGCACGGTCGACAGCTGGGTGGCCTGGACGCTCGCGGGCGGGGCCCAAGCGGGCCCCGACGCGCTCCACGTCACCGACGCCACCAACGCCGCCGTCACCGGCCTCGTCGACCCCGCCACCATCGAGTGGAACAAGCCTTTGCTGGAAAGACTCAGGATCCCGTTGTCGATGATGCCGACGGTCGTCGACTCGTCGGGAATGGTCGGCCACGCCCACGCGCTCCCGGGCGCACCACCCATTTGCGGCCTGGCCGGCGACCAGCAGGCGTCTTTGGTCGGCCAGGGCTGCACCCTGCCCGGTCTGGCCAAGGCGACGTTCGGCACCGGCGGGATGCTCGACCAGTGCACCGGGCCGGGTCGGGGGCCGGCCGTGGCCGGGCGCGGCGAGGCCGGCACCTTCCCGATCGTGGCCTTCCGGGTCGCCGGTCAGGCGACTTGGGGCACCGAGGCGGTGATGCTGTCGGCCGGCAGCGCGGTCGAATGGTTGCGCGACGACCTCGGGATTCTCACGACGTCCCACGAGTCCGAGGCCGTGGCGGGGCAGTGTGCGACCTCCGACGACGTCTGGTTCGTGCCCGCTCTCCTCGGCCTGGGGACTCCGGTCTGGGACTTCGGGGCTCGGGGCACCCTCGTCGGCCTCACCAGGGGGTCGGCGCGACCCGAGGTGGTCCGGGCCGTCCTCGAAGGCGTCGCCCACCGAGGGGCCGACCTCGTCGAGGCCTCCGAGCGCGACAGCGGCTACCGCATTGGCGCCCTGCGCATCGACGGTGGCATGTCGGGCAACCGGGTGTTCGTCGAGGCGCTCGCGGACGCCATCGGACGTCCGGTAGAGATCTCGCCCGTCTTGGAGGCGACCACGCTCGGCGCCGGCCTCCTGGCCGGTCTGGCCGTCGGTACGTACGCGTCGACCGACGAACTGGCGGGCACGTTCTCGCCCCGCCGTGTCGTCGAGCCCCGAGGTGACGATGCCAGGCGCACCGCTGCCCGTGCGCGCTGGTTGGCGGCCAGGGCGAAGGCCGAGGGAACTATCCCAGAGCTCTCGGGCCTCTCCTTCTGAGCGGGCACCAAACCCACTCAGAAGGAGATCACTCCGATGGACCGTCCCTCTCGGGCCGGCCTACTTCCCTACTTCTTTGACGCGGCGTGCCGTGGGATGCGGCGGCGCCAACGGGCGAGCAGCACGAGACAAGAGCCGAGCAGCAGGGCCGCCAGGCCAGCCAGCCACTCCTGCGACAGCTGGGCACCGGTGGTGGCGAGCGAGGTCGTGCTCGCCGATGTCGTGGGCGACGTCGTGGTTGCCGCCGTTGTCGTCGCCGCCGTCGGCGTCGGCGTCACCGTCGAAGCCGCCGTGACAACGCCGACCGGGTTGGAGACCGAGGACGAGCAACCAGAGGACGTCGTGCAGGGCCCGGTGGTGATCGTCGCCGCGTTCGTGATGGTCCCCGTGGCGGTCGCGGCCACCGTGGCCGCGACCGTCGCCGTGGCGGTGTGACCGGGGGCCAAGCTGACCGTGAAGGTCCAGGTGCTCCCGGTCGTGTTCGCGACCGTGCAGGTGTCAGGAGAGGTGACTGCACATGCGGGCGGTGTCGCGGTGTTGACGGTGAGGGAGGACGGCACGACGTCGGTCACCGTGCCCGATCCGGCACCGGCGCCCACGTTCGTGATGGCAATGGTGTAGTCGATGGTCGTACCGGGCGCGACCGTCGTGCCCGAGGCCGGTACGTCCGACTTGGTCACCGTGAAGTTCGGGGGCGCCGCCGTCACCACGAAACACTCGTTGGGTGCAACCGCTCCGCTGAGGTTGTCACTCGACGCCTGGTAGGGCGAGTCTGCGGCGGGGGTATAGACCCCTGCGAAACAGTAGGTGCCAACGGCGCTCGGAGTGAACGCCACCGAGGTGGCACTGCCCGCCGAGCTCAGCGTCACCGGCGAGCCGACGGTGGTGCCGCCCGCGCACACGGCCTCCGAGGAGGTCGGACCACACCGGGTGAAGGTCACCGTCCCGGTGGGCACACCGTTCGTGCTGTTGCCCGTGACCGTCGCCGTGTCGGTGACCGAGGCCCCGATGGCCACTGAGCTGCTCGAGACCTGGGTCTTCGTGGTCGTCGGAGGCTTGACCGGGACGCAGTTGTTGGGGAGGTTGAGGTCCGCCAACGTGGTGATCAGCGTCCCGGTCCCCTTGAACCCGTCGGGGGACCAGGTCGCGCTCCAGTCCACGCTGATGGACGAACTGGGCGTCAGCGCGGCAAGTTCCGTCGCGGTCAGCGTCTGGTCGAACGACTGGTTGGACGGCGGCCGGAGGGGTCGAGTGGTCCGCCGGGGACGCCTCGATCGACAGGGTGTTCGTGCTGAGGACGCCCTGCGTCGTCGAGTAGGTGCCGGTCTCGGACTCGGCCCAGTCGTTGTAGAGGGTCCAGGTCAGCGTGGCCCCGTCTCCGACCGCGCCCGGCGTCGGAGCGTCACACACCGCCGTCACCGACTGCAGGACGTTGTTGTGGGCGGAGGCCGCGGTCGCGAACACGACGAGCCCCGCGAGGGCAAGCGCCGATGCCACCACACCCTTGACCGCCAGGCCCAGCCGGCTCCCCCGGCGGGCACTTTGACGTGAAACCTTTCGATTCGGCCAAGTCGATCGCATACCGCCCTCGTCCTTCCCTCGTCGCCAAAGGCGCTTCCTGGGCTGCCGTTTCGGGCGATTGTAAGCTGCTTTTCACAACAAAGCCACAATTGCTCTCGAAGGAGCCCTCGTTTTCCGCCGATAAGCAGCGCCCGCTCGCCCGTTTTGGGTCACGGATTGCGCCAGTGCAAGGTAACCCGGGATTGGCAAAACGAGTTAGGGCTGATCGGCTCCTATTGGGAGTGTCCTTTGGCACTAACTCACCCAAAAGTCACTAATTGGCTGTCAATGCCCCTCCGGGACCCGAGAGGGAAGGACCCAGAAGAAGGGGTCTGCCTGCAACCGGGCAACCGGTGCACCGGTGCCCGCCATGGCGGGCCGGGCTCAGGTCCCCGCCAGATGCCCCAGTGCGTCGCCCCAACTCGAGCCCGCCTCGAGGAGCGGGCGGAACCCCATGAGCTGGCGGGGCTTGCCGATGGCCATCACGCCCCGCAGGCGATCAGCTCGACCGAACAGGGCGACGAACTTCCCGTCGCGCAACGAGCCGTCGACGATCTGGACCTCGTCCTCTCCCCCCGGATTCCCCAGGACCTGGAAGCGGATGCCGTATTGGTCGGACCAGAAGTACGGAACGGGGACGAACGGCGGTGCATCGTCACGACCCGCCAGCAAGCTGAGCGCGGCGGCCCGTCCGGCCCCGGCAGCCACCTCCCAGTGCTCGATGCGGATCAGCTCCTCCGCGCCGTCGTGCCGCCACAACCACCGCGCGATGTCCCCCGCCGCCACGATGCCGTCGGCGGCGAAGAGACGGTCGTCACACACGACACCGTTCTCGACGGTCAGCCCGGAGTCGGCGAGCCACTCCGTCACCGGGACCACACCGATGCCGACCACGACGACGTCGGCCTGCAGCACCTCGCCCCCGCCCAGCTCGACCACCAATGCGCCCGCGGCGCTCGGACCGAGTCCCCCACTTCGTCCTCCGCGGTGGGCTTGCGGACGCCGAGGACCGCGACGCCGGTGCGCAGCTCGACCCCGTGCTCGCCGTGCAATGCGCCGCAATACGCGCCGATCATCGGACCCAACACATTGCGCAACGGGATGTCCAGGGCCTCCAGCACCGTGACCCGGCACCCGAGGGTCGCGCACGTCGAAGCGACCTCTGCGCCGATGAACCCCGCCCCGATGACGACGACCCGCGGCGTGTCGGCCGCCGTCACCGCCCCCCGCAGGGCGAGAGAATCGTCGAGCGTGCGCAAGGTGAAGAGCCCATCGCGCTGGCTCAGACCCTCGGTGCCCGGGAGGCGACGCGGCGTCGCGCCGGTCGTGATGACGACGGCGTCACCGTCGAGGACGGAGCCGTCGTCGAGCTCGACCTTGCGCCCCTCGACGTCGAGCCGCACGGCGCGACGGCCGAGCACCTCGTGCACCCGGTGCTCGCTCGATCGGCGCTTGTCGGCCAGCACGGCCTTTTCGGGTGGCCACGTCCCCGCCAGGACCTGCTTGGACAGCGGCGGTCGATCGTAGGGAAGGTGGCGCTCCTCGCCGACGAGCGAGATGGCGCCTTCGAACCCCTCGGCGCGCAGCGCCTCGATGGCCCGCCATCCGGCCAGCGATGCGCCGACGACGACCACCCTGTTCTCGGCGGTCAACCCGCCCGATGCCGTCACCAGCCGAACATCGCCATCCACTCCTCAGGGGAGCGGGGCCGGAACACGTAGTTCAACCGCCTCGTGTCGCCCATGCTCTGAGAGGGGTCCGGCGAGTAGAGGTGGCCGGGGAAGAGGATGGCATCGTCCGGGACCCGGGCCAGGCGGGTGTGGATGGACTCGTACATGGCGAGCGGATCGGATCCGGGGAAGTCAGTGCGCCCACAGCCCTCGAGGAACAGGGTGTCCCCCGCCACCAGGCGACCGTCGACGAGGAAGCACTGGCTGCCCGGCGTGTGGCCCGGAGTGTGGATCAGCTCGATCTCGACCCGGCCGACCGGCAGCACTTCCCCGCTGTGATGGCCCACGAGGTCAGCCCGGCCGACGCCGGTGGTGCGCTCGACCCAGGGCAGCTCGTCTGCCTGCACGTGGACCGGCACCTGCACCTTCTCGAGGAGGGTGCTGATGCCTTCGAGGGCCCATCCACCCATCTGGCCGCCGAGATGGTCGGGGTGGAAGTGGGTCCCGAGCACGCCGGTCAGCCGCATGCCGTCCGCCTCGAGGACGTCGAGGAGGTCCTGCACCGCGTACGCAGGGTCGACGACCACGGCCTCACCGGTCGCGCGGTCGCCGATGAGGTAGACGAAATTGACCATCTGGCGGGCCATCATGTCGCCCGCGCGCGAAGTCGCGGCCTGAGAGCAACTGGCGGAAATACGACGCGGTCTTCCCCACCGGTCGCCGCCTCCGGGGTGGCGCCGTCCGCCTCCACCTCACTCATCTCCGTCACCTCCTGTGTCGTCGCCGCCCGCCTCGGTGGCCAGCGTCTCGAGCCGAGGCACCAGCTCCTCGACTTGGGTCCGAGTCTGGCGCAGGCGCCGGTCGAGCTCATCGATGAGTGCCGTCGCCCGCTCCAAGCGTGCGACGAGCACGTCGACGTCCACCTCGCGCTGCTGGAAGAAGTTCACGATCGCATCGAGCTCTCGGCTCGCGTCGGTGTAGCTCAGCTGCTCGACGGGGAGGGGATCCTCCGAGACGGTCACCGTGGTCCTCCTGTGTCATCTGCGGCAGGCTCATGGTCGCGCGTCGCTAACGCCTCGACCCTGCTGCGCACCGTCCCGTCGGCGAAGCGCGTCACGACGTCCTGCCCCTCGGCCAGCTGAGCCGCGCTGCGCACGAGTTTGCCCCCGGCGGTGAGGGTCAGGGTGTAGCCGCGCTCGAGCTGTCGGTCCACGTCGTAGGCGTCCAGCAGCCGGCGCCACGAGCCGACGCGCTCGTCCAAGCGACCCAGGTGCCCCAGGCTGAGCGGCCCGAGCCGGGCGGCCTGGGCCCGCACGACGGCCTCGCTCGACTCCAGCCGAGCGGGGGCCGCCCGCCCGAGCGAGGACGCCTTCGTCCCCAAGCGTTCGCGGTGCACCCGCAACTGGTGCCGCGCCGCCGCGGTGAGGCGCCCCCGCGCCTGGGCGTCACCGGCCTGGGCATCGGCGAGGAAGGTCGGGACGCGTCGGGACAGGATGTCGGCCGGCACCGCGACGTTGGCCGCCCACCAGCGCCGGGTCGCGACAACGATCTGTTGGCCGCACTCGGTGGGCGTGATGCACGCACGCGCCGCCACGATGTCCGCCACGGTCTCGTCGCCGGTGTGGCCGATCCCGGTGAAGACGGGCTTGGAGGCGCCGGCCACGGCGCGGGCCACGATCTCGGTCTCGAAGGCGGCGAGGTCGGCGCGCGCTCCCCGCCCCGGACCATGGCGATGACGTCGCAGTCGCTCCGGCTCAGCACCGTGAGCGCCCGCGCGATGGAAGCGGCGGCCCCGGCTCCTTGGACGGCCACCTTGACCAGGGTGACGCGGAAGCCGAACTCCGAGCCGGTCAGCTGGCCCAAGAAGTCGTTGTAGCCCTCGGTCCCGGGGCTGGCGATCAGCCCGACATGCAGCGTGACCTCCGGCACGGCGAGCGTGGCGTTGCGCCGGAGCAGGTGCTCGGCCTCGAGCTTGCGCAGAAGCTGGGCGCGCTGGGCGGCCAGACGCCCCAACAAGGCCGTGACGTCGATCTCGGCCAGGACGAGGCTGATCTCTCCCTTGGCGCGGTAGAGATCGAGCGCGCCGCGCAGGACCACGACCATCCCCTCCGCGAGCTCGATGCCCTCCTTGGCCAGCCCGTGACGCAACGGCGCCCAGGAACTACGCCAGCACTTGACGTTGAGGGTGGGGACGCCCCCGCGGGCCCGGTTTCCCCGAGACCCGTCCTCTTCGTGGTCGACCAGGTTCAGGAAGAGGTGGCCCGAGCGGTGGTCCGAGAGGTGGGCGATCTCGCCGCGCACCCACACGTGGCGGTTGCGTGGGAAGGCCTGGGTCAGGGCGCCGTCGACCTTCTCGTAGAGGTCCCCGATAGAAAGGACACCGGGCCGACCGGTGGGCTCCGGGGCGTCGGTTGGCGGCAGGGCCTCGGGGTCGAAGAGCTGACGGGCACCGCCGGACATCCTCGACACCCTACCGAGGCGCTGCGCGGGCCCCTCACAGGGCAGTGGCCCGTGCCGAACAGGGCGATGGCACGTGCCGAGAGGGCACGACGGCGGGAAGTGGCACAATTGGCGCTGACGGTGAGTCGGCCAGGTGGCCGCAGCACGGGCCGTATCTTGCGGGACCGTGTTGAGGAAGGTCGGGACTCCGCAGAGCAGGGTGCTGGCTAACGGCCAGTCGGGGCGACCCGCAGGACAGTGCCACAGAAAGGAAACCGCCGATGGCGGTCCCGAGGGACCGCACAGGTAAGGGTGAAAGGGTGCGGTAAGAGCGCACCAGCGGCGGGGGTGACCCCGCCGGCTCGGTAAACCCCACCCGGAGCAAGGCCAAGCGTGGGAAACGGGTTGCTCGCCCGCCTCCCGAGAGGGAGGTTTCCCCAGGTAGGCCGCGCAGATGGATGGCCACCCAGGCCTTCTGCCTCGTATCGAGGCGGGGGGCCGGACAGAATCCCGCCTACAGGCCGGCTCACCGTCAACACACGGAGCCCTGCGGCGGGCACGCTCGACCGGACGAGGTGCGCCATGCCTGGAGCCGGCGACATGCCACCAGCCGCGCCCGGGTGCTAGCACGAGGTCCCGCCGGCGCGCTAGCAACCTTGGTGGCGTCCTGCTGCTCAGCAACACTGGAGCGGTGGCGGCAGGCGGTGCCGGTAGCCGGTCCCTGGGGCCGTGTACGATGAGCAGGAGGGTCAGGGGTGATCCGAGCGGTCATGCGCGAGGCCTCCTACCGGTTCCGGGCCACCTTCCGCCGGCGCTGGGCCGGGTACCTCACGCTGGTCGTGCTCATCGGCCTCGTGGGGGGCGTCGCCCTGGCGGCGGTGGCCGGGGCTCGCCGCACGCAGTCCTCCTTCCCGACCTATCTGGCGAGCACCAACCCCTCGGATCTGCAGATGTTCACCGAGTTCGCCCCCATCACGAACACGGGGTACTCGGAGAAGGTGGACGACGGCCGTGGCCCGGGTCCCCGACGTCGAGCGAGCGGTGGACGTCGTCGGCTTCGACGGCAACCTGCAGGTTCTGGGACAGAGCCCTTCGGGTGTCCCGGGCGAGGCACCACCCGCCCTCGAGGGCAGCACGGGCACCGACGCCGAGTACTACGCCACGGACCGGGTCACGGTGCTGCAGGGCCACATGGCCGACCCTGTCCGCCTGGACGAGATGGTCATGTCCGCGGGGGCCGCCGAGCAGTTCGGGCTGCACATCGGGTCCACCCTTCGGGTGGCCTTCTTCACCGACGCGCAGGCGAGCGCGCCGAACTTCGCCGGCTACCCGAAGGACAAGCCCCACCTCATCGTCCCCTTCAAGCTCGTGGGGATCGTCGAGTGGAACCCCCAGGTCGTCCAGGACGACGATGCCGCGCTCGGCAACCAGATCGCGGTGATCACCCCCGCGCTGACCAGGCGGCTCGAGACGTGCTGCGCCTACTACTCCTATGTCTCGTTCCATCTCGACGGCGGATCGGCACACGAGGCGGCCGTCGTCTCCGCCGTCAACAAGGTCATCCCCAACCTCGGTCCCGCCGGGGGAGCGAGCACGAACGCTCCCTACGTCGCCAAGGCCGAGCGCGCTATCCGACCGGACGCCATCGCTCTCGGCGTCTTCGGGCTCATCGCAGCCCTCGCCGCGCTCGTGATCAACGGCCAGGTGATCAGCCGGCTGATCCGGCGCAACGCCGAGGAGGCCGCGATCGTGCGCGCCCTGGGAGCCGGGCCGGCCATGGCCATGGCCGACGGGCTTCTCGGCGTCCTGGGCGCCATCGCGGCCGGGTCGGTGCTGGCCGTGGGGGTCGCAGTGGCACTGTCTCCCCTGGCCCCGATCGGTCCCGTGCGGCCCGTCTACCCCGACATCGGCGTGTCCTTCGACTGGACCGTCCTCGGGTTCGGGTTCCTCTTGTTCGTCGTGGCGCTCACAGTGGCCGCACTGGTCGTCGCCTACCGGGTGGCGCCGCACCGGTTGGCGGGGAGGGCGGCGCGTCCCGCACGGGATCCCGCGTGGCACTGGGCTGCCGTCACGGCCGGCCTCCCCCCCAGCGCAGAGTTGGGCATCCGGTCCGCGGTGGGCTCGCGCTCGGGACGCGACGCTGCACCGGTGCGCTCGGCGCTGCTCGGTGCCGTGATCGCAGTCACGGTGATCGTGACCTCCCTCACGTTCGCATCGAGCCTGAACGCCCTCGTCTCGCAACCACCTCTCTACGGATGGAACTGGAACTACGCCCTGTTGGCCGGCTTCTCCGCCGCCGAGAACCTGCCGGCGGCCGAGACGGCCGCGCTCCTCGACCACGATCCCGACGTGGCCCATTGGGCCGGCGCCTACTTCGAGAGCGCCACGCTCGACGGGCAGTCGGGGGTGCCCGTACTGGCCATGAGCCCCGGCGCGGCGGTGAGCCCCTCCATGCTCTCGGGACATGAGCCGGACGAGCCGTCCCAGGTCGTGCTCGGGCCGGCCACCCTGGCGTCGCTGCACGCACACGTCGGCGACATCGTCGTCGGGGACGTGGACGGTCACACGAGGTTCCACCTCCGCATCGTCGGGACGGCGACGCTGCCCACCATCGGCGGATCGGGAAATCCGTCGCTGGAGATGGGGACCGGGGCGGTCATGGCGTCGTCGCTCTTCTCGGCCACCGACCTCAACGAGCAGGGCGCCCCGGTCGCGGGCCCCATGGCGGCGTTCATCACCGTCCGACCGGGCGTGAGCCAGGCCGCCGCACTGCGCTCGCTCGACCACATCACGGCGGTGCTCGACCGGTCCTCGGATCCCGATGCGCCGATCGGCGGGGTGGTGAGCGCACTGCGCCCGGCCGAGATCGCCGACTCCCACAGCATCAGCGCGACCCCGGCGCTGCTCGCCGCCGTCCTGGCCGCCGGAGCGATCGGCGCCCTCGGGCTGACGCTGATCGCGTCGGTCCGCCAACGGCGGCGCCAGTTCGCCCTCCTGAAGGCGCTGGGATTCACCCAGCGACAGATCGCCGCCTCGGTGGCCTGGCAGTCCTCGGTGGCCGCCGTCGTTGGGGTCGTGCTCGGTATCCCGATCGGGATCGCCTTGGGGCGCTGGTTGTGGACGCTGTTCGCTGACGGCATCTCGGCCGTGCCGCATCCGACCGTGCCCACCCTCTCGATTGCCGCCGTCGCGCTCGGGGCGGTGGTCTTCGCCAACCTGGTCGCCCTCCTCCCGGGGCGGGTCGCCGCCAGGACGCGCACCTCGCTGCTCCTGCGGGCGGAGTGACCGGGCCGGTGGGCCAGGGATCCGCCTGGCGACGATCTGCGATGCCGAGTTGCTCCCGTCGAATGCCCGGTCGCCGCAATTGAAAAATGCCGCACGGAGGGAAGCGTTGTCGGACCGGTTCAGGCGCGGCTGACGGTCCTCAATCGGTCCTCAAAACGATGGTGACCAACGCGAAATAACGCGTCATGACCGTCAACAAAATCGCAGGTCAGAGTGTCTGAAACAGACATTCGCCCAGGTCAGACCTTCGCTCGTCACAGAATCCCGCCTACAGGCCGGCTCACCGTCATACCACCTATGAGCTGGGAGAATAGCGGGTACAGCGCCAAGGTAAGGTCACTTGAGACACATTCGGGACATATTCGGGGGCGACTGTTCTCATGCCGAGGAAACCAGCTCGGCGGGCGTACGCGTCGGGGTCCACCACCTGGCTCACCGCCACGAGGGTGAAGCTCAGGGTGCGCATGGACGGCGTCACCCGATCCACCACTGTGCGCCTCGGCCATCATCGAGACCACGGCGGTCGGGGCGAGGCTGATGCGGCGTTGGCCGCGTTCAAGGCCGAGCTGGCAGCCGAGGCGAGCACGCCCGAGGCCGAGTCTCAAACGATGAACACTGGGCTCGGTGGTTGCTGCCTACGTGGAGCTATCTCGCCAGAGCACCACGCCGGGAACCATCGACAGCTACGAGAACGTCGCCAAGCGCATCCCGGTCGATCTCTACCCAAAGGATATCAGGGATCTCACGGCGCGCGACCTGGACATGTTCCTCGCCAGCTTGCGATCGGACGGTTATGCAGCTTCCACCGTCAAGCAGACCCACGCCGTCATCCGTGCTGCCCTCGGCCAGGCATTGCGCTGGGGCTAGGTCGCCACCTACGAGGCCACGGCAACCCGCCCACTCAAGAGCGAAGCCCCCGAACAGCGGGTGGCCACCCCGGGCCGAGGTGTTCGAGCTGGCCACCCTCGCCGCTGCGCCCGCGGAGGCGGGCGGCATGGGCAACCTGGTGTTGGCCATGTTCATCCTCTTGGCAGCAGTAACAGGCTGTCGGCGCGGTGAGGTCTGTGGGCTTCGTTGGAACGACATCGACACGGAGGCAGGCACCATTCGGATCGAACGTCAGCTCGTCCCCCGCAAGGGTGGCCAGCAGGTTGCGCCGCCCAAGACCAGAACCGGCAGACGCACCATCGTGGTGGACGACGAAGTGCTCGCTCTGCTTGATTGGTTCAGGGATCAGCAGAGTGCCTTACTAGAGCGGGAGCCGGATGGCTGGCTGCTCAGCCACGATGGTGGCGACACTCCCCTGCGCGCCAAGGCCGTGACTGACGATGTCTCCCGCCTGGCCAAGAAGGCGGGCATCGACAACGTGACCACCCATGCCTTCCGGCGGATGACAGGTACCGAGCTGTCTGCCGCTGGCGTTGACGCCGCCGCTGCCGCAGGGCGAATGGGACACACTGTCCAGGTGATGTTCGACCACGGCAGTGCCACCAGGTGCAGGTCTCCCCGTGACCCTGGCACAGCCTGTATGGGAGCCGCCGTGGTGGATTCATCAACTGTGACGCGAGCACGGTCTTCGGCGACCCTCCTGCGTCCGTAGAGCTGTGCGATCTCATTCTCAGTGAGCTGCGTATTGCTACCGGGGACCCGACCGTAGAAGCGGTATTCGCGCTTGACCTCAGCGAGGTGCGGGGCACGAGGAGAGGCTGGTACTTCCACCAGAACAAATCCGTTCGTGGGGTCCGCGGCGAGCGCCAGAAACCGAAAGTCGAACGCTGGCCGCTCACGGACGCTTGCGACGACCGTGTTGCTGATGCGCTCAAATACCCTGCCAGGGGAATGAGTGACGCCTTGAGGGTGGCGGTTGGCTAGTCCTGCTCGACCCCATAGATAATGACTCCGCTATCAGCCGTCATGGCAGCCACGTCAACGGCCATATCGGCATTCTTCTTGGCGGGCGGTAGCTGTTTCTTGTACTCGTAGTGCGCAGTCTCGTGTGGCAGCGTCCCCTCGTCGAGGGCTGCCACGAGCTCTTCAGCCGTCTTTGGCATCCAGACTACATTCGGATGATGTCACAGCCTGGCGTCCTGTCAGATCGACTTCAGCCTGCCCGTTCGGTTGCCCGGGACGAGTGCGAGGTCCTTCGGGGAATTAACCCGCACCGCGGCCAAGGACAACCCCACGAACGGTTGACGGGTACCACCTAGCGCCGCCATGTGCTGTCGCCACCTGCTCGGCGTTCAAGCGGTGAGCAACTGGCCGCCCAGGAGATGCTGGCCGTGGCGCTTTTGGGCGAGCGACGGGCCTACCTCGACTCCCATGACAGCGAGCTCGACGCCGCCGGCCACCGTCTGGTGGTCGGCAACGGGTTCGCCCCGGCCCCGGAGGTGACCACCGGGGCCGGGATGGTCGAGGTGAGCGCCCCGAGGGTCGACGACCGCCGAGAGGGCGAGCACTTCAACTCGGCCATCTTGGCGGCCTACATGCGCAAGTCGCCCAAGGTCACCGAGGTGCTGCCGATCCTGTACCTGCGGGGGCTCTCGACCGGCGACTTCGCACCCGCACTCGGCGAGTTCTTCGGCGCCGAGGCCGGCCTCTCGGCCTCGAGCGTCAACCGGCTCACCGTGGCCTTCCAGGCCGAGCACGAAGAGTGGAGCAGCCGGGACCTCTCGGGTGTCGACTACGTCTACTTCTGGGTCGACGGCGTGCACTTCAACATCCGCCTCGAAGAGGACCGCCTGTGCTGCCTGGTCATCGTGGGCGTGCGCCCCGACGGGACAAAGGAGCTGGTGGCGCTGGCCGACGGCTACCGCGAATCCACCGAGAGCTGGGCCGAGATCCTGCGCTCGCTCAAGGACCGGGGACTGAGCGCCCCGGTGCTGGCCGTCGGTGACGGGGCGCTCGGATTCTGGGCGGCGTTGCGCGACGTCTTTCCCTCCACCCGCGAGCAGCGCTGCTGGGTGCACGTCACCGCCAACTGCCTCGACGCCTTGCCCAAGCGCCTCCATCCCGAGGCCAAAGACGCCATCGCCAAGATCTACTCGGCGCCGTCGCGCGCCGACGCCCTCGAGGCGGTCAAGACCTTCGCCGACACCTTCGCCAAGTTCGGAAAGGCCACGGCCAAGATCACCGGCCAGCTCGACGTCCTGCTGGCCTTCTACGACTTCCCCCTCGAGCACTGGATCCATCTGCGGACCACCAACCCGATCGAGTCCACCTTCTCGACGGTGCGCCTTCGGACCAAGGTCACCCGCGGCGCGGGCTCGCGTCAGGCCGCTCTGGGCATGGCCTACAAGCTGCTTGACGCCGCCCAGGATCGCTGGCGCCGCATCAACGGCCACGAGCTGGTCCCGCTGGTGCGCGCCGGTGCGACCTTCATCGACGGGAAGCTACAAGAGAGGAGTGTGACGACGACCGAAACCGACAGCAGCACCGGGTCCGTCGCCGCCTGATCGAGAGATCTCATCCACAACTATTGACAATGACTCGTCCGCGTTCGCTAACTCGTCGTAAGCTGTCGGGGAACTGAAATGACGAAGCCGGTTTCGTTCGAAGACTCTAACGCACAGAGAATCCTTCGGTGGTGGGACGCGCCTGTGTCCGAGAGAGCGACGAACGCGCTCACTTCTGAGAATGGCTGAGCACACGCCGGACGCGCCAGGACTTCCCTCGGACACAGGGCGTGCCGCGGAGCGGCGATTCCTTTGGCTCCTCCCAGGTCTCCTCGTCTTCGTCTCCTTCGCCTTTCGCATCGCCCTCGGCGTGCTGTTCACGTACGTCGGCGATGCGCCGCAGTACCTTGCTCTCGCAAAGAACCTCGCCGCTGGGCACGGGTACTCACTTGCGACGCACGCACCCTACGTCGCAAGTGACATTCGGCTCCCCGGCTACCCGGCGTTCCTCGCGTTGGCTTTCACGTTCAGCGGGTCGCATTGGTCTGTCATCGTGCTCAATGCTCTGCTCGGCGCCACGAGCACATTATTCGTCTGGCTGATCTCTCGGGAACTAAGCCTCTCTCGGGCGCGCGCCTTGTGGGCCACAGGAATCTCCGCTCTGTTCTTGTCCACCGCTTCCATCTCTGGCGTGGCTCTGCCGGAGAACCTATCGATTCCTGCTGTACTGGCCCTGGTCTACTTCATGCTGCTCAGACCGCTGAAGTCGCGAGTATGGCTGTTCGTCGGTGGAAGCATGCTGGCCTGGCTAGTCGCTTTAACCCGGGACGAATTGCTATTCTTCGTCGTGCTAGTTGCTTTCCTGGCAGCGCGACGAGCACGCCTAAAGCCCTTCGCGTCCTTGGCGCTGGTCGTCTGCTTCGTCTTTGGATCTGGGATTTGGGTGATCCGCAACGAGGTGCAGGTCCATCGAACGGAGTACGTTGACTCAGTGATGACCGAGCAGGTCATCGCAGCAACGATGGATGGCCACTTGGACTCTCCCGCCTACACGAAGGCCGAGAGCCTGATCATGCAGCCAACGATCTCTCCTGCCGAGAGATCGAGCTATCGGCATCTGGTCATAAACTACGTGAAGGAGACGCTGGAACATCACCCGGCAAGATTTCTGGAGGAAAAGGCCAGGTATTACATCGAGTCACTCTTTCCCCTTCCGATCTTCGGCCTCACGTACGGGTGGGGGCTCACCTCTCTGGGCTGGTTCGGATGGTCTGCCGCCATGGTCTTGCTCTATATGAGCACGGCGATCACCACCGCCCGCTGGTGGCGATCGAACCGACGCAGGGACGTAGTCTCCTTGCTCCTGTTTCCCGTCTATATATTGTGCTTCGAGATTCTCTTCGATCCCCAGTTTCGCTTCTGGCTCCCAGCGGTCTTGTTGATGCTGCCGATGACTGTCGAAGCGGTCTCGGCCGAGACCTACCGCTGGCTGAGGGGTGATCGAGTCGGAGATCCATCTGCCGTAGCCACCGTCCGTTGAACCTCAGACTGCCCGAGTCCTCGCTGCCGGGCGGGTGGCGCACAGAACGGCGGGCGGGCTGGGCCTTCCCACCGTGCCAGATTCGGGCGTTCTGGTTGCAGAGCAGGAGCGCATACCGTCGGTCGAGCACTGGCGTATCGCGCCCTCCTGACCAGTCGGAATTGCCGGTTCTCGGTCGAGGAAGGTAGGCACTCGGTAGATCTCCGGGCCAGGTGCCCTATCCCCTCACGTTCAATCTGTTAGGGATACAGAGCTGAGCCCCACTGCCCTGATTCTCGACGTGTTCCGAGGAGCCTCATCGGTGGCTGCGGTCATCGGGGTGGTGCTCGGTGTCCCGATCGGGATCGCCCTCGGGCGCTTCTTGTGGACCTTGTTCGCTGACGGCATCTCGGCGGTGCCGCATCCGACCGTGCCCACCCTCTCAATTGCCGCTGTCGCCCTCGGGGCGGTGGTCTTCGCCAACCTGGTCGCCCTCCTCCCAGAGCGGGTCGCGGCCAGGACGCGCACTTCGCCGCTCGTGCGGGCGGAGTGACCGAGGCCCGTAGGCCGGCAGGGACCCGTCATCGCGACGATCGGCGCGGTGGTGATACCCGAAGTGCTTTCGTCGAGTGCTGCGTCGCCAGAAATGTCGCATGGTGCGAAGCGCTGTCACACTGGTTCAGGCGTCCTCAATCGGTCCTCAAAACGATCGTCACAACCGGAAGTCATTGCGTAATGACCGTCAACGAATCCTCAGCTCACAGCATTTGAAACATCGGTCATCCCAGCTCACGGGTTCGCTGGTCACAGAATCCCGCCTACAGGCCGGCCGCTCACGTCACCCGCCATTTGACCCACGGATTACGAGGTCAAGCAGCTCCGGGGTGCCGAAGCGCATGATGGCCGGGGCGATGTTGGAGACACCGATCACGTTCATCGGTCCCGGCGCCCGCACCCGCTTCATCTCCTCCAGGTAGGCGGCGTCGTCCGCCGCCGGCCGTTCAGATCCGGTACACGCGCTCGGCGTTCGCGGCGAAGACATTCTCGCGCGACACCGCGTCCAGCCCGGCCGTGACGGCGCTGAAGGAGGCGTAGAGGTCATCGAAGCTCCCCGCGGCGGAGTCGACGGGGAAGTTGCTGGCGAACATGCAGCGGTCGGCCCCGAAGGACTCCAGTGCGAACTCGAGCCACGGCGCGACGACGTCGACCTCCATGGTTCCGAAGGGCATGGAGAGGCCGGAGAGCTTGCAGACGACGTGGTCGCCGAGTGCGGACAGGGCAGAGATGCCCGCCCGCCACCACGAGCGTTCCTCGTCGGTGTTGGCCCGGGGCCAACCGGTGTGCTCAACCACGACGGTCAGGTCGGAGAACGCCACCAGGCGGGCCGCCGCCGCTTCGAGCTGGTCCGGGTGGGCCATCAGCTCGAAGACGAGCCCGCGGTCGCGCAGCTCGCCGAGGACGGCGTCGTCGGGGACCGGGTTGCCCAGGGGACCCATGGGACGGACGCCCCGGAAGCGGGCGGCGGCCATCTGGCGGTCGAGAAGCGCAATCGCTTGGGCCACCGTCTCGGTCGGCGGGAGCCCACCGATGATGCCGGCGGGACCGCCCCGCGCGGCGGCGTTGCGGTCGAGCTCCAGGGTCTCGTCAACGGAGTTAGGCCCCGTGGCGGCGGCGACGTTCACGAACTTCTCCACGTTCCATGCGGCCGACTCGGCCCGGTAGGTGTCGGCGTCGAACCGCCGGTACATGCCCAGGCCCGTACCGGCGCCCTCCTGCCCCGGGCGCAACAGGTACGGGTACCAGTCGGTGCGGGCCGGATCCCAGAGGTGGACGTGCGCGTCGACGACGCGGCTGGGCCGGTCCGTCATCGGGCTTCCGGTCCCGCGCCCGGGCAGGACGGGCCGACCAGCTCGCGCAGTACGCCGTCCATCCACCCGGGGACAGTCGGTCCGCCATAGACGACGGTGCCGATCGGCCGGGGGTGGGCCCGCAGGCCGATCCATCCGCGCCCGACCACCAGTTCCGCACCCGCCAGCGACACGGCTTCGGGGTGCCCGAGGAGGTGCCCGACGAGCTCGCCCGACTGCTCGGCCGCGCCCGGCTCGGACGACTCCACGCTCGCCGCCAGCGCGGTGACCCGGCGGCCGGTTCCGCCGGCCGCGGCGCGGGCGATCTGCGCCGCGGCCTGGGCCCGGCTCCGGCCGGCCGGCGCCGTGGCGTCGGTCAGCGTGACGATCCGCACGGGGCGCTCGGCCGCGGCCGCGTAGTCAGCGACCGCCCGGGTCCACGAGGCGTCCGCGTGGAGATGCTCGACGAGCTCGCGGTGGTCGGCCAATACGCCCTGCCAGTCCGTGATCGGTGCCGCGCCGGCCGCGTGCCCCGCCAGGGCGACCACGACGGCGTCGATCGGCCCAGACGCCTCCGCAGTGGCCCGCAGCGCCTTGGCCGCACCGTCGAAGTCGCGCGCTGGCACGGTCGCGTGCCAGGTGATCGCCCTCGCCTCGAGGGCCGACCCGAGGGCGGCGGTCAGCTCCGGGCGCTCGCTCACGATGGCGCAGGAACGCACGTCACCGGCCAGGAGCTCGCTCGGGGCCGGCTCGTCGAAGATCGACCCGAACCGCGGGTTCGCGCCGCCGTCGGTCGCCTGGTTCGTCTCGGCCGTGACGAAGGCGCGGGGGACCGCCGTCTCCAGCACGCCCCTGAGGGAAACGACATCGTCGGTCCGGACGACCTCGACCAGCCGGGGCTGGTCGACGACGGCCACCTCGGGCCCGCCGGCGAAGAAGACCTGGCCGCTGCACCACCCGCACTCGGCGCCGACCAGGTAGGCGCCAAGGGGGCCGAGATTGTCCGGGCCCGGGATGGCGTTGAGCGAGAGCCCACCCCCGCCCCCGGCGCGACCCTCGGCTCGCGCCCGTTCCAGCGCCGCCGCCACCATCCGGGTGTTGGCGATGGGTGAGAGCGCGTTGACGGTCACCCCCGGCGGGGCCACCCTGCCGAGCTGCCAGGTCAGCGCCGCCACGGCCCGCTTGGCCGCGCTGTACCCGCCCGCGTCCGCCGTCCGCCAGCCAGAGCCCGAGGTGACCCCGAGGATGCGGCCCTGCCCGGCCTCGGCCATGAGCGGCAGGGCGGCATCCAGCACGTTGAGGTAGCCGGAGAGATGGACGTTCAGCAGGGCGACCCAGTCCTCCTCCGTCCCGCGGGCGAAGTAGCTCTGCCTGGTGATGCCGGCCACGTTGACCACGGCGTCGAGGCCGCCGTGGTCGTCGGCGAGCTCCTGGAACAGCGCGCGCACGGCCGCCGCGTCGGTCACCGAGGTCGACGAGGCCCGGGCCGAGCCGCCGGCGGCGACGATGCGGGCGGCGGTGGAGTCCTCCGGCTCGGGGAGCCTTTCGGTGCCGTCGAGGGTGACGACCGGGTCGACCGTGACGACGTACCAGCCCCCGCGACCGAGCGCTTCGGCGATGGACGCCCCGATGCCGCCCGCGCCGCCGGTGACGACGGCCACCGGCTGGCGTGCGCTCACCGGCTGTTCACGGGCGGGCCGGACCGCACCTCGAGCTCCAGGCCCTCGAACCGACCGTCGGCGAGCCAGCTCTCGAGGGTCTCGCGGTAGGCGAACCAGTCGCCGAAGCCTCCGCCGTAGTTGCCCGTCTTCGGGCTCACCGCCTCGGGGTGGCCCTCGTTGTTGATGCGCGAGGGTGTGCAGGCGGACATGACCCGCGTGGTGTCGGAGAACTTGTCCATGATGCCTTGCACCCAGGCGTCCTCGGTCTCGGCGCTCACGTCGAAGGCCTCCACGCTGGCCTTCTGCAGCAGGTCGACGGCCGCGCCGACGAACTCGGCCCCGAGCACGGCCAGCTGGGTGTAGTTGACGGTGACGACGCACTGCTGGCCCGGCCCCGGCATGGCGAACATGTTGGGGAAGCCACGGCTCATCATGCCGAACAAGGTGAGGGGCCCGTCGGCCCAGCGGTCGGCCAGGGTGACCCCGCCGCGGCCGATGATCTGGTGGCCGACGCGGCGATACAGAGGCGTGCGTTCGCCCTCGAAGCCAGTCCCGTAGACAATGCAGTCGACCTCGTACTGCTTTCCGTCTATCACGGGGCCCTTCTCAGTGACCTTGTCGATGCCGGCGGGACAGTCGACCAGGGTGACGTTGGGCTTGTTGAAAGCCTCCAGGTACTCGTCGTGGAAGCAGGGGCGCTTGCAGATGTAGCGGTAGTACGGCTTGAGGCTCCCGGCGGTCGCGGGGTCGGCCACGAGCTCCTCGACGCGGCGGCGGTGCTCCTCCATGATCTCGAAGTCGGCTTCCTCGGCGCGGCGCAGGAAGTCCTCGCGGGTCATGCCCTTCACGTACTTGGGATTGTTGACGACGGCGTAGTGGCGCGTCCAGCCGTCGTCGACGTCGTCATGGTCGACCTCGCGGCCGAGCATGAAGGCCTGGAAGTTGTCCATGCGCGCCTTCTGCCACCCCGGCGCGAAGTCCCGGCCGAAGTCGTCCGCGGTGGGACCGTTCCCGCGGACACCGATGGCCGACGGCGTGCGCTGAAAGACGTAGACGTGCTTGACAGACTCGGCCAGGGGCTGCAGGACCTGAATGGCTGATGCCCCGGTGCCCAGGAGGGCCACGACCTTGTCTCCGAGCTTGTCGAGCGGTTCGTCGGCCGCGCCGCCTGTGTAGCCGTAGTCCCAGCGCGCCGTGTGGAACGCGTGGCCGGTGAAGTCCTCCATGCCGGCGATGTCCGGCAGCTTCATGAGGTTCAGGATTCCGGCCGCCAGCACGTACCAGCGGCAGGTCATGTCGTCGCCGCGGTCGGTGTGGACGTGCCACCGGGCTTCGTCCTCGTGCCACTCGGCCCGGGTCACGCCCGTGTGGAAAAGGGCGTCGTCGGTCAGGCGGTACCTCTCGGCGATGCGCTCAAGGTGGGCCCGGATCTCGCCGCCCGAGGCGTAGCGGTGGGTCGGCATGTAGCCGAACTCCTCGAGCATGGGGATGTAGATGTAGGACTCGACGTCGCACATGATGCCGGGGTAGCGGTTCCAGTACCAGGTGCCACCGACGCCGCCGGCCTCGTCGATTATGCGGATCCGCTCGATCCCGCGCTTACGGAGCTCGGCACCGGCCAGGATCCCCGCTATGCCGCCGCCGACGATGACGACGTCGACCTCGTCCGTGACCGGCGGGCGCTCGGCAAAGGGGGTGAACGGGTCGTCCCGGTAGTGCCCGAAGACCTCGTCGTGGTCCAGGTCGCGGATGTCGGCCCGGCCTTCGACGAGCCGCTTGTCCCGCTCGGCCAGGTACTTGGCGTGGACCTCCCCCGGGTCGAAGCGCACCGGGGCGGATCCGTCCGAGCTCATGGGCCAAGGGTACCGGACCCGCCGCCAACCCTGACGCCCGTGTCAGGTTTCGGCGGGCCGAGGGGGCGCCGTGATCCCCGAGACCTCTTCGGTTGAGACCGGGACCAATGGAGTCCCACCAGTGGAGCTCGGCCATGGGGCGCAACCGATCGCCACGGCGTCACGGGCCACCTCTTGGTCAGGTCGATAGGACGAGTCGTCATCAAATCGTTCTTCAAAAAACGATTGCCACTGGCACTACTGCGTCGTGACCGTCGACAGAACGGCAGTTCAGGCTGACCAGCGACAACCGTTGTCCCAGGTCAGGCGCGCGGGGATCATTGAATCCACCGACAGGCCGGCTTCCCGTCACACGCCTCTCACTTGCGCTTCGATGCGAGGGCAACCCGGGTCAGGTGTTGGCGTTGACGGTGACCGTCTCCGAGGCGCTGTTCCCGGAATACGCGAACCCGCCGCTGTTGTTGGTGATGGTGATCGGTCCGCTGGCCGAGTTTCCCACGTAGGTCACCCCTCCAGTGTTGTGGGTGATGCCCACAGATCCCGACACGGTGTTGGTGCCGTGGGCGGGACAGGCCGGTCCGCCGATGTCCACGGGACCGGTACTTCCGGTCACCATCATGCTGCCCTCGAGCGAAAGGGAACAGAGCGCCACTGCGCTCGCCCCGGAGGCCGTGAGATCGCCCGCAATCGAACCGCCGCTCGACCACAAGCTGCCGCCAGCTTGGATCGTCACTCCATTGGTAATGCGACCGCCCGAGCCGATACAGATGGCTTGACCGGACTTGATCACGAGTGGTCCGGTCACCGCGCCGGTGATGCATGAGGCGCTGAAGCCCACGTTGATGAGCACGCTTGCCGTGGCGGTGTTGTCGTCGGTCGTGTCGCTCGGGGTGAAGGTAACCCTCAGAGTCCGGTTACCGCCCGGAGTGAGCACCGTCCCCGTCGCAGGCGTGTAGCTGTAGGTGCCCACGACCGGGTTACCGCCGGCCATCGCGACCGCGTCGAGCTGTGTCGCACCCAGGGGCGTGCCGTAGGGGATGGTGCCCGGGCTGACCCAGGCGATCACCGGTGTGGCCTTCGTCACAACGAACCCGTCGCGCACCCCGCCGAAGCCAAGGGAGTAGTCGCCACCCGCGCTGCCCGAACAGCTCGAGCCCGCGACGGTGTAGCTCCCGAGGTCGAGCGAGGAGTTGATCGAGGTCGTGTCCCCCACCATCGAGCAAGTCAGCGCGGAGACGGTCACCCCCGGCGGCACGGTCGTATAGGTGAAGGTCGGGCTGCCGCCGTAGGTCTGGCTACCCGCGACGTTGACGGTGACCGGCTCGGGGTTGACCACAAAACCGTCGGCCACGCCGCCGAAACTCAGCGAGTAATTGGCACCCGCGCTGCCCGAACAGCTCGAGCCGTCGAGGGCGTAGGTTCCCGCTCCCAGGCCGGTGAGCGGTGTCCCCCCGGCCGTCGAGCAAGTGAGCGCGGAGACGGTCACCCCCGGCGGCGAGGTCGTGTAGGTGAAGCTCGGGCTGCCGCCGTAGGTCTGGCTTCCCCCGACCTCGACGGTGACCGCGTCCGCGCTGACCACGAAGCCACCGGTCACTCCGCCGAAGCCAACTGAGTAGTCGCCACCCGCGCTGCCCGAACAGCTCGAGCCCGCGACGGTGTAGCTCCCGAGGTCGAGCGAGGAGTTGATCGAGGTCGTGTCCCCCACCATCGAGCAAGTCAGCGCGGAGACGGTCACCCCCGGCGGCACGGTCGTATAGGTGAAGGTCGGGCTGCCGCCGTAGGTCTGGCTTCCCGCGACGTTGACGGTGACCGGCTCGGGGTTGACCACAAAGCCGTTGGTCACGCCGCCGAAACTCAGCGAGTAATTGGCACCCGCGCTGCCCGAACAGCTCGAGCCGTCGAGGGCGTAGGTTCCCGCTCCCAGGCCGGTGAGCGGTGTCCCCCCGGCCGTCGAGCAAGTGAGCGCGGAGACGGTCACCCCCGGCGGCGAGGTCGTGTAGGTGAAGCTCGGGCTGCCGCCGTAGGTCTGGCTTCCCCCGACCTCGACGGTGACCGCGTCCGCGCTGACCACGAAGCCACCGGTCACCCCGCCGAAGCCAACTGTGTAGTCGCCACCCGCGCTGCCCGAACAGCTCGAGCCCGCGACGGTGTAGCTCCCGAGGTCGAGCAAGGAGTTGATCGAGGTCGTGTCCCCCACCATCGAGCAAGTCAGCGCGGAGACGGTCACCCCCGGCGGCACGGTCGTATAGGTGAAGGTCGGGCTGCCGCCGTAGGTCTGGCTACCCGCGACGTTGACGGTGACCGGCTCGCTGGCGCCGGCGGGCACCGCCGCGATGACCCCAGCGAGCATGACGGCCGATGCTGATACCAAAGCGGCACAGGTCACCAGCGCGAGGCTGTTACGCCACGAACGTCGGTTCGGCAGTGGTTCGGACCGACGCGCCCGGCGCGTGGGACCGGCGTCGGAATTGATCCCCCTCGAAGCGGACGTGTTCCCCATGGCTGCCTCCAGCCGCAAGCCCGAGATGATGGCGCCGTCTCAACGCCACCCTCGGGCTTCGTCCTCGGGCCTCAGCGTACGTCCAACACGAAGCCGGTCAAAGCATGTTTGCGCGCTCGGTGTTCGAACAGCGGCGAAAGAGAGGGCCAACGGCTATTGCAACCGGCGGTCGGCGGTCGTCTGCGGGCGCACGTCGCCCTTCACCTTTGGACGGCGGTCGGCCCAAACGAACCCCGCAGGACCTTCGTGAAGACGCTTCGAATCCTCTTCCCCCGTCGACTCCCCCCAGTCGGTGGCGACACCTCACCCAATTCCGCCTGCGGCCAGCTCGCCGCCTTCAGCCGATTTTCTCGAGAAACGGCACGAGATGGTGGAAGAAGATGTTGTTCGGGATACGCGCCGGCGGGGTCGTTGTGGGCGTATGTGTCGTGCTCATCGACGAGGGTCAGATGACTCGTCGGAATGCCGGACTGTTGCGCCAGGGTCTTTGTGGCGGTGAGCACTCCAGGTCCGCCCAGGTGGGCGGCGAAGGCATAGATCAACAGGCGGTGCGGCAGGTCGTGTCCCATGGTGGCCCGAACGTCGAGGACGCTCTGGGCCGGGTTGGCGTTGCCGTCGGCCACGGCCCCGGTGTCAACGGTCAGACGCTGAGGGAAGTACCACTCGGATCCGTCCGCGTTGTCGACGGCGGCGCCGGCGAACATGGCGGCGAACCGAGTGATCGGCGTCAGAGCTCCTGTGCCATTCCACCCGTGGATCGGGCCTTCGGGAGACACACCAGCTCCGAGGTGTGCCTGGGCCGCCGCGAGGGTTGGAGGCGACGTGGCGACGTTGAGGGCGTAGCCGAACTGGCCGACGTTGGAGACCCGGACCGGTGGGACGATGTCGGTAGGAAGGAGCCCTGAGGCCTGGCCAAGAGAGGGCGCGTCGGGGTCCAGCAGGGCGGCAGCCGACCCCGTGGCGACGAACACACCGGCGTAGGGCGCCGTGATCCCGCCGAAACTCAACCACGGCGACGCCGACGGTTGATCGAGAGCCTGGAGCTCTTGGGTCGCCAGCGCAGCGGTCATGGGCGTGGGCGCGCCGGCGGAACCGATCGCCGTCGGGGTGGGGCTGCTGGCTCCATCGATGTAGACGAGGCCGGCCAGTTCGTCGGCTCCGGGCTTGCCGTCGAAGTCCCACGTGGCATAGGCCGTGACGACCGTGCCGCCGAGAGAGTGCCCACCGAGAACGACCTTGCCGCCGAGTTTCCTAGCCGCCGCGATCACGGTGTGAAGGTCTTGAACAGCGACATTCATCCCCCAGCCCTTGGCGAAATCGACGGTCGAGTTCGGGATTGTCTGGAAGTGGTGCGTGATCGTCGGATCCTTGATATAGCCGAGGTAGTAGTCGAACAGCTCGGTCGCGGTGGCCTGCCCCTCTTTGAAGAGGTTCAGTTCTGATTGGTCCTCGAGCAAGTTCTCGCGCCGTTCGACCGACCACACTTGCCAACCCGGCGTCTCGGACACGATCCACTTGGCCAGGGGTACGAAGTAGCCACTACCTGCCGAGGTCCCGGGCTCCAGGACGAGTACGTTCTTCGCGGAGCTCGGGCCGATCTTGAGGACGCCGACCCTGTTGTATTGCGGCGGTGTGCCGGGCGCTGCGTAGCTCGGCATCCAGCTCACCGAGAGCGGCAGCTTGGTCGCCCCGCTCGAACTGGCCGCCGCCGCTGGCGCCGGACCACGAGCCGTGAGAAGGACGGGCAGGGACACGGCGGCCATCCCAACCAGCAACGCTCTTGACGAGCTTTTCCGCAGTCTTAACACCTGCCACTCCTTTGTAGCGCCTCACGGCATGGTTGTGCCCACCGAGCTCGTCTCGCTGGTGTGGTTCACGTTCGGCGGTGGTCCGTCATCAACCGGTTCCACCATGATGGTCAAATCCGCGGTCCTCCCGTCATCGCGGTCAACAAAGGGCAGGTCAGAGTCAGCCTTGCACCTTTTCTCTCGTGACGGCCTCGACCGAAAGCCAGACTCGCCATCGCACGGGTCATGCTTCGGCGCGGACCGCTAACCCATACCCACTATCGGCGCAAAGAGCACGATGCCTCCGGTCGAGCCGTGGAAGACCGCATCTCCGTAACCGAAGACTCCCCCGTCCGAGGCCACGAGCCAGTAGCCGTTGCCGTCGAAGGAGCTCATTCCGACGACGGGCTCGTTGAGCGGAATCGAGCCCGTCGAGCCGTAGAAGCCGGCGTCACCGTAGCTGAAGATCCCTCCGTCGGAGGCAACCAGTCAATACCCACCTCCGTCGGGTGTGGGTTTCATAGCGACGATGGGGGCGTTCAGATGCAGGCTCCCAGCCGAACCATAGAAGCGGGCGTCGCCATAGTTGAAGATTCCCCCGCTGTTGTCGGTGATGGTGACAGACCCGCCCGCCGAGGTTCGCACATAGGTCAGTCCACCGGTGCTGTGCACGGGAGCGATGCGTCCCGTCACGGTATTGCGCTCGAGCGACATCGCACAGAGCATCACTGCGCTCGGCGATCTTGACACGCGCCACTCCGCTGGTGTGGCCACAGCTGAGACGATTCCGCCGGTGCCGTTCACGTGTGGGCAGCTCGACTTCAACCAGTCCTCACAAGGTCGATGTCCCCAATCGCGGCACGGACGTGATCGACAGGATCATAGTTCAGCGATCAGAACTTCTCCGAGTCTGCCGGGAAAGGTGGATCGGGGCGGGGAGCAGTCCACGTCGGCGGGTCCAGCCAGAGAGGGCGAAAATGGCGGTTCCGGATCTGGTCGGACGCCGATGCCTGGCCCGAACGCTCCTGAACCATCTGCACGCTCGGCCTGGCCGGACGAGCATGCTGGCGCAATGGGTGAGGGACCCGTGGGTGCCGGTGAATACGAGCTAAAATCGGGGGATCGAGCAGTCGCCCAGCACCCGGGGCGCCACGTCTGCGGAACCCCAGCGGAGGGAGAAGTTGTACGGAGACGTCAACCCACGGATTCGCTGGTGGGTTCTCGAACGTCTGCGTCGACCTTGTCGATCCATGTCGAGACGCTTGACGCCACTGTTCGACCGGCGAGCTGACGATTGTCCTCTTTGCGCGCAGAATTGGTGCAGCGATACCTCCCAAACGGGCAAATGTCGCGTCCGACCAGCTCACGCGCCTTCACCTCGTGGCCGCCCACGGCGCTCGTTGCGTGCGGAAGCCTCCGACCGACTACGGCTCCCGTGAGGAGCTAAGAAATGAGCGAATTCGCGATGGAAGAGCCGGGGCAGCCCCCGGAGTTGCCGCTGCAGCCCTCCGAACCGCCGGTGCAGCCCTCGGAGCAGCGCCGACTCTTTACCACCTTCGGCTTCCTGGTGGGCAAGCAGGGAGCCACTGCAGTATTAGGCCTCGGCTACTGGGCCGTCGCCACACATGTGTTCTCCGCGAGAGATGTGGGTTTGGCGGCCGCCGCATCCTGGGCGGCGTTCTTTCTCGGAGCGGTCGGCGGTCTTGGGATACCAATCCTCCTCCTGGCCGAGCTTGGCTCGTTCAAAGCCGCTGTCCGCCGCGTCACCTTCAGCACAGGAATGTCCGTCGCGTGCTTGGTTGTCCTGATCCTGTCGTTGGCCACAATGGCCCTCTCCCCATTCCTGGGCGCCAGCCTGAAGATCATCGGAGACGACTCGACAACCGCCATTCTCTTCGTAATCGGATCTGTGGCGACAATGGGCGGGATCACCTTCGACCAGGCGGCAATCGGTCTGCGTCGGGGCTCGGCCCAGCTGACGCGAGGCAGCCTGAAATTCTGTGCTGAAGCTGGCCTGCGTGGGTGTCCTCGCCGTCGTCGGGACCAGAACAGCCCCCGGCCTGCTGTTTGCCTGGGCCCTGGCGCTGGTCGTCTCGCTCGTCGTCTGTATTCCCATGCTTCGACTCGAACCGACTCCGGCCGGCGAAGGGAGCCTCAGCCATCGAGTGGCGCTCACCCGCCGCTATGGCGTGCTCTCCCTCAAGCACCACGTCCTCAATTCTTCGATCAATTCCATCTCCTACGTCATTCCGCTGATGGCTGCGCTGCTGATCCCACCACAGCAAGTGGCTTACTTCTCGACCGCATTCCTGTTGTCGTCCACCGTGATGATCATCCCGTACCTGCTGGCGCTGTCCCTGTTCGCCGAGAGGTCAGGCGACGCGGGCCTCCTCCACCGCCACGTCCGCCGGACACTCCCCCTCGGACTGGCTCTGGGATTTGGGCTCGTGGTCGCCGTGCAGATCGCGGCCCCCATCGTGCTTCGTATCTTCGGTCCCGCCTATGCAGCCAACGGGACCACTGCGCTGCGTCTGCTCGTCCTGGTGGGGCCGGCGTACGTCATAAAGGACCATTACGTGGCCATCCGTCGCGCGCAGGGCCGTTTGGGCCATGCCGCGAAGGTGATGGCGGCTGGCACGGCCGCGGAAGCAGTCGGCGCAGCGTTGGGTGCAGTCTTCTGGGGCATGACGGGCCTCTGCATCGGGTGGGCCGTCGCAGCCTGGTGTGAGGCCGTCGTCCTGCTACCCGCGGTGATTCAGGTCTTCCATCGAGATCCTCCGGTCGAACCCGCTCCCGGTGGGTCGTCCGGGTGAGTTCCGCCGTTTGGGTGTCGGTCAGACGCGACCCGTTGCCACCGACAACGATGACGTCGGCGAAGGGCATAGCCCGCGCCAGTCACGCGAATCAGGCGTACGACAGATACTCCAGGGGCCTCGGTCACGGTTGCGCGAGCAATCCGCGCTCACCGCCGGGCGTCGCCGAGCTGCACCAGGGAGGCGGCCGGCTCACGCGACGACGTCACGTCATACGGGCGGCGGCGCTGCGGGGGTCAGGCGGATCTCGTTCTTCCCGACCAGGTCGAGAACGCGCTCCGCATCGTGTGGGTTGACGGGGAGGACGTGGCTCGCCCACCATCGGGCTGCCTCCGGTAACGGAGAGGGATCGCAGAACTCTGGGCCGGCGTACTCGTCCAGTGGTGGCGCGTAGACAAAAAATACGTTTATCCCGCGCCGCCGTAGCTCGAGGGCCACGGCGTCCCGGTCCTCGATCAGGAGGGGCACACGGAGCAACGGCAGTATGTCGCCCTGGCGGGCCGCCGGGGCAACTGCATCGAGCGCTCGAAGTCGCTGCACCCCCGCGATCCGCTCCTCGCTGTCCCGCCCAAGGTCTCGCAACATGCCCAGCGTCCGCCTCAGCCGGCTCGAGTGCTGTCGCATCCGGTAGTCCGGGTACGCCGTGTGCATCCATACGTCGAACTGGCCGAGATCACCACTGGAACACGCGCGCTCCAGCAGAGCCTCTCGCAGCGGCACTCGCCAGGGGCGAATCGTCGGGGGGTGTCGCCGGCGGCGCACCCGATCCAGCGCCTCCGTGAGATGGAGGGCCCCCAGCCACGCCCTGACCGACGACCGCGCAGTGTCGACCGCTCCGTTGCCGATCGGTCTTGGCAGCATCAGCTGATCGCGCAAGCGGACGACGTCCTTGCGGTCGACACTCGCGTCCAACGCGAGAACGCCGCCCCGCCCGGGGAAGTGCTTCGACAAGCTGAAGATCGAAACGGCGCCGAAGCTCCCTATGGGGCGTCCGTCAACGTCTGTCTCGAGCGCATGGGCGGCATCTTCAATGAGCGGAATCTCGAATCGGCCGCACGTTGCGCTGAGCTCGTCGACACCGTCGGGAAGACCGTAGGTGTTACCGGTCAGAACGGCAGAGATGGCGGGCCACGTCGCATCCTCGATTGCCTCGATGTGCATGTTCCCATCGTTGGTCGACACCGGCGCCATCACGGGCCGGAGCCCGGCCGCGAGCGCGCCGAAGAACACGGCGTCATCCTCGAGCGGAGACATGAGGATGCGATCGCCGGGCGAGAGCAGCAATTGGTAAGCGATGAAAATGGCAAATCGACCGGACGGCATGAACACGCATTCGCGTCCGAGCCGGGCCTCCATTGTCGCCTCGATATCACGTTCAATCTGCTCGCTCACGAAGGAAGCTCCCCTCGAGAGACAGCGAGCTCTTGGCAGATGGACGGCCCGCGGTCACTCACGTCCACAAGACCCTCGACTCTCGGCTCATCACAGCGGGCGGGGGCGGTGTCGCTCGTGGCGGCCATCCGGGCAGAACCAGGAGAGAATGCGCGGCCGTGACGCAGGTCACCGACCGACGGTGCTGACGCTCCGCCAAGAAGGTAACGACCGCGGGGGTTCGGACGGGGGTCTTGGTCCACGCCGTGAACGAACTCCGCCTGCTCCTCGGGAAAGGTTGCCCCCAACCACTAACTCCCGTCCACCCGGTAGCCGAGAGCGTCAGGAGCGCCTTTGTGGTCGCGCTTTTTCGAACCGACGACGGCTGACTTGAGGCGGCGTCCGAGGGCCAGGGCCTCCATGGCGCAGACCTTGGCGGTGTCGACGGTGGCCGAACGCCCCGGGGGGCGTGGGTGCAGGTGGTGGCGGCGCAGGTGCGAGTTGAAGTCCTCGATGCGGTTCTCGCGCACGGTGGCCGCGGTGAAGTAGGTCAAGGTCACCGACAAGGAGATGTCGGGGCCGTTGTGGACCCAGTGCGGGGTGCCGGGGGGGATGTAGAGCCCCCGCCCCGGGGTCAAGGTGTACGTGGCGATCTCGGGGGGCAAGGCCTCGATGCGCCCGTGCGAGCCGTTCGAGCCGTCCCAGTACCGCTCGATCTCGTGGCGCCGCACGGCCTCGGTCTCGAAACGCCCGATGCTGACGCTCTTGGTCCCGCTGGCCTGCATCAAGAGGCTGTGCTCGATGTCGAAGTGGACCGGCGTGACCGAATTGGGCGAGGACACGAAGACGAAGCCCACCCGCTTGCGCATCTTGCCCTGGGTGGCGATCATGCCCGCCTCGAGCTGGTCGAGGTGGCTGTTCATGAGCTCGGCCATGGCGGGGTCGTCTTCGACGTTGAGCAAGGTGAGCCAGGCGTTGGCCTGGCGCAGATCACGGATGACGTCGCCCGGGCGTTCGAGCGCACCGCGGGGCGGTCCCCCCTGGGGGACCAAGAGGGGCTGGGCGGCGGTGTCGGAGATCACCGATTCACGCGGCAGGCGGTCGGCCAGATCGGCGATGGCGGCGTGGGTCACACGGTCATCGAGGTGGAGCTCATGGACGAATTCGACCGGGTGCGCGGGGTACGCATCGTCGAAGGCAATCTGCCCGATCGTCCTCGGCTCTTGCCCTAAAGGTTGTGCCACCATCACTTACGCCTTTCGCCCACGGCCACCGCACTCGCCGGTATCAAGCCATCGAGGGGGGACGTTACACCACTCATTGGGAACCCAGAGGGGACCTTGCGCTGACCTACTCCCGGTGGACAAATGCGCCCCGATCAGCCCGCTCTCGTGACCAATTGTGGCGACAGTGGCTGCTTTCGAATAGAGCCAATTGGACCCGATGAGTTGTCCCAAAATTGTCGATGACGTGGAGCCAGCCGCCCATGGGCGGATCCAGCGCGACCTCGACCCGCTGGTCGCACTCGACTGACCGCGGCACTCCGCCCTTCATTACCGACATGGCCAGTTCCACCATGCGGGGGTACGTCGTCCGGCATCGATTCCGCCCGCGGGTCGTGGTCGACGTAGAACCGACCTCCGTGTCGAACCTCAATCCGACGGGGGCAGCTGAAGCCCGCACTACGAGTACGCCTGCACCTCGGCGACGTCCATGGAGCCACCCGGGGAGGTGGGGGTCGTGATGGTGCGCCAACCGGCGTCCGCGTCTGCGGCAACCTGTAGGTTCAGGATGATCTCGTAGGCCTGTGCCACGATCCCACCGGGAACCTGCGACTGCGTGACCGACCAGACCAGCTTGCCGTCCACGTACCCGTTGATGCCCACTCCAGGCGTCCACTGGACCCCATAGGTGTGATAGCCCGCCGTAGCGTCAAAACCGACGTTCGGGACGCTTTCATCGATGTCGTTTCCAGCGGTATCAAAGTAGCCTGCCCCTACGGGGGCGTCATTCACGTTGCTCGGCCCCCCATAGAAGCCCCCCTGCATGAAATCGATCTCATTGAACGGGCCGGGACCAGAAGGCAGGAACCACATATTCGGCCAGAGCCCCTGCGTCATGTCGGGGTCTTTGATCCTTGCCTGGACGTACCAGCCGGTCGTCGGCAAGCTGAACTTGCCCTCGGTCGTGACCACGCCGCTGAGCCACGGATAGGTGCCCGAGTACTGGTTCGTGTTGCGCTGGGCGGTAAGCGTGAGCCCATTGTCGACACGCACCTGGGACGGCGCGTACATCTCCAGGTCGGTCCCAGCACCAGGGACGTTCGGACCGGAGTAAGGCTCTGGGAGGGTACCGAAGTTGTTCCAGACGATCCCCTGGGCACCGAGGTAGGTGTTCCACTTGGTGGTGTCGAGTCCTGTGCCGGAGAATTGGTCGTCGAAGATCAGCTGCTGGGCCGTGTAGCCCGCGGGAGCAGGCATACCTCCGGACGGCGCGGTTGTCGTCGCGGTTGTCGTCGCGGTGTTCGGAGAGACCTCTGTCGGCACCGATGCTTCCGCTGCCTCTGCTGATGGTGCGGCCATGGCCACGATGGGCTTGTTCAGGCTCACGCCGCCGCTCGAGCCGTAGAAGGCGGCGTCGCCGTAGTTGAAGACACCCCCGTCGGAGGCCACCAGCCAGTAGCCCCGGCCGTCGGGGGTGGCGGCCATGGCCACGATGGGCTTGTTCAGGCTCACGCCGCCGCTCGAGCCGTAGAACGCGGCGTCGCCGTAGTTGAAGACACCCCCGTCGGAGGCCACCAGCCAGTAGCCCCGGCCGTCGGGGGTGGCGGCCATGGCCACGATGGGCTTGTTCAGGCTCATGCCGCCGCTCGAGCCGTAGAAGGCGGCGTCGCCGTAGTTGAAGACACCCCCGTCGGAGGCCACCAGCCAGTAGCCCCGGCCGTCGGGGGTGGCGGCCATGGCCACGATGGGCTTGTTCAGGCTCACGCCGCCGCTCGAGCCGTAGAAGGCGGCGTCGCCGTAGTTGAAGACACCCCCGTCGGAGGCCACCAGCCAGTAGCCCCGGCCGTCGGGGGTGGCGGCCATGGCCACGATGGGCTTGTTCAGGCTCACGCCGCCGCTCGAGCCGTAGAACGCGGCGTCGCCGTAGTTGAAGACACCCCCGTCGGAGGCCACCAGCCAGTAGCCCCGGCCGTCGGGGGTGGCGGCCATGGCCACGATGGGCTTGTTCAGGCTCATGCCGCCGCTCGAGCCGTAGAAGGCGGCGTCGCCGTAGTTGAAGACACCCCCGTCGGAGGCCACCAGCCAGTAGCCCGAAGCCGACCTCGACCCTCCGACGGCCGCCGAAGCACTCGGCAGAGTGGTGCTCACTCCTGGGATGATCGCGGTCAGTAAGGGGACGGTAAAGGACAGGACGACTGCAATGGTCAGAACACGAGTGACTCGATGGCACAGAACCCGGACGTTGGACATCAGTCCCGCCGAAGGTCCTTACGTGACCGAAGCAGGATAATCGAATCGTGCGTACGTTCCGCTGCCATCCTCTTGGGATCGGCGAGGGGGTCGACGGACCTCACCCAATTCGACCTCAAATGTGCCTGCGTGCGCACTTCACCTAGGTCAAGCGGGGACCGGCGCGTCATGACCAGCTGTCTTCTTGACCATCGTCGCGAGGCGATGGCGGACGTTGAGGAACCTTGCGAGCTCGGGTTGGTCGACTGTCATGCCATGACGGACGCTGCTCGACCGTGGGCGAGGGCGGCCTCCTGCCCCTTGGCGTCATGAATGACAACCGCTCCGAAACCGGGGCCGACGCGGGAGTCAAGGCATTGCGGCCGTTCGGCCCGGGTCCATCGCGGAGCCGAGCCACCACTGATCGCCAGCCTGCATGGGTTGAGCCGGAGCTGGCCACGCTCACGAACGATCGGTTCAGCGACCCGTCATGGCTCTATGAGCGCAAGCTCGATGGGGAGCGCTGCCTCGCCTACCGGGCGGGCGATCAGGTGCGACTCATGACACGCAACCAAAAGCTGGTCAACGGCACCTATCCGGAACTCGCCGCGGCGCTGCTCGCGCAGGATTGTTCGGACTTCATCGTCGACGGCGAAGTGGTCGCGCTCGAGAGAACCACCACCAGCTTCAGCCGGTTGCAGCAACGTCTCGGGGTGCGTCATCCCGGCGAGGAGCTGCTCGCCGCCGTGCCAGTCTCCTTCTACCTGTTCGACGTCGTGTGGGCGGACGGTCTCGATCTCCGCCCGCTGCCGCTGCGACAGCGCAAACAGGTGCTGCGCCGGCTGCTGTCGTTCAGCGGGCCGATCCGCTATGTGACGCACCGCACGCACGACGGCGAGGCGTATTTC
The DNA here is from genome assembly GCA_963838835.1 of uncultured Acidimicrobiaceae bacterium. Lineage (GTDB taxonomy): Bacteria > Actinomycetota > Acidimicrobiia > Acidimicrobiales > RAAP-2 > Bog-473. The sequence goes on from CAWITA010000026.1 coordinate 322,265, forward strand.
GCCCGCGCCTGCGGCCACGGCTGGGAGGGCCTGGTCGTGAAGCGCGGAGAGGCCCCCTACCGATCCGGCCGGTCGCGGGACTGGCTGAAATTCAAGTGCCAGAACAGTCAGGAGTTCGTCATCGGCGGCTACACCGATCCCAAGGGATCAAGAACCGGATTCGGCGCCCTTCTGCTCGGCTACTACGACCGCGACGGCAGGCTCGCCTATGCCGGGAAAGTCGGCACCGGTTTCGACGAGGAGGCCCTGGCCAAACTCTCGCGGTCCCTGTCGGGCATGGTTCGCCCACGGCCTCCGTTCGACGGCGGCGCTGTGCCGCGGACGGACGTGCATTGGGTCGAGCCGCGCCTCGTCGCTCAGGTGGCGTTCAGCGAGTGGACCAGAGCGGGACAACTTCGCCATCCGCGCTTCCAAGGCCTGCGCCGGGACAAGGACCCGGCCAGCGTGACGAAGGAGACCGCGTAGCGTTCCTAGGCCTCGGACGGGCAGGACGTGCGCGTCCGCGCTCCCGAAATGTAGCCGACCACTTCGAGCTCAGCTTGTTGACTTTCGAGATTGCGAGCCAACCATGAGACCAAGGAGAAACACGCTCACGGATGCAAGATGCCTCAACGACAAGCACCGTTCGAGACGGGGCACGTCATTGAGAACCCGAGTCCTGTCAGGCATCGTCGTTTCAATCTCCGTGGTGACGCTCTCGGCCGCAACACCGAGCTCTGCCACGACGTCGGCCCGTTCTGCCTCTCCTGCCTCCGCCGCCAACGGCACTGGACAATCGGCATCTGACCTTGCTGCGCCCAGCGCAAGCAGCGGATGCCCATCCACCGTCTGCTCTTCAGTTCTCGCAGAGGTCGCGGCGGCAGCGAAGATCAAGACTCTGCCGTCGAATCTGACTCCCCCGCTGCAAGACGCAGTGAGTGATCTGCGCGTCCCACCCGGCGGGAACTGCGGAACGCTGGGCATCCCAGGGTTGTCGCCGAAGTACGAACCCTGCACATACGGCTCGAGCCGATCTCATACCAAGATCGTCCTCCTCGGCGAGTCTCACGCATGGATGTGGTCGATCCCAATCGAGTCGATCGCGCAGAGCCACGGCGATTCTTTCGCTCTCCTCTTCCACTCGGCGTGCAATGTCATGCCCACGGCCGGCTCGTTGCCGGTTCAGGGAGCCGTTGGCCAGGTCCCATCGGGGGCGCAGTGTGCGCAGTGGACCAAGGCCGCAGTCAGTTGGATCAACGCCTACAAACCTCAAGTTGTGATCCTCACAACCGTGGGTGGGTTCGACACTCCCCAGCAGGAATCGACGTATCTCAAGGGGTTGCATGATGACTTTCAGGCACTCCGGGCCCCGGGCAGGCGACTCATCATGCTCGGGGACATACCTCTGCCTGCTCAGAGCGGTCCCGACTGCTTGGCTGCGCACGAATCGGACGTCCAGTCTTGTAGTACGCCGGAATCTGCAGCGGTGAACTTCATCTTCCTACAGAACAGGAGCTACGTTCGCGAGGCCGCAACGCTGAAGACCGTGGGTGCCTCGCTCGTTGACGTAATTCCTTGGTTCTGTACGAAGAGCGTCTGCCCTGCAGTGATTGGGAACTACGAGGTCTATCAGGACAAATTCCATGCCACCTCGACCTACGCGGCGCACCTCACTGCGGTGATGA
>CAWITA010000027.1:0-232967 GCA_963838835.1 uncultured Acidimicrobiaceae bacterium
CCCGCCGCCAAGGCCAGACGCGTGGCCCGGCTGCCGCTGCCCGCCACCGATCCCTGGTGATCACGTCCCATGAGTCCTCCCAACGGCGTGTCGATGACTCGTGCGGAGATGCTCGAAGCGGGAAGGGCCTTGCGCGCTCGGGTGCCCCGCCACGCTCATGGCCAATGGACGGCGTCCCCCGACCGTCCCGATCCGCTCGAGATCCTCGGCCGGTCCAACGCCAACCGGCTGCCCGAGCTGGTTCCCGTCCGGAACGGCCGGATGATGGCCTCGCCGTTCGCCTTCTACCGGGGCTCCCCGGCGGTCATGGCCGCCGATCTGAGCCGGACACCGTCCACGGGCATCGTGCTGCAGATCTGCGGCGACGCGCATCTTCTCAACTTCGGCACCTTTGCCACCCCTGAACGCAGCCAGGTCTTCGATCTGAACGACTTCGACGAGACCCAACCCGGACCGTGGGAATGGGACGTCATGCGGCTGGCGGCCAGCTTGGTGGTGGCGGCCAGGACGGCCGCGCTCTCCGACGGAGACGGCAGAACGGCGGTGGAGGGCTGTTCGGCGGAGTACCGCAACGAGATCGCGAAGATGGCACAGCTGTCCGCGTTCGAGGTGTGGCACTCCCGTCTGGACGTCGAGTCGATCATCGCCGCCGCTCCCGACAAGCCGTCCCGCTCCCGTGTCGAAAAGACCGCGGCCAAGGCACGCCAGCGCACCAGCCTGAAAGCGCTGTCCAAGCTCACGACGGTGCGCGACGGCCACCGGATGATCGTGGAGGATCCCCCGGTGGTGATTCGCCTCACCGACATTCAGCTCGAACAGGCGCAAGACTTCGTCAACGCCTATCTGGCCACCCTCGATCCTGACCGCAATCTCTTGCTGAGTCGCTACGAGTTCGTCGACGCGGCCCTCAAAGTGGTCGGAGTCGGAAGTGTGGGCACCCGCTGCTTCGTCGTGCTGTTGTCCGGCAAGGCAGACCTCGATCCCCTGTTCCTTCAGGTCAAAGAAGCCCAGCCCTCGGTTCTCGCTCCCTACGTCGGCCGCTCTCAGTACGCCAACCAGGGCCAGCGCGTCGTGGTCGGCCAGCGCATCATGCAGGCAGCCAGCGATGTGTTCCTGGGGTGGGCCCGCGCCGGCGAATTCGACACCTACGTCCGTCAGTTACGCGACATGAAGGGGTCGGTGCCGCTCGACGACGCCAGCCCCGACGGTCTGGCGCTCTATGGGCGTCTCTGCGGCGCCGCGCTGGCACGTGCTCATGCCCGAGCGGGCCAGCCCGCCCTCCTCGCCGGTTACCTGGGAAAGAGCACGGCTTTCGACGACAGCCTGGCCGTGTTCGCGGTGTCATACGCCGACCAGAACGACCGGGATTACGAGTCCTTCCTCGACGCCATCCGATCCGGCCGGGTCCCAGCTGAGCCAGGTCGTTGACCGCGAGCACGCACTCGGTTGCAGCCGTCGCCACAGGGTGGCCCGACCTCCGCGGTCGACTCGAGAGGAGGTCAAGATGGACCAACTCGAACGAACGGGGACCGAACAGATGGCAAGGGCCCCTGAACCGATCGCGAACATCTGATGAACCCCGCTAGCACCCCTCACAGAGTGGTCATCGTCGGTGGCGACTTCGGTGGGCTGCCGGCGACCCGCCTGCTCGGGCGCCGGCCGGTTCAGGCTTCAAGTACCGAGACCTCGGCAGTGCGGCGACCATCGGGCGCTTTCGGTCGGTGGTGGACTTCCGCGGCCTCCGCTTCAGTGGATTCCCTGCGTGGGTGGTCTGGGGGTTCGTGCATCTGACCTTCCTCACCGGGTTCGGGAACCGGGTGACCACCTTGCTCACCTGGACCCGCTCGTTCATCGGCCGGGGCCGGGCAGAACGAGAGTTCAGTGTGATGCACACGGGTGGCGACTTGAGCCTTCCGGCTGACGTTCGGGCGATCGTGCAGCCCAAACCGCTTCCCGTCTACAGCCAGAGACTCGCCTCGGAGCAGATTGCCCCACCACCGCGCGGTTCCGACGACAATCGCTGACGACGAGCCCAAATTTCTAGACACACACTTGCACCTATGGTGCGAGGCGGCCGTGACGGCGCTCCGGACCCCTTCTGGCGGCTTCCGACGGTGATGAAGACCAACCAAGGCACCCAGGCCGGCCGGGTTCCCGGCCGGCTCCGTCCATTGTGTCCACCGGGATCGCTCCGAGCCGTCAAGGCACGGTGCCCGACTTGTCGGGCACCTCGGCTGCACCGGCCTTGACGGCTCTGGAACTCAGTTCGGGCCTGGCTACCTCCACTCGCCGCCACAACGTCCTGAGCAGGGATGTGGACGTTTCTGTGGACGTTGGCGTGGACGTCCACAGGGGAGCATCGCCTCCCAGGGTCGATTCCCATGCCCAGCGCATCGTCGCAAGCCCTCGCACGTCAGCCCTCCCGATACCACATTGCTGAACCGGTCAGGACGACCAGACGGCCCGACAGGCCCATCGTGTCGTCACAGCGTCACGCTCTGCGTCGTCGCGGCCTCGAGCTGGTTGCGCAGCTCCGTGACCAGCTCGGCGATCTCCTGATGAGTGGCTGCCGTCCCGTACAGGGCGAAGTCCGGTCGCTCCAGGACGGCGGCGACGCCGTGCTCGGCGAACCACTCGCCGTAGCGCCCCTCGACGTCGTCGACCGTTACGCCGATCGCGACGGTGCGGCCCCCGATCGACCCGAACCAGGCAGCCAGCTCGCCGTCCAGCTCGGGCGGTTGGCCGTTGGTCACGAGATGCCATCCGGGACCGATGACGTCATCGAGCCGTCCCTCGGTGCCGTCGGCACGGACGATTGCCTGCATGAAGAGCTCGCCCGCCATCGCTCTTTCGGCAAGGATGCCGCCGGAGATGCCCGGCACCATCGGCACCGGGACGCTGCCCCCCGGCGGGACGAGGGGCGCCATCTGCTCGTCGCGGGAGCGGGCCTCACCCTCGTCGGGGATGCAGATCACGCGGCCGAGCTCGGCGGCCAGCTCGATGACGGCGGCCGCTTGGGGTATCCGCTCGACGCCGTACGTCTCGAGAACCGCTTCCGCTCCGGGATGGCCCAGCACGTAGTCGAGCTTCCAGGCCAGGTTGGCCGCGTCGCGCAGGCCCGCACACATCCCTTGGCCGGCGAACGGGGGAGTTTGGTGGGCGGCGTCCCCGGCCAAGAAGATCCGCCCTTCGTGCCATCTCGCCGCCCACCGAGCACGAAAGCGATAGCCGGCGTGGCGGACCAACGTGGCGTTGTCGGGCCGGACGTCCCACGGCTTCAACAAGGCCCAGGCAGCGGCCTCTTGGTCGATCGTCTCGAGGGTCTCACCAGGCAAGCACATGAACTCCCAGCGCCGGCGCCCAGGACCGCCCGAGACCACCGTGGTCGGGCGGCGGGGGTCACAGATCTGGAGATTGGGAGGATCGAAGACTCGCGGCTCGTGGAGCTCGACGTCGACGACCAGCCAGTCGTAGTAGAAGCCGTGATCCTCGAAGGTGACGCCGAGAAGGTCGCGCACGGTGCTGTTGGCACCGTCGCAGCCGACGACGTAGGCCGCCTCGACGCGGTGGCTGGTGCCATCGGCTGCCGACTCGAGATCGACCCATGCGCCCCCGGCGTCCTGGCCGGCGTCGACGACGGCGTGGCCCCACAGCAGCGAAACCTCCGGCGTTGCGTCGACCCGTTCGAAGAGGCGAGCCTCGAGATCGGGTTGGTTGAACATGTTGGCCGAGGGCCAGCCCTGACGGCCCTGCGCCGGAGTCTCGAATCGCAGCAGCGGCACCCCCTCGCCGTTGCGCCACTCGTAGGTGCTGGTCGGTTCGGAGAGCGCCGGCAAGTCGGCACCGATGCCACAAGCTTGGAGGATGCGAGCGGTCTCGTCGTCGAAGTGCACGGCGCGCGGCAAGGGATACGGCCCCGGGTGACGTTCGAGCAACAGCACCGAGCGTCCCCGGGCCCCGAGCAGGAGAGCGAGGCTGCAGCCGACCGGACCCGCGCCGACGACGATCACGTCGACCCGACCCGGCACGTTTGCGCTCATCGGTCGGCCCACGCCGCTTGGAGCTGGTCGAGGTCGCTGGGCACGATGAACTCGAGGGGCAGATCGGGCCCCCACGAGTTGGCGACATGCTCGAACTCGAACGGCGTCCTCCCGCGCCGCTCCCAGGCCTCGTCGTCGTGGATCTGGTCCAGGTCCGAATAGAGCTCGAGATAGGACCCGGCCGGGTCTCGGAGGTACCAGTAGAAGTTGGAACCTGCGAAGTGGCGGCCCAGGCCCCAGGTGTGACGTGACGGATCGGGCCGCAACAGCGCGGACGCGCTGTGGCCGACGTGGTCGACGTCGTCGCACTCCCAGGAGTAGTGCTGCAGCAACGGGACGGGCGACTCGACCAGGGCCACGTTGTGATGGTCCGGAGAGCACCGCAGGAACGCGATGACACCGTCGATCTCGTCGCTCACCTTGAGTCCGATGCCCTCGACCAGCAGGTCGCGGGTCTCCCTGATGGCCGGCGTGCCGATCACCAGGTGCCCGAGCCGGCGTGGGGGTCGGGGTCCGCCGAACACCGCGGGAGCCCGCTCGTCGACGCGGACGGTGGCGCCGGGGGCGTTGGGCACCACCGGCGCCGCGGCGGTCGGTGCGGGTGCGGGTTCGGCCACTCGGAGGACAAGCTCGACGCGGCTGGCCGGGTCGACGATGCGCAGCTCTCCGTCGGTGAGCTCGGGCACGGCGCCACCGTCGGTGAGCCGGCGTGCCGCCGCGTCGAGGTCCTCGGGTCCACGGCAGCCGAACTCGACCCGGACGAGCCGGCGGAAGTCGCCCTCATCGACGAGCACCCTCGACCCACCGTCGCTCCCGGTGAAGCCGGTCACGGCGTCCCCGGCCAGCCCGAGCTCGCCGTAGAAGGCGGCCAGGCCCTCGGGGTCCGGTACGGCGGTGGTGAAGCCCAGCAATCGGTGCAATCCCATCAGTGCCTCCTCTGCTTCGGACGCGACGCAGCGGTTTCGCAATTCCCCGACGCCCTCGACCGTGGTGACGATCTCGTCACCCCGCGAGAGGAAGCGACCGCGCGCCATGCCGACCCCGTCGGGTGTGCCGGTGAAGATCAGATCCCCCGGGGAGAGGGTGCAGATCGACGACAGGTACGAGACGAGCCTGGGTACGGAGAAGATGAGTTGCGACGTCGAGGACTCTTGGACCACCTCACCCCAGACCTCGCAGCGCAGCGCGATGTCGTCGCGATCACGCAGGGCGTCCACCGAGACGACGGCCGGACCCGTCGGCCCGTAGGCGCGAAAGCTCTTCCCGAGGCAGAACTGCGGTGGCGAGCCCGTGAGCTGCACCTCACGGTCCGAGATGTCTTGGCCGGCGGTGATGCCCGCCACCACCTCCCAGGCCGCGTCCTCCGGGACGGAGCGGCACGTCCGGCCGATGACGACGACCACCTCGGCCTCGTAGTCGACGACGGCGCCGGACAACGGGACGTCGGCCGTCGGCCCGGCCAGGCAGCTCGGGAACTTGGTGAAGGTGAGTGGCGCCGGAGGGAGCTCCATCCCGCTCTCCTCGGCGTGGCTCTTGTAGTTCAGGCCGATGCCGAAGACCTGCCGGGCGTCGGGCACCGGTGGGCCGAGGGCGACCTCGTCCAGCCGTCGCGTCCGGCTCGGCCCCCTCGCAGCGCCGCGCCAGCTCGTGGAGCTCCTCGGAGCGGGCGAGGCACGCCGTGGCCGTGGCGAGCGACTCGTCGTCGGCCAGCCGGGCGACGTCATAGAGGCCGCCGTCGTGCTCGAGGGCCGGCCGCCCCCCGCATTGACCAGTCGGAACATGTGCGCTCCCCTCATCGTCCGACGCCACAGGTCGCCGGATCGACCCGTCTGCCAAGTGACTTTATCATTTGAACAAATATCTTGCAACTAGATAGATCAATCGATAAAGTAGGCAAGATGGCAATCGAAGACCCAGGAGGAGCGGGCGCAGCGGCCCTCGGCCGACGCCACGCGTGAGCGGATCCTGGCGGCTGCGCTCGACTTGTTCGCCGAGCGGTCCTTCGAGGGGGCAAGCACTCGACTGATCGCCGAGCGCGCCGGCGTGCACCAACCCCTGCTCACGTATCACTTCGGGAACAAGACGGAACTCTGGCGGGCCGCCGTCGGCCGGCTCTTCGAGGACCTGGCGCGTGCTCTGACCGAGCGGGTGGCGGGACTGCGCGGCGTGGACGAGGAAACGGTCGCCAGGTTGGTGGTGGCGGATTTCGTGCGTTTCTCGGCCAGCCACCCCGAGCTCCACCGGGTCATCATGCAGGAGTGCAAGACCGAGGGTGACCGCCTGGCCTGGCTCGTCGAACAGCACATCCAGCCGCTCTATGCGCTCGCGGTGGCGATGTTCGAACCTCTCGTTGCGGCTGGGAAGATGCGCAACGTTCCCGCCCCGCATCTGTACTACCTCTTGACCGGAGCGGTGGCCACCATCTTCGTGTTGGCGCCCGAGTGCCGGCTGCTCACCGGCATGGACCCGGTCGAGCCGACCGAGGTCGAGCGCCACGTCGACGCCGTGATCTCGATGCTGTTCGTGCAATGACACGAGAAGAGGAGGCCCGTTCCCGTGCTGCTGCCCATCAGCCCTGAACCGTTCGTCGCCCCGACCGATCGAGAGATGCTGCCCTCGGAACGCCGCCTCTTCGTGCGCACGCACCGCACCTGTGTGCTGGGTTACGGGCGCCTCCATGACGGACCGGCGATGTCCGTCGTCTACTACGTTCCGACAGACGAGGACCAGCTGCTCATCTCCACCACCGCAGGTCGGGCCAAGGCTCGAGCCGTGCTCCGGAACCCGAAGATCAGCCTCTGCGTCCTCGACGAGCGCTGGCCGTTCGCGTACCTGCAGGTCTACGCCGATGCGGTGATCGACCCCGACCGGAAGCTCGCGGTGGACGTCCTCATGGCGGTGGTCGGCCGCATGTCAGGTGAGGCGCCGAGTGACGAGACCCGCCCGTCTTTCGAGTCGATGGCCGACGAAGAGGACCGCGTCGTGCTGCGTTGTCGGCCGTACCAGACCTTCGCCCAGCCGCGACCCCACAAGGCGGCAGACGAGTCCATCGCCCGAGGCGTCTCCGGTGCCGTACCGTGGGACGCGCAGGATCCGGATTGATCAGCGTCCGCGCTCGAGTAACCGGAGGGCGTTGTTCTTTCTGATCCCATCGAGTCCACCGCCGTCGAAGCGCTCGTCAGACTCCAGGCCGTCTTGGCTGACCCGGCTACTGACTTGCTATTGAAATAGGAAGATCTCATTGCACTTGGTCCGACTGGCTGGACTGGTCACCTGGCACGAACTGGTTGTTTGGAGTCGGTGGGACTCCGTGGACGATTCGCCCCCGACTTTTAATCCCAAGGTGCCGGGATCGAGACCCGGGCGGCCCACCACAAGTCAGGCCCGCCGGAAGTCAGCGCCGGGCACGAAGCACGACGGGTACCGCCGGCCGTTCGGTAAGGTCGAAAGTTGCCATTCCATCGGTACCGATCATGCTGGCGGTTCATGGCAACTCTGGGGGCGAGGCGTGCGAATCGATGTGGAACCGCCACGCGACCGCGGCGTCGGACTCCGGTACCTCGGAGGGATCGATGGGTTCGATCACGGCCTGTGGATTTACCGTCCACACCAGTGGGTCGAACGTCGGGGCGTCCGGCCGCTTCAACCAACTGAGCGGGCTCCGGGTGACGTCGTCGTCGAGACTCTCGCACGCAGTGACCCAGAACCGACCAGAGGAGTCGTCGTCTATGGCGACGCCGGAGCGTACATAGTCATCGGGGAGGAGTGGGTGCACCTGCAGCAACTTGGCGATGGCGTCGATGCCGTCGCCGCGTATGTGGAGAGCGTCACGGAGGCGTTGCACCGCCATGGGCATCATGGCGGCCCGGTCCTGCACTGCGAGGTCGTCGAGTAAGGGCACTGGGGGCCGGTGAATCGGCTTGGCCCGAGCTCCCGGGTTGTTCACGGCGAGCGTGGCGTCGAACGTCCGGTCCTCCATGTCGTGCCACATGTCGTGGATCGATTGTGAATCATCCGGATCTTCGGTCCGGACGAGACCGTTTCCAATCGGCTCCAAGCCGTCTTCGAGGTGACAGATCGTCAGTGGGATGCCGAGCGACTCGCCACCGACGAGCACCTCGCGCCGGCCGGTCGGGTGATGGAGATGCTCTCCGAGCACCAGTGCCAGGGGTGGCTCGAGGGTTATCTCCTCACGGGTCGCCATGGCGTCTTCAACTGCTACGAGGCCTTCGTCCACGTCGTGGACTCGATGTTCAACCAGCACACGAAGTGGTTGAAAACGACGTACCAGATCCCTTGGCGTCGCCCTATTGCTTCGCTCAATTTCCTGCTCTCCTCCCGCGTCTGGCGTCAGGACCACAACGGCTTCTCGCACCAGGATCCCGGCTTCATCGACCACGTCGTGAACATGAAGGCGGAGGGGATCAGGGTGTACCTGCCGCCGGACACGAGCTGCTTGTTGTCGGTGATGGAGAGCGTTCTGCCTCACCAGCAGGAAACGCCATACGTCTCTGGGGCACATCTCAGCAGTTGGAGCAGCTCGCTTTCGACCAGGAGCCCCGTTTGTGACCCGACCTCTTGAACCACGCGCATCGCGTTGATCGGGGCCCAGGCCAGCGCTTCGCGAAATGTCCGCCCCTTGACCAGAGCGGCCACCAACGTCGATGCGAACGCGTCGCCCGCACCGGTTCTCTCCCTGGGCGGCGCCGGGTCCGGGTAGGCGGGGACTCGGTAACGGCGTGTGCCGTCGGTAGCGTAGGCACCCTCGGGCCCGTCGGTGATAACCACCCTCTTCGGCCCTATCTGGTGGAGCCGGGTCAGCAGGTCGGCCAGATCGCCGTGGTCACCGCCCCCGATCTCGACCGCCTCCTCGCGGTTGCACACGAGGACTTCAGCCCTCCGGTACAGGGCCTCGAAGGGCTCGTAGCCCTGGGCGATCTGGCAAGTCCCCGGCTGGAACGCGAGGCGTACCGACGGCTCTGCCTCGAGCCAGGCCACCATCCGGCTGAAGTACTCCGGGACGGCGGAGCCCACGGAGCTCACGTACAGCCAGCGCGGGACCTCACGCGGGCTCAGATGGGGCCAGTGGTAGTCGAACTTCTCGTGACGGACCAAGATCGTGCGGTCTTGGCCGAACCACAGCACGAAGTTGCGGTTGCTCGGTTGCCCGGGGTCGAACCGCACCAGGTGGGTGTCGACGCCCTCGCGGTGGAGCGCCTCCTCCATGTCCCGGCCGATCTGGTCGCTGCCGACATGAGCCGCAATGGCAGAAGTCAGCCCGAGACGCGAGAGCCCGACGGCCGCATTGGCGGCATTGCCTCCGGCCTCGACCGTCAGCGCGTAGTCGAACGGGACCTTGCCGCCGAAGGGCAGGTCCATCCAATGGCCGTGGTCGTCCTCCCGCACCCGGACGTGCCCGTCAGACAGCCGGATGAAGACATCGGTTGCCGCGTCTCCAACACTCAGCACGTCCAGTTGAGTCACGCCTCAACTCTGACGAACGATTGCGTCCGACCGTAGGGCAATTGGTCATGAAGACGCCACGTATGACCGAAGAGGGACTTAAGTCCCTATGTCGATGCCCTCCTATCCGGCCGGTAGCCGGTGTCGACGAGGTTCCAGCGGCCTAGAGGTTGGATCTAGTCGAAGTCCCGCCGCAGGCCGAGGCGCGCCGCCGCCTCGACCAACTGCGGGCGGGCACGGGGGTCGGCCACCTGTTCGATGATCAGCTGAGCCTGCGAGCGTTGGGAGCGCCCGAAGAGCTCGGCGCACCCGTGCTCGCTCACGATGGCCGAATGCTGGAACGAAGTAACAGGGTTGGTGAGAATCGGCACCACGGTCGAGGTATCGGTCTTCTCGTGCCAGGCGTGCAGCGCGATGATGGCGTGACCGCCCTTCGAGTGCAGGGCCCCGCCTACGAAGTCGGGCTGGCCGCCAAACCCTGAGTGGACCCGGTCATCGACGAAGCTGGCGTTGGCTTGGGCGAACAGATCGACCTGCATGGCGGCGTTGATGGAGAGCATCGCCCGGTGCGCCGCGATCCGGGAGGGGTCGTTGACCGTCTCGGTGCGTCGCATCCGCAGGCCAGGGTTCCGGTCGGCCCAGCCGTAGAGCTCCGGTGCTCCGATCAGAAAGGAGGTCGTCACGGGGTGTTCGGGATCGAGCGCGCCAGCCTGGTCCAACGCGAGCACTCCGTCGCTGATCATCTCCGACCAGATGCGCAGAAAGTGCAAGTGCGACATTCTCGTCGCGGCGATGGTCGGGATCAGCCCGATGCCCAGCTGCAGTGTGATGCCGTCCTGGGCGAAGCGGGCAATCCGCTCGCCGATGATCTGCGCTGTGTCGCTCGTCTTCGCAACGCCAGGCGACGCGAGCGGTGCATCGACCTCCAACGCGCCGTCGATCAGGTCCAGCGGTATCTCCGCGTCGCCGAAGGTATAGGGCATTTGCGGGTTCATCTGGGCGATGACCAGACCGCCTCGGGCACGGACCTGCTCAATGGCGGCGGGGAGGATGTTGACCTCGATGCCGAGCGAGACCTTGCCCTCGTGCGGCAACGAGGTGTGGATCAACACCGCGTCCACCGGGCGCACGGTACTGAACAGCCGCGGCACCAGCGAGAGCCGCATCGGCAGGTAATCGAGCATGGGGTCGTGGCGCATGCCCGGCCCCACGAAGGGGGTTTCGGTGACGAACGAAGGGTTGTCGGAGAATCCTGATTGTGCGTTCAGTTGAAAGACACGGCACCGCTCCCTGGCGGCGAGGAGGGCCTCTATCAGGGTTCCTGGTGTCGCGGAATTCCCAGAAATGACGACCCGGGGCTCGCCGGGGCCGAGGGAGCGCAGCCGCTGCACGACCTCGTCGAAGCTGAGCGTTCTCACCGCGCCCAGTGTCGCAAATGCACAACGTTCCAAACAGGGACGTTGGTCCCTATCGAGACTCCTCGGTGATCAGAGACGATCAAAGAGACGGCGCAGCGGACCGACGCGAAGGAGCGATGGCATGCAGCCAATTCGATGGTTCGAGGAGATTGGGCTCGGTGACACCGGTTCGGTGGGCGGCAAGGGTGCCAACCTGGGAGAGTTGACTGCAGGTGGGCTCCCTGTCCCGCCGGGATTCGTCATCACCGGAGAGGCCTATCTCGACGCTCTGGCCAGAGCCGGCGTCCGCGAGAGGTTGGTGGCCATTCTTGGCGAGGCACGCGACGCGTCACAGGATGACCTCGATCGCCTCGCCGACGAGGCAAAGGACCTGGTGCGCTCGGTTCCCGTTCCCGACGACCTGGCGAGCGGCCGTGATCTCCGCCTACGAGCGTCTCGGCACCGACGTGCGCGTCGCCGTGCGGTCGTCGGGGATTGGCGAGGACGCCGAGGGAACCTCCTTCGCCGGCATGAACGAGACCTTCACCAACGTGGCCGGAAAGAAGGAAGTGCTGGAACGCATCGTGGACTGCTGGGCCTCGCTGTGGGGGGCCCGGTCCATCTTCTACCGCGGCGACAAGAGCCTCACCGCGGAGCCGGCCATCGCCGTGGTGGTGCAGGAGATGATCCCCTCCGAGCGCTCCGGTGTCATGTTCACCGTGGACCCCTCGACCGGCGAGATGGATCACATCGTGATCGAGGCCGCCTTCGGTCAGGGTGAGGTGGTCGTGAGCGGGATGGTCGAGCCCGACACCTATGTCGTCGACAAGAACGGGCCGCGTCTCCTCCATGTCCGGGTCGGCACCCAGCACTTCAAGATCGTCCGCGGGCCCAACGGCGAGGACCAGCGGGTGGAGCTCGACCCGTCCGAGGGCAGCCGCCGGGTGCTCACCGACGACGAGGTTGTCGAACTGGCCCGTTTGGGCCTGGCCGCCGAGCAGCACTACGGCTCCCCCCAGGACACCGAGTGGGCCATGGCAGGCGGTCACACTTTCCTCGTCCAGTCCCGCCCGGTCACCGCTGTCGGGCGCCGGGAGCCAACGTCACGCGGGCCGACGAGGGTGCGGTCCTGGTCCAGGGCCTGGCCGCCTCGGCGGGCCGGGCGTCCGGTGTCGTGAGGGTGCTGCAGACGCCCGACGAGGGCCACCGCCTGCAGGCCGGCGAGGTCCTCGTGGCGCCCATGACCAGCCCGGACTGGGTGCCCACCATGCGCCGGGCGGCGGCGGTGGTCACCGATGGCGGGGGCATGACCTGCCACGCCGCGATCGTCTCGCGCGAGCTCGGAGTGCCTGCCGTCGTGGGCGCCCGCAACGCCACGACCGTATTGCGCGACGGCGAGCTCGTCACGGTCGACGGTGGCCACGGCACGGTGACCGAAGGAGCCGTGGCGCCGCCGGCAGTGGTGACCGCGCCCACCTCCGCCCCCGCAGCGGCTCTGAGCCGAACCGGAGCGCTGGCCACCCGGATCTATGTCAACCTGGCCTTCGCCGAGCACGCCGAAGAGGTGGCCGCCCTCCCCGTGGACGGCGTTGGCCTGCTGCGGGCCGAGTTCATGGTCACCGACGCACTGGGCGGGGTACACCCCCGCCTGCTCCTCGAGCGCGGTGACGAGAAGACGTTCATCGAGAGCATGGCCAAGTCGCTGGTGCACATCACGCGGGCGTTCGAGCCCCGGCCGGTCGTGTACCGCAGCATCGACTTCCGGTCCAACGAGTTCTCCAATCTCGAGGGGGGCGACAAGTTCGAACCTCATAGAGGAGAACCCCATGATCGGCTACCGCGGTTGCTACCGCTACGTCCGCGAGCCCGACCTGTTCCGCCTCGAGCTCGACGTGCTGGCCCGCGTCCTGGAGGAGACCCCGAACGTCGTGCTCATGATCCCCTTCGTGCGCACGGCCTGGGAGCTCGAGGCCTGCCTCGAGGTGGTCGACGCCAGCCCACTTGCCGGTTCCATCCCGGTCTGGGTGATGGCAGAGGTGCCCTCGGTGGCCTACTGGATCCCGACCTACGCCACCATGGGGATCTCCGGCGTCTCTATCGGCAGCAACGACCTCACCCAGCTGATGCTGGGCGTCGACCGAGACTCCCAAATCTGTGCCGATGTGTTCGACGAGGCCGACCCGGCGGTGCTGGACGCCATCGGGCGCATCATCGACGGCGCCAAGGAGGCGGGCATCACGTCGTCGCTGTGCGGACAGGCCCCGTCGAACCGCCCGGCCTTCGCCGAGCACCTGGTGCGGCAGGGCATCACCTCCATCTCGGTGAACCCGGACGCCGTCGAGGCCGTCCGCCAGAGCGTCGCCGCCGCCGAGTGGCGGATGCTCCTCGAGGCGACGGTGCCGGGGCGGCCCGAGAGCCACGGCGTGGCGCCTCGCAGGTCCATCGGTCATCGACGCCGGCGGTAGGCGGTCTCCACCTTTTACCCCGGGCGTCTCCGGCCGTGGGGTCAGATCTCCTCGGGCTCCATCTCAATGGCCCCGCAGGGGCACTCCTGGACGCACAGCCCGCAGCCCTTGCAGAAGTCGTAGTCGAAGCGGTACCCATGGGCCTCGTCGACCTTCATGACGGCATTGTCGGGGCACACCCCGAAGCAGTTGTCGCACTGGAAGCAGTTGCCGCACGACAGGCATCGCCGCGCCTCGTAGAGGGCGGTCGAGTCGTCGAGGCCACCCACAACTTCGTCGAAGGTGGAGGTGCGCCGGGCAGCGTCGAGGCGGGGCCGGACCGACTTGGGCGCGTCGGCGTAGTACCAGGTGTTGAGGTGCTCGGGGGTGGCCAGGGCGTGACGGGCGGGACGGCTCCAGGGTGCGGCCGTCCAGCCAGGCGTCGATGGCCCGCGCCGCCTTCTTTCCGTGCCCGATGGCGTCGGTCAAGGTGCGGGCTCCCGCCACCATGTCGCCGCCGGCGAACACGCCGGGGTGATCGGACATCAGGTCCGGTCCGACCGTGACCAGGCCTTCCTCGATGTGCACGTCGGGCAGAGAGTTCAGGAGGCCGAGGTCGGCCTCCTGCCCCAGCGCCAGCACCAGCGCGTCCGACTGCAGCTCCTCGATTTCGCCGGTGGGTTGGGGGAAGCCCGCCTCGTCCAGCTCCATCCGCTCAATGGTCAGGAGGCCGCCTTCAGTCGCCGACGATGGTGGAGAGCCACATGAGGCGCACCCCCTCGTCGACGGCATCCTGGACCTCCTCCACGTCGGCCGGCATGCGTTCCCTGGTGCGTCGGTATACGACGAGGGCGTCCTCGGCCCCGAGTCGCCGCGCCGTGCGGGCGGCGTCCATGGCCGTGTCCCCCCCGCCGTAGATCACGACTCGCCGGCCCAGGGCAGGTGACACGGTGCCCTCGGTAGTCCCGGAGGAGCGACTACGGCGTCGAGGATGCGGGCCGAGTCCCCGGCCGGGATGTCGGCGTGCCGGCCCCGCTGGGCTCCCACCGCCACGAAGGCCGCGTCGAAGCCCCCGTCTTTCATCGCGGCCTCGAGGTCCTCGACGGGCCTCCCGCATTCCATCGTCACGCCCATGGCGACGATGCGGTCGATCTCGGCGTCGACGACGTTCCTGGGCAGGCGATAGGCGGGAATGCCGTAGCGCATCATCCCGCCTGGGAGCGGTGACGACTCGCGCACCACCACTTCGTGTCCGAGTAGCCGCAGATGGTAGGCGGCAGTCAGGCCCCCGGGCCCGGACCCGACGACCAGCACTCGCCGCCCGCTGGGCGAGCCCGCAGGGACGGGTCGCCATCCTTCTTCGATGGCTCGGTCGCCCAGGAAGCGCTCAACGGCGTTGATCCCGACCGTCTCGTCCACCGACGGCCCGGTTGCAGGCCGTCTGGCACGGATGGAAGCAGGCCCGGCCCATGACGGCGGGAAAGGGATTGTCGCGCATGATCTGACGCCAGGCCGCTTCGTAGGAGCCGTCCTCGGCCAGGTACAGCCATTGCTGGATGTTCTCGCCGGCGGGGCAGGCGTTGTTGCACGGTGGCAGCCGGTCCACGTACACCGGGCGCTCGACCCGCCAGCTGCCCGTCTTGTTGGCCAGGCTGGAGCCGACGTCGAGAGTGATGGCGAAGGGCTTCTCCATCACGGGCGCGCCTCCTCGGGTTCCTTCATCAGGCCGTAACGACGGATGTTGCGGTCGGCCATCGCCTGCAGCGCATCGACGATGTCCGGTCGCGTCACGTTCCCCTCCTGGTCGAAGAGGTGGCCGAATCGGGTCTGCAGTCGCAGGTAGTCGGTGACGGGGGCCAGACGGCGGATCGCGGTGGAGCGTGTGACCTCGCCGTGCACGGCTTCGAAGACCGGGAACAGCCCCGTCTGGGTGGCCAGCCGGGCGATCCGCACCGTGTCGCTGGCCGCAGAACCCCACCCGAGAGGGCATGTCACCAGAATGTGGATGTAGCGCGCCCCGTGAATCTCCATGGCCCGGGTCACCTTGTTCTCGAGATCGTGGAGGTCGGCCACGGTGGCGGTCGCCACGTAGGGGATCCCGTGTGCCATGGCGAGCTCGGGCATGTTCTTGCCCTGCCCGAAGGAATTGCCCGGGTTGGGTCCGACCGCTTCGGTCGTCGCCGTGCGGGCCGCCGGCGGGGTGGCGCCGGACCGCTGGACGCCGGTGTTCATGTAGGCCTCGTTGTCGTAGCAGATGAACAGGACGTCGTCGTTGCGCTCGAACATGCCCGAGAGGCATCCGAAGCCGATGTCGACGGTGCCCCCGTCGCCGGCTTGCCCGATGACCCTGGTCGCGCCGCGGCCCTTGGCCCGCAGCGCCGCGGCGACGCCGGTCGCCACCGCCGGTGCATTGCCGAAGAGGGAGTGGAGCCAGGCGATCTGCCACGAGGTCTCGGGGTACGGGGTCGAGAACACCTCGAGGCACCCGGTTGCGTTCACGGCCACCATCTGCCCGCCGGTGGCGCGCATCGCGGCATCGAGCGCATAGCGGGCACCGAGCGCCTCCCCGCAGCCCTGGCAGGCCCGGTGCCCCGAGGTGAGGGAATTGGACCGCTCGGCGGCGGATTGGACCGTGCGGTGCTCGACATCAAGGAGCCGGTTGCCGACGGCGAAGCTGCCGACCTGGTAGAAGCGGACCGCCATTGTCAGCCGATCCTCGAAGCCTCGACGCCCAGGTCCCGGAGCATGTTCTCGGCCGAGGGACCTGACTGCCGACTTTGGGCCATGCGCTCCAGCTCCCGCTCGACGAGGGCCGTGTTCAAGTCGAGGAAGGTCAGCCGGCCGAGGTCGCCCCGGAGGGCGTCTTCGAAGATCCGTTGCAGCGACGCCTTCGTGATCGCGCGCCCCCCGAGGCCGGCCACGACTGTGGCCACCGGCACCGTGCCAGCCCGGAGAGGGCCATGGCGACATCGGTCGAGAGCACCCCGCCGAAGCCCACGCTGAAGGCCTTTTCCACCACGACGACCCTGCGGGCGCCCTTGAGGGCCTCGCAGACGGCGTCGATCGGAAAGGGGCGGAACGATGTGATGCCGAGCGCGCCGATGCGCAGGCCGGCACTGCGTTGGGTGTCGACGATGTCTTTGATCGTTCCGAGTACCGAACCCATGGCGACCACCACCACGTCGGCGTCTGCGCTGCGGTAGGGGTGGACCAGCCCGCCCGAATCGCGCCCGAAGGCCTCGGCGAACTCCTCCCCGAGCTCGCCGAGTGGCCGAGCGCCTGTTGCTGGCGTGCGTGCGCGAGGTAGCGGACTTCCTCGAAGGCCTCGGGGCCGACCATGGCGCCGATGGAGACGGGATCATTCGGGTCGAGCACCTGGCGCGGCACGTAGGGCGGCAGGAAGGCGTCGACCTGGTCCTGCTCGGGGAGGTCGACTCGCTCGGTTGCGTGGGTGAGGATGAACCCGTCCATGCACACCATGACGGGGACCGACAGCTCTTCTGCGAGCCGGAAGGCCTGAATGTGCAGGTCAGCGGCCTCCTGGTTGGTCTCGGCGAACAGCTGGACCCAACCGGCGTCCCGGGCGGCCATGGCGTCGCTGTGGTCGTTCCAGATGTTGATGGGAGCGCCCACGGCGCGGTTGGCCAGCGTCATGACGATGGGCAGCCCGAGCCCGCCGGCGTTGTAGAGCGCCTCCATCATGAAGAGGAGCCCCTGGCTCGCGGTGGCGGTGAAGGTGCGGGCGCCGGTGGCCGAGGCGCCGATGGCCACCGACATGGCGGCGAATTCCGACTCGACGTTGATGAACTCGCAGGGCGCGAGCTCACCCGCTTTCACCATCGCGCCGACCGCCTCAATGATGTGGGTCTGGGGGGAGATGGGGTAGGCGCACACGACCTCTGGGCGGCAGAGCGCCACTGTCTCCGCCACCGCCCGGGAGCCCTCAATCTGCCGGAGCACTGAGCACCCCCTGTCCGTTGAGCACCAGCGCCTGGCGGACGTACTGGAAGACCTCGGCCGCGCCGGCCACGTTGCGTTCGGCGATGCCAGGGTCCTTGCGGAAGCGCTCCCGGATGGCCGTGCTGACCGCCCCGATCGACACCTGCCCGGTCAAGGCGGCGAACCCACCGAGGAGGGCGGCGTTGGGCAACGGCCTCCCGATCTGGCGTAGTGCGACTTCGGTCGCCGGCGCCGCCATCAAGTGGTCGCCGCGGAACCGGCAGCGTAGAGACTCCAGACCGAGTTCGTCGAAGGTCCGCGCCGAATTGACCAACACAGAGCCGTCCGGGCTGAGCCCGGCGAAGAGGTCCACCTGGTGCACGAGCGTGGGGTCGATGACGATCACGCAGTTCGGTTCCATGACGGGCTCCCTGGTGCGGATCTCCCGTTCGTGTAGGCGGCAATAGGCCACCACCGGTGCGCCCATGCGCTCCGAGCCGAAGTTGGGGAACGACTGCGCGAAGCGACCCTCCTCGAACGCCGCCAGGGCCAGGAGGTCCGCCGCGGTGACGACACCCTGTCCACCTCGACCGTGGAAGCGCACCTCGAACACGATCTCAGATTGTCATGGCGACGGATGGGGGAGTAGAGACAAAGGTCCCCAGGCGGACAGGACCATTGGCACTACGCAAATCGCCGACCCGATGAGACCATCGAGGTACGAGGACCGGACGGTCCCCGGAAGCCGGAGGGCTGGAATGTCTGTGAGGGTTGCCATCAACGGATTTGGGCGCACGGGGCGGTCGTTGCTGCGGGCGGCGATGAAGTCGCCGCACGACATCGAGGTGGCTGCCGTGAACGACCTCGGCGATCCTGAGGCGCTCGCCCGGCTCCTGGCCCGCGACTCGGTGCACGGACATTTCCCCGAACCGGTCACCTTGGAACACGACAAGATGGTGGTGGGGGCCATGGCGGTCACCATGCTGATGGAGCCGAACCCCGACGCCCTGCCGTGGCGCGAGCTCGGCATCGACGTGGTGATTGAATGTACCGGCCGGCTCACCAGCCGTGACAAGGCGGCCGCCCATCTCCAAGCGGGAGCGAGGCGGGTGATCATCTCAGCCCCCGCCAAGGGCGTCGACGCCACCTTCGTGGTCGGCGTCAACGAGGACAGCTTCGACCCCGAGCGGGATTTTGTGGTCTCGAACGCGTCGTGCACGACCAACTGCCTCGCCGTCCTGGCCAAGGTGCTTGACGATGCCTTCGGGATGGAAGAGGGCTTCATGACGACGGTCCACGCGTACACCGACGACCAGCATCTCGTTGACGCCCTCCACAAGGACCCCCGCCGGGCGCGTGGAGGAGCCATCAACATCATCCCGACGACGACCGGGGCCGCTCGGGCCACGGGGCTGGTGCTTCCCGACGTCGCCGGCCGACTCGACGGGCTGTCGCTTCGGGTGCCCGTGCCCGACGGCTCGGTGACCGACCTCGTGGCGAACCTCCGTGAGGCCCCGACGGTGACGGAAGTCTGCGACGCCTACCGTGCCGCGGCGGAGGCGGGTCGGCTGGTCGGCGTGCTCGAGTACTCCGAGGACGATCTCGTCTCGACGGACATCATCGGCTCTTCGGCGTCCTGCATCTTCGACTCGAAGCTCACGATGGCGAACGGCCATCTGGTCAAGGTCCTCGGCTGGTACGACAACGAGACCGGATACTCGAGCCGTCTGGTCGACCTGGCGACCGTCATCGGTGGCACGTCGGAGCGGTGGCGCGGCGATCGCTCGTAGTGCACACGGCATCAACGGTCTTTTCCGGCGCTCACCGCGGGCATAGCGTGGGCGAAGTGGATGTCGGAGACGATGCCGTCATCGCTCCCGAGGGCCTCGATCGCCTGATCGCGGTCTTGGCCGAGAGTGGCCACAGGGTCATCGGTCCTGTGGTGCGTGACGGCGCCATCGTCCCTGGCCAGCTGACGGCTGTCGGCGACCTGCCGGCCGGGTGGCACGACGTCCAGTCGCCGGGCCGCTACCGACTCGAGGACGGCGGCGACCCGGAGCTGTTCGGGTGGGCTGTTGGTCCAGCGTCCTGGAAGGCGGAATTCTTCAAACCCGAAGAGACGGTCTGGCGCGCCTCGCTGCACGAGGGAGGCGTCAGGCTGGAGACTCCGGCGCGCCGGGACGGGCCCGTGGCGATCGTCGGCGCCCGGCCGTGCGAGCTCGCCGCTCTCGATGTGCTGGATACGGTCCTCGCCGGCGGTGCTTTTCGTGATGACGCCTACGCGGACCGGAGGGCGGGGGCGCTGGTCATCGCCGTGGAGTGCGGCCGGCCGTCAGGCACCTGCTTCTGCACCTCCATGGGCACCGGTCCGGCGGCGGGTGCGGGTTACGACCTCGCTCTCACCGAGCTGCTCGAAGGCGTGCACCGTTTCTACGTCCGGGTCGGGACGGAGGTGGGCGCTCAACTCCTGGAGGCCGTGGCGCACCGGCCGGCCACCGAAGAGGACCGTCAGGCCCGGCGGCGGGTCGTGGAGGGCGCGAAGGGCAGAATGGGACGGTCGCTCGAGACCGAGGGACTGGCAGAGCTCCTCGCCCGCAACCTCGAGCACCCCCGCTGGGACGAGGTGGCCGAGCGGTGCCTGGCCTGCGGGAATTGCACCCTGGTCTGCCCGACGTGTTTCTGCAGCGACGTCAAGGACACGAGCGACGTCGGCGGGGCTATTGAGCGGCGGCGGTCGTGGGCTTCGTGCTTCGATGTCGACCACTCGTATCTGCACGGAGGTGCCGTCCGACCCACTACCTCGTCCCGCTACCGCCAATGGATGACGCACAAGCTGTCGACGTGGTGGGACCAGTTCGATACCTCGGGTTGCGTCGGCTGCGGCCGTTGCCTCACGTGGTGCCCGGTGGGGATCGACATTACGGAGGAAGCGGCTGCCATCCGAGCGACCGACCGCGGCACAGCGCGGCAGAGCGGCTGGGGAGGCACAGTGAGCGAGGCCGTCCGCGACCTTCTGCGGGGGCACGCGTTCCTTGCCGGCCTCCCGGAGGGAGCCGTTGACCTCATGGCCGAGCTCGCCGAGCGGGGCAGGTTCCGCCCGAGGGAGGTCCTGTTTCGGGAGGGTGAGCCGGCCGACCTGGTGTTCCTCCTCACGCACGGTCACGTGGCGATCGAGATCCAAGCGCCGAATCGTGGCTCCATCGTGGTGGAGACGCTGGCGCCCGGGCACATCGTCGGGCTTTCCTGGGCCGCCCCACCATTCCGTTACGGGTTCGATGCCCGGGCCATCGATGAAGTGCAGGGCGTGAGCGTCGACAGTGCACAGCTGCGCGCGGCATTGGCGGCGAACACCACTATAGGGTTCCCCTTCTTGGAGAGGCTGAGCGCAGTGATCCTCGAACGACTGCAGGCGACCCGTGTCCGCCTCCTCGATCTGTACGGCAGCGTCGGTGCCCACTGACGTGGCCGCACGACCCATGGAATCCGGCGTGTTCACGCCCGTGCCCTACCGGGTGGTTGGGCGCCGGGAGGAGTCCGCTGACGTGGTCACGCTCTCGCTCGAGCCGGTGGACGGCCCGCCCCTGCGGTTCCGGCACGGGCAGTTCAACATGCTGACCTCCTTCGGCCAAGGGGAGATCGCGATCTCCGTCTCCAGCGCTCCGGGTGCCCGCGGGCCCATGGAGCACTCGGTACGCGCCGTGGGCGCCGTCAGCCACGCCCTCTGCCGCACCCCGGTGGGGTCTGTGGTCGGTGTCCGCGGTCCGTTCGGGACTTCGTGGGGCGTGGACGAGCTCGAGGACGGCGTGGACGCCGTGGTCATGGCGGGCGGTATCGGCCTCGCCCCGCTGCGTGGTGCAGTTCGGGATCTCGTGGCGCGGCAAGAGGCCGGACGGGGCAGCGTGTTCGTACTGGTCGGCGCTCGCGCTCCGGACCAGATCATGTTCGCTCAGGACCTCGACGCGTGGCGACGCGCCGGCGCGTACGTCGGTGTCTCCGTCGACGTCGGGGCCCCGGGCTGGAATGGCATCGTCGGAGTTGTCACCGCGCTGCTGCCGGAAGCACCCTTTGATGCCTCGCGGTCGATCGCGCTCCTGTGCGGTCCAGAGATCATGATGCGGTTCGGCGGGCGCGCCCTGGCTGACGGCGGCGTCGACCCGGGCAACATCCGCGTCTCGCTGGAGCGCAACATGCAGTGCGGCATCGGACTGTGCGGACATTGCCAACTCGGCCCGCTCCTGGTGTGCCGGGACGGTCCCATCGTCCGCTACGGCGGCCTCGCCGACGAGCTGTTCATGGAGCGCAACCGATGAGCACCGCACCCGTCCCCACGCTCGCCGTATGGAAGTTCGCATCGTGTGACGGGTGCCAATTGAGCCTGCTCGACTGCGAGGACGAGCTGCTGGCGCTGGCAGGCGCCGTTCGGATCGCCCACTTCACCGAGTTCTCCCGAGCCAGCGTCGACGGGCCGTACGACGTCTCCTTGGTGGAGGGCTCGGTGACGACATCCGAGGATGCCGCGCGCGAATCCTGGACATCCGGGCGGCCTCGCACCGGCTCATCACTATCGGCGCGTGCGCGACATCGGGCGGTGTCCAAGCACTCAGGAATTTCGTCGCCAAGGGGGCGTACACGGGGATCGTCTACGCCCACCCCGAATACGTGTCGTCCCTGGCGACCTCGACACCTATTTCGGCCCACGTGCCGGTCGACTTCGAGTTGAACGGTTGCCCGATCGACCGGCACCAGCTGCTCGAGGTGATCACCGCCGGTCTGGTGGGCCGGCGCCCGGTGATCCCGGACCATACGGTGTGCCAGCAGTGCAAGGGCCGTGGGGCCGTGTGCGTGCTGGTGGCGCACGGCACCGCGTGCCTCGGACCGGTGACGCGGGCGGGTGCGGCGCTCTGTGCCCGTCCGTTGGCCGTGGCTGCTACGGCTGCTTTGGGCCCGTCTCCGGAGCGAATACCGAGGCCTTGGCCGGCCACCTGGTCGAGCAGGGCTCTGATCCGGCCGACGCAGCCCGGTTGTTCTCCACCTTCTACGCCGGCAACGCGGTGTTCGGCCGGCAGGCGGTCACCCTGCGCAGCCGCGCCTCCCAGCGCACCTCGGGTCCGGTGCCGTGATGCCGGGCGAAGAACGGCGGCGAACCATCTCTGTCGAGGGCCTCGCCCGGGTCGAGGGTGAGGGCTCTCTGCGGGTCGTGCTGCGCGACGGCCGGGTCCAGGACGTCGCGCTCCAGATCTTCGAGCCGCCTCGTTATTTCGAGGCGTTCCTGCGGGGGCGGCGGGCCACGGAAGCGCCCGACCTGACCGCGCGCATCTGCGGCATCTGCCCGGTCGCCTATCAGATGAGCGCGTGCGCGGCCGTGGAGGATGCGCTGGGGATCGACGTCGAACCGGCGGTGCGCAGTCTCCGCCGCCTTCTGTACTGCGGCGAATGGATGCAGAGCCATTCGCTCCATATCCACATGCTGCACGCCCCCGACTTTTTGGGGTGCCAGGACGCCGTCGAAATGGCGCAGCGGAACCGGCCGGCGTTCGAGCGCGGCCTGGCGCTCAAGAAGATGGGGAACCGGATCATGGAGTCGGTCGGGGGACGGGCCATCCATCCGGTGAACGTAAAGGTCGGCGGCTTCTATCGCGCCCCCGCCCGGACAGAGATCGCGGCTCTGGCCGGCCCGCTCGCCGACGCGCTCGAGCACGCACTGCAGACGGTGGCGTGGGTGGGCGGGTTCGAGTTCCCCGACGTCGAGGGCGACTACCGCTTTGTCGCCCTGCACCAGCCGGCCGGCTACCCCGTCGAATTCGGGTCGCGTGGTCTCCTCCGACGGGTTAGACGTCACCCCGGCGGCCTTCGCCGACTTGGTGGTGGAGGAGCATGTGGCGCGCTCCACTGCACTGCAGGCCCGGTTGGAGGGCGGGCTCGAATACCTGACTGGGCCATTGGCGCGCTACGCCCTCAACGCTCCGCTGCTACCGGACGTCGCGCGGCAGGCCGCGACGAGGGCCGGCTTGGGTCCCGTGTGCACCAACCCGTTCCAGAGCATCGTCGTGCGAGCCCTGGAGGTCGTCTTCGCCTGTCACGAAGCGCTCCGGCTCGTGGAGGACTACGAACCACCCGACCCGCCAGCTGCCACGGTGCCGACTGGGGGTGGGGTCGGCACTGGGGCCACCGAGGCCCCCCGGGGTCTTCTCTTCCACCGCTATCACATCGATCCTGAGGGCATGATCGCGGAGGCACGGATCGTGCCGCCCACGTCACAGAACCAGATCGCGATCGAGTCCGACATCCGCCGCACCGTGGAGGCTGCGTCCGACCTGGCGGATGAGGAGCTGACATGGCGCAGTGAACAGGCAGTGCGAAATCACGACCCGTGCATCTCGTGCGCGACTCATTTCCTGGACGTCACGGTCGAGCGGACATGAACGACCACTGCCGGCGACCGATCGTCGTGTTGGCACTGGGCAACGACTGGCGACGGGATGACGGCGTCGGCCGGGCTGTCCTCGCAGAGCTCGGGCATCTGGCGGGCGTCGCATCACTTGCCGCGGTGCGCGATCCACTTGAGCTCCTCGACCTCTGGGCCGGTACGGACGTAGCGGTGGTCGTCGATGCCCTGAGCGCGGCCGATCAACCGGGCACCGTGCAGGTTGCCGCGCTGCATGTCGCGTCGCAGCCCCGCACCCCCGACTCGTTCCGTCGTGGTGTGAGCAGCCACGGTGTCGGCCTGGTCGAGGCGCTCCGGCTGGCGCAACAGTTGGGCTCGGCGCCGCTGCAGGTCGTCGTCGTCGGCGTCGTGGGTGGGGACTTCGGGCACGGTGTCGGCCTCACGGGGGCGGTCTCGCGGGCCGTGGCAGATGCGGCGCTCCGAGTGGAACAAGTCGTTCGATCCGCCGTGCCAGAAGTCCCTGGTCGAACGGCACCCGTTGGCGCCGCGCCCGTAGGGCGGTACCCATGCCTCGGCCGATGGAACGCTGAGGGCGCGTTGTCCAAGCCCGAGATCCTTCATGGCAGATCTCTGTGAAGTGAGCGACCGCGGTCCCCGATGTCGGCGCTGAAGGGGATTCACGGCTCAGGTGGAGCCGGCTTCCCTTGGAACAATCGTCACCGGTACCTGTGCGTTTTCGGCCAGTTCGAGGCTGGTGCTGCCCAGGATCGTTCCCCCATGGCGGCCCGAACCACGCGTGCCCACCACCAGAAGGCCGACCGAGTGTGGTGGTGAGGTCGCCCGCAGCAGCGCTGAGCACGGGTCTCCGTCCAGGACCAACCAGTCCACCCTGGTCTCCTCCAGCCCCGCATCGACGGCTATCGCAATTGCCGTCTCGCGGTGAGCGAGGAGACGGTCGGAGAGCCCGGCATGCTCCAAAAGCCCGACCGCATGAATGATCGTGAGGCGGGCATTCAGGTTCGCCGAGAGCGCAGCTGCCCACCGCAGGGCGGCCATCGAGTCTGGCGAGCCATCGAATCCCACCGCGACCGACTCGATCGAGCTCACCGCCGATCTCCCGCGACGATTTCCATCATCCGATTACCGTTTTCCCGCCTCAACCTGGCATCTGTCGTGAAGTATCCCTGGTGGCCAAGGCGGCGCGGTACGCATCGTTGGGCTCGATCGGGAATCGCAGTGCGACGGTGTCGCATTCGGTCTTCGTCGTCACGGGAAAACCCGAATGCATGAACACATCGAGCATGGTGTGATTCTCCCGCAGGGTATCGGCCAGAAATGTGGTGATGCCCTTTTCCCACGCCACTCGAGCCAGCTCGTCGAGGAGCAGCGACCCGATCCCGTGATGCTGATAGTCATCACCGACGACGAAGGCCACTTCAGCCTCTGGGGTCCCCACATGGCGGTCATAGCGGCCGACTGCGATCAGGTGATCATCGATTTCGGCGACGAGTGCCAACCTGTCCTCGTAGTCGACGCACGTGAATCGCTCTACTTCCGAGGATGAGAGTGTTGGATGGTACGTGAAGAATCTCAGGTAGCACGAGTGCGGCGACAGATGATTGTGGAAATCGATCAACCGTGGCGCATCGTCCGGTCGAATCGGGCGCACGCGGTACCGCAGGTTGCCGGATGACGCCACCTCTCTCTCGAAATGCCTTGGGTAGTTCGGAGGCAGCCTGCGAGTCTCGATCTCTGCGTCCATTGTCTCGCCCGTCCCTGTCTTTGCAATTCGGTCGTCTAAGTCGTATCGACGAGTGATTCGTCCTCAATCCAACGGCGGGTGTCTGCGGAAAACCCTGTTCGCTCAGCTGCTGCCACCGGCCTTCCCTTTCTCAAGCGTAGGAATCGCGCCGAGTCGTCGCTAGGGTCCAACATGAGGACCCAATAGGGACTTTGGTCCCGTTCCGAGGCACCTCGTCCGCGCTCGTCAGGGTCAAAGTGCCGAAGCGGACCCTCGAGCGCTTCTGTGGCGAGCTGTGCGGGCCGCGCCGTGGCCAGAAGAAGACCGTCCGCGTCGCCGACGGCGAACCCGGAGTCGAGCTCCAGGTCGACTTCGGGCGCATGGGCCTCATGTATGACCCCGACACGGATCGGCGCCGGGTCCTGCACGCGCTCATCTTCACGCCGTGTCTGTCGCGTTATTCCTTCGTGTGGCTCACCTTCTCCCAGACGCTGGCCGACATCCTCTGTGGCTTCGAGGCGGCGTGGGAGTTCTTCGGCGGGATCTTCGCCGTGGTGATCCCCGACAACATGGCCGCCATCGTCGACAAGGCGAACCCGACCGAGCCGAGGCTCAACGCCGCCTTCGTCGAGTACGCGCAGGACCGCGGCTTCCTCGTCGACGCCACGCGGGTGCGCATCCCAAGGACAAGCCCGCGTCGAGCGCACGGTGCCCTACGTGCGGGGCTCGTTCTTCGCCGGTGAACACTTCATCGACCGGCCCGACGCCCAGCGCAGGGCCGTGCAGTGGTGCACGACCACGGCGGGACTACGCGTGCACGGGACGACGGCATGTCGGCCAGCCGAGCACTTCGCCGCGCTAGAGGCTCCCGCCCTCGCTCCTATACCCGCTCGTTGCCTATGACCTGCCGCACTACGCCACGCCCAAGGTGCACCGCGACCACCACGTCGAAGTGGCCAAGGCGCTCTACTCGGTGCCGGGCAACCTGATCGGCCGCCACCTCGACGCCCGGGCCGACAAAGACCTCGTCAAGCTGTTCTTCCGCGGCCAGCTGGTCAAAGTCCATCCCCGCCAAGCACCCGGTGGGCGTTCGACCGACCCGGCGGACCTGCCCAGGGGCACCGAGGTCTACGCGTTGCGCGACCTCGAGCGGCTGAAGAACATGGCGGCCGCCCACGGACCGGCGGTCGGCGCCTATGCCGACGTGCTGCTCGACCACCCGCTGCCGTGGACCAAGATGCGCCAGGTCTACGCGCTGTTGAGCCTGGTCAAGAAATGGGGCCCCGCCGCGTCGAGCTGGCTTGTGCCCGCGCCGCCGAAGCGGAGGCTTACAGCGTCTCGCTCATCGGTCGCATGCTGGAACGCGGCACCGAAGATCTCGCGGCGCCGGTGCCGATCCAGGGCCGCCTGCTCTCGGCGCGTTTCGCCCGACCCGACGCCGACTTCCGTGTCCTCCCAGTTCGGCGCGAGGACCGAGATGAGGGGGCGGACCCGATCGGGGCCCAGAGGCGACCACAGCGGGAGCGTCGTCGTGAGCGCTCCGCCCCCGGTCATCTCCGCCGAGCTCAAGACGGTGCTGCGGGCCGTCAAACTCGGCCGCTGCCTCGACACCCTCCCCGAGCGCCTCGCCCTGGCCAAGACACGCAACATGGGGCACGCCGAGTTCTTAGAACTCGTGCTCGCCGACGAGGTGACCCGACGCGAGACCTCGTCCGCGGCCCTCCGCGCACGGGCCGCCAGTCTCGACCCCGACATGGTGCTCGAGAACTGGGACGAAGAGACCAAGGTCAACTTCGACCGAGCCGTCTGGGACGAGCTGTGCTCGTTGCGCTTCGTCGACGCCGGGCACAACGTGATGATCATGGGACCGGTCGGGGTCGGCAAGACTTTCATGGCCTCCGCGCTTGGGCACGCGGCGGTGCGGCGCCGCTTTAGCGTCGTCTTCTGCCGGGCCGACGTGCTGCTCAAGCGCCTGCGCGCCAGCCGGCTCGACAACTCCCATGACGCCGAGATGCGCAAGCTGATCCGCGTCGACCTGCTCATCCTCGACGACTTCGCCCTCCAGCCTCTCGACCCCCTCGACACCGCCGACATCTACGAGCTGGTCGTCGAGCGCCACCGGACGGCCTCCACCTTGGTGACGTCGAACCGCGAGCCCATCGAGTGGATCGGCCAGATGGCCGACGCCCTCCTGGCCCAGTCCGCCATCGACCGTCTCCAGTCGGCTGCCTACGAGCTCGTCCTCGACGGCGAGTCCACCGCGTGTCCCAATCCCGTTCACTCTGGCGACCAGTCCGAGTCTGTGGCAAAAGCCAGCCGAGCGCTGGAGCGGATGGGGGCTGACCTGGGGTCCCGGCACGCCGAAGATGCGGGTCACCGTGGTTTGGGACCTTCCGCCCTACACTTCCATCGACCGCCAGGCCACACTGTTTCTATGACCACGAGCTCCGAAAACCCCGGCGACCTGGCGCGCCGGGTTGCCCGCCGTCGGACTGAGCTTGGCTTGACCATCGAGGAGGTCGCGCAGCAGGCGGGTGTAGATCCGAGCTATCTCCGATACTTCGAGCGGAACGCCGACGCTCGCCTCAGTGCGGGCACGCTACTGCTGCTCGCCCTCGCTCTGGATACAACCCCGGTTGCACTCGAAGGAGGAGGAGTCGATCGCCCCCCGGGCCGAGGACGGGCAGGCCGTCATCCGTCGCTCGAGACCCTTTCGAGGGAGCAGTGTGAGGCTCACCTCGGAGCCGGAGGAGTGGGCCGAGTCGTGTTCTCCGCGGATAGGGGACCCGTCGCCCTACCGGTGAACTTCGAGTACACCGGTGGGGACGTCATCGTCAGCACGGATGTCGTCAAGGCCGCGTTCCTCGAAGTTCAACCAGCGGTCGGGTTTGAGATTGATCGTGTAGACGACGCTCTGAGTGAAGGCTGGAGCGTTCTGGTAAGTGGAACGGCGCGACGAGTCGACGACCCGGACGAAGTGCTCCGACTTTCCTCGCTCGATCTTGAGGCCTGGGCCGGTGGAGACCGGCATGCGCTGATCTGCATCACGCCTACCGAGATCACGGGTCGAGTGATCGTCCACCCCGTCACCCAGCAGGAAGACTGACCCAACGACCCCACCGGGAGCCACGTGGCCCCGGTGGGAAGACCGAGGTCCGCCGGTCAATTCTGGATCGGGAAGGATCGGCGGGCAGGCGTCTGGAGGAATCCGAGTCAGTCGCGGGTCACGCTTCGGATGACCCACCGCACACCGGCTCCCTGTCGCCACCAGGGCCGCTGGTGCAATATAGGGAGATGGCGGCACCTCGAGATGTCGGGGTGCCGGCTCTTTCCCCCCAGCGTCTCTCTCGCCTGATCGGACCCCTGCGCCTAGGCAACCTCCTCCGCGCCGCAGACGACGTACGAAGAGCCCTTGGTCAGGGCAGAGTGTGGAACATCAGCTCGACGGCGAACGGGGGCGGGGTCGCGGAGATGTTGCACATGCTCGTCGGATATTCCATCGGGAGCGGTATCGACGTCCGATGGGTCGTGATCGAGGGCGACGAAGGCTTTCTTCAAGATCACCAAACGCCTTCACAATCGTCTCCATGGTGCAGCAGGTGACAACGGCGGATTGGGCCGGAACGAAGCCGCCAACTACGAATCTGTCATCGACGAAAACGCCCTGGCACTGGTCAACCGGGTCAGCGAGGGCGATGTGGTGATCTTGCACGATCCCCAGACCTTGGGTCTGGCTGGGCCCCTCAGTGAGCAGGGAGCTCGGGTGGTTTGGCGTTGTCACATCGGCACGGAACGAACGAACGAATACACCAAGGAGGGCTGGAGCTTTCTGGAGCCGCATTTGGAGCACTGTCGCGCCTACGTCTTCTCGCACCTCGGCTTTGTCCCCCGATTTCTCGAACATGCTGACGTTTCGATCATCCCACCGTCGATCGATCCGGACGCCCCCAAGAATCGACCGTTGAACCAAGCCAAGGTGGACGCACTCCTGGTCAGGATTGGCCTCTTGGGCGATCAGGCCGCCCCACTGGTTTCGGCGTCGACTTCGGCTGTACTCGGTGGAGCAGGTCCAGTGTCACGGAATGATCGTGTCGTCGTGCAAGTGTCCCGCTGGGATCACCTGAAGGACATGCAGGGCGTCCTCGAGGGGTTTGCCGACAAAGTGGCAGGACAGATCGGTCTCCGACTCGCACTCGTCGGGCCTGCGGTCGACGGTGTCTTGGACGACCCTGAGGGCGCCAGAGTCTTGGGCGAGTGTATGGCCCATTGGGAGAATCTCCCGCCGAAACCTCGGAACGCGATACGGCTGATCGCGTTGCCGATGGACGACTTCGAGCTCAACGCTTTGATGGTCAATGCGATCCAGCGTCACGCCACAGTGGTCGTGCAGAAGAGCCTCGAGGAGGGGTTCGGCCTGACGGTCGCCGAGGCGATGTGGAAGTCCCGCCCAGTCGTCGCCTCGGCGGTCGGTGGCATCGTCGACCAGGTGGTGCCGGGGTCGGGGATCCTGCTGCGCGACCCATCTGACCTGGATACCTTCGGCGAGACGTTGGCCGCCCTGTTGGAGAAACCGGACGAGATGCGGGCAATGGGACGCCGCGCCCGAGACCACGTCCGGGCCAACTTTCTATGCGACCGCCATCTGGTTGACTACGCACGGCTGATCGAGCATCTGACCCGCCTTTAGTCGATTCTGGCTGGTTTCGGGTTCCGTTTTCATTCCTGATCCACCTCGAATCCGAGTATCCCAAACGCGACTCCACCCGACCCCAGAACTGGGATCGGGTGGAGTTCGACGGGTATGGTTTTTCCGAACCGATCAGACGTCAGCCGGCTCCAGGGTCTCGGCGTGGCCGTTGGCGACCTCACTGTGGACCATCAGCTCGTCACTGTGCACCGTGAGCTCCTCATCCGCCGAGGTCCGGCGGGCGTGCCAGAAGCCGAAGGCAACCAAGAGAGCCATGACGCCGGCGAGTACGAACGCCGCGATGCCGGCCCAGAAGGCGATCGTGGCGATCACGCTGAAGGCGTAGGCCTCGAGCAACAGTCCCCGCAGCGTTGTCCCCGTGAACACCGTCTGGACTTCGGCGGCCAACTTGGCGTTGGTCGGGTTGGCCCGAGAGGCGGTACTCACCGCGGCGTACACGCCATTGTAGGGCATCTCCGCCAGGTGATACGCGATGAAGTGGTCGGCGTAGGCCTCGGCCTGAGCACCCGTCGTCAGGGGCTGCCCGGCGTACTTCAGCAGGTAGGGCAGCATCTGCGGGGTGATCTCGGTGCCCGGCTTCGCGTGCGCGAACTCGGCCGCGGTCGGGAACGTGATGTCCTGCGCGGCCAGCTGGTTGTGCACGTTGGAGTTGGCGAAGCTGTAGCCCCACATCAGCAAGGACCCGGCGACCACGAGGGCCACCACCATGACAGCACCGATGGCGCTGGCAAAGACATCGAAAAACTTCCTTTGCATTTTGGACTCCTCGTTCTCCATAGGGGCCGCCGTATCGCGAGCTCCTGCTCCTCATCGTGCAGGTCGACTCACTGGACCAACTAGAGAGACAAGCCCTGAGGCATAGGGAGATTGGTCCCTACTTCGCCCCAAACACCCCACCTCAGCGTTCCGCCAGGAAGGCTCTCGTGACCCTCTTGCCCAGCTGTGCACCTAACGGGCAGATCACCACCATCCCTTGGGCCGTGAGCTCTGGGAACAACTAGGGACCTTTGTCCCCAACGGTGCCCACCAAAGACCCCTATGGACACGAGAGACGCCCCTTTACCGTGATGAGTGGAACGTCAGATCGCCGTTTCAGGGTGGAGCGCAGACAGTTGTTGCTCCTAGCCAAATCAGTCGCATTGAACGAGCGAGGACACGATGACACTCACAGGCAGGAACCTCACCGGGCAAGTGTCAAACGCAGAAGAGTTCGCCACCGGCAAGAGCGCTTTCGACGGCACGTACGTCCGACCTGGACGAATCGGCAGCCTGGTCGAGGTCAAGCTGCGTTACGAAAACTTCATCGCAGGTGCCTGGGTTGAGCCGGTCAAGGGGCGCTACATGGTCGATGTGAGTCCAGTGGACGGCAAACCATTCACACAGGTTGCCATGTCGACCCCCGAGGACGTGGAACTGGCCCTCGACGCCGCTCATGCCGCCAAGGACGGCTGGGGTGAGACTTCGTTGGCCGAAAGGGCCTCCGTGCTCAACGCCATCGCCGGTGCGATCGAAGCGAACCTCGAAATGCTCGCCGTTGCCGAGAGCTGGGAGAACGGCAAGCCGGTGCGCGAGACCCTGGCCGCTGACATCCCGCTGGCGGTCGACCACTTCCGCTATTTCGCCGGCGCCACTCGCTCGCTCGAGGGTCGTTCGACCGAGATCGACAAGGACACGGTGGCGTATCACTTTCACGAGCCACTCGGTGTCGTCGGTCAGATCATTCCGTTCAACTTCCCCCTGCTGATGGCGGCGTGGAAGATCGCCCCTGCGTTGGCCGCTGGGAACTGTACCGTCGTCAAGCCAGCCTCGCCGACTCCATGGTCGATCTTGAAGTTGGCCGAGGTCATCGCCGACGTCGTGCCACCCGGGGTCATCAACGTCGTGACCGGCCCTGGTGGTGAGATCGGCAAGGCCCTTGCCTCGAGCCCCCGCATCGCCAAAATCGGCTTCACGGGCGAGACCACGACTGGTCGTCTGATCATGCAGTACGCGGCCGAGAACCTCATCCCTTCTACCGTCGAGCTCGGCGGCAAGTCACCCAATATTTTCTTCGCCGACGTGATGGACCACGACGACGAGTTCTTGGACAAGGCGATCGAGGGACTGGTCCTTTACGCGTTCAACAAGGGCGAGGTCTGCACGTGCCCCTCCCGGGCACTTGTCCAGGAGTCCATCTACGACCGATTCATGGAGCGCTGCCTGGCCCGGATCGAGAGGATCCGGCAGGGTAACCCGCTCGATCCCGCGACGATGATCGGACCTCAAGTGTCCATCCAGCAGCTCGACAAGATCGCCTCGTATGTGGAGATCGGTCGTGAGGAGGGAGCTAAATGCCTGACAGGTGGACGACGTGCCGAGCTCGGTGGTGAGTTAAACGGGGGCTACTACTTCGAGCCGACGGTGCTCAAGGGCGACAACAAGATGCGGGTCTTCCGGGAGGAGATCTTCGGGCCGGTCCTCGCCGTTACCACTTTCAGCGACGAGGCGGAGGCTGTTGAGATTGCCAACGACACCGCCTATGGCCTTGGTGCAGGCATCTGGACCCGCAACGGCAACCTGGCCTACCGCATGGGCAGGGCGATCAAGGCGGGTCGGGTGTGGACGAATTGTTACCACCTCTACCCGGCCGGGGCCGCCTTCGGTGGTTACAAGATCTCGGGCGTCGGCCGGGAGAACCACCGGATGATGCTCGAGCACTACTCGCAGACCAAGAATCTGCTGGTTAGCTACAGCACCAAGCCCCTTGGATTCTTCTAACGCATCGAGGACAACGAAACGACCCACCACACGTCCAAGGCAGTCGAGGACGGATCAAGGGAAAGAGGTAGGCAGATGACAACAGGCGTTGTCCACGCCTTCGGCCTAGAAGGCATCATCAAAGTGACCTGCTCCAATGTCGGGTCTCGGGTCGATCTGGCCGAGACATTCGAACCCCACGACGCAGGGCCGAACCCGGGGTCGTGCGCGAGACCGGAAATCCCGCTCAGGTCAACGGAGTCCTTCGAAAAGATCGAGAGAGGTGAGGTCATTGCGCGCCACGTCTTCGACTTCCGCCACTAGCACCGACCACCTCGAAGCGCTCGAGCGAGACGAGTGCGTGCTTCGGCTTCAAGCTCGCGGGCTGGGTCGGGTCGGAGCCACGCTGCGCGGTCGACCCATCGTCTACCCGGTCAACTACGCCCTACACGATGGGGCAATCCTCTTCCGTACCCGGCGTGGTGGAGACCTCGACGCGTCAACGCTCGACCGTTGGGCGGCCTTCGAGATCGACGACGCCGACAATCTCTACCACGAGGGCTGGAGCGTGCTGGTAGTGGGTCGCGCATCGCACGTCACCGACCCCAGCGAGCTCGCCAGCCTCACGTTCGTCCCTCTCACTCCTTGGGCGGACGACGACCGGCATCTGGTCGTGCGCATCCCTCTCCATGAGGTCACTGGACGGCACATTCACCATCGTGCTGGAGCGCTCGGGTCAGACGTAACCCTCGGGCCGAATGTGGGCTCCCACACGACCGTGACGGAGCAGCATCTCTCGCGTGGCCGATCGGTCCACCTCCGTGAGGCCCCCGCGGAGCGCATGATCATGTACGCCCACATTCTCTCGAGTGCACTCGACGATTGGGTCGACCAGCTGACCGATGAGGCTTTGGTCGAGTATGCCCTGGTGTGCAGGACCGAGACGCTGGCCTGCCACGGTGGCAAGGTCGCCCTCACCGCCCTGTCAGCCCAGATTGCCTACGACCGAGCCCTCCTGAAATTGGGCGAGGCGCACGGTATCAACGTCAAGGCCCTCACTTTCCTGCATCCGAGTGAGGACCGCGCCTTTCTCGAGGCCTCCCTCGCCGCTGCAGGCCTGGATCTAGTGGCCGAGGCCGCACTTCGAGACGAGAGCTAGTTCTTAGTTCCGTCGAGCCCACCAGTCGCCTTGAGCTTGGTGGCGTAAATGGCCGCCTCCGTGCGGCTATTCATCTTCAGCTTGCGCAGAAGGGTTGTCATGTAGTTCTTGACAGTGTGCTCGGCGAGGAACATCGTCTCGGCGATCTGGCGGTTGGTCAGCCCTTCGGCGATGAGATCCAAGAGCCGGCGTTCCTGCGGCGAGAGGGCTTTGAGCTCAGGATGGCTCTCCGCTGGATTGGCGAGCCGTTCGACGACCTTGGCCACGGCGCGAGGATCCATGAGTGAGGCCCCGCCAGCCACTTTCTTCACATCCTCGATAAGTTCCCCGGCCTTGATCTGTTTGAGAACATAGCCTGCCGCGCCCGCCATGACGGCCGAATACATCGCTTCGTCATCGGCATAACTGGTCAACATCAGGCACACCAACTCGGGCATGGCCGAGCGGATGTCCCGGCAGACCTCGATGCCGTTCCCTTCCTCGAGGCGGACATCGAGCAGAGCGACATCCGGCTTGGCCAGCGGGATACGGGCCATGGCCTCAGCCGCGGTCGATGCCTCGCCAGCCACCTTGATATCGGGGTCGCCCTCCAACAGGGCCCGGATGCCCTCGCGGACGAGCTCATGGTCGTCGAGGAGAAAGACCTTGATGGTCATGGGTCCCATTCTGCCAGCGGAACCCCGGTCTCGGGTTCAAGGTGGGGCCGACAACTAGGGCTGTCTTGCTGGGTACCATCTGAGAGGTGCCCTACCGGAAAATTGATGACCCGGCCAAGTTGCGTCGGCTCATGGATGCGGTGCTCATGATCGAAGCGGACATCGAGCTATCGGCCCTGCTCCGTCATCTGGTCGAAGAGGCGTGTTCGCTGGTCGAGGCTCGCTATGGAGCCCTGGGCGTACTGAACGAAGCCGGGACCGGCCTCGAGCAGTTCCTCACGGTCGGCTTGAGTGATGACGAAGAACGAGCCATCGGACAACGGCCGACGGGACGCGGCATCTTGGGGCTCTTGATCACCGAGCCGGCGCCACTCCGCCTCTCCGATCTGTCCGACCACCCTGACAACTACGGATTTCCCGACCGTCACCCGCCCATGAGATCTTTTCTCGGAGTGCCGATTCGATCACGAGGCGAGGTATTCGGCAATTTCTACCTCACCGACAAGATTGGTGCCGACGAATTCAGCGAGGAGGACGAAGCGCTGGCGGAGGCGCTTGCGTTGGCTGCCGGCATAGCCATCGAGAACACCCGGTTACACGACAGGGTCCGTGTGCTCAGCGTTCTCGACGATCGTGACCGCATCGCACGAGATCTCCATGACCGGGTCGTCCAGCGAATTTTCGCTATCGGTATGTCCCTGCAGAGTGCCACTCGTCTGCCTGATCTTGGGTTGGTGGTGGATCGGGTGACGAAGGCGGTCGACGATCTCGATGCCACCATTACTGAGATCCGAACCACCATCTTCGAGCTAGGTGACTCCATGATCCACGGCGGTCTACGGCATGGAGTGCTCGAGCTCGTCAACGAGCTCACGCCAACGCTTGGAGTCCGACCCGAAGTCACTCTCGACGGGCCCGTCGATAATGCGATTCCCCAACACATCGGCGATCATGTCTTAGCGGTGCTCCGCGAGACGCTGATCAATGCCGGCAAGCATGCTGAGGCAACTCGTTACCAGGTCGTAATGACCGTGACCGATGAGATCGTGCTCGAGGTGGTCGACAACGGAAAAGGAATAAGGCTTCCTTTGGAGCCTGGCGGTGGCCTCGGACTCTCGAATATACGTAGCAGGGCCGAGAAGTTGGGGGGCACCTTCGAGATTCTGGTGGCCGACGGCGGCGGCACCCGGATGGTTTGGCGTGCGCCGTGCTGAGAGCGCCGCGCCGATCCACTATGAGGATGACGTGACATCGAGAGATCCGGTGTCGTGGGTCGGCCGTTCCCTGTGGTTGCCGCGAGTCATCTAGGCTCACGGCCGGACCCATCGCTCACTCTGCCGCTTTGCTAGCGTTGCTAATACTGAAATGAATGGGACCTGCGGATTTCGGTAGGGAGACACCTTTCGTCAACCAACAAGCCTGTGGGAACGGGGACGTACTGCGAGCGATCTCCGGCGCCGTCGACTTGCCGGTTGGATCGACCTGGCCCGTGGCCTTATCACCGACAACTGGTCGGTCAGGCCAACGATCTGACCGGGTACTTCTCGGCCCCACGACGAGGCCGCCACTGTGGCTGATCTCGTCGATGCCCTTTCCTCAGCCGAGACTACCGAGGAGGTCGGCGTCCGCTTCCGTCCGGGTCGGGGCAGCGGTTCGATGACCCGGACGCCGGGTTCGTGCCGGGGTTCGAGGTGCGTCAGTCCAGGTCCGACAATGCCGCGGTGGCTCGCCGGACGATGCTGGCGTATCCGCGGCTCACGGCTGCGTCGTGGGCTTGGCCCAGGAGATCGCGAGCCCGTTCGAGATGGCCGGGGCCGCCGCGGGCCGAGAGCATGCGGCCCCACCGTAGGAAGGTGACAGCTGCAGCGAATTCCATGTGACCCCTGGCGTTGAGCTCGGCTGCCTTGGCGAAGTGCGTCTCTGCCTCAACGTAGCGGCCGAGCACCGACTCGAGGCTGCCGCAGTAATACGCCACTGGGCTTCCGGCCGTCGCCCCGATGAAGAGAACCTGGTCGTCGAAAGGCGCGAGCAGATCCAGCAGCACCCGAGCCGGTGCCTCGGCGCGCAATTCGGCGGCAACGTCGGCGTAGGAGGCCACTGCAAAGATCCAGACCACGTCGTAGGGCAATGAGGTGAGGTCCGCTGCCGCAGCGTCGAGCATCTGGCGAGCCGTGTCGACGTTTCCGGCTTCCATGTGTCCTTCGGCCAGCGTCGCACGGAAA
This sequence comes from uncultured Acidimicrobiaceae bacterium, assembly GCA_963838835.1. Classification (GTDB taxonomy): domain Bacteria; phylum Actinomycetota; class Acidimicrobiia; order Acidimicrobiales; family RAAP-2; genus Bog-473. Next base: position 36,891 of record CAWITA010000027.1, read on the forward strand.
ACCGGGAGTGCTGGATTCTCCGCCGCGATCTGCTCGATCAACGCGACGAGCTCGCCGTAGCGCCCCTGTTGGCGGCGGACGCCGATCATCTCGGCCCCGTAAAATCCGAAGGCATCGGGCTGTCCGCTCTCTGTGCCGATCTCGAACGCAGCCGTGGCGAGCTGTTCGGCCCGATCGGGATCCCCGGTCAAGAGCGCATCGGCGGCGTCGTTGAATAGGGTGACCCACATCATCGTCGGCTGGCGGAGTCCGTTGATCACTGCGCGCATGGTTGCGAGGCATCGACGCGCCATCTCGAAGTCACCTGCTTGCACGGCGGCCAACCGGCTGTAGGCGCCGGTCCAGAAGAGCAGGTCGGGGTCCCCCAGGAGCTCCGACAGCTCGAGGGCTTCCTTTGCATCGACCATCCGCTCGCTGAGGGTGGAAGGGACCTGGAGCGGGTCGCAGACCAAGTTGAGGGTGCGGATGATGGTGTCCGGATCCCCCAATCGCCGCGCCATCGCCCTGGCGGCGTCGGCCAATTCCTGGCGGCGGTCCAGCGTCGTGCCCAAGGCGAGCTCGCTGCACAGCGTGGCCAGCAGGAGCGCACGCTCGCGTGTATCGTCATCGCCCAGGGCATCGAGCGCGGATTCCAGTACCGCGACCTTGTCCGCGTCGATGACCCCGATCGAGCTGAAGAAGCCGCGGCTGTTCCCTAATGCGGCGGCCACCAGGCGGTCCGTTGCGTCGAGCTCTTGGGCTCGGTATGCGGCGTCGAGGAACGTCTCTCGGAAGCCCGGCAACCCGGCCTGGCGTTCTGACTCGCCCAAAGCCAGACGCAGGTCACAGCCGACCAGGGGGTCGTCCTCAGGCGCCATCTCCGCGAGTTGGAGCGCCCGAGAGAAGTACGGGACCGCGTCGTCGGGGGCCAGGGCGGCCAGGGCGGCCTCGCCTGCCTGCCGCGCGTAGCCGATGGCCTTAGTTGCGTTGGCTGGTTGGCTGGCGCTGAGCCAGTGGTGGGCCAGCTCACCCACCCGTGCGTCCCCCGTTTGTCCGACGGTCGCCTCGATGGCCTCGGCCACCTGCCGATGGGCCAGGGTTCGCCGGAGCCTCGGCAGGCCCTGGTACAACGTGTGCTGCGTCAAAGCATGCGAGAAGCTGTAGCGCCCCGGTACGTCAGGTACCTCGCGCACGAGGGCGGCACCGGTCGCAGCGTCGAGGACGTCGAGCAACTCCTCCTGGCCGAGGTCGGTCAAGGCGTCGAGGAGGTCGAAGTCGAAGTCTCGTCCGATGACCGCTGCTAGGGAGAGGACCCGCTCTGCTTGTTCACCGAGCCGACCGATGCGGGTTGAGATGACTTCTCGCACGCTGTTGGGCAGCACCATCTCGGACATTTCGCCTGCGGCGGTCCAACGGCCACGGTCGTCCTGGTAGATGGCGCCGGTCTCCATGAGACTCCGCAAGACCTCTCCGACGAAAAACGGATTGCCTTCGGTCTCGAGGCAGAGCGCATGGGCGAGATCCGTCGCGGCCTCGTCGAGGCGTTGCCCGGCTGCAGCCTCCATGAATGCGAGCACGCCGGTGTCATCGAAGCCCTTCAATTCGATCCGGCTGATGCCTGGTTCGCGTTGCAGGGCGCCGAGGAGATCGCCGAGCGGGTTGGAGGGAGAGAGCTCGGTGTCGCGAAACGTCCCGACCACGAGCAGTCGTGCCGAGTCGACGGTGGCCACGAGATGACGCAGGAGTCGGAGGCTTTGACTGTCCGACCATTGCAAGTCGTCGAGCACGAGCACGGTTGGTTGGAGCGTGGAGGCGGCCGTCAGAAGGCCCGCGACCGCCCCGTAGAGGAGGTAGCGCTCAGTGTCGGGATCTGTCCTCGTGGGTGCCGGAACTGCCCCCAGTCGTTGACCAAGCGCGGGGACCATCGATGCGATGTCGCCGCCGTGGGCCTCGACGTGGGTTCGAAGCACGTGCTCGGGGGCATGCGCCACGTAATGGTGCAGCGCCTCGGCGAAGGGCGCGTATGGCGCGCTGACGTCTTCCTGGCAACGTCCAAGGAGCAAACAGGCGCCCTCCCTGGCGGCGCGTCGAGCGGCCTCGGCGGCCAGCGTCGTCTTGCCGACACCGGCGTCACCCGACACGAGGACCACTGCACGCCCTTCTCCGGCTGCCGCTCGCTTGTAGGCATCGGTCAGCAGCGCCGCCTCGGTCTCGCGGGCGACGACTCCTGTGAGCGGCACGTGCATCAGACGCGCCGGGAGCGGCACGTCATTCCCATCCGCACCTTCATCGAGCGGCTCCCAACGGACGTCGAGGACCCCCACGGGCTCTGGGAGGCCTTTCAACTCGAGCGCACCGAGTCGCTCGAAGAGGTAAGGGCTGCGCCGGCCGCCCATCACGCGGACGGCGTCCGTGGCCAGGATCTGGCCGGCATCGGCGTGGGCACAGAGCCGAGCCGCCTCTATCACCGGGTCGCCGTAGTAGTCATTGGACTCCAACGTCGCCTCCCCGCCGCTGATTCCTATGCGCAGCCCCAGCTGATGGCGGGCGCCGACGTTGTCACGGTGTACGGCTTGCTGCATTGCGACGGCGCACGACACGGCGGCAGAGGTGCTGCGGAACACGACCATGACCCCGTCGCCGAGGCCCTTGACCTCGACGCCCCCGGAGCCGGCAATGGCTCGACGCAGGACAGAGAAGTGGGCCCGGAGCAACTCGTCCGCGGCGTCCGGACTGATCGCGTAGCTAATCTCGGTCGAACCGACCAGGTCTGTGAATAGGACCGTGATGGTCTCCGTGACCGCCAAGGCTCCCTCCTCCGGTTCCGCCCTGCTGGCGCCAGGGTAGACGGTTCGCAACCGGAGGTGCGTCGGGAGGGGTGCCGATGTTCGCGATCGTGACTCCCGTTGAGCTCCTATCGGACTCGGCGTCTTGAGCGCCATTGAGTGGGCGATCACCACCTAGGGTCTCGCCACACACGCAGAGCCTGGGTCCGCCCCCACTCGATCGCCGGTGCCCGGCCCAACCATGACTGAGGCGTATGCCGCCGGAGGGCCTTCGATCCGAACATCGTCTCGGAGAGTTGAAGCTCGGATTTGCTACTGGCCTGCTACTGAAATGGGCAGATGCTGGGTCATTCGGTCGAACCGGTTGGACATGTCACCTGACACGAGCCGGCCGTTTGGAAGCGGTGACACCCAGTAGACGGTTCGTCCACGACTTTTAATCCCAACGTGCCGGGATCGAGACCCGGGCGGCCCACCAGGTCAGAGCGATCTCCGTTCCGGGGCATTCGCATCAACTGGTGGCAGCAGCTCGGGTTCTTTGCCGAGTAGTTCAATTGCGTCACCTAACGCATGGTCGACCAGCCGCCCGCCGACGACAGCTCGTTCGCGGTTCCCACGCTGTCCATCGTGGGGTCCGAGGACGAGTTCACAGCGCCCTGGCTCGTCCGGGCGACAGCGGCGGCAGTCGGGGGATCGGACCTCGTCGAGACCCCGGCGCCGGGCACTCCGCCTATGCAGCGCAGTCGGCCGCCTTCAACGAGGCCGTCCTTAGTTTCTGTGTCTGAGCGAACGGACGTGGGTGCCGTCTCCTCGGCGCCCCGCGCTCAACCCATCGCCACCTTCTGGCGTGATAGTGAAGGTGGTGATGAACGAGCCTTCATCCGAACCGTCCGTGCTCGTTGAGGAGTTCCGTCTTGGCGTCGAAGGCCGGGGGGCGGTCGCCTCGGCTGTGGCCGTGCTGGTCACGCTGTCCCGTCCGGACTCCCTGAACGCCATCGACTGGGACATGCTGAGGCAGCTTGATTCGGTCATCGACGGCCTGGGCCAGCGGGACGATGTGTGTTGCGTGCTCCTGACCGGGGCCGGTCGAGCCTTCAGCGCCGGCGGCGATCTCAAGAGCTACGTGGCGCTCCAGCGCGACCCGAGCGCCTTCCCCCGCTTCCTGGCTGACATCCATCGGGTGTTCGGGAGTCTTCGTGACCTGCCGTTCCCCGTGGTGGCCCTGGTCAACGGAGTGACGGCGGCCGGGGGGCTGGAGCTGTTGCTCAACTGCGATTTCGCACTGGTGGCGCGCAGCGCGCGCCTTTCCGACGGGCATCTCAACTTCGGCCAGATGGGTGGCGGTGGTGTGCTCACCCTGCTCCCACGCGTCATCGGCCTGCAACGAGCATCCGAGCTGATCTTCTCCGGACGGTCCCTCTCGGCCGACGAGGCCGTCGAGTGGGGACTGGCTGTCCGCTGCGTGGACGATAAGGCACTGCTGGAGAGCGGGTTGACGTTCGCCCGCCAGGTGGCAGCCAAGAGCCCTCTCGCCGTGGCCAACGCCAAAGCGGTCCTCCAAGGCCTGTGGGTCACCAACGGGGATATCTCGAGTGGATTCCGTTTCGAAAGGGAGCGGAACGCCTACTACTGCCTCACGTCGGAAGACGCACCCGAAGGGTTGGCGGCCTTTCTCGAGAAACGCAAGCCGCGCTTCCGGGGCCGGTGACCACGATCGACCCCGCCAAGCGCGTGGACGCGATCGCTCCCCAGCCGGACCCCGACAGCGCGGTCTGGTGGCAAGGTCTGCGGGAACATCGCATCCTTCTGCAGCTCTGCGGAGGGTGCCACCGACCGCGGCACCCTCCGATGCCGCGTTGTCCTTGGTGCGCGACCCGCACCTTCGCGGAGGTCGAATCGGCCGGTCGAGGTGTCGTCTACGCATTCGTGACCGCCCACGTCGCCGTCTCACCCGGCTACGGGGCCGAACTGCCCCTATACCGTGGCCACCGTGGAACTGGACGAGGGCCCACGGCTCCTGGGCCGTGTCGAATCGCTGCTTCCTCTGGCCATCGGGGCCGGGGTGGTGGCCCGGTTCAGGGACCACCCCTCGTGGACCGAGCTGTACTTCGCCACCGATCCTCACCGGACGTGACGTGCACGGTGCGCGGCCCCGGTCGGGTGGCGGCGGTGGTCGGCATCGGCTTCACGCCTTTCAGCCGCGCCTCGGGGTGCGGCGTCCTGTCGTTGGCCGCCGAGGCGGTGGCCAACGCCGTCGAGGACGCCGGCCTCCGCCTCCGAGACGTCGACGCCATGGGGAGTTTCATGGTCTCAGACGACTCGGTGCCCTGCGTCGCCGTGTCCAGCACTCTCGGGATGGGGGCACTGCGGAGCATCCTCGATCTCCAGCTGGGTGGCCAGGCCCCCTGCCATCTGGTGTGGCAGGCGGCCCAGACTGTGGCCAGGGGCGACGCCGATGTGGTGGTGGTCTACCGGGCGCTCAACGGCCGCTCGGGCGCCCGGGTCGGATCGATGCAGTTCGCCGGGATGGGCGGGCAGTACCGCTACCCGATCGGGTACGGCGCCTACCTGATGTACGTGGGCATGTGGGCGCAGCGCTTCCTCTACGAGACCGGACAGGGCCCCGAGGATCTGGGGGCAGTGGCCGTCAGCCAGCGCAGCTATGCCCAGGCCAATGAGCGGGCGGTGCGCCGTCAGCCCCTCGGGTTGGCCGAGTACCTGTCGGAGCCCTACGTGGTCGATCCGTTCCGCCGCTCTGATTGCACCGTCGAGGTCGATGGGGGCTGTGCGGTGGTCGTGACGTCGTTGGAGCGCGCCCGCGACCTGCCCCACCCACCTGCGGTGGTGGCTTCGGGTTGCTACCGGGCCGGCCCCCGTCCCGGGCTGGACATCGGCGACCATCTGCTGTGGGAGGACTACACGCGCAACTACACGAGCTGGCTGCGGGACGAGCTGTTCGGACGGGCCGGCGTGCGCCAGGAGGACGTGGACGTCGCCGAGATCTACGACTGCTTCACCAGCACCGTCCTGATGGGTCTGGAGGGATTGGGACTGTGCGAGCGGGGAGCGTCCGGAGCATTCGTGCGCTCGGGCGGGTCTGCACTCGACGGGCGGCTGCCCACCAATACCAACGGCGGTTTGCTGGCCGAAGGCTACCTGCACGGCATGAACACGGTGGCCGAGGCGGCGCTCCAGGTACAGGGACGGGGCGGTGCGCGCCAGGCGCCGCGGCACGACGTGGTCGTCGTGACGTCGGGGGCGCTAATGGATGGTTCGGCCCTGATCCTGACCACCGACCGCTAGCTGGGTGGGCTCAAGCAGTCATCGCAACAAGCTCGGCGAGCTTCGGCCACGGAAGTAGCGGACCCTGCGCAACGAATCGGCCTACGCCCGGCCTTACCGATCACAAGAAGCGCGGACCCGTGCCCTGGACAGCTGGCTCCACATGTACAACCATCATCGGCAGCACACGGCCATCGGTGGTCCACCCATCGAGGCGAATGCAACAACGCGGTGGGGCAGACCAACGTAGCGGCCGGCCGCGAGATGGGGGAGTGCCCGGAGTGCCACACGACGCAGGTTCGTCCACGAGGAGGGAGCGGTCGATGTTCCGCGACATGGTGACCGAGCCCGAGCGTGCTGTCTCCTACCGTCGGGATGGGCGGTGGGACTCGACGACCCTTTCGGGCCGCCTCGAAGCGGTGGCCGCGGCAGGCCCGGCGCGTCGGCCGTCATCGATCGTGACGGGAAGGCCGTCCACACCTATGCCGAGCTCGAGCGCGACGTCTCCCTGTTCGCCCTCTGGCTGGGTGACCGGGGAGTCGGCCGGGGCGACGTCGTGTCGATCCAGCTGCCCAACTGGTACGAGTTCGTGGTGATCGCACTGGCGACCCAACGGGTGGGTGGGATCATCAACCCCCTGCTCCCCATCTACCGGCGCCGCGAGCTCCTCCACGCCCTCACGGTCGCCCAGTCGAAGGTGCTGTGCACTCCGGCCCTCTACCGCGACCACGACCATCTCGCCGAGTCGCGGGCGGTCATTGCAGACTCGGGCCGGTCCACGGTGCACGTGGTGGTCGACGAGGGGCGTCCGGCCACGGCGGGGGCGATCGACGCCCCCACTGTATGGTTCGCCGACACGCTGGCCCGTGACGGAAGTGGCGGGGCTGCAGCGGCGGGCGCCGCACGTCGCGAGGACGAACGGCCCGACGTGGTCTCCGAGTTGATCTTCACCTCGGGGACCGAAGCGGCCCCCAAGGCGATCATGCACACCGAGGAGACGGCCAACTTCAGCGTCCGGGTGGCGCAGCAGGATCTCGGGCTCGACGACCGCGATGTCGTGTGGATGCCGTCGCCCATCGGGCACTCGACTGGCTTCAACTACGGGGTCCGCCTGGCCATCTATCACGGGTTGGCGCTGGTGCTCCAGGACCGCTGGGACGCTGCGGTGGCCTGCGACCTGATCGCCGCCCACCGGGCCAGCTACACCCTGGCCTCCACGACCTTCCTACAGGATGTGGTGGCCGAGGCCGAGCGCCGGGGAGGTGATCACCTCAGGTCCATGACCAGGTTCGGCTGCGGCGGCGCGCCGGTCCCACCTGAGCTCGTGCGGCGTGCCGCGGCGTGTGGGATCGGAGTCCTTCGCCTGTACGGGTCGACCGAAGTGTTGGTGGCCACTTGGAACCGGCCCTCCAGCCCCGTCGACAAGACCACCGGCACCGACGGAGTGGCGCTCACCGGCGTCGAGGTCGAGCTGCGTGACGACGGCGGGTGCGTCTGCCCCCCCGGCGTGGCCGGGGAGATTCTCGTACGAGGGCCCAATACCTGTGTCGGCTTCTACCGCGACCCCGAGCGAACGGCCGCCACCTTCGCACCGGGCGGGTGGGTGCGATCCGGTGATCTGGCCACGATGGACGAGGACGGCTATCTGACGGTGGTCGGCCGCAAGAAGGAGATCATCATCCGGGGCGGACTGAACATCACGCCGCGGGAGATCGAGGACCTCCTCCTGGACTTCCCCGAGGTGGATCGGGCGGCGGTTGTCGGACTTCCCCACAAGAGGCTGGGCGAGCGCGTGTGCGCATGTGTGGTGCTGGTGCCCGGAACGGAGTTGGAGTTCGCCACCATGGTCGAGCGCCTCCGTGCCATCGGGGTGGCCCCGTACAAGTTGCCCGAGCAGCTCGAGATCCTCGACTCCCTTCCCCTGACCGCATCGGGCAAGACCAAGAAGTTCGAGATCGTCGACCGCCTCATGGGGAGCGACTGAAGATGTTCGACCAGTCGGACATTGAGGCCTACGTGGACGCGGGCTGGTGGGGCACCCGCACCCTGGCCCACGTCGTGGCCGGCCATGCAGCGTCCCGTCCCGACCAACCGGCGTTCATCGTGACCGGCCAGTCGGGGGACCGGTCGCTGACCTGGGCCCAGTACGACCGACGCTCGTCGGAGCTGGCCGCCGTCCTGGCGCGCGCCGGGCTCGACTCTGGTACCAAGGTGGGGGTGATCCTGCCCGACGGGGCGACTGTGCACACGGCCTTCCTCGCCGCCGAGAAGGCAGGACTGGTGGTGGTCGGGGTGGGGTCGCGGGCCGGGCTGACCGAGATACGTCATCTCCTGCGCCTGACCGGCGCGGCGGCACTGATCACCCACGAGCACTACCGGAGGAGCGCCCGGCCGGCGAGCTGGTGGCGTCGTTGCGGGCTCACGACGTGCCGGGGCTTCGGCACATCGTGGTGCCCGATGTGCTGACCGCCGGAGCGGCGACGGCGGTGGTCGACGGGATCCCCGTCCCGCCGCCCGACGAAGGCGAGGTGGCCCGGCTCCTGACCGGCCGGGCCCTCGGACCTGATGACCTGTTCATGCTCAACTCCACCTCGGGCACCACCGGGTTGCCCAAATGTGTGATGCACACGGCGAACCGTTGGTTCTACTTCCACCAGTTGGCCACGCACGCGGGCGAGCTCACGCCGGACGACGTCTTTTTCAGCGCCGTGCCGGCCCCCTTCGGGTTCGGGCTGTGGACGGCGCACTTCTCGCCGAGCGTGCTCGGCTGTCCAACCGTCGTCACCCCCAGATTCCAGGTCGAGCAGGCTGCTCCTCGCCATGGCCACCCACCGGGTATCGGTGCTGGCCTGCGTGAGTACCCAGTTCATCATGATGCTGAACTCCCCTCGCCTGGACGGGCTGGACCTGACGTCGCTGCGCGTCCTGTTTACCGGAGGCGAAGCCGTTCCCTTTGCCCGCGCGGCGGCGTTCGAGGAGCGGACAGGCGCCAAGGTGCTCCAATTCTACGGCTCCAACGAAACGGGTGCGCTCAGCGGGACGACGCTCACCGACTCGCGTGAACAGCGCCTCGGCACGGCGGGCCGGATCATCGACGCGATGCAAGTGCGGGTTTTCGACGATCGGGGTGTTCCCGTGACTTCATCACCGCGGGTCGGTGTACCGGCGTGCAAGGGACCGGCGACGTGCATCGCCTACTACGACGACGACGCGGCCAACGCGGAGTTGTTCACCGAAGACGGCTGGATGCGCATGGGCGACGTCGTCGAGATCGACGACTCTGACTACCTGCGGGTCGTCGGCCGCACGTCGGACATCATCATCCGGGGAGGGAAGAACATCAGTGCACCGGCGCTCGAAGCGGAGATCTCCGAGCATCCCGATGTGGCGCTGGTCGCCGCCGTCTCCATGCCCGACGAGATCTTCGGGGAGAGGGTCTGCGTCTACGTGTCGACGCGGGACGACGTCCCCGTCACCCTGTCCGACGTCACCACGTTCCTGGCTACCCGCGGAGTGAGCCGGGAGTGGTATCCCGAGCGGCTGGTCCAGCTCGGTGACCTGCCCCGCTCATCGGGGGACAAGGTGGCCAAGGGCGAGCTCCGGGCCGATATCAGACGACGCCTGGCGGCTGAGCTGGCGTCCGGCGGGCACCCCTCAGACGATCGTCAGGCCTCTGGCGACCACCGCGGCGCCGGTCATGAAACTGGTGGCGTCCGAAAGCGGGAAAACGACCACCGAGGCGATCCCCTCCGGACGGCCGATCCGCCCCAGAGGTGTCCGGGCAGCGAGTGACTTCAGATACCCTCGGGCGGTACGGGTCGGTCACTCTGAGGCGAAGAATCCCGGTGTAAGCGCGTTGGCGCGGTCGGACTGCCGGACCGGCCCCGGACGCGGCGTCTGTTGATGAGCCCGTCGACTTAGGCCCGAAGACCTCCGACGCCTGCTGCACCAGCCGCTGAGCACTCCTCGACCAGAGTGATGTTTACAGGCACAGCCAGGGCCATGCGGCGCAAGCCTGAGCAGCCGCCACGGCCAGGGCGGCGCCCAGTCCAGACGAAGCGCCGGTGATGACCATAAACCGGTCATCGAGCCGGAAGATGTCTCCACTCCCGGGCAACCGTTACCCCCAGCCCTCGATAGCCCCGATACCCAGTCGCTCGATGGTGTCGAGCAGAGGTTGGACGCTCGCGTCAGGCACCGGCAGCTGGGGTAGGCGGGGAAAGCCACCGGGCAGCCCGAGCGCATTGAGGGCGGCCTTGGTGGCCCGTATCCCGCCAGCGGCAGAGAAGGTGCCCGACAGCCGGAGCAGTTTTCCGTAGAAGTCCACCATGCGCCACGCGTCGTTTTCCCGGTAGGCGTTGATCACCCCGACGCAGAGCGTGGGCGCCAGGTTGCCCTCGGAGTTCAGGTACCCGGTGCCGCCGAGCGCGAGCGCGGTCAGCGCCAGATGGGGCCCGCCGACATGGATCTCGAGCCGGTCCCCCAGCGCATCGATAACGGCGCTGAGATAGCCCAGGTCCTGGTGGCTGAGGTTGATCCCGATCAGGTGATCGAACCGATCGGCGAATTCGATCAGCATGGGTACCGGCACTTGATAGCCGACCGATTGATGGGTGGAGAGCACGGCGGGGAAGTCGATCGCCCGCAACACGTCATCGAAGTACCGATGGATCTCGTCCTGCGTCGGCCGGTGGCCGTGCCCCTGGTCGAGGGAGTAGATCTGGGCGGCGTCAACTCCGATGTCGCTGACCATCTTGAGATATTCGATCATGTCGAGTGACGTGCGCGGTTCGACGCCCATGGCGCGAACCGGCACCTTCCCTTGCAGTTCCTCCACGCCGATCTGTAGCAACCGCCTCGTCTCGTCCGGCGAGAGAACGTAGCCTTCGCCGCTGCCACCGCCCCCCAGGTAGACGCCGATACCGGCAGCGGCCATGCGCCTGAGGTGCCCCCGCAGGGCGACCTCGTCCACGGCACCGTCTTCGGTGAACGGCGTGATGCTGATGACAAAAGTGCTGGCTCGGGTCCGGTCGACCGGGTCCGTGCTTCTCACCGTCAAGGGTCAGGCGCTCCCGACCTGGTCGAACTTGAAGAGCTTGAGGGAATTGCCACACAGGATGGCGTGCTTCTCATTTGGAGGAACGTCGGCGAACGTGGCGTTGATCGTCTTCCACGACAGCGGCCAGTCCGTCGTGATGTGGGGGTAGTCGCTCGACCAGAGCATCCGGTGCACACCGATGCGGGCGCGATTGTCGACGGCGAATGGATCGGTGATGAACGAGGCGGGAAAGAACTCCTGCATGTACTCGCTGGGTAGACGGGTCAGCTTGGAGTCGCGCAGGGACGCCCTGCGGTGGCGCAGGAAGTTGTCGTCGCATTGGCTCTCGAAGTACGGGATCCACCCGCAATCGACCTCAATGAACGGGATGCGAAGCTTGGGAAACCGGTCGAGTACCCCGGCGAAGATGAACTGCAGCATCCGCTTCGGTGCGTCATAGAAGTGGCCGGTGCCGGGGAGATTTGTGGCCACCGTGCGCTGGCCCATCTTCCCCTCGACCAGGCCCACATGGATGGTGAGTGGCTTGCCGCTGGCCTCGATCGCCTCCCAAACTGCATCGTCCTCGGGCGTGATGGACGGCTCCCCGCTCGGGTAGCGCTGCATGAGGAAGGCCACGAACCCGGGCATCCTAGAGAGCCTCTCAATCTCCTTGAGGCATCCCTCGACCCCACGATTCGGGAGCAGTGCAGTACCGCCGAGCCGATCAGGGGCGGTCGAGCAGAACTCGGACATGAAGTCGTTGTATGCCCGGATCATCTCATGGTGGAGGTCGGCGTCCTCGTGGCCGGCCACGAACGTGCGCGGGTTGTTGGACCCGAAGATCAGCTCGGCATCGACCCCGTCCTCCTGCATCTCCTTGACCCGGGCGACAGGGTCGTAGCTGCCGGGATTGATGTCTTCGTAGGTACACCATTGGCCCATGTCCTCAGGGTGGCGCCCCGCCGTCGCACCCCAGCTGAAGGGGAGCGTGGTGTCGTAGCCAGGGAACACCCACCCGTCTCCGTCGGGCAGCCTGTCCACACGCGGCACCCGGTCCTTGTCCTTCTTGGCCACCCTCGACGTCCACACGTCCCGAGGCTCGTTGAGGTGCCCATCGGCCGAGATGAGTGTGTACTTCGTCGGTGATTCTGCCATGGCAGATCCCTCGCTCTGGGTGGTCGCACCGCAGCGCCTGACCCCACCTCTACAACTACAGCCAAAAGCTAGAGGTGCCCTCAGCTGGGGTCAAGGCGACCTCACCTCTACGTAGGTGTGGGCGGCGCTTCGGGGGCGCCGGTACCTTTGCTGTGACGTGAGTGGGCATTTGACCTCGGAAGAGATCGACTCGTCGTGGGGTCCCATTCCCATCCGGTGACGTGGTCCCGTGCCCGAGCTCGCTGCATGGCAAAGGAAGCGCGCTTCAGAGATTCTTCCCTGCCTGGTCCAGGGCTAGAGATCGATCGAGTGTCGAGTCGTTGTGGATGGGAGAGGCGATCAACCCACACAGATGGATGAACCACAGGGCGATCAGCCCTCGTGGATCACGAGTCAGTCCACCGACTTGGGATGTGAACATGGGAGAGACGATTCACGATCCCCGTCTCTTTGTAAATGTCGGCACGGTAGGAGTCGAGAGCCGCGACGCGAAGGTGATGGCCACTGACCGAGACATCGGAACTCCATCGCAGCAGCGTCCTTCTTTGATGTTCCACAGAGAAGGTACGGACGCCGCACCGCCGAGGGGTTTGGCGCCGCCGGGTACAGTGACCGACCATGGGATCGCTGGACGGGAAAGTCGCTCTCATCACCGGAGCAGCGCGGGGACAGGGAAGGGCGCACGCGCTCGCGTTGGCGTCCGATGGGGCTGACATTGTGGCGTGGGACGTGCCGGGGCCGATGTCATCGCTCACCTATTCACTTGGTACGAAGGAGGATCTCGATCTCACGACCAAGCTGGTGAACGAGAAAGGACGGCGGTGCCTTTCTCGGTCGGTCGACGTGAGTGACGCGAGCCAGGTCAATGCTGGAGTCGAGCATACGTTGGAGGAGTTCGGCCGGCTTGACATTGCGTTGGCCAATGCCGGCATCGTTACCGTTGGCCCGTTTGTCGATGTCACCGACGAGTCGTGGGAGCGGATGCTGGCTACCAACCTTACCGGGGTGTTCACTACGCTCCGGGCGGTGGTGCCTCCCATGTTGGAACAGCGTTGGGGTCGGATCGTCGTCACTGCGTCGATGGGCGGCCGTATGGGGATCAAGGGTCAATCCGCCTACAACGCCACCAAGTGGGGCGTCATCGGTCTGGCAAAGTCCTTGGCCCTTGAGGTGGCGAACGACGGGATCACCGTCAACGTCGTGTGCCCCTGCGCGGTGCGCACTCCGATGCTGCAGCCCGATGCTGACAGCGAGGTACCCGAAGAAGTCGTTCGGCGGTGGACTCGTAGCAATCCGATCGCCAAGCCTTGGATCGAAGCCGAGGACGTCACACGCCCCGTGATGTACTTGGTCCAAGACCCCGGGGTGCTTACCGGTACGATCATGGAAGTCAGTCTCGGTTCCAGCGCTCGAATGCCCTGAGACGGCGCGAAGACGCTCCCTTGTCGCCATCAGGGCTACGGCTTCGGACCTGCTGCGATCCCCATGGCCGATTCGGCCATACTCCCCGATCACCGCAGGGGGATCCGCTTGTGGAGATTGTCCGCGGGTCGGAGATCAGGAGCGGACACCGTTCGCGTAAGGCTCTCGGATGCCGAGAAGCTCATGGCCAAACTCGCGCCTCAGACTCCGACCCGGCGGGTTCGTTACGACCTAGCTGTACACCTAGCCCTCGAGCTAACGGATGACGTGCGTGCGCCGAGGGCTTACGGTCCACACTCCCACCCGCGTTCCAGTGCCGAGAACGTCCATCGAAGTCCTCCTCTTCGGCTGATCCCGGTCATCCGAAGTCGGCTGACGCTTGACACAGGGGGTCCTCGGATCGTCCCCGTGGCCGACCAACGCGGCTAGATGGATCTCCGATGCCCATCGCGGACGGACGGAGCCTTGGTCCAGGCGCGCAGCGGCCACCAATTCCACGAACCGAGCAGCACCACCGTTGACGGCACGAGCAGGGTCCGCACGAGAAAGGTGTCGAGGAGGATGCCCAGCGCCAGCCCGGTCCCGATTTGGCGCACCTGCCCGCTCGTCGTCAGGGCGAGCACGCCAAAGGTGCCGGCCAGAATCAGTCCGGCCGTCGTAACCGTCGTCCCGGTGGTGACGAGCGCCCGAGGGACCGCGGCCCGGAGGGGGAGTCCGGCCGCCTCCTCCTTGATCCTGCTCATGACGAGGATGTTGTAGTCCTCTCCCAGAGCCATGATGAAGACGAACATGAAGAACGGCAGAGTGAAGTTGATGCCGAGCTGCCCGCCGATCATTACGAAGATGAGCACGGCGAGACCTAGCGACGCAGTGTAGGAGAGCACCACGCTGGCGACGAGGTAAAGGGGTGCCACCACGCTGCGCAACAAGAGTCCGAGTAGCAAGATGAGCACCAGCACCACGACCGGGAGGATGCGCACCACGTCCTGACCCGAGATGGTGCTCACGTCGGCAGCGCCGGGTGCTTGTCCCGCCACTCCCCACTGCGTCGCTCCGACCGACCGAGCGACCCGGCTCACCGCTGCACGTACGGACGGGATCGCCTGCATCGCCGCGGTGCTGCCACCCGAGCCCGCCCGGAGCGACGTCTGGTAGAGCACGGTGCGGCCGTTCTCTGTCACGTACTGTGCCGCGGCCCGGTAGGCGGCGTAGAGGGGGACCGGCAGGTCGCCCTGCGCCTTGGCGTCCACCAGCGGCAGGCGCTGCGGTGGACCGAGGGCGCTGTAGAGGCGCGCCACCGTTCGCGGCGGGAGGTAGAGACCGCCGGCGTCGAGGGGGCTGGTCACCGAGGAGAAGTGCCCCGACGACCACAGCTCGTCCTGGACTTGGTCGAGCAGGGAGGGGGCGGCCCACACCGAGGAAGGGAATCGGAAGACGACCTCGGTGGCGTCCACGGCGATCTCACCGAAATGCTCCGCCAGCACCATTTGCCCCAAGCTCGAGTCCGAGCCGGGTATGGCCCCCCCGGGGTTGAAGCCGGAAGGCGCGTACCCGACCAGGAAGGCGGAGAGCACCCCCAGGATGAGCACCCCGCCTATGAGGGCGCGCACCGGATGGCGCACGACACGGACTGCGATTCGTCCCCAGACCCCGGCACCTCCCGACCTCGAGCGCACAGGAGACGGCCAGAACAGCCGGGGGCCGACGATGGAAAGCAAGGCCGGCAGAAGGGTGAGTTCGACCAGCAGCACTATGCCGATACCGATGGCCAGTCCCGGACCCACCCCGCGGTAGAGGCCGAAGGTCGCGAGTAGGAGGCTGAGGAGCGCGCAGACGACGGTCAACGCGGAAAAGGTGATGGACGTTCCCACCCGCGAACCCGCGGCCACGATGGCCTCGTCGGTGGGCGTACCGGTCGCCAAATTCTCCCGGTAACGGAACAGAAGGAAGAGGCCGTAGTCAGTGCCCGCGCCGAGCACCAAGGCCGTCAGCAGAAGCTGGAGCAAAGAGGAGATCTCGACACCGACGTGGGTCGACTCGGCGATGAGCGGTCCCGCCAGTGCGAGCGCCAAGCCGGCGGGTGCCAACGCGATCAGAGGCGCAAGGACGGCACGGAACGCCAGGACCAGCAGGACGATGATGAGCAGGATCGTGCCCACGACAGCGGTGCCCTCGGTGCGCGCCGCCGCCGCCTGCTGATCGACCAGGATTGGCAGCGAACCGGTGAGGTACAGCGACAGCCACGGGTCGCGCCGGCGCGCCGAATGCGCCGCGGACGGCGTTGACGGCGTCGCGCCCGACACTGCCGCCGCCTGCGGTAGCGGCAGCGAAACGCAGCTGAGCGGAGTACGCCCGTCCATCGACTGAAACCGCGCCCCCGCCGACGGAGACGACCAGTGGCGATCGGAGGGCGCGGTCCTCCACCACCTTGATCGCGGATAGATCCGCGCGCGTCAGAGGTCCGGCGGTGTCCGTCGCAACCAGCACGCCCGTCGACCCGCTCGGAGCCAGGAACGCGGCGGCCAACTTGGCCGAGAGGACACTCGGCGCGTTGGCCGGGAGGAACGATGCTGTGTCGTTGCGTACGACACTGGCCAGCGAGGGCAGTAGCACGACGGAGGCGACGGTGCCAGACAGCCAGAACATGACGACCGGCCAGCGGTGCCGGACCACAGTGCGCAGCAACGCCGAGAGCACACGCGAACCCTACGGTCGTCTCAAGGTGCGGAAGTGTCGGGCGAGGCCGGTTTTGCGGCCGCCCATCGGAGACGGGAACGCAATCTCTACGCGATCGGCCGCGATGATCGGATCGGTCACCCCACTCGGTTGTGGCGGATTCCGCTGTGTTTGCAGCTCGTTGCGGGGATCTACTGAATTGCTGCTGAAATGTACGGACCGCGAGTGGTTCGGATGGTCTGATTGGACACCTACCTTGGATCTGACCGGCCTCAGTGGACCAGGTAGAACCCGGACTGCCGCGGCGCAATGACACCCACCCGATTTTCCCGATCGTGCGCTCATGCGCTCCGAGATGGCCGGCCCACGGTACCGAAGGATGACGGCTCTCGGTACGATGGGTATAGGACAGCGGGAACGGGAGCAGGCTCATGAGCGCGGCAACAAAATGTGACAATCCGATGTGCTCGTGTGATCCCTGCACATGTGCTGAGTGCGCCTGCGGCGTCGTGACGCTCGGCGATCTCGAACGTCGGGTGCTGGGTATCGTGTGGGACCTCCCCGATCCCGAGCCAACCGGACGCGAAGTGGCTGACGCGCTCCCTGCACATGCCTATACAACTGTCGCGACGGTCCTGGACCGTCTCGTCAACAAGGGTCTTCTGAATCGCCGGAGGGACGGTCGTACCATCCGGTTCGCTCCCATTGGCGTTCGGGGGGCCCACACGGCCGTCGTCATGCGCCAGGCTCTGGCGGCCGACGGCGACCCGAGCGCAGCTCTTGTCTGCTTCGCGGACACGCTCTCGTCCTCGGAGGTGGCCGTCCTCCTCGACGCCCTCGCTCAGCGCACACCCGCGGATTGAGACCCACTTAGGGCCTCGATCGCTGATGAGAGCGGGGTCACCGTACGCCCGGCCCGCAGAGGCAAATGCACTCCGTTTGTGAGATTGCTAGATCATCAATATGAGCATGAAGCCCATGCTGACGGCCATGACGACGTGGCTTGCGTCCTCGAGTCGTGGCTCTGTGATCAGTCGGACCGCGCCCCGACCGGTCGAGCCAAGGGCCTGCCCGCGGGGAGCTTGCATCGTCCCACCCGCCGCCCCACTCATCGCGTAGACCCGGGAGTGCGTGCCGTGATGGGATGCACCCTTGTTCGGCGAGGCCAGCGTGAAGACGGCGGACGCGAGGAACGCCACCGCGAGGAGCAGGCTGAGTCCGGGATCGATCCTCGCGCTCGACGACGACGCCATCGACATTGACATCGTTCCGGAGCGGGCGCCGGCGGGGAACAGGTACATCAGGAGCATGGCAAAGCTCATCGCAGCGTGAATCAGATAGTGGGTGAGGTGGATGCCGAACGCGATCACCGATTGGACGCTCTGGACCAAGAACCAGATGAGCAGCACCGTGAAGATGAGCTCCCAGATCGCGTTCGGGCCGAACGCCCAATCGGCGACGAACATGCCGGCCATGGACACACCCATGAAGACGTGAGCGATATCGACGTCCCAACCAGCGTCCCTGCGAATTGCGACGGACACGGCCAACAGCACGAGGCCGTAGGCGGCCACTGTCAGCATCGCCACCGCGAAGAGGTAGTACAGCCAAGCGGGGGTGGGCGTCATAGGGCGACAGCCTCCTTCGAGCCGGTTGTCCAGCTCGACGGCGTGCCCGTCGCGGTATTTCGAGCCAGGGCCAAAGGCCAATAGATCAACGCCAGGATGATGACCAATGGTCCGGAATTGGGATCGGTGGCCCCGCCGGCCAGGATCCCGCCGAAGTTTTCGGTGGCCACCCAGATGAAGACGAAGGTCACGATCCCGAGGACCAGCGTGACCTTGGTGAACTGCCGAGGAAGGTAGACCCCGACCGCCACGACCGCACACACGGCCGCGAGGAGGATCGCGGCCGTCGTGCCGTGATGGAGGAACATTGATGCAGTGGCCCGATCGATGCGGGCGAGCCATCCAGGCTGCCCCGTATAGGCGGCCACCAGGTCGTGCAGCGTCTGGGGTGACCGACCCGCGCCGACGACGGCCAAGAGAGCCAGCAGGCCCCACACCACCGCCCAGATGGCCTTCGCGCCGGTCACCCCGACACTCCGGGCAGCGACGAACGGTCGGTCCGATCCCTCGCTCGGCCAGAGCAGTACCGCCAGGACAGCGTAGAAGAGCACGGCACCGGGGCCACCGCCGAACGGTGTGGCGCCGCCGTGGGTGATGTTTCCGAGACCCTCCCCGAACCACCAGACCCCGAGCGACCAGACGATGGAGAGCGCCAGGGCGGGTTTGAGGGATCGCTTCCAGACGATCCCGAAGCCGATGAGGAACTGGACGAGCGCGAAGACGCTGTTGCTCAGGACCGGGTTGTGATACACGTTCGATGCGTTCCAGGTGATCGAGTGCGCTACCCAGCCGGGGTTGCCCGCGGCGAGGTTGCTCAGCATGCCGCTGAAGCCGTTCGACCCCCGAGTGAACATGAACGGTTGGAGTTGCAGGACCGCATCGAGAAGCCAGACCGTTGCCAGGACGAGCTGGAAAGTCCGCTGGAGGTCCCTGGGTTGCTCAACGGAGGTGCTGGTGACCCCCCTGGCGTCGATCACCGCGGCTGGCGCATCGCCGGTCCTTACCTCGGTAATGCTCATCGCTCACCACCCTCGGGTCGGGGATCACTACTACGATCGGTAGTTATTACTACCACTCGTAGTATCTGCGCAACTGACATCGAGGTTTCGGTGAGCGCTGCAGCGAGACCTCAAGGAGTCGAGACCGCCGCGAGTCGGGGCCCGGGGCGAGGGCTGGTGCCCACCTTTCAGCGGGGACGCCTGCGACACCTCCCGGCCCCGTGCACCGATCCCGGGCTGACTGATTTGGGTCGGCACAGGCGCAATAGCATGTGGAAGTGACCTCGTCGGGAACCCCAGGCACGGACGGTGCTCAGATTGTCGTCGCCCAGCTCACCGTGGAGGGCATGCATTGTGGTTCATGCGTGGCGCTCATCGAGGAGACACTCCACGAGCGCGAGGGGGTGACGGCAGCCTTGATCGACCTTGACTCCGCACGCGCCGTGGTCGAGTACAACCCCTCCACGATCGATGTGGAGGACATTCGCGCCGCCATCGCCGAAGCCGGGTACTCCGCCACTCCGGTGGGCTAGCAGCCCGATGCTCACGGCGGCCTCCGAGGCGACGTCCCTCGTGGAGTAGGACGGCCCCTCGGTCGCGAGCGCCGAGCTCGAATTGAGCGGCATGCACTGCAGTGCCTGCCCAACGTGCATCCAGAGGGCGCGAATGCGGTCGGGCGCCTCGAGCACGGCGTCAGAGAACCGCTCTCGCCCTTCGCCAAAGGGTCTGAACTCCGCTGTCGCCGGATGTGAATCAGGCGCCGACACCCGGTGTGCCGAGATCCGCACGGTCTCCATCACGTTCCCGCCGACATGACCGCCGCCTCGACGATCTGGATGTCCGGTGGTTGAATGGCCAGTGGGCCTCCGGCCACCGGCACCTGCCAAACCATGGTCATGAACGGTGTGGACTGCTGAACGCTCCCTGCCGGGCAGGGTGGTACGCCCGTGATCTGCAGCGCGTTCGAGGCGGACTCGCCGCTCGGGCCACAGACCTCCGTGCGTTGGTGCCACTGGACCAACGCGCCGTAGGGCATGGGCGGAGTCACGGTCGATGGCAGGAGGTACATTGCCGCCGCCAGCACCTCCTGACCCGAGGGTGTCTGTGCGAAGACCAGGCCGTCCACGCTCTGTGGGTCGAGCGTCCTGCCAGCCGTGGCGTTCGCCGTCACGATGGTTGGGTTCACGTAGTAGACGACGGGGTAGGCCGTTGGTGAGACCGGGACGTATCCGGCTGCCACAGCGGCGCCGGGGGACGAGTAGCGCGCCACGGCCTGACTCGTGGACTGGACGTATTGGCCCGCATTGATCTGTTGCGAGAAGGTGGGCTCCGACGTGCACCCACTCATGAGCATGTGGATGTCGGTAGGCCCGTTCTCTCCCTGCGCCAAGAGCTCCTGTGCCTCTGCCGTTGGCAGCGCGGGGCCGGTGTAGTGCCAATTGGCCTTGGTGGTGTTGAGTCCGGCGGCGGCGCTGGCGTCTGCGCCGTTCATGTTCATGCCGGTGCCCGGTCCTGCCATGACCATGTTCGGTGTGTTGTTGACGTCCAGGCCGGCCCGGGGGGCACCGTTGTTCCCTCTCGTGCAGACCGCTGTTGCCGCAGTCTGCCCACTCGAACCCGCCATGGCCGCTCCCGACATGCCAGCGCCGGCCATGCCGGACATCGCTGTGCCGGTCGACTCTTGTGCGGCGACTGGGTAGACGGCACTGAGGAACAGGGCGACCACGAGACCCACCGCACCCCCGAGGACCAGCACGGGATAACGAGAGAAGGCCCTTGCGAAGGGGGAGCGCCATGTCGACGGGTCTGGCAGCGCGGCGGGCACCATGGCCAAGGCCAAGAGGACGATGAGAGGACCGGTGTTGGGGTCTGTACCAGAACCGGTGAAGATACCGCCGAGACCTTGGCCGCTGACCCAGAAGAAGGCGGACAGGAGGCCTCCGGCGGCGAGGAACGGAGTCGGTCGGCGGAAGAGGAGGGGCCCGAATCCGACGATCAGGGAGGCGATTGCCAAGAGCCACGTGGTCCAGACGCCGCCACCGCCGAACTGGGTGCCGAAGCTGCTGAGGAAGTGTGCGTACGCACTCGGTTCACCGGACGACATTCCGGTAATGGCGCTTGACACCGAAGTCGAGGTCCGATTGTTCGGAAGCAGGAACAGGACTGCGGCGAGCGACCAGTAGCCAACCCACACCAAGAGGGGAGTGGTCGCTCCTCCGATACCTTGACCGGCCGCCGAGGAGGCCATGCCGACCGGTTGTTCAGTGTGGTGACGTGTCCCGGATCGAGGCCACGCCATCATCCCGATCAGTCCGTAGATGAACACCGACCCGGGCGCTCCCGTCAGCGCAGAAGCCGACCCGGTGAAGATCAGACCGAGGCCTTCCCCGAAGAACCAGACGCCGAAGGCCCAGAAGAACGACACCGCAAGGGCTGGGCGCACGGTGCGCCGGAAGAGCAACCCGGCGCCGATGGCCACCTGGATGAGGGCGAAGAACGTGTTCCACACGGCGACGTGGGGTCCGACGAAATGGCCCACATTGGTGATGATCCACCGGACCACGTCGGGCTGGTTCTGGGCATTGTTCAGCAGGTAGGTGGTGGTAAAGCTGCTGCGGAACATGAACGGCTGGAACTGCAAACCGGCGTCGAGAAGCCAGAACAGACCCAAAATGATCTGCAGCGTCCGTTGTGTCCTGACAAGCGAGAAGGACCGACCGGGTGGATCGATCGGAGGGCTCTCTTTGACTTCCACGGTGGCGGTCATGGCGCACCCTCCACACTACTGCTAC
This sequence comes from uncultured Acidimicrobiaceae bacterium, assembly GCA_963838835.1. GTDB lineage: Bacteria > Actinomycetota > Acidimicrobiia > Acidimicrobiales > RAAP-2 > Bog-473. The sequence goes on from CAWITA010000027.1 coordinate 58,647, forward strand.
TACTACAATCGGTAGTATTCAGGTCGGCCGATAGGTCGTCGAGTCAGGACATACGCCTGTCATCGTCGCCTTCGCCTCCCTGCAACCGACGTTTTCGAGACATCGAGACGCTGCGCCCCAGCGGCGATCACGTCATCGACTCCGGTGGATGCTGCGGCTGGCCGCGCCGCCGCCTCGGGATCTCTGGTCACAAGGATACAGCGCAAACTTAGGGCTTTGAGGTCGCGTACTGCGATCCGATCGACTTCCGACCGTTGCGGGTTCTACTCCTCATGGTTGACGAAGCGCGGGAAGGACCTCGCCCGTCAGCAAGCTCTGTGACAGCGCTCGGGAGTCTTCGTCCATCCCAGTCCCCCCACCCAGCAGCACCAACTTGGTGAGTCCGAGGTCGACCAGTGCGCGCAGCTGCTCAACGCAGTAATCGGGAGGTCCGGCGATCCCGAAGGCATCGATGACTTCGGGTGTAAGGCGGTGGCTCTGGGGTGATCCGTGCGAGAAGTGCTGGTTCATGTCGTAGCTGTCATGTACCGCCTTGAGGACAGCCTGCCCTTTCCGATCGACCGGGCCTTGAACACGACCATGCATCACGGAGAAGCGTGCGAATGATCCGACGCCGCCACTGATGAGCAGCCGGGCCGTGTCTCGGTCCGGATGAACCACGACCGGGACGTAGGCACCCATCTCGACGTGACGGTCAGCAGCCCCCCTGTTCTGAGCTATGGCCCATCCCAGCCGTTTTGGGTCAGCCCCAACGGCGAAGGTGATGCGATCAGCATGGCGAGCGGCGATGCCGATCACGCGCGGGCCTGTCGCGGCAACGTCGACGGGGACCTTTGGCACTCTCGCGTTGAGCGCAGTCATCCAGCGGATCTGGCTAGCTTCAGGCGCACCCGCCATTTCCAGGTTGCTCGACGAGGCCGCGACCCCGGATCCGTCGCTCTCAACGTCAAAGGGGATCGCCTCACCGCGCAAATAGCCCTGCAGCCGGAGCAGATAGCGCTCGAAGGCTGCGAGGTGGGCAGGTGCCAAGCCGAGGTGGGCCAGCGAGGAGTCGCCTCTTCCGATGCCGAGGACCGCCCGGCCACTTGATGCCGCCTGGACTGTGGCAATGGCGTTTGCCGTGACCGCGGGATGGCGGGTTAGGGGATTGGTCACGCCCGTCGCGAGTTTCAAATGTTCGGTGGTCGTCGCGGCGAGGGCGAGGAGGATGTAGGGGTCGGGCGCCAGATTCTGGGAGTCGACGAGGGCCCAGCCATCCCAACCGGTCTCCTCGAGGCGTTCGGCTGTTCTGCGCACTCTCGAGGCCGAACTCGTGCCGGCCGTCCAGATCTCTAGTGGCACGGGATCCAAGCTGCCCTCAGATATACCTCAGGACGAAGGAACATGGTGGTGGAATTAACCACCCAATCCGTAGACATGACTCTCAATAGTGTCACGTTGGGACTGGCGCCAAGCGCGGTGTCGTTCTCGATTGCGGCGGTCGTCCGCTCTGAGGTGAGTAAAGCAGACGAAGGCAAGATTCCACTTGACCAAGAATCGAGTCAGGCGGTCCCAATCGAGCAATTGTGCGACTGAGTTGCGACTGAAATACGTGGGTTCGGAGGTATCCGGTCGAACCTGTTGGAGAGACCGACAGACTCCAGCAGGGCTGCTGTCGAGGACGATGGGGGCTACGTCTTTACCGCGGACGCCGGATGCCCTCGTCAGGGCGGATGATGCAGCGACCGCCGGGTGGCAGCCCGGCAGGTTCTGGGTAGGACGGAGTGAGCGTGCCTAGTCTTCCGGTGATCCGAACAACGACTGTCCGTCCGGGTAGAGCCAGCTGTCGAAAGCGTTACCGGACGAGACCAGTAGCGCAGATGGGAGTCCTGAGTGCGACGTGACTATCAATTCGGCGGGGTGATCGGCCGCTACCACGACGAATCGAGTCCCTGGTGGCCCGAGCCCGAGCGGGCCCCGTTCGGATCGCCGAACGTCGTCATCATCGTTCTCGATGACGTCGGATTTGCTCAATTGGGATGCTTTGGCTCGAACATTGCGACCCCGACTTTCGACGGTCTCGCAGCCGGCGGATTGTGCTACACGAACTTTCACACCACTGCACTGTGCTCGCCCACTCGGTCGTGTGTGCTCACAGGACGGAACCACCATTCGAACGGGATGGGACGCGTCATCGAAATCGCGAGTGGGTACCCGGGTTACAACGCCAGGATCCCGTTCGCGAACGGATTCCTGTCCGAAATTCTGGTCGACCAGGGCTACGCCACGTTCGCCGTTGGAAAGTGGCACCTCACGCCAGAAGACGAGCTTCATGCTGGGGCCAGTCGCGTGCGCTGGCCCCTCGGGCGGGGTTTCGAGAGGTTCTACGGGTTCATGTCGGGCGAAACCCATCAATTCGTGCCGAACCTGATCCATGACAACCACTACGTCGACCCACCGCGGACCCCCGAAGAGGGATACCACCTGACCGGTGACCTCGTGGATCGGGCAATTGATTGCGTCCGAGACTTGCGAGTAAGTGATCCCGACAAGCCGTTCTTCTTGTACTTCGCCACCGGAGCGTGTCACTCGCCCCATCAGTCGCCGCGGGAGTGGATCGATGGCTATCGGGGCGTCTTCGACGAGGGCTGGGACGCCTGGCGCGATGCGACCTTGGGCCGTCAGATCGCCGCAGGGGTCCTACCAGTCGGAACCGAACTTTCGCCCCGGCCCGACTGGGTCCCCGCGTGGAGCTCGTTATCTACTCACGAGCGCCGGCTCTACGCCCGCTACATGGAGGCCTTTGCGGGGTTCTTGAGCCACACCGACCATGAGGTCGCGCGGCTCGTCGACTTTCTCCGCCGGACTGGTGACCTCGAGAATACTTTGCTTTTCTTGCTATCTGACAATGGGGCGAGCTCTGAAGGTGGACCCACCGGATCGATGAACGACGTCCGGGCCTGGAACGGGGTGCTAACGCCGATTGAGGATGCTCTGGCCCATATCGACGAGATTGGTGGTCCTCTGTGGCACAACAACTACCCGTGGGGTTGGACCATCGCTGGCAACACGCCCTTTCGCCGCTGGAAGCGAGAGGTGCACGAGGGCGGTGTTGCCGATCCCTTGATTGTCCATTGGCCACGCCGGGTCACCGAAACAGGATTTCGACGGCAGTATGTTCACGCGATCGACTTCGTGCCTACCGTACTTGAGGCCGTGGGAATCGGAGCCCCCGAAGTCATCAACGGCGTCGTCCAGCGACCGATCGACGGAACGAGCTTCTGTGCCACGCTCGACGATCCCTCGGCGCCTGACTTCCACACGACGCAGTACTACGAGATGTTCGGCTGCAGAGGGCTCTACCACGAGGGCTGGAAAGCGGTGACATATCACCCCATCATGCAAACCGAGCCAGGTGTCGACGCAGACCCCTGGGAGCTGTACGACATGGTTCGTGACCCTACTGAGTGCCACGACCTGGCATTGGAGGAGCCGGAGCGCCTGCGAAAGATGATTGACCTCTGGTGGGTCCACGCGGCGCAAAATCAAGTACTTCCGCTAGACCCGCGACCGCTTCCGGCTCTCGTCGGGGAGCGAAAGCTCAGCGTGCGCGATCGGCAACGCTACGTCTACTACCCGGACGCGGCTCAGGTTCCTGAGCTCATCGCAGTCAATGTCAAGAATCGAACACACCGAGTGGTGGCCCGAGTGAACCTTGCCGATCGGGGGGCGAGTGGAGTGCTGCTCTCGCAGGGCTCACGACTGGGCGGGTGGTGCCTCTATGTACGAAACGGCCGACTGCACTACGTGCACAACAGGGCGGCAACAGAACCCGATCGATTGTCCGGGGATATCTCCGTCGAGCCAGGTCGGCACGAATGGATCTTCGAATTCGCAAAGACGGGCGAACACCGCGGGCGAGCCCGTCTGGTGGCAGATGGGGCAGTGGTTGATGAGAGGGTTATCAAGCGATTCACCCCCGGACGGTTTTCGCTCACCGGGGCGGGAATCACCTGCGGCTATACCAATGGCCTTCCGGTAGCCGACGACGTCGATCCATCCTCCCGGTTCACAGGCGGTCTCGAAACCGTGACCGTCGAGGTCGACGGAATGCCCTTTGTCGATCCCGAGGAAGAAGTCGAGGCAGTTATCTCTTCTCAATGACGTACCGGACGAGCGAGGGCGAACCCTCAGCGGCTCGCCAACCGGTAGTCAGCCGACCTCAGAAGGGACAGTCGCTCCGCCGTTGTGGTGTGCGCGTCCCGGCTAGCTCTCCTCGAGCCGATCGGCCACGGAGCACATCGCGTTGGCGACTATCTGAACTGAAGTCTGGTCCATGTGATCAAAGAACCGCTCACGGACGCTCGCCAAGTGCACGGGCCAGGCCGCCCGTAGTTTCGCCATTCCCCGGGGTGTCAATCTGGCCACGTTGCCTCGAGCATCAGTTGAGCTCGCGACCTTTGTCACCAGTGAACGCGATTGAAGATCGTCGACCAGGCGGGTCATTCGGCTCGCCGACAGACCGGTCGCGGCAGCCAGGTCGCTCATCCTGAGCTCGCGGTTAGGCGCCTCGGACAGCTGCATAATGGTGGTGTATTCGCTGGCGCTCACACCAGCACCGTGGAGCAGATCAGCGTCGAGGTGCCGAGGGAGCACCTTGACGATGCGCATCACAGCCCGCCACAGGGCTTCCTCTGCCGACGAAAGTGGTTCGGCCTTCGGCATTGGGTCAGATTAACTTGCTCTTTGAAGCAACAGTGGGAGTCCCATCGATTTCACCAGGCCGCGTGACGGCAAATCATCCACCAATCTCGTGGTCCGGCTCGCTGACAGTCCAGCGCCGTTGACCAGATCGGTCATCCGACGCTGCCGATGGGGAGCCTCTGAGAGAGTTGCGAGCACTCTGTACTCGCCCGCAGTGAGGCCTACACCGCGCATCGAGTCGGCATCAAGGTGCAAGGGGAGGACGTTGACGATCCGCATGGTGGCAGCCACAGCATCTCCTCGGTGGTGGAGAACGGTTCAGCCGACGTCACTCCGACACAGGTCGCAACTCACCACCAACCCAACGTGACGCACGAAGCAAACGCAAACACCGCGGAATGCCCTATTCCGGGACCCCTTTCCCTCCGTGCTCCTCGACCCCCCGGTCTTCACTTTATGCCAAATTTTGCTTGCCAACGCAAATTGATTGCCGGTACCATGGCCTACGGCACCGTGATCGACCCTGCGGCGCTAGGGAGCAAGCCATGAGCGATCAAAGTAAGGCCGACCGCATCCGCATCCGCCGAGTCTTCGCCGGGTTCGAGTCGAGAGATGCGACGGCCTTTTCGATCTTCGTCACGAACGACGTTCAATTACGTCCGGGCAACGCCGTGCCCGGCCGAGAAAGGTCGAGTTCGTTGCCGCCGTCAACGGTTTTGTGGTTTCGACCGCCGGCATTCGGCACGAGGTCCTGAACGTGTGGAGCGACCAGTCCACGGTCATCGCAGGGTTCGATGTGTACTCCACCTGGCTCGATGGCAAGGAAGTCGTCACCTTCCCCTGTCGCAATGTGTTCCGGACAAGGGATGGTTTGATTGCCGAGTACCGCAGCTGTATCGACGCGACGCCCGTCTCTGAGAACGCAGCTTCGGTATGAGCGATCCCGTGGCTGTCGTGGTCGGCGGAGGGGGAGAGCTCGGTGGCGCGGCCGCTCGGACCCTCGCAGCGAGAGGGTTCGTGGTCGTCGCGGTCGATCGGAGCGCAGTCAGTCTCGAGGAGCTACCGGAGGGCATCCGGCGGGAGGTCGCCGATGCGACCGATCCAGAAGTGGCGCGTCCCTTGTTAGATCGCATTGCCAAGGATGTGGGTGTCCCAGATGCGTTGGTGAACACCATTGGCGTCTTTCAGCCCGGAACCGCCGCCGACACCAGCCTCGACCTGTTGCACACGATGATCGACGTCAATCTGGGGACAGCTTTTTGGCTGAGCCAAGCGGTGGCTCCGCACATGCAGCGTCAGAGCTCCGGAACGATCGTGCACGTCTCGGCGCGGCCCGGAATCGAGCCGGCGTACGGCATGGCTGCGTACGCCGCGAGTAAGGCTGCCTTGGTCCACTTGACGCGCCTTCTCGATCGAGAGCTCCGCCCATCGGGAATACGAGTGAATAGCGTGGCGCCCGAGCTCATTGACACGGCAAAGACCAGGGCGGCTCTTCCCGAAGAGATGCTGACACGAGCGATCGCCCCCGAAGCGATCGCCGAGATCATCGCCTTTCTCGTAAGCGACGAGGCGACGCCGATCAGCGGAGCGATTTTGCCGGCGTACGGCTAACGGGCTCATCGTGCCGGAAGAGCAGGGTTCCGGGCGGCCAGTGCCCGTGTTCGCCAGACGATCTTTGGGGGCGTATTCGGTTTCGCCGATTGGCTTTGGGGCGATGCGGTTGGCGGGACCGAATGTCTTTGGATCGCCCGCCGACACGAATGCAGCCATTGCCTTGTTGAGGGATGCCGTCGACAAGGGTGTCGACCACATCGACACGGCCCAGTACTACGGACCCGCCGTGGTCAACGAGCTCATTCGCCAGGCGCTCGATCCATACCCGGCCGACCTGGTGTTGGTGAGCAAGGTCGGCGCGAGGCGAGGTACCAACGGCGAGATCTTTCCCTACGACCAACCAGCCGAGCTACGCCGCGGCATAGAAGACAACCTGAGCTCACTGCGCGTCGACAGGCTTCCGATCATCAACCTCCGGCTCATGCGGGCATCGCCACCGGATGCCCTGTTCGACGACCAGGTCGAGACCATGATCGCGGCTCGTGATGAAGGGCTCATCGGGGCCGTCGGCCTCAGCAACGCTTCGCTGGCTCACTTGCGGCGCGCCCTAGACCTTGGTGAGGTCGCTTGTGTCCAGAACCAATTCCACCCAGCCGACCGCTCGTCGGCACCCGTACTCGAGGAATGCACGCGTCGAGGTATCGCGTTCGTGCCGTTCGGACCCCTCGGCTTCGGTTCGGCATCTGTCTTGGCGAACCGGCAGCTGGCAAGAGTTGCAGCCCGACTCGAGTGCACCCCGATTCAGGCGTGCCTCGCATGGGAACTCGCCCTCTCGCCGAACATGTTGCTCATCCCTGGCACCTCGTCCCAGCGTCATCTCGAAGAGAACTTGGCGGCCCTCAGCGTGCACTTCGATGCCGACGCCCTTCGTGAGATCGCGCGGATTTGACCGGACAGCTCGAAGTCTCGTCCCCTTTCGAGCTGCGCTTTGACAGGCTGGCTCATTTCACCGTGTTCGGCGCGTCTCCCGGTTCGAGCGCGGCCGCAAAGAGATAAGACGTGGCGAGGCTGCGGAACGGTCGCCATTTCTCGGCGATCTGGAGGACCTCGTCCTGGCTGGGCAGGTGATCGAGGCGGTAGGCGGCACGTATCGCCTTCCGTAATGCCAAGTCTCCTGGCAGGACGACGTCGTCTCGTTTGAGCGCGATGAGCAAGGCGCCTTGCGCGGTCCACGGTCCGATCCCCGGAACAGCGGTCAGTTCCCTTATGAAGTCGTCGTCGGGCAATTCCACGAGAGACTCAACATTCAGTCGACCATCCGAGAAACGTTCTGCCAGATCTCTGAGAGTCTGGACCTTGCGCCACGAAAGGCCCGCAGCTCGGAGATCTCCTGGTTCCAAAGCCAAGAACCCCTGGGGTGAGGGTAGGTGGCCCCCAAAAAGGGACCGCAAACGGTCGATGGTCCGTCGGGTCGCGGCCACGGAGAGTTGCTGACCTGTGACCTGGAACACAAGCGACCCGAACAGGTTCATCGGGGGAAGCTCATTGAGCCACCCGCTCGGATCGAAATCTGGGCGGTGCTCGATAAGTCGTCCGATCACTGGGTCCACCTTGCGAAGGTGGTCTCTGGCACGATCGAGCCGTTCAGCGCGGTCCTCCCGCACGGATCGAGAGGGTTCAGACATCGGCTGATTCGCAGCTCCTCTCCTTCAGCGGAAGTGTTGGCCTCCCGCACACGCCCTGACCCTCAACAAATTTACGAATGATCGGGTTGCGTGGGCAAACAAAGCTAACACCACGCGATCTGTCTTCTCGGACCCCAACCCCGGCCCGGGGTATTCAGGAGTTCGAGGCCACCGATCAACGGGCGATAAGCGATCAGATCGGTCTGGCGTCCGATGCCAATGACTCTCTGAAGAAATTGCTTGCGGGGTGGGTCAGTGTCTGCCCAATCGATCGGGCAGAATTCGGTGGACGAGAGGACCTTGCCTCGTAATCCAGGGTGCTGGGTCGAGATCCGGCTGGCCCACCACTCGCGTTGTGGGGCCACGACTCACCGCCGATTCACGTTCGCGGGCCGCGTCGGCGCGTGTTCGACCAAGATCCACCGCAGCTCTTGGTGCCTGAGGCCCCGCTTCATCTTTCGGGCAGCGTCGTACGCCATGCGGCTGGTCGCCGGGCTCAGAGGGAGAGGGTCGAAGAGCGCGCGGTCTGCGGAGCGGGCAACAAGGACGCCGTTGGCCAGCAGCGAACCGAGGTCATCGGGGCCGGGCCGGACCGTCAGTGAGTCGCCCCGATCGGCCACCCGTTCGATGACCTGCTCCATGTACGGTCCCATTGGTTGCCACGGAGGGCGCTCGACTCCAGCCCGGCGGAGCGCTCTGTCGACCTCGGCTTGTGCGAGGAGGGAGAGTTCGCTCGGGGTACGACCGGCGGGCGACCATTTACGCCGCCGAAGCAACCCGATGACTGCGAGCACCACGAGCAGCAAGCCGGCGACCGAGATGACTGCCCACGCGAGTCCCTCTGGCCCGGAACTCGAAGGTGCTGCTGCCGCTGATCCGGTGGCTTGGCTGACCGAGGTCGGTACCGTCGTCGGAAGAGTCGCGGGTAACGACGGCGACGTCGGCGACGGAGACAACGTTGGTGGCGGCACGATCGTTTCGACGCCAGTCGGTCCGACCACGCCTTCCGGCGCAACCTCACCCGAAGGCTGTTGGGGAGTTGGTTCGAATGAGACCCAACCGGCGGTCGGTCCCAGGTACACCTGCGGCCACGCGTGAGCGTCCGCACCCGTCACGGTGACCTCGTTCGGACCGCTGTATCGACCGGCCGTGAACCCGACAACCAGCCTCGTCGGCAGGCCCAGTGTCCGCGCGAGCACCGTGAATGCGCCCGCAAACTGCTCACAGGTGCCCGATCGCGTCTGAGTCAAGAAGCTGACCAGAGGGTCGTCACCCGGCGCCGTGGGCGGCGGCGTCAGGGTGTATTTGAACCGGCCTGACCGGAACCAGTTCACCAGCGCTTCAGCTTGGCCCAGAGGGGTCTGTGCCCCGACCGTCGCTGCCCGGGAGAGGAGCTCGATGTTCGCCGGAAGTGCGGGAAGCGCCGTTTCGGCACGCACCAACGCTTGTGGATATGTCGAGACGGAGCCGTTGCCCGCGTCGGCTCCGGGGTCAGTGGTCGGAACCGCCGAGGTGGTCAGATACTGCTGGCCGGGCGTCGTGGGGAATGACGACACCGCACCCGATCCGGTGATCGTGGCCGTCGTTCCGGAAAGCGCATACGTTGACGGTGGTACCGGAAGGAGCCGGCTCGAGAGGTCCTCGATGCGGACGTTGGACGCAAAGGTCGGAGTCCCCGGGAACTTCGAGACCAGCGGCGGCTGCGTCAGCAACCCGTTCTGCGGGGCGCCTCGTGCAGCGTCCAGTGTGCCTGGATCAGGAACCCACACGCCACTACGGAGCACATTCAACACAGCCACCTGCCAGTAGGTGCGGTAAGGGCTGTGCGCCCGGAACAGCACCACGTTGGCATCGTTCACCTCGAGCGCCACCAGATTGGACGTCAGCGACAATGCAGTTGGTGGCACGATCGCGGTGGCTCCAGCCCCGGGGGAACCCGCGCCTCCGGAGATCGGGCCCACGACGAGCGCCAGCACGGTGACGCACGCCATGATGGAGATCGTCAGCACGGCGGCAGTCGACAGACGGTGTGAGCCGGCGCTGGCGGGGTCCCGGACGGGTTCCGCTGGAGTGGTTGTCAACGTGAAGGCGCCGGCAGCGACGAACAGGACCACCGGGACGGCCAGGGAACTCGAAACGGTTCGGGTGCACACGAAGGCCAAGAGCCCGAAGGGGCAAAGCAGCGCAAGTCCCGGGTACAGCCGATCGGCATCGTCGCTGCAGTGGAGGAGGACCGATGCCAGCACTGCCACGGCTCCGGCGGTCAAGACTGCGAGGAGGACGACCCCGGGCAGTGGGCGAAGGGGTATGACAAATCGGCCGAGAACAGGTCGGGCTGACCGCAGCTGCACCTCTAGGACGCGCCAGGTGCGCGCGGTGGGCAGGCCAAACGTGGTCGACCCGGGAGCCGTCGTCCACAGGCTCACCAGCATCATGGCGATCGTGCCGCTGACCGCGCGGATCGGCGTCGGAATCCGCCGGAAGGCCATCAGGGACGGCACGGCCGAGCCCACGGAGGCTGTGGCCACGAGGGGACCCAGCGCATGCCCCCAAGCGCCATCCGCGAACAGACGGCCGACCGAGGCAGCCGCGATCACAGACGCGCAGAGCAGACCGAGTTCAGGTCCGAGACGCCGGAGCGACGCTGTCACTCGACGACGACCACGGTGGGATCCCCGGCCACGTGAGGAAGGGTGGGCAGGGCGGTCTGCGTCGTGACCACGAAGGACCCCCCGCGGGGTGCTGGATCGGGTGGCATGGCGCCGCCGGAGACCCGGCGAGGTTGGGTGCGAGCCAGAAAGGTCAGCAGTTCGACCATCCCCTCGGGCGTGGCCGAACCCGTGACTCTGCGTCCGGAGAAAGTGGCGACCTCGAAGTCGCTGCCACGCCGGGCGGCATCCGTCACCAGCCCGTACAGCATGGACAGCGCCTGTTCGAAGGTCCGACGCAGGTGAACGCCCGCCCGGTCGTCGAGAACCACGGCGACCAGGTCCTCGGTGTCCGGCCGGAAATCATGGACGAGAAGGAGCCGATACCGAGCCTCGGCCTGCCACGAGAGCAGGTGCAGACGGTCCCCCTGTTCGTAGGGCCGTAACCCGTTCCACTCGCCGGCCGGATCGTCGGCGTGGGCCGCCGCAGGGTGGTGACCGGCCGGTGCACTCCCGCGAGAACCTCGGCGAACGGGTGGCGGCAGCGTGCTCGCCGCGGCCGAAGGGTGAACGACCAGGGTCACCGGCGCCGCCGTGGCAACGGTCATGGCGAACAACCCGAAAGGGTCGTGCACCCAGAGTCGCAAAGGACCGATCTTGAAGACACCACGCCGTCTCGTCGGGATCGGAACAACCGATGACGCATGTCGTCGCGTTCCGACTGGGTCCCAGCGGATCAGCCTTCCGATATCGACCGCCAGCGCGGGGGGCCTCGGTGGGGTGATCGCGCGCGGGGCCGCCGAAGCGGCCTCGTCCCAATGGTCGGAGGGTCGTTCGAGCCCCAGCGGTGGAAGCGTCACCTCGCCCGTATTCGTCAGATGAAGGCTGAGTTCGCACGAATCGCCGGTGGGGACCAGCGGTGGCGTGAGCATCACCTGGACCTGGGCCACGCTCGCCCGACGCCCACGCTCGAGCACCAGAACCGGTGCGATGACAAAAGGAAGCCCGACCGCCAGGACGAAGACGAACAAGGCCGAGCGCCCGGTCGCGATCTCGGCCACGAGGAGCGCGATCGCGATGGCGCCGGCGACCGCTCCCCGCAGGGTGGGTCGTAACGAAGCGATCGTCACGCCTCCACGGGGTGAGAGCCCGTCGGCGGAGGGGGAACGACTCCGCGCGAAGTGCTCGCGGACCATGGCTCAGCTGCCGGCTTGTGCGTCGGCCAAAGCTTCGGGCCCCGGAATCGAGACCGTATGGACCAGATCGTTGACAACCTCTTGGACACCCGTACCCGAGCGCTCGCTGCCCGCTTCGAGGAGAAGGCGGTGGCCAAGCGCCGGTTCGACGGCTCGCTGGACATCGGCTGGAACGACGAAGTGTCGGCCGGCAGCCAACGCAAGGGCAGAGGAAGCCCGCCGAAGCGCCATCGCGGCTCGGGGCGACGCGCCCACCGCCACCGCGGGATGAGTGCGGCTCGCGGCGACGATGTCGAGGATGTACCCCCGCGCCGCCGCCGAGACGTGCACGCTCACCACCGCGCTCAACAAGTTTTCCAGCTCTGCCCGCCTCAGCGCCGGGGGCAGCGCGTCGACGGGGGAGGACGGATCCGAGCGCGCCAGCAGATGATCCTCCTGCCTCCGGCTGGGGTAGCCCAGCGAAAGTCGGAGAAGGAATCTGTCCCGCTGCCCGTGGGGGAGCGGTGACGTTCCCGCTGCGTCGAACGGATTCTGGGTGGCCAGGACCATGAAGGGTCGAGGGAGTGCCATGGTCCTGCCGTCGGCCGTGACTTGGCGCTCCTCCATCGCCTCGAGGAGCGCTGACTGCGAGCGGGCCGAGGCCCTGTTCAGTTCGTCGGCCATCAGCACGTTGGTGAAGATCGGCCCGGGGCGGAACGTTGGTTCACTGAGGGTCCGGTCCAGGACCATCGCGCCGGTCACATCCGCCGGCAACAGATCAGCGGTGAACTGCACCCGATGGAAGCCCAGACCGAGTGAGCGGGCCAGAGCCTTGGCCAGGGTCGTCTTCCCCAAGCCCGGGAGGTCCTCGACGAGCAGGTGGCCCTGAGCGAGGAGACAGCCGACGGCGAGTTGAATCGTCCGTTCGTCGGCGTACAGGACCGACCGAACCGACTCCACCACGCGGCCAAAGAGCTCGCTGAGCTGCTCGGACGATTCGGGGGTCAGCGTCGACGTCACAGGTCGCGGGTCTTCGGCCTGTTCGGTGGACGTCATGGGGGTCTCAGGACCCCAGCCGCCACACCGTCGTGCGCATGGCCAGAGACTAGGGGTTGGCCTCAACCGCTGTGGGGCGACGGGGACCCGCTGAGCTGGGAGACTGAAGGCGCCGACTCCAACACGGGGGAGGGTGGTCGATGGCCAGGTTGCCGGGGAAGCGAGACGCACGCCAGGCGCGCTCGAGGTACCGCTCGGTGGTGTACGGCCTGGAGGCGTCGTTGGAACTGGCCCGGGCGGTGGCCCGGTCGGGCGGCCGTACTGACGCCGAGACGTTGGCCTCGACCCTTTCCTACAGCGGTGTCCGCAATGGGGCATTTCTGAGTCGGTTGGCAAACGCCCGGCTCTTCGGACTGGTGACGGGCCGATCCGGCGAGGTGGTCCTCACCGACCGGGGGCACCGCTCTCTGTCTGCACAGGTCCAGGAGAGCTCGCGAGCATGCGCCGAGGCGTGCATGGCCGTGCCGCTCTTCTACCGCGTGCTCGAGACCTACTCGGGCGAGAGCCTGGGCGATGTCACGCACTTGGCCGAGGTGCTCGAGAGCAGCTTCGGGGAGACAAGGGCCAAGGCGACGCCGACGGCGAGGGTCTTGCTCGAGTCGGCCGGCCAGGCGGGCCTCGTCCGGGACGGAGCGGTCGACCTTTCCCAGGTCAGGGACCTCGTTACTGGTTTTACGGATCCGTCGTCCGACCCTGGACCGCTGTTCGTACCTCCGGTACGATTGGCCGACAACCCACGCCTGACTCGGGTCGGGCGCCATCGCCCGCTGATTGCCGGTAAAGGGGGTCGTGCCATGACTGACGAGGGGACGTCAGCTCGGGGCGCAACCCACCCTCAGGACGACAGCGATCTCTGGATCGACGAGGGGACCAGATCCTCCGGGAGTCACGTGCGCCGTCGTCGAATGGGCATCGTGATCGGCGCGGTCGCCTGTTTCGTGCTCATCGGCCTCCCCGTCGGGCTCTTGGTGGAATTCCGGACCTGCTCCGGTGTCTGCGTCCGGGCGAACCTCCCATCACATCACTCTGGGCGACGGCCTGGCCAAAGCGCTCGGTCCTCGCTGCCCTGAGCGCCACCACCGAATCCGGGAGCTTCTCCTTCACTTATCAGCTGAGCGAGACGCCCTACCAGAACGCGGCAGCAGCGGGGCCGAGTTGCAGTCCCCCGGCCGGTTCCTGCGGGACCCCGACCACAGAAGACAACGTCGTACAGGGTGCCGGCACCATCGACACCAACCCGATGGCCATGGCGGCATCGGCTGACATCACATCGAACGGGGCCGGCGGGCTGCAGGTCGGAGTACGAGTCGACCCCACGATGGTCTGGGAGGTGTCCAACACCGACAACGGACTCACGCCTGCGGCGAACGACAACGGGGGTCAGGCGCTTTCCGCTTTCGCCGGTTTGACTGAAGGAACACTGGGTCAGCGAGAGGGCGCCGTCGCAATGATGGGCATGGCCAGCCCGACCGGTTTTCTCGATCTCGAGCAGCCGGCGGTGACGGGTGCCGCTGGCGTGGGATCGGCGACGGTCGACGGGGTGGCCGTCACTCAGTACGAGCTGGCCGTTGACGCGAGCTCCCTTGCGACGGCCCCGGGCCTCACCAGTGAGGAGCAGAACACGATCAACACCGCCCTGGGTGTGCTGGCCGGGCAGGGTGAGACCACGATCCGCGACCTGGTTTCGATTGATGCGTCCGGGTTCATCCGCGAGTCCGTGTCGACCGTGACGTTTGCCGACGGCGGGACCGTCGTCCTCAGTGCGCAGTTCTCGGACTTCGGGTCCGCGGGAACCCTTCTGATGCCTGGTCAGGGCGGTTCTTCAGTCCCACCCACCGATTGTGTGAGCGCCGATACCGGCGTCGCGCCCACCGCTGTGCCGACCACGACCGTAGGGACGCAGTCGACGAGCACGACGACCACTACGACCGGTTAACCGGTTAAGGGGAGACACTCGTGATCGAACACGAAGGACAGCAGGGCCTGTGGCTTGACGACGATCCACCGGGGGCCAAGTCCCGGACGGCCAGGAAGCGCCAGGTCTGGGTCGTGGCGGCCTGTGTGGCGTGCGTCGGCGCGCTTTCGGTACCGGTGGCCTTCGCCCTCTCATCGAGCCCGCACTCGTCGGAGGCGGCCAACCACGATCAGAACACGCGGCCGCATCTCGGAAAAGGGCTGGCCGAACGGCAGGTGCTCTCCGCCCTGAGCGCGACGACGAGCTCGGGCAGCTTCGCCGTGACCTACGAGTTCGACCCTGTCACCACTTCCACCGTGACCACGACGACGACCACGACCGCCTCGTCCTGTCAGGTCGTCAGCACGGTGAATGGCAACACGGCGAGCGACGTTGCTCCCCCAACGGCGGTCGTCTGCAATGCCGCACCGACGAGTTCGCCGAGCGTCACCGTCACCGGTTCTGGGATCATCGACACGGATCCCTTCACGATGGTGGCGGTCTCCAACGTGAGTGGGCTGGGAAAGATCACGTTGCGTGACAACGGCACCACCGTCTGGGAGACAGGGGGAGCTGACTATGGCCTGGCTCCGGGTTCCACCGACGATGGCCCGGGGGCGTCCTTGTCCGGGTTCGCCGGTCTGGTGGAAGGCACACTGGGCCAGCGCCAGGGAGCACTGGCCATGGGCGGCCTCGCCAGTCCAACGGGCTATCTCGATCTTGACCAGAGCATGATCACCGGAGCGGACCAAACAGGAACCGGCACCGTCGACGGGGTCCCCGTGACCGTCTACGAAATTGCGATCGATCCGGCACAGGGCGCCAACGTTCCCGGGATCAATGCGGAGCAGGCGAAAGCGATCACGGCGGCCGCTGCGATCCTGCAGGAACAGGGATACACCGACACGACGGTGCAGGTCTCGATAGACGCTTCGGGATACATCCGCCAAACGCGGTCGGTGGCTCACTTCACCGATGGTTCAACGAGCACAAGCGAGGCGACGTTCTCGGACTTCGGCTGCGCCGGAACCGTGCTGATGCCAGGTGAAACCGGTCCGACCGGCCCGCCGGCGGGATGCGTCTCGCCCGACACCGGCGTCGCCCCGGCGACAACACCGACGGTCCCTCCGTCCCCGGCGACAACACCGACGGTCCCTCCGTCGTCGACGACCTCGACGACGGCTACGGGTCAGGCCTCCCCCACGCTGGCGACGAGCTCAACGCTGCCCCCCACCACAACGACCACGGGACAGGTTCCGACTACCGTGTCTTCGGGCTGATCGAACTTCCTCAATCCCCGGCCCCTTGGTGCTGGGGAGGACGGGTCGGTCAGACGCGAGAGAGCGGTCTCGCCATCACTCAACCGGACCGCCAAGGCATCCGAACCAAATTGCAGTGTCGACGCGCGGTCGCTCCAGGACGCCAGTAGCGGAATCGGCGAGGCCATTCTCACCTGTTCCCCCACCATCCCAACGTGTCGACGAGAAGCCGACCATCAGGATATGGCTCGACAAGCCACTCGTGCCGGGGTGGTGCATGCTCGGGTGGGCTATCGCGACGGCGCTGTTCGTCGGGCTCGCCACGCTGACCGGGGGTCCTGGACGCATCGACGCGGCCGAATCGGCGTACTCCACCTGGGCCATCGCCCACGGGCGGCTCGCCTGCGCGTTCCCTTCGGTCACGGTGCCTCACGAGCCGCTCGTCGCGCCCGTCTACCCCTTCGTTTCGGGCGTGGTGGCTGCGCTGGCCGGGATCGGTCGTTCCGTGCCGTTTCCGACGCAGTCCGCCATGGGCCATGGCTGCGGCACGGCGGTCGCCGCCATCCATCACTGGGCCCTGAGCGCCGGGGCCCTGGAGCCGACGCTGTGGATCGGGTTCACCGGCTGGTTGATCCTCATGGCCGGGGTCGTGGCGTGGCTGCGCGCATCGGGGAGGGGTCGTTGCGGGTGGGAGCCGGCGACGCTGATCGTGCTGGCCTGCCTCCCCTTGGTGTGGATCTGCGTCTCGCCGTATTTCCATCCGCAGGACCTGGTTGCCCTCGGGATCGTTCTTGCGGCCATGGCCTGCGCGTTGCGGAGCCGATGGGCGGCCGCGGGCGTCTTGATCGCTCTGGCCCTGCTCTCCCAGCAGTTCGCCCTTTTGGTCGCGGCACCCCTCCTGATGCTGGCGCCAAGGGCGTACCGGGGCCGATTCGTCGGGTCTGCCTTGGTGACGGCGGCGCTCGTCATCCTGCCGTCGACCGTGAGCAGTTCGGGGAGTGCCCTGCCGCGCCGTCACCGTGGGCTCGGGGGACAACCCCTCGCTCGGCGGAACGGCCCTGTGGGAGCTCGGCCATAGCGGACTTGTTGTGGTCCTCGGGTCCCGGGTGCTTCCGGTTGCCCTGGCCCTGGCGCTGGCGTGGTGGGTCACGCGCCGACTCGGCCCCGTCGCCCCTTCGCCAACGGCGATGATGGCGCTCGCCGCCGCCTCGCTGTCGTTGCGTCTCATCTTCGAACAGAACCTCTTCGCGTACTACTTCATGGCGCTCGTGGTGACGCTCGTCCTCGTTGACGTGGCCCGCGGCAAGATCAGAGCCTCGCTCGTCGCATGGGTGACGGCTTTGCTGTTCGTGTTCTGCTTCGACGGGTACTTCGAGGGCGTGATCTCGGGCGTCGGTCGCGCCAGAGCCGTTGTGCCGCCTCTCTTCCTCGTGGTGGCGCTCTGTGCGGCTCTCGTCGGCGCCGTCCGGCGGCGTCAACGGTCACGGTGGAACGTCCTCTTGTGGCTGGGTCTCGTCGTGTGCGCGCTGGTCACCTGGACCAGCTCCGACAACCCCTTCCTCGTTTCGCTGCCGACATGGTTCTTGCAGGAGGTCTTCGCACTCAGCGGGCTTGCGCTGGCGATGGGACCCTTGCTCGCCCTGCCGCAGGGCCGATCGGTGCTGGGCCCCGCTCTTCACCGCACCGCAGGACAGGCACGGACCTTCGCCTCGTCGACCGGGCGTTGGAGCGGCGACGAGTACGCGGCGCCGTTCAGGCCCGAAGGTCGTGCCGCACTCGAAGAGTCCGTTCGGGCCGGGTGAGCAGGTAGAGGTGTCGCCACCTCGATACGGAATCAGTCCAGCGCCATGGTCATGAAGCAGCTCTGCCCGTCGTCGGGGTAGTCCCCGAACGGTCCGCACTCGTCGAAGCCGGCCGACGCGTAGAGGGCGCGGGCCGGAGCGAACGCCTCCGAGCGGCCCGTCTCGAGGCTCACCCGCCGGTAGCCGCGCTGGTGGGCCAGCGCCAGGAATTGCGCCAGCATGGCCTTGGCGACACCCTGGCCCCGGGCCTCTGCCGCGGTGTGCATCGACTTCAGCTCGCCGTGCTCAGGGTCCAACTCGCGCATTGCACCGATCGCCAGCAGGCCGCCGTCACGCCGCCCGCACAAGAGCGTGACGCCAGGGTCGTTCGCCAGCGCATCGGCCTCGAGAGCGAACACGAACTCGGCGGGCGTGTGGGCCCCGGCGAAGTCCAGGTGCCGTTGCACCAGCGCACGGACGTCGTCGGCGCTCGCGTCACCGGGTGCGATGTCGAGCGGTCCCACCGCTCCGAGCGTACGGCGGACCGCCGACCGCCTCCAGGTCCGGCGCAGTGGAGATGGCCCCTGTAGCGTGGTGACGCCGCTGCCGCGCCAGTCCGGGGAGGGAAGATGGAGACCGAAGCCGCCGTCCTGTGGGAGCGCCACGCCGACTGGAGCGTCGAGCCGATTGAGCTCGATCCACCCAAAGAGGGCGAGGTCCTCATCCGGCTCGCCGCGTCGGGCATGTGCCACTCCGACGAACACCTCGTCACGGGCGACATGCCGGTCGCGCTCCCCATCATCGGCGGCCACGAGGGCGCCGGGGTCGTCGAGGAGGTAGGCCCGGGCGTGACGGGACTGGTGCCCGGGGACCATGTGGTCCTCGGCTTCGTCCCCGCCTGCGGGAAGTGCCCTTCGTGTGCCACCGGGCACTCAAATCTGTGCGACGTCGGCGCCACGCTCATGAGCGGGCGCCAGATGGACGGCACGCTGCGCCATCACGCACGCGGGGAGGACGTCGCCACCATGGTCTGCCTCGGCACGTTCGCGCCCTACAGCGTCGTGAACCAGGCGTCGTGCGTCAAGATCCTCCCGGATATCCCGCTCGACAAAGCCTGCTTGGTGGGATGCGGTGTGACCACGGGCTGGGGCTCGGCCGTCTATGCCGCCGAGGTGCGGCCGGGTGACAACGTCGCGGTGATCGGTGTCGGCGGCATCGGCGCCTCTGCCATTCAAGGTGCGCGCTTGGCCGGCGCCGAGATGATCTTCGCCATCGACCCCGTCGAGCTCAAGCGCACCTTGGCCCCCACCTTCGGGGCGACCCACGTGGCTCCGTCCGTCGACGAGGCGCTTGCGCTCATCGGCCAGGAAACCTGGGGCCACATGTGCGACAAGGTGATCTGCGCCATGGGCGTCGGCTCCGGGGCGATGATGGAGTCAATCCTGGGCCTCACCGCCAAGCGCGGTCGGGTCGTCGTCACCAATATTCATCCCATGGCTGAGAGGGACGTGACGATGAACCTCATGTACCTGACCATTCTCGAGAAGCAGGTCGTGGGCAGCATCTTCGGATCGGCCAATATCCACTCCGACATCCCCAAGCTGCTCAAGCTCTACCGAGACGGCCAGCTCGATCTCGACTCCATGATCACGAGCACCTACAAGCTCGGCGACATCAACCAGGGCTACCAGGACATGCGCGACGGAAAGAACATTCGCGGCGTCCTCATCTACGACAGCTGAGCCGGACCGCTCAGGCGGCCGCGCCGGGCGGCGCGGCCCAGATGTTCTGGCAGCGCTCGCAGACCTCGTCGGGCACGACCCCGGCATGGATGAGGACGGCGAACACCTTGCACCCGAGGCACAGCCCGAAGGCCGACTCCAAGAAGGCCGCGCTCGCCAGCAGGGCCAGCATGACCTCGGCGGCGGTCCAATAGCCCAGGCCGCTGAGCACGAGGGCGCTGACCGAGAAGGCGACACCCATCCCCTGGGCGAAGCGCTTGGGCGGTCCTGGCACCGGGCGTTCCCGCAGCCCCAACCGGGGGGTGACGACCCGCGTCACCAGGAGGCCCAGCGGGCTGAGCGTCGGTCCGGTGAGCACGCGGGTCACGAAGCCGTAGGCGATCACGATGGTGGCCCACTGGATGTCCAAGGCGATCGTCGACACGCACATCGCCACGACCCCGGCGGCGACCAGCCGAGAGGAGACCTCGTTCACTGGATCGGGGAACGAGAAGAGCGTCCGTACCTGGCGCGTGGCGCTCTGGATGGTGACGCTGACGCCCACGACCTGCTCCTTTTCCGTGAATCGACGAACCCTGACCAGATTAGTCGGGTTTTGCCGAGGCGGGGCCAGGCGGGTCGGTCCCGGGCTGGGTTCAAACCGTCGCGGGCGGCACCGGCTGGGGCGGGGGCGGCCCCACGTAGCGTGCCGCGGGGCGGATGAGGCGATTGTGCGCGGCCTGCTCCATGACGTGGGTGCACCATCCGATGGTGCGCCCGGTGGCGAACGTCGGGGTGAACATCTCGCGTGGGATGCCGCAGGAGTGCATGAGCACGCCGGCGTAGAACTCGACGTTGGTGTAGAGCTGACGGCCGGGCTTCAGTTCGGCGAGGACGTCGACCGTGGTGCGTTCGACCGACTGGGAGAATTCCACCAGCGGCCCGCCCAGTCGCTCGGTGACCGAGCGCAGGAGCAGCGACCTCGGGTCATCGGTCTTGTAGACGCGGTGGCCGAAGCCCATGATCCGCTCGCCGTCTTCGACCGCGTGGCGGATGTAAGCCTCGGCCCGGTCCGCCGTCCCGATGGCGTCGAGCATGTCGAGTGCACGGCTTGGCGCCCCTCCGTGCAGTGGTCCGGACAATGCGCCGACCGCGGCCACGATGGCCGCAGCGAGGTCGGCGCCGGTCGACGTGACCACGCGCGCAGTGAAGGTCGATGCGTTGAAGCCGTGGTCGATGGTCAGGATCATGTACTGCTCGACGGCGCGGGCGTGCTGCGGGCTCGGCTCGACGCCGGTCAACATGAACAGGTAGTTGGCCGCGCAGCCCAGGTCGTCGCGAGGCTCGATGGGCTCGTTCCCCTGACGCAGGCGATGCGCCGCCGCCAGGATCGTCGGCACCACCGCGCACAGGCCGACGGCCTGGTCGGCCAGCTCCTCCGCACCGATGTCGTGCGTGGGGCGCCAGCCGAGCTCGGCCCCGAGCACCGACACCGCGGTGCGCAACACGTCGAGCGGCGCTCCCCGCCGAGAGAGCGCAGGCAGCAGCGTGCTGAGGCCGGGGGGCATAGCGCGCCGGCGGCGGACCTCCCCGGCGAAGGTCGCCGAGTCCGCCGCCGCGGGCAGGTTGCCTCGGAACAACAGGTGCCAGACGTCCTCGAGCGAGCGTGTCTCAGCGAGGTCGACGGCCGAGTACTGCCGGTAGTGGAAGAAGCCCTCCTGCCCGCGGACGTCGCCGATGGTCGTCTCGGCCACCACCACGCCCTCGAGGCCGGCCGGAACGTCCCCGCTCGTCTCGGCCGCCGGCCGTATGCGGGCCACGCCCATCAGGTCACGCAGCGAGACGACGCCAACGCAATGATCCCCTTCGACGACCGGGAGGTGGCGGTAGTGGTGCGAGGTCAGGCTCGCCCAGGCCGCGTCCACGCGCTCGTCAGGCCCGAGCACGTCGGGTCGCGCCGTCATCCACAGGCGTACCGGCTCCCGGTCGGGCTCACCCGCTCCCGCGGTCGCCCGCAGCAGGTCTCGCTCGGTCAGGATGCCGACGACCTTGCCCTCGTCGGTCACCACGACCGAGCCGGTGTCGGCCTGTCGCATCGTCCGTGCGGCCGCCGCCAGGCTGTCGTCGGCGCCGCACGTCACGGCAGGGGAGGTCATGAGATCGCGCACGATGGTTTCCATTACTTCCAACTATGACGCCGATTCCGTGCTCCTGTAAACGTTGATCAAGTCAATGTAAACTCTCGGAGTGGACCGGATGCTCACCACCGAGGAGGCGGCACGCCGGCTGGGGGTCAAGCCCCCCACCCTCTACGCCTACGTGAGCCGCGGCCTGCTCGAATCCCACCGTGACCCGACGCGGCGCGGCAGCCTCTTCGACCTGGCCGACATCGAGGGGCTGGCGGCGCGCAGCCGGGGCGGGCGCCAGACGGCCACCCGGCTCGCCACCATCACCACCGGTGTCACCCAGCTCGACCAGCGGCTCGGCCCCATCTACCGCGGGCGCCTCGCCACGGATCTGGCGGCCGGCTCGAGCTTCGAGGAGGTGGCCGAGCTCCTCTGGCAAACCGGAGCCGGTGACTGGTCCGCCCCCGACCTCGGCCCCTGTCCGCTCGCCGACACGCTCGACCGCATGCGCTGGGCCCTCGTCATGTGCGGGGCGACCGACGCCCTCCGGTCCGATCTGCGGCCCGACGCCGTCACCCGCGCCGCCCGCCGCTGCGCCGCTGCGCTCACCGGGGCCATCGGGGACGCCCCGCCCGGCGAGGTCGCCGGCACCTCCGTGGCGATGCGGCTCGCCGCCCGCCTCACGCCCTCGACGGCCATGGTGCCGGCCGCCGCCGTCAACGCCGCCCTCGTCCTCCTGGCGGACCACGAGCTCGCCACCTCGACCATGGCCGTGCGTGTCGCGGCCTCGGTGCGCGCCGACCTCTACGACGCGTTGGCGGCGGGGTTGGCGACCCTCGCCGGTCCGTTGCACGGCGGGGCCAGCCAGCAGGCCTTCGAGCTCCTGGTGGCCGCGGAGCGCGACGGGGTGGCGCGCGCCCTCAACGACGCCCTGCGCCAGCAGGGGCGGCTGCCCGGCTTCGGCCATGCGGTGTACACGAGCGGCGACCCGCGCTTCAGCGTGCTGCAGGCGCTCGCCGAGCCGTTGCTCACGGAGGAGCGGCGCTCCATCGTGCGCGAGGTCATTTCGCTGGCGGCCGCGCACGACGTCCCCTTGGCCAACTGCGACCTCGCCTTGGCCGCACTGAGCTGGGGCACGGGGATGCCCCCCGACACCGGGCGCGCGATCTTCGCCGTGGCACGGGTGGCGGGATGGTGCGCCCACTATCTCGAGGAGTTGGCCGAGCGTCCGCTCCGTTTCCGGGCCCGGGCCGTCTACAGCATCTGACCAGGTCGTGAGCGGCCAGCTCCGCGGTCGCTCCCATGCCGCGCCTCGGTCGGTTTGTAATGTTGTAATCTCGTAACTATGCCAAATCAGATAACCGCATACTTCACCGACAAGGTGCCCGAGGGCTGGTTCGAGGGCGATCCGGTCGTGGAGTGGGACGACGAGGAGATCCTCTGCACGGGCGTCCTCCCGCCGTCGGGGGAGGCTGACGCCTTCCGGGAGTCCTCGCGCGTCGAGCGGATGGCGATCGCCGCTGAAGCCGAGTCGCGCTTCGGACGCAAGGTGTCGTGGGGAGTGACCAGCCGCGGCGCCACGACACTGTTCACGACCCAGAGCACCCCCGTCATGTCGCGCCTGCGCTTCCGTGAGCGGGCCGTGCTCGACACGCTGATCGATGCCGGCGTGGCGCGTAGCCGCAGCGAAGCCTTGTCGTGGTGCGTCAAGTTGGTGGGCCGCCACGAGCGCGAGTGGCTCGATGAGCTACGAGAGGCGCTCACCGGCGTCGAACAGGTCCGAAGCGGGGGGCCGACCCTCATATGACCGGTGTCCTCGTGAACACCGACAGCCACACGGACGCAGCCGCCGACACCGACGCGCTCGACGCGTACTCCACGACGGTGATCACGGTGGCCGAACGTGTCGTGCCGTCGGTCGCCGCCCTGAGTGTCACCTCTCGGGGTCGCCCGGGTGCTGGCAGCGGCGTCGTGCTCACCGCCGACGGCTACGTGCTGACGTCGGCGCACGTGGTGGCCGGAGCCGAACGGGGCCGGGCGACCTTCCCCGACGGCAGAGAGGTGGACTTCGACGTCGTGGGTCGCGACCCGCTCTCCGACCTCGCCGTGCTGCGCGCGGGCGCCACCGACTTGGTGCAGGTCGACCTCGGTGACGCCGACCGGCTCCGGGTCGGCCAGCTCGTCGTCGCGGTCGGGAATCCCCACGGCTTCGCCGGCTCCGTCACCGCGGGCGTCGTGAGCGCACTCGGCCGCTCGCTGCCCTCGGGGGGCCGGCTCGTCGAGAACGTGATCCAGACCGACGCCGCCCTCAACCCGGGAAACTCCGGCGGCGCCCTGGTCGACTCCCGGGCGAGGCTCGTGGGCGTCAACACCGCGTTGGCCGGCGTCGGGCTCGGTCTCGCCGTCCCGGTCAACGGCACCACGCTCGAGCTCGTCGCCACGCTGATCCGTGACGGGCGGGTCCGGCGCGCCTACCTCGGTGTCGTGGGCGGCGGCCGCCCACTGTCGCCCCGACGCGCCGAGGAGTTCGGACAGCGGCGCGCCGTGGGCGTGGTGGAGATCGCCCCGGGAAGCCCGGCAGAGCGCGCCGGCCTGCGGCCGACGGACACCATCCTCGCCGTGGACGACGTCCTGACCGAGGACGCCGGAGACCTCCAGCGCGCGCTGGTCTCCGACAAGATCGGGCACGCCGTGCGTCTGCGGGTGCTGCGCGGCGGCGAGGTGCTGAGCGTCAGCGTGATCCCGGCCGAGCTCGGGTAACACCGGCCCTACCTGGCCCGGCTCAACCCGGGCCGATCACGATGGCGGACGGGTGCCCGCCGAGTCGGATGGGGGTGCCGACCTTGCCGGTCGCCAGCGCCACCGAGACGAGCGAGCCTGCCTGGAGCGTCACCCACGCCGTCGCGCCGTCGGCGGTGAGTGCGATCCCCTGGGCGACATCGGGCAGGGCGATGGGTGCCCCGACCACCAGCCCCGGCGTCGTGACCGGCACGACGGCTGTCCCGCCGCACACGTAGGCGGTGGTCCCCGTGGGCGCCACCGCGATGCCGGTGGGGTTGAGCGGCAGGAAGACCGAACCCCCCGGCCGTAGGGTCGTCGCATTGATGGGCGTGAGCGTGTGGTTGGTGAAGTTGCCCACCAGGACCTGCCCCGCTGCCACCGCGATCGCCTGTGGCCCCGGACCCACCGGGATGGCGGCTGCCGCCTGCATCGTCGACACGTCGATCGGCGTGACCGCGTCGCTCCCGAAGTCGGCGACGAAGGCGGTCGCGGCTCCGGATGGCCCCACAAAGACCGCGAGCGCCACCGGCTCGGTGCCGACCGGCACCGGCCGGCCGGCCCGCCATGTCCCGAGATCCACCGGGGTGACGGTGTTCGAATCGAGGTTCGCCACCAGTGCAATGCCCCTGCCGCGGGACCCGCCGGGCGCCACTGCCACGGCGTCGGGCTCGACGCCTACTCCCGCGCTCCGCACCACCTCATGGGTGGCGGCGTCGATCTCGTGCAGCTGGTCGTCGCCTTGGGTCACGACGAGCAGACCCGACCCACCGGGCGCGTACGCCAGCGCAGAAGGCAGGCTGCCGACGGCCACGGGAGGGCCGACCTCGCGCCGGTTCACGTTCACCGGCGTGACGTCCATGCCGGGCAGCGTCACCGAGGCGCCCTTCGTCACCCAGGCCACGTCGTGGGCCGAGGCGCTGTCGACCGGCATCGAGCAGGCCACGAGGGCGGGCAGCAGGGCCAGCAGGCCGAGCGGGAGCGCGCGGCGGGATCGCACGCTTCGCTCAGCCACGGGCGCAGGCGGCACCGGCCGGACGGTCCGCGGCGCGCCACCCGCTGGCCTCGCCCTCGGGCCAGAAGTCACCCGTCACGGCGTCCTGTACGTAGGGCGCCGGTGCGGGTTCCCCGGCCGCGAGCACGCGCAGCGCGTCGAGCAGCGCGTCGACGTCGTCGTTCGAGGTGCCGAGGCCGCAACTGGCCCTGACGGCGCCGGGGATCGCGCCGCGGTTGCCTCGGCGCACCGCGTCGCGTGCCCGGGCCACGCCCTCTTTGTCGACGCCGAGAAGCCGGAGGAGATAGGGGTGTGCGCAGAAGCACCCGTGCCGAACGCCGACTCCGAACTCGGCGCTCAAGCGTGCCGCCACCAGCGCGTGGTGCATCCCCTCGACCGTGAACGTCGCGACGGCGAGTCCGTCCCGATCGGGTCCGTCGTCGCTCGCGCGCGGTCCGAGGACGCGGATGCCGTCGATCGCCCGCAGTCCGTCGTGGAGCCGAGCAGAGAGGGCGGCCTCGTGGGCGCAGACGGTGTCCCACCCGATCCGCGCCAGTTCGTCCATCGCCGTGCCGAAGGCGACCGCCCCGACGACGTTGGGTGAGCCGGCCTCCTCGCGTTCGGGTGGCTCCGTCCAGATCACCTCGTCGAGGTCGACCAGATCGACCGCGCCGCCGCCCGCGAGGAACGGGTCGCCGGTCTCGAAAGTGTGCCTCGGGGCGATCAGTGCCCCGGCGCCGAAGGGTGCGTAGAGCTTGTGACCGCTAAAGGCGACGAAGTCCGGGCCGGCCGGGAGCGGACGGTGCGGGGCGAGCTGCGCCGCGTCGAGCAGAACCGGGATGCCGCGCTCGTGCGCCGCCGTGCAGATCTCCTCGACCGGTGGCAACCAGCCCGTGACGTTCGAGGCTCCGGTCAGCGCCAGCAGGGCCGGTCGTCGCCCGTCGTCGAGCACGCGGACGACATCGTCGGTGCCGAAGGCGCCGTCGGTGCCACACTCCACCCAGCGCCGCGCCGCGACGCGGGCCCAGGGGAGCAGGTTGGCGTGGTGCTCGACCACGGTGGTGGCCACCACGTCGTCGGGGTCGAGCCGGAGCCGGTAGGCCAAGTGGTTGATGGCCTCGGTGGTGTTGCGCACGAGGACAACCACGTCGTCACCTCCGGCGGGCCGGCCGGCGAAGTGGTGCACCGCGTCGCGGGCCGCCTCGTACTCCGCGGTGGCACGGCGTGACTTGTAGCCCGCCCCGCGGTGCACGCTCGAGTACCAGGGCAAGAAGTCGTTGACTCGGTCGGCCACCGCCTGGAGGGCCGGTGTCGAGGCGGCACAGTCGAGGTCGCGGTAGGGCCGGTCCACGCCGTCGAGGCAGGGCACCGGAGCGTGGGCCCCGACCAGCGGCGCGACGGCGGCCTCCGTTGTCACGCCGTCACCTTACGAAAGCGCGGGCGACCGGCGGTACCAGGCGGGACCACGGCGACCGGCTGGGCGCCGAGGCGACCGCGGCGTCTGGCGGCTCAGTGCGGAGCGGAGCCGGGCTCCTGCCGGCAGGCTGTGAGCACGACGATGTCGTCGGACCGGCGGTGGTTCGACGTCATGGCTTCGATGACGAAGTCCGCCACCTGGCCCGGTGCGGTGGTGGACGAGGCCCGCAGCGAGGACTCCAGTTGCGCGAGGCGCTCGTCGATGGGGACACCCCTGCGCTCGACCAGCCCGTCGGTGAACATCACGAGGCACCCCTTGTCCAGGCGGAAGTCGCGGTCCTTGTAGGTGCAGAGCTGGATGCCGAGCGGGAGTCCTGGGGGGACCGGCACCTCGAGGGCCTGGCCGGACTCGATCAACACCGGCGACGGGTGCCCGGCTGACGCGAAGGAGACCTCTCCGGTCGACGTGTCGAGCACGCCGACGAGCACCGTCGTCAGTCGCTGGGTCATCCCCGACAGCGAGACCCGGTTGAGCCGCTCCAGCGCCTTCCCCGGGGCTCGTTCCTCTGAGACGAGGAGGCCCAGCATGTGGCGCAGTCGGCTCATGATCCTGGCCGCGCCGAGGTCGTGGCCTTCCACGTCCCCGACGACGAGCGCCACGAGATGCTCGTCGATGGGCACCACGTCGTACCAATCGCCGCCGACTTCGACGCCGACGGCCGCCGGCAGGTAGCGAGCGGCGACGTCCCACCCGCTGATGGAGGGGATGGCGTCGGGCAGCAGGTGACGCTGGAGCTCGTGGGAGATCTTGCGCTCGCGGTCGTAGGCGCGGGCTCCGATGACGACGGAGCTGACCTGCTCCGCCAGCTGCTCGGCGAGGCCGAGATCCTTCTCGGAGAACCGGCGTCCCGACCCAGCCGAGACGAGGGACACCGTTCCCAGAACCCGTTGGTCGGGCAGGCGGAGCGGCACGGTCATGTACGAGGTGAAGCCCAGCGCCTTGAGGATGGCGTAGTGCCGGTCATCCCGGCTGGTGGTCCTGAGGAAGTCGTCGTCCATCTCCGCGCTCCACTTGGAACGGCCGGTGCGCAGGACCTCGATCGTCGGATGGGTACCGGCCGGGTCGGGCGAATACCGGTTGCGCAGCTCCGAAGTGAGCGACCGCTTCGTCGGGTCCGCGTGCCAGGCCGCCATCCGGCGCATCAGGCCGTCCTCGTCCTCGATGTCGATCAGGCAAAGGTCCGCCAGGACGGGGACGGAGATCTGGGCGAGGCGCTCCAGCATCTCGCGGTAGTCGGTGACTTCGGACAGCACCTGCGTCGCCAGCAGCAGGAACTCGTTCCGACGCCGGGCCTCGAGAAGCTCGTCGACGAGGTGCTCGCGCTCGGCCGCCTGGGCCGATGCATGCAGCAACTCGCCGAGGTGGCCACTGACGGCTTCCATGAGCTCCACCACGGACGGATCGCGTTCGCGCTGGTGCCGGCTCAGCATCTTGACGATCCCGACGCAGTTCCCCCGGTAACGAATCGGGAACGCATAGGCACTCTGCAGCCCGTCCCTCACCAGGGCGTCGGTCATGAAGCGCCGGTCCCTCATGAGGTCGGGCACCCACAGTGGTTCGCCGTGCTCGATGACCCAGCGCGGCAGTCCCTCGCTTCCACTCGTCGGGTCGGCAGCCTTTTCGTGCGCGAACTCGGGTGCAATGGTCGACGTGCGCGTCCAGACGTGGCGGCAGATCAGCTGCCCGTTGGCCGTGAGGGCCCAGAGGGTGGTCACGTCCCAATCGAGGCGGCGGCCCAGGGTCGAGAGCAGCCGCTCCGCCGGAGGGTCGTCGATCGGCGCCTCGGCCAGGATCTCGGTCAACTCGGTCGTCAGTTTCGACCAACGCTGCAGCTTCTTGTCGTCGCGGGAACGAAAGATGCCCACCACCACCCTGCCGGCAAGTGGGTGGTCGAACATGCTGAGCACTAGGTCGGTGTGGACGGGGGAGCCGTCGGCGCGCTTGATGACGGCGGATAGGCGCCGGCCGACGAGAGCCTCGGCCTCGTTGTGGAAGAGCGCAGCGAATCCCTGCTCGAGTCCCTCGCCGCGTAATGAGTCGGGCACCAGGTCGAGCCCGGAGCGGCCGATGAGGCTCCCGTGGGGCCAGCCCAGAAGGGCCTCCGCGGCGACGTTGGCATAACGGATCTCGCCCCGCTCGTCGGTGGCGACGATGGCATCTTGCAAGCCGTCGAGCACGGCGCGGACGCCCGGGACGGGCAACGAGGTCTCGAGCGCAGGCCTTGCCGCGGCGGCCGTGACGGCCTCGGGGAGCGGATCGTTGCGCCCGAACGCCGAACGGGTGGCCGTGCGGCCGGAACCCGCGCTGCGCACCCGACCCTCGCCCACCGGAGCGTGGTCGCCGGGCAACAGCCTCGAGAACCACACCGTCTTGCCCGGACGGTCACGGCGTATTTCGACGCCCCACGCGTCCGCCAGGGTCTGCACGATGTGGAGGCCGCGTCCGCGCGGCGCGTCGGCGACGGGCTCCTGCGGCGCGGGATACCCACCGGCGCCGTCACCGACTTCGACCCGAACGAGCCGCTGGTCGGGATCGGTGACGACCGAGACCTCGAACTCGGTTGCCGCGTGCCGCACCGCGTTCGTGGCCAGCTCCGAGAGCATGAGCACCAGCTCATCCGCACCGTCACCGCCACCCGCGGGCAGCGCCTCGAGCAGGAACCGGCGGGCCCGCCCGACCGACGCCGCCGCCGGCGGGAAGCGCCGCGAAACGCACGTCACCGGGCGCGACCGGTCGACGCGCGCCGTCACGGGTCCCCCCGCGCCCTCGGAAAAGTGGGCGTTCGCATACCGGTTGCGCTACTTCTGCCCCCGGAGCGCAACCCCTAAACCGCCGCCCACCCAGGAGGGAAAGGGCGACGGGTTCGCTGGTTCGCCCGGTGGGCCGGACCTGGCGCTACCCTGCCCCTTCGTGGAGGAGCGCTACGAGTCCGAACTGGCCCGCTCGGCGGCTGTCCTCGACGGCGTCGACCGGGCCCTGGAGCGCTTGAGCGACGGGACGTACGGACAGTGCGAAACCTGTGGTGCGCCCCTGCTCGACGCCGATCTCGAGCGCGACCCCACCCGTCGGGTGTGCGAGCAGCACCTCACGCCGGGGTAGGTCACCCCGACGAGGCCGGCAGAGGCGCCCCTGCCGTCAGCCGGCGATCTTCGACCGCTTGGCCGCGTCGAGGCGCGCCGCCACGTCGGACCAATGGACGACGTTCCACAGCGCGTTGAAGAAGTCGGCCTTCACGTTCTTGTACTGCAAGTAGTAGGCGTGCTCCCAGGCGTCGAAGACCAGGAGCGGGACCGACCCCTGCCCGACGTTGCTCTGGTGGTCGTAGACCTGCTCGACGGTCAGCCGGCCGGCGAGCGGCTCGTACGCCAGCGCACCCCAACCCGAGCCCTGGATGGTCGACGTCGCCTGGGTCATCTGCGCTTTGAATTTGTCGAAGGAGCCGAAGTTCTCGTCGATGGCCGAGGCCAACGCGCCGTCCGGCTTGTCGCCGCCGTCGGGGCTCTGGTTCTTCCAGAAGATGGAGTGCAGCACGTGGCCCGAGACGTGGAACGCGAGCGCCTTCTCCAGCCCGACGATCGCGCCGAAGTCGTCCTTGTCGCGGGCGCCTTCTAGCTTTTCGAGCGTCTGGTTGGCACCCGCCACGTAGGCGGCGTGGTGCTTGTCGTGGTGCAGCTCCATGATCTGGGCCGCCACGTAGGGTTCCAGCGCGGCATAGTCGTAGGGCAGATCGGGGAGGGTGTACTCGGCCATTGCGGTCTCCTCGTGTGGTCGTCGTGGTGGTGCGTGCTGGACCATACCCGAAGGGGACGCGATCCCAACCCGGATCCAACCGCTGTGCACGCAGGGCGGCCGGCGTGGTGGGGGGGCACGCCCGGGGTCCCCCGGAACCGTGCACCGGCGGTACGCTTGCAGAAGTGAGCACCGATCCGAAAGACCGCTGGCACGACCTCGGCTCCTTCATCCGTGAACAGCGTGGATCGGCCCGGCTCTCGTTGCGGCGCCTGTCGGAGCTGGCGGGGATCTCCAACCCGTACTTGAGCCAGATCGAGCGTGGCCTGCGGCGGCCCTCGGCCGAGATCCTCCAGCAGATCGCCAAAGCGTTGGCCATCTCCGCCGAAACGCTGTACGTACAGGCTGGCATCCTCGAGGCGCCCGTCGGCCCACCCGACCTCACCCGGGCCATCCTGGCCGACCAGACCATCAGCGAGGAGCAGAAGCAAGCCCTCGTGCGGATCTATCTCTCCTTTCGCCGCGAGCACGAGGACGAGCACGGCGAGAAGGGCGGCGTCGACGCCGTGGCCGCTCCGCCCGTCGTGACGGACCCGCCGGGCCCGGCGGGCCGCGTCGCCACCGCCTGAGCCATTGCTCGAGCCCCCGACACTCGATGCCGGGGAGAGCTTGCCGGCACCGGTAGGCTCCTGACCGCCATGCGCCGGCTCGCCGTCCTTTCGCTGCACACCTCGCCATTGGCCCAGCCCGGAACGGGTGACGGCGGCGGGATGAACGTCTACGTCCGCGAGCTGACCGCCGCCCTGGCCCGCTCCGGCGTCACCTGCGACGTGTTCACGCGGGCCTGGTCGGACCACCTCCCAGCGGTGGTCGACGTCGAGCCCGGCCTGCGCGTCCATCACGTCCCGGCGGGCCCGGCCGAGGCGCTGCCCAAGGAGTCGCTCCCCGCCCTTGTCGACGAGTTCACCGCCCGGGTGCTCGAGCGTATGGCCGCCGCGCCGACGTCCGGCGGCGACGCGGGCGGCGACCTGCCCTACACGTCCGTCCACGCCAACTACTGGCTCTCCGGGCTGTCGGGCCACGTGATCAAGCACGAGCTGAATCTTCCGCTGGTGGCCACGTTCCACACACTCGACCGCGTGAAGGCCGAGTCGATGCCCGAGGAAGTAGAGGCCGACATGCCGCACCGGCGGGCCGAGGCAGAGGCGACCATCATCGGTTGTTCCGACGCCGTCCTCGCGTCGTGCACCGTCGAGGCCGACCAGATCGCGTCGCTCTACGGCGGCGAGCCGTCGCGCATCCGGATCGTGCCCCCCGGCGTGGACCACGCGTTCTTCGGCCCCGGCCACCGGCCCCAGGCCCGGCGCGCCCTCGGCTTGCCCCTCGACGGACGGCTGTTGCTCTTCGTCGGACGGATCCAACCGCTCAAGTGCGCCGACGTGGCGATCGAGACGCTGGCCGAGCTGCTCGAGGGCGGCGGCGAGCCCTACCGGATCGTGGTGGTGGGCGGCCCCAGCGGGCCCCACGGAGAGAAGGCCCTGCAGCGGCTCTACGACGTGGCCGACGGGCGGGGTGTGCGCGATCACGTCCACTTCATCGAGCCGCAGCCCCACGAGCTGCTGTCGTCGTACTACCGGGCCGCCGACGTGTGCCTCGTCCCGAGCCGCTCGGAGTCCTTCGGGCTCGTGGCGCTCGAGGCGGCCGCCTGCGGGACGCCGGTCGTGGCGTCGGCCGTGGGTGGGCTGACAACGCTGGTTGACCACGGCCGCACCGGGTTCCTCGTCGAGGCTCCCGGCCCCGCCGCCTATGCCGCCGCGGTGCGCCGGGTCTTCGCCGAGCCGCTGGCGGCCGAGCGCCTCTCCACCGCCTCGGTGCTGCGGGCCCGCCACTACACCTGGCGCGCCGCCGCCCGGACGCTGGTGGATCTGCACGACGAACTGGCCTCGAGCCGGCTCGTCGAGTGTGGCTGAGCCCGCTCCGGCCCCGACCGCACGCCGTGCCCGTTGTCGACCTCCCCGAGGAAGAGGAGATGGCCGCCGCCGTGGCCTGCATCGATGCCTGGGCCGAGCGTGAGCTGGCCGCCGGCGGTCTCCTGGTGGCCGCCGAGCGCCAGGATGTGACCGACCGCACGGCGTCGTACCGCTGGTACCTCCGCTTCAAGGGCGAGGAGAAGGACTTCATCACGGTCTGGTTCACCCTCAAGCAGCGCACGCTGCACTTCGAGGCCCAGTTCATGCCGGCGCCCGAGACCAACCACGCCGACGTCTACGCCTATCTGCTGCGCCGCAACGCCCACCTCTTTGGCATGTGGTTCGCGCTCGGCCCCGAGGATGCCGTGTACCTGGTGGGCCGGGTGCCGGCGCGGCTGGTCGACGACGACGAGCTCGATCGCATCGCCGGCTCGTCGGTGCTCTACACCGACGAGCACTTCCCGACCGCCATGACGCTGGCTCATCCCTCGACGTATCGCCGACGGCCGCGGCGCTGACGGGCCCGCCGGCCGGTCCTTTCTCCGTCGGCAGCCTCGCGCCGGGGTCGGTATCGTCGCGCGGGTGTCGAGCCTGCTCATCGTCGGCGGAGGGAAGATGGGAGGCGCTCTCCTGGGTGGACTTCTGCGCTCGGGCTGGGCCGGCGTCGGCGACGTCACCGTCGTAGAGCCGGTCACGGAACGGCGTGACGAACTGGCCGCGGCGTACCCGGGTCTGTGCACCGTTGCGGCGCCCGAGCCCGGGCTGTTGGGGGACGGGGGCGAGCGCATCGTGGGCGCGGTCCTGGCCGTGAAGGCCGACGCGGCGGAGGGGGCGTGCCGCGCCTTGGGGGTGACCGGGGTCGCCCGGCTGGTGTCCATCGTGGCCGGCGTGCCCTCCGTGCGCCTCGAGGCTGCCCTGGGCGGCGAGCCCGTGGTGGTCCACGCGATGCCGAACACGCCGGCACTGGTCGGGGCGGGGATGACGGCGATCTCGGGTGGCTCGTTCGCCACGTCGAAGGACCTGGCGTGGGCCGAAGACGTCCTGTCCTCGGTGGGGACGGTCGTCCGCCTACCCGAGCGGCTGCTCGATGCGGTCACCGGGGTCTCGGGATCGGGTCCGGCGTGGTTCTTCCTCGTGGCCGAGGCGCTCATGGAAGCGGGAGTGCAGATGGGACTGCCACGCGAGGTGAGCCACACCCTCGTCGTCGAGACGATGTTCGGCTCGGCCGCCCTCTTGAAGGAGACCGGACGCGAGCCTGAGGAGCTGCGAGCCATGGTGACCTCGCCCGCGGGCACCACCGCGGCGGGTATCCGGACCCTGGAGGCGAGAGCGGTGCGCTCGGCCTTCATGGAGGCGGTGGCGGCCGCAACCGAGCGGTCGCGCAACCTGCAGCGCTGAGGACCGACCCATGGCGAGCGAACCCGTGCCCACCGTCTTCTTCCTCTCCGACTTCGGCACAGAGGACGAGTTCGTCGGCGTCGTCCACGCCGTGATCGCAGCACGTGCCCCCGGTACCACGGTCATCGACCTCACACACCACATACCTCCTTTCGACGTGCGGGCCGGGAGCCACACCCTGGTGCGGGCGGTACCCCACCTCGGTACTGGCACTGGCAGTGGCGTCGGCGTCGTCGGCGGCGCAGGCGTCGGCGTCGTGCTCGGCGTGGTCGACCCCGGAGTCGGCACGGCCCGCCGGGGCCTGTGCATCGAGGTGCGGGTCCCGGCCGGCAGCACCCTGTACTTCGTGGGGCCCGACAACGGGCTGTTGGTGGCGGCCGCCGAGGCGGCCGGCGAGGCGCCGATCACCCGTGTGGTCGAGCTCGCCCGCGATCCGGTGCCCCCCGATCGCGGCTCCACGTTCGACGGGCGGGACCTGTTCGCGCCGGTGGCGGCCGCGTTGTGCAGTGGCGCGGCGACTCTCGAGCAGTTGGGGGAACCGATCGAACCGGCGTCGTTGGTGCGACTGCTCGGTGGCGTCGTCGAGCAGGGACGATTGCACGACGGCCGGACCTGCTTGCGGGCCGAGGTGACCTGGGTCGACCATTTCGGCAACCTCCAACTGGCGGCGACCGTCGCCGACGCGCGGGTGGCGGGGTTGCCCACGCTCGGGAGCATCGAGTTGGCCGCCCGCATCGAGTCAGGGCGTGAGTATCTCGACGGGCTGCCGCATTCGCTGGTCCCCGACGGCGTGCAGCTGCGCTGCGTCGAAGCTTTCGGCCAACTGAAGCAGGGGGAGTTCGGCCTCATCGCCGACGCCAACGGGCATCTGGCCATCGTGGCCGGCGAGGCATCGGCGGCGCACTGGCTCAACGTCGTCGCGGGGGAGCTCCTCGTCCTGGCCTGGTGACCGAGGGCGGTTTGGTGCCGCGGGCAGCCTCATCGGTACCATCCGCTGCGATGAGCGACGACCGACCCGAGTTGGCGAGATCGTCCGCGACCGCGCCGCCCAAGCGGATCCCCGAGGCCACCGTGCTCCGTCTGCCGGTGTACCAGCGCATCCTCGCCGAGCTCGTGCGAACCGGCGCCCAGACGGTCTCCTCGGAGCACCTGGCCGAGCTGGCCCGGGTCAACGCGGCGAAGGTGCGCAAGGACCTGTCGTTGCTGGGGTCCTTCGGCACCCGGGGTTCGGGCTACGACGCGGAGTTCTTGATCGCCCAGATCGACCGGGCGCTCGGCGTGGACGAGAATTGGTCGGTGGCCATCGTGGGCATCGGCAACCTGGGCCGTGCGCTGACCAACTCGGCCGGGTTCGCCTCGCGGGGCTGCCAGGTCACGGCCCTGTTTGACGTCGACCCAACCGTGGTGGGCGAGGAGATCCGCGGCATGAAGGTCCGTCACATGGACGAGATCGCCAGGCTGCGCGCCATCGAGCGCCCGGACATCGGCGTGATCACGACGCCGGGGTGGGCTGCCCAGGGGGTGGCCGATCTCCTGGTCCGCGCCGGCGTGACCTCCCTGCTCAATTTCGCGCCACGAGTCCTCGACGTGCCGCCCACGGTCCATCTGCGCTACGTCGACCTTTCCATCGAGTTGCAGGTCCTCGGCTTCTACCGGGCCCGGCAGGACGCGTTCGGGCGCCCCGACGCGGCGGAGGCCGGCAGCGAAGGGGGTGCGGTCATTCGCTCGGTCGGGCTCTCCCGGGGTTCGGACCTGGCTTGACGACCCACGGCGAACGGCTCACCCGCCGCGACTGGCAGGCTGTGGGACGGGACCGGCACAATTGTGCGCCGACCCAGGAGGGAACCGAGTGTCCGTCGTCGTCGTAGGGCTCCAGCACACGCAGGCCCCGCTGCCGCTGCTCGAAGCCACCGCCATCGCCGACGCCGACCTGCACAAGATGCTCGGCGCGCTGCGTCACTGCCGCAACGTCGAGGAGACGGTGGTGCTCTCGACGTGCCTGCGCACCGAGGTCTACGCGGTGGTCGACCGTTTCCACGACGCCGTGGCGGAGATCTACAACGTCCTCTCCGAGCAGTCGGGCCGGTCCGTCGAGGAGCTGTCGGCCCACGCGATCATCCGCTTCGACGACGACGTGACCTCGCACGTGTTCTCGGTGACGTCGGGGCTCGAGTCGATGGTGACCGGCGAGACCGAGGTGGTGGGACAGGTCCGCCGAGCCTTCGAGCGGGCCCAGGAGGAGGGGACGTGCGGCCCGGTCCTCTCGGCGCTCTTCCGGCACGCCTTGCAGACGGGCAAGCGGGTCCGGACCGAGACCGCCATCTCCAAAGGGACCACATCCTTCGCCCATGCCGCGGTGACCGTTGCCCGCGGCGAAGACCTCACGGGGCTGCGCGGCGCCCGTGTGGTGGTGGTCGGCGCCGGCGAGATGGGCCTCGGTGTGTGCCGGGCCCTGACGGACATCCCGCCCGACCACGCCCCGCAGCGTGTGGTCGTCGTCAACCGCTCGGCGGCGCGGGCGCGCGATCTGATGGGGGACGCCGCCGGCGGTCCGTTCGGGATGCGGGCGGCTCCGTTCGAGAGCATCTCGGCGGAGCTCGCCGACGCCGACGTCGTCTTGAGTGCGGTAGCCGCAGAGTCCCACGTGTTGTACGCGGAGGATTTCGCTGGAGTGACCGGCCCCTTGCTCGTGATCGACCTCGGGGTCCCGCGCAATGTCGACCCGGCGGTGGCCGCGCTGGCCGGCGTCACGCTGCTCGACATGGACCGATTGAGCGCGTCGGTGGCCCGGGCCCTCGGTGACCGCGAGAAGGAATCCGTGGCCGCCCGCGCCATCGTCGCGACCGAGGTGGAGCGCTTCCGCACCGCCAGCCGCCAGCGTGGCGCCGCGCCCATCATCTCGTCGCTGCGGGCCCGCCTGGAGTCCCTCCGCGAGGCCGAGCTCGAGCGGCGCCGGGCCCAGCTGGCCGACCTGAGCGAGGAGGAGTGGGACCAGGTGGACGCGGCGACCAAGGCCGCCCTCTCCAAGATGCTGCACGAGCCCACGATGCTCTTGAAGGAGACGGCCGGCACGCCCCGCGGCGAGCGCCTCGTCGAGGCGCTGCGGATCCTCTTCGACCTGTAATCGGGGTCGTGGGGGTCGACGCGACCATGGGATAGTCGGGCCATGGCAACCATCCGCCTGGCCACCCGCGGCTCGCCGCTCGCCCTGCGCCAGACCGACATGGTCTCCGCCTTCCTGCGCCGGGCCCACCCCGGGCTCGAGGTGGAGCCGATCGTCGTCCGCACGCGGGTGACCAGGATGCGTCGGTCCCCCTGGACCAGATCGGCGGCCAGGGCGTCTTCGTGACCGAAGTGGAGGCGGCGGTGGCCGACCGCAGGGCCGACGCCGCCGTGCACTCGGCCAAGGACATGCCCTCGACGATGACACCCCGTCTCGTCCTCGGGGCGGTGCTGCCGCGAGCCGACGCTCGGGACGGCCTGATCGGATGCACGCTGGCCGCCCTCCCACCGGGCGCTCTCGTCGCCACCGGTTCGGCCCGGCGTCGGGCGCAGCTGGCCTATCTCCGTCCCGACCTCGTCTTCACCCAGCTACGCGGCAACATGGGCCGCCGCGTTGCGATTGGCGAGGACGGGAGCGTGTCCGCCGTCGTGGTCGCCGTCGCCGCCATGGAACGCCTCGGCTGGGAAAGCCGGCTAAGCGACGTGCTCGATCCGGTCGACGTCCTGCCCCAGGCCGGGCAGGGCGTCATCGCCGTGCAGTGCCGCGCCGCCGACGACGACACCCGCCGGTTGCTCGCCGCGATCGACCACCGGCCGACTCACCGGGCCCTCCGCGCCGAGCGGGCTGTGCTGGCGACCCTCGGAGGGAGCTGCACGGTGCCCGTCGGGGCGTTCGCCGAGGCGACGGACCGCAGCGACGCGACGGACCGCGGTCACGACGCGTCGCTGCGGGTGTCGGGCCTGGTGGCCAGCGGCGACGGGCGTACGGTGATCCGCATGACGCGCACGGGCGACGACCCCGAAGTGCTGGGGGCTGCGCTGGCGCGGGCACTGCTCGAGGGGGGCGCGGCGGCCGTCGACGGCTTCGATGGCGCCCAGGACGCGGTGACGGGGGACGCCACGCCGTGACCGTCTACCTGGTGGGGGCCGGCCCCGGTGATCCCGGGCTCCTCACCCGCCGCGGCGCGCAACTGCTGGGCCGGGCCGACGTCGTACTGCACGACCGCCTCGTGAGCAGCGCCATCCTCGACCTGGTGCCCCCGACGGCGCGGTTGATCGATGTCGGCAAGGATGCCGACACGCCGGACGGAGGCACCGGGCGCCAGGACGAGATCGACCGCCTGCTCGTCGAGCACGGGCGGGAGTCGGCGGTCGTGGTGCGCCTCAAGGGGGGCGACCCGTTCCTCTTCGGCCGGGGGGGTGAGGAGATCGAGGTGCTGGCCGAGGCCGGCATCCCCTGGGAGGTGGTCCCCGGTGTCACCTCCGCCTTCGGCGTCCCCGCCGCGGTCGGCATCCCCGTGACCCAACGGGGCCTGGCCTCGTCGGTCACCGTGGTGACGGGCCGGGTCGGCGAAGCCGGCGATGGGGGTGAGGCCGGCGGACCCGACTGGGAGGCGCTGGCACGGGTCGGCGGGACATTGGTGATCCTCATGGGCATGACCACGCGGGCGGCCATCGCCGCCGCGTTGGTGCGGGCAGGACGGGCGCTCGACACGCCGGTCGCCGTCATTGCGCGCGGAACGACGCCGTCCCAGCGAGTGGTGCGCACCACGCTGGCCGGCCTGGAGGGCGTCGACCTGGGCCCCCCAGCGGTCATCGTTGTCGGCCCCGTGGCCGCGCTGGGTGCCGACACGGAGCGCGCAGGAGCCGAGGGGCCGCTGGCGGGGCGCACGGTGGTCGTGACGCGCTCGGGCTCGCGCGCCCGGGGCCTCGTCGATCGCCTCGTGCGGGCGGGGGCACACGCTCTGGAGCTCCCCCTGACGCGCCAGGTCGAGGCCGCCGACGGCGGCGACGCGTTGCGCGCCGCGGCCGCGGAGGTGGGCGACTATCGCTGGGTCGTGCTCACGTCCGTCAACGCGGTCGCGCGCTTCATGGGCGCGCTGCGCGACGCCCGGGCCCTCGGGCACGTGCTGGTGGCCGCCGTCGGCCCGACCACCGCCGACGCGTTGCGCCTGGCCGGTCTCGAGCCCGACCTCGTGCCGGCCGAGCACAGCGCCCGGGCGCTCGTCGAGGTGTTCCCGGCCCTCGAGGCCGGTGGCAGCGACCGCGTCCTCTTTCCTTGTGCCGATCTGGCGCCCGACACCATCGCGGAGGGGCTGGGCGAGAAAGGGTGGCGGGTCGACCGTATTGAGGCCTACCGCACGGTGCCCCTCTCGGTTCCGGACCCCGCGTTGCTCGAGCGCGTGGCGGCGGCGGACGCGCTCACGCTTGCCGCAACCTCCACGGTCGAGGCGTTCGTGGCGCTGCGCACCCCCGCGGGCGCACCCGTGCGTGCGCCCGGGCACGTGGTCTGCATCGGGCCCACGACGGCCGCGGCGGCACGGGCCGCTGGGCTCGAGGGCGTGCACGAGGCCTGGGGGTCGTCCGCCGAGGGCATCGTCGCCGAACTGGTCGGCCACTTCGGCCCCGGCCATGACGCCGGCCCCTAGGCTTGCCGCCATGGCCGACGCCGCGGTGAGCACGCCGGATTCGGGAGCTTTCGCCACCCGCCGGCTTCGCCGGCTGCGCCGCACCCCTGCGCTCCGGCGCCTGGTCGCCGAGACGCGCCTCGGGGTGGACGACCTCGTGGCCCCGTTGTTCGTGCGCGAGGGGACCGACGCGCCGATCCCCATCGCGTCCATGCCCGGCGAGGTGCAACACACCGTCGACTCCCTCGTGGTCGAGGCCAAGCGGCTCGTCTCGCTCGGTCTTCCCGGGCTCATCCTCTTCGGTGTGCCCGCCCGGAAGGACCCGCAGGGCAGCGCGGCCTGGGACCCCGAGGGCGTGGTGCAGGTCGCACTGCGCGCCGTGCGCGACGCGGTCGGCGACGAGCTCGTCCTCATGGCGGACCTGTGCCTGGACGAGTACACCGACCATGGGCACTGCGGCGTGCTCGGCCCCTCGGGCGAGGTGCTCAACGACGCGACGCTCGAGCTGTACCAGCGTGTCGCGCTGGCCCAGGCCGAGTCGGGGGCCGACGTGGTCGCCCCGAGCGGGATGATGGACCGGCAGGTGGCCGCGATCCGTGCCGCGTTGGACGGGGCCGGCCACGATCAGGTCGCCATCCTGGCCTACGCGTCCAAGTACGCGTCCGCCCTCTACGGCCCCTTCCGCGACGCGGTCGACGTCACCATCGCCGGGGGCGGCGACCGCCGGGCCTACCAGCAGGACCCGCGCAACGGGCGCGAGGCGCTGGCGGAGATCACCCTCGATCTGACCGAGGGCGCCGACATGATCATGGTCAAGCCCGCCATGACCTCTCTCGACGTGTTGGCCCTCGTCCGCCGCCGCGTGGCCGTCCCGCTCGCCGCCTACCACGTCAGCGGCGAGTTCGCGATGGTCAAGGCCGCCGCGGCAGCGGGATGGATCGACGGGCCGGCGGTGGCCCTGGAGCAGCTGACCGTCCTCAAGCGGGCCGGCGCCGACTTCATCCTCACCTACTTCGCGGCAGAGGTGGC
Organism: uncultured Acidimicrobiaceae bacterium; assembly: GCA_963838835.1. GTDB lineage: Bacteria > Actinomycetota > Acidimicrobiia > Acidimicrobiales > RAAP-2 > Bog-473. The sequence continues at coordinate 99,294 of CAWITA010000027.1, forward strand.
CGAGGCGCTCGGTGGCTGAGACGCCTGCGGCGTCGAACGCGGAGTGGTTCGCTCGGGCGCGGCGTGCCATCCCGGGCGGGGTGGACTCGCCTGTCCGCTCCTTCGCCTCGGTGGGCGGCACGCCCTACACCGTCCTCTCGGGCCAAGGCGCCTGGGTGACGGACGCCGAGGGAAACCGCTACATCGACCTCGTCCAGTCCTACGGCGCGGTGCTGCTCGGCCACGCGCACCCGGCGGTCACCGGGGCGATCACCCTGGCCGCCGCCCGCGGCACGACGTTCGGCGCGCCGACGCCGGGCGAGGTCCTCCTGGCCGAAGCGATCTGCGCCCGGGTGCCCGGCTGTGAGCAGGTGCGCCTGGTCTCGTCGGGGACGGAGGCGGCCATGAGCGCGGTCCGCCTCGCCCGAGGGGTGACCGGGCGCGACCGCGTGGTCAAGTTCGACGGCTGCTACCACGGGCATTCCGATAGCTTGCTGGCCGGCGGCGGCAGCGGCGTGGCCATGCTCGGCCTGCCGGGCTCGGTCGGCGTTTCCGCCGGCGCCGTGGCCGACACGGAGGTCGTTCCCTACAACGTCGTGCCGACCCTCGACGAGCGCGTCGCGTGCGTGATCGTCGAGCCGGTCGCGGCCAACATGAATCTGGTCGCACCCGCGCCGGGGTTCCTCGAGGGGCTGCGCGCCGCCTGCGACGCCACGGGGGCGCTTCTCGTTTTCGACGAGGTCATCACCGGCTTTCGCCTCGGCCCGGCCGGGGCCACCGGACGCTTCGGCGTGAGACCCGACCTCTGGTGCTTCGGCAAGGTGATCGGCGGCGGGCTGCCGGTCGGCGCTTTCGGCGGGGGACGTGACCTCATGGCCGAGCTGGCGCCGTCCGGCCCGGTGTACCAGGCGGGCACCTTGTCGGGGAATCCGATCGCGACCGCCGCGGGCCTGGCCGTGCTGCGCGCGGTGGAGCCGGCGGACTACGAGGAGCTGGCCGCTCGTGCCGCCGTCTTCGCCAAGGATCTCGAGTCGGCGTTGTCCTCGGGCGGCCTGGCCGCCGCCGCGCCGGCGGTGGGGCCGCTGGTCGGCCTTTTCGTGGCCCCCGGTGACGCGGCGCCGATCGTGCCACCCATCGACTATGAGGGAGCCCGCGTCCTCGCCGGCAACGGCACGTACGGCCGCTTCTTCCACGCCATGTTGCGGCGCGGCGTGGCACTGGCCCCCGGTCCCTACGAGATCATGTTCCCCGGCCTGGCCCATGACGACGCCGTGCTGGCCCGGGTGGTCGAGGCGGGGTGGGAGGCCGCGGCCGAGGTCAGCGACGAGTCTGGCTGACCGGACCCGGTCCGTCCCGGCAGGAGGGCTACCGGGCGGGAGCGTCTGTTCAGAGGGACTCAGAGGGAGCGGATGACGGCGTCGGGACCCATCGCGATGACGGGCTGCAGCGCCGGGTTCAGCCACCGCAGCACGGCATCGAGGTCCGAGAGGGGGAGGGAGACGCAGCCGTCGGTGGGGCCGCCGGTCTCGGCGTGCAAGAAGATGGCCGACCCGTAGGGACCGGCCGGGGGTGTGTTGAAGTCGATCACGGCGAAGGACGGATAGGCGTTGCCCTCGGTCCACAGGGCCTCGGAGTCGCCGCCGAAGGGCGGGGTGGCCCCGCAGGGCACGTGCTGGAAGGTGTTGTAAGTCGGGCTGGCCGGGTCCTCGTCCCACCAGTCGCCGCAGACGAGCTGGTGGTAGGCGAACTGTGTGCCCGGGTCGGGGTCGGTGCCGTACATGGTCGGCCCGATGCCGTACAGGCCTTCCGGTGTGGTGCCGTCCCCCTCCGTCCGGCTCGACCCGGGGAGCCAACCGTTGACGCCGTCGCCGGCCGGCATGGGCGCGAAGACCTCGTACCAGCCCGCGCCGTCGTTCTCGTAGGCGGTGAGCGTGGCCGTCGAGCTGGCGGAGCTCGGCGCGTCGACGATGATCACCTGTTGCGCGCCGCCGGTCGAGGCCAGCTGGTCGACCAAGAGCGGGTTGATGTCCGTGGTGGCCGAGCCGTCGAAGGAAGCCGAGCCGAAGGTGAAGACTCCGCCGTCGGTGGCCACGAGCCAGTACCCTCCGCCAGACGGCGCCGCCGCCATGCCGTCGACCGGTTGATTGAGCTGAACGCCGCCCGTCGAGCCCCAGAACGGGGCGTCACCGTAGGCGAAGATGCCGCCGTCCGCCGCGACGAGCCAGTAACCGCCGCCGGCCGGGGCCGCCGCCATGCCCACCACGGGCTGGTCGAGGCGGATGGAGCCAGTCGATCCGAAGAACTGTGCGTCGCCGTAGCTGAAGATGCCGCCGTCCGCCGCGACGAGCCAGTACCCCTGGCCCGAAGGCGTCGCTGCCATGCCCACCACGGGCTGGTTGAGGCGGATGGAGCCAGTTGATCCGAAGAACCGTGCGTCGCCGTAGCTGAAGACCCCGCCGTCTTCGGCGACCAGCCAGTACCCCCGCCCAGACGGCGTGGACGCCGATCCCACGATTGGCGCGTTGAGCTTGAGGGCGCCGGCCGAGCCCCAGAACCCGGCGTCGCCGAAGCTGAAGACGCCCCCGTCGGAAGCCACGAGCCAGTACCCGTCGCCGGAGGGCGTGGCCGCCAGGCCCACGATCGGTGCGTTGAGTGGTTGCCCCATCATGTTCCCGTAGGAGTGCGCCTCCCCGAAGGGGTAGACACCGCCCGTGGACGAGGCGACCCAGTAGCCCTGGCCGTCGGGCGTCGCCGCGAGCGCAACGGCGCGCAGCGCAACGGGCACCGCGGCCGAGGTGGCCGGCGGATCAGGCGCCTCGCCCACGAGAGGGCTGAGCAGCAGAACGGCAGCGAGCAGAGTGGACCGCCGGCGGGCGGTGGTCGGGAACAGCAGGGTCATGAGACTACGTGTCATCTGGAAGGGACAACATGTCGCCGAGCCGTCGGAATTGTCCGCGGACGAGGCGGTAGCTCGACAGCGAAATTGAAAACGCTCCCCGCGGCGGGTCGGCCCGCGTGAGCGCCGCTCAGGCTGCGGTGTGCTCGAGCGCGCTGGAGTCGGGGAGGAGTCGAGACACCAGCTCCATCGCTCGGTAGCCGAGCTCGGCCGGGCCGGTGGTGTCGGGCCGCATGAGGTTGGCCATGATGCGCAGCAGCTGGTTCATGAGGAGCTCCGAGCGCATGCCGAGGCCGACGCAGAGGCGCATCGCCTCGGGGTGCGAAATGAGATGGACGAAGGCCCGGGCGACCTTGTAGTACGGGCCGTAGGCGGCATTCAGCTCACGCTCGTAGTCGCCGAGCGCCGACATGCCCGCTCCGGTCAGCGCACGCCCCAGGGCGGCGGCGGCGAGGCGGCCGGTCTCGTAGGCGTAGGCGATCCCCTCGCCGTTGAAGGGGTTGATCGCCCCACCGGCGTCGCCGGCGATCAGGACGTTGCCGCCCGCCCGCGGCCCCACCGAGAGACCCATGGGCAGCTTCCCGCCGGTGGGAGGCCCGAGGCTCGTTTCGGGGCTGAGCCCCCACGACGCGGGCGCGTAGCCGACGAAGGTGTCCATGAGGTGGCTCGTGTTCAAACCCTTCCAGCGCAGCTCGGTCGAGAGCAAGCCCACACCAACGTTCACCGTGCCGTCACCCATGGGAAAGATCCAGCCATAGCCGGGGACCACGTTGCCCTCCGGATCGCGAATGTCGAGGTGCGACTCGATGAAGGGGTCGTCGTGGCGCTCCGAGCGGTAGTAGCCGCGCAGGGCCATGCCCAGAGGGAGGTCACGACGTCGCGCGGTGCCGAGCATCCGTCCGAAGCGGGAGTTCGAGCCGTCGGCCACCACGACGTAGCGGGCGTTGATGGTGGCGGCGGAGTCGACAGACTTGCCCTTGACGCTGACCCCGGTGAGGGTCGGCAGCGGCGTCGTCGCCGTGGTGCCGTCCACGATGGGTGCCACGACCTCGGTGCCCTGCAGGAGGGTCGCCCCGGCCTCGACCGCGCGGTTGGCCACGAGGCCGTCGAGGTCGTGGCGGGTGATGGTGTAGCCGTAGGCGGGAAAGTTCGGATGCTCGGGCCATTGCATCTCAATGGAGTGGCCGAAACCGTAGGCACGCAAGCCGCTGAAGCGATGCGAACCCGCGAGGGCGGGCTCGAGGCCCATGTCAGCGAGCTGCCGCACCCCCCTTGGCGTGAGCCCGTCGCCGCAGGTCTTCTCCCGCGGGAACTCCTTCTTCTCCACGATCACCACGTCCCACCCGGCGTCGGCCAGCCAAAAGCCGCACGATGCCCCCGCGGGTCCGGCGCCGACCACGACCACGTCGTGCACGGGCTCGGCCGCCACCCGGCGTCTCGCCGCGGCGGCGGCGGTCCGGCGAGGCTTGCGGGGTGCCGCCTTCTTGGCCGCCGCCTCGCCGGTCGTCGCCTTCTTGGCCGCCTGCTTCTTGACCGGGGCCTTCGCCACCTTCGCGGCCCGCTTCCGCTCGCCGGGCTGGGGGGTCTCGTCGGAAGCCGTCACGAGGGCATCGTACGTCTGCCAGCGAGCCCTCTGACCAGCGTCGCGGATGTGCCTGGCGAAGGGGTCACATGGTAGAAACGGAGAACAGTGGAACAGTACCTCCCGATCCTCATCCTGGGGCTGTTGGGCTTGGCCTTCACCGCTTTCTCGCTCGTCTCCTCGGCCATGCTGGCGCCGAGGAAGAAGCCCAGCTCGGCCAAGCTGGCGCCCTACGAGTGCGGCATCGTTCCCAACGTCGAGCCGCCGCAGCGCTTCCCGGTGCGCTTCTACCTGGTCTCGATGATCTTCATCATCTTCGACATCGAGATCGTCTTCCTCTATCCGTGGGCGGTCGTGTTTCACCAGATCGCCACGTTCGGCCTTGTCGAAGTCATCGTGTTCGCCGCCGTGGTCTTCGTGTCGTTCCTGTACCTGATCTCCAACGGCGCCCTGACCTGGGGCCCGCCCAAGACGCTCCAGCCGGGCATGCCGAGCCGCACCTCGGAGTCGACTATCACGCGGATCAGCGCGGAGCGCCCGACCCCGGGTGAGGCGGCCTGAGGAATGGGGATCGAGGACCTCCAGCACAACTTCCTGACCGGCCGCCTCGAGGACATGGTCAAGTGGGCCCGGCGCAACAGCGTGTGGCCGGCCACCTTCGGTCTCGCCTGCTGCGCGATGGAGATGATCGCGGTCGGTGCCGCCGACTTCGACATCAGCCGGCTCGGCATGGAGGTCTTCCGGGGCTCCCCCCGTCAGGCCGACCTGATGATCGTCGCCGGGCGGGTTTCGCAGAAGATGGCCCCCGTCCTGCGCCAAATCTACGACCAGATGATGGAGCCCAAGTGGGTCATCTCCATGGGCGTGTGCGCCTCGACCGGCGGGATGTTCAACAACTACGCCATCGTGCAGGGGGTCGACCAGATCGTGCCGGTCGACGTCTACGCCCCCGGCTGCCCGCCGTCGCCCGAGACGCTGCTGCATGCCATCCTCACGCTGCACGAGAAGATCCGGACCGGCGAGATCACGCGCCGCCCCGGATCCTCCATCCCGGCTGGCGAGCAGGCGACGGGCGGCTGGACGCCCTCCGTGCCGGACGCCGTTCGGGTGGCCACGCCGCGGTGAGTGACGCCACCACGAGCGCCCCGGCGTCCACCAGCGTCGTCTTCCCCGACGTGCCGCGTCTGCCCGACCGCCTGGTGGACCAGCTCGCGTTCCCACAGCGCGACACCTACAAGCGGATGGTGGCGGCCTTCCGCGACACCGGGTTCGAGACATGCTCGGACCTCTGCGCCGTCGACTACCTGACCCACCCCGGCCGCTCGTTGCCCGAGGGTGTGGCGCCCCAACGCTTCGAGGTGGTCGTCAACCTGCTCTCGCTCTCGATGCGCCAGCGCGTGCGCGTCCGGGTGCAGGTACCCGAGTCCGATCCCTCCGTGGACAGCCTCGTCGAGGTCTACCCGGGGGTCGACGCCATGGAACGCGAGGCCTACGACTTGGTGGGCATCCTCTTCGTCGGCCACCCCGACATGACTCGCATCCTGATGCCCGAGGACTGGGAGGGACACCCGCTCCGCAAGGATTACGGGGTGGGGCGGGTGCCCGTGCAGTTCAAAGAAGCCCCCGGGCCGCGATGAGCGAGCACGAGCACGACGACGGACACGAGGAGCCGACCGGCGGGTCCCCCGACGCGCCGGAGTCCTTCCCCGACGACCTGGGCCTCGAGGCCACCGAACGAGAACATCGGCGGGCCGAGGAGGAGGTCTTCGTCGCCGAGACCTCCGAGGGGGCCCAGGAGCTGGCGCCGCGTGGCACGACGACGGCGGGCGAGCTCCGCCAGGAGGTCGGCGCGGTCCTGCGCCTGCCCGAGGGCGGCTACGTCGACCCGGGCGACATCGACATCGAGCGCCGAGACGACCAGACGATGGTCATCAACATGGGGCCCCAGCACCCCTCCACCCACGGCGTGCTCCGCCTCATGCTCGAGCTGGACGGGGAGACGGTGCTGCGCACCAAGCCGGTTATCGGCTACCTGCACACCGGCATGGAGAAGACGGGGGAAGAGCTCACCTACGTCCAGGGCTCCACCAACGTGACGCGCATGGACTACGTCTCCCCGCTGCACAACGAGCTGGTCTTCTCCTTGGCCACCGAAGCGTTGCTCGGCGTCGAGCTGCCGCCGCGTGCCGTCTGGATCCGCATGCTGATGGCCGAGCTCAACCGGGTGTCGTCGCATCTGCTGTGGGTGGCCACTAACGGCGGGGACCTCGGCTCCACCTCCATGTTGGTCTATGGCTTCCGCGAGCGCGAGATGGTGCTCGCCTTCTTCGACAAGACGACCGGCCTGCGCATGAACCACAACTTCATCCGGCCGGGCGGTGTGGCGGCCGACCTGCCCGACGGGTGGGAGGACGATATCGAGATCATCTGCGAGACGATCCTCGCCCGCACCTACGAGTACGACGAGCTGCTGACCGGGCAGCCCATCTTCCGGGAGCGCACGGAGGCGGTCGGGAACATCTCGGCGGAGGAGGCGCTCGCGCTCTCGGTGACCGGCCCCATCCTGCGCTCGACCGGCGTGCCGTGGGACCTCCGCCGGACCATGCCCTACCTGGCCTACGACAAGCTCGACTTTGACGTCATCATCGGCAGTTACGGAGACAACTTCGACCGCTACTCGGTGCGGCTCAACGAAATACGCGAGTCGATCAAGATGATCCGCCAGATCGCCGAGATGATGCCGCCCGGCGACTACCGGGTGCAAGACCGCAAGGTCACGCCGCCGCCGCGCGTCCGCATCGACGAGAGCATGGAGGCGCTGATCCACCACTTCAAGATTTTCACCGAGGGCTTCCGGGTGCCCGAGGGCGAGGTCTACACGGCCGTCGAGTCGCCCCGGGGCGAGCTCGGTTGTTACCTCGTCTCCGACGGGACCTCGAAGCCGTACCGCCTGCACATCCGGGCCCCCAGTTTCGCCAACCTCCAGGCCCTGCCGCTGCTGCTGCGGGGCGGACTCATGGCCGACGCCGTCGCCGTGATCTCGTCCGTCGACCCCGTCATGGGCGAAGTGGACCGATGAGGCACTTCGACGCCGACACCCGCGAACGGGCGACGCAGCTCATCGCGCTCTACCCCGAGCCGCGCGCCGCGCTGATCCCGCTGTGCCATCTGGCCCAGGGGCAAGACGGCTGGTTACGCGAAGAGGCCATGGTCGAGATCGCCGAGCTGTGCGGCGTCACCGCCGCCGAGGTGCGGGGCACCGCCAGCTTCTACGACATGCTGCACACCGAGCCGGTGGGCACCTACGTGATCTCGGTGTGCACGAACATCGCCTGCCTACTCGACGGTGCGCTCGAGCTGCTCGAGCACGCCGAGGCGGTTCTCGACGTGCGTGCTGGGGCGACGACGCCCGATGGCGTCTTCACCCTCCACGAAGCCGAGTGCCTGGCCGACTGCGACCGCACGCCGTGTGTGCAGGTCAACCACCGCTACGTTGGCGCGCAGACGCCCCAGAGCTTCGACGCGCTGCTCGGCGACCTGCGTGCCGGCACGCTGTCCGAGGCCGTGCCCCCCCACGGCACCTTGGTGCGGGTGCGGCGCACTGTCGGGCTCGAGGCCGACCGGAGCGCCGTCGTGGCCGAGCGGGCGGCCGAGGCCCAGGCCGCCACTGCCCGCGCCGCGTCGGCCGCGGCGGCGACCGCCGACGGGGAGAGAGCCTGATGGCCATCACCGACGCCCCCAGGATCGTCACCGCGCGGCTTGGCTTCGCGGACTCCTACACGCTGGAGCGCTACCTGGCCACGGGCGGGTACGAGGGACTGCGCAAGGCGCTGACCATGACGCCGGAGGCCGTGGCGGCCGAGGTCGACGCGGCGAGCCTGCTCGGGCGAGGCGGTGCCGGCTTCCCGGCCGGGCGCAAGTGGTCGATGTTGCGCAAGAACCCGGTCACCTACCTGGTGGTCAACGGCGACGAGTCCGAGCCGGCCACCTTCAAGGACCACCTCCTGATTGAGCGCGATCCGCACGAGATCCTCGAGGGCGTCCTGATCTCGGCCTATGCCCTGCAGGTCAGCCAGGCCTTCATCTACGTGCGGGGCGAGTTCGCGCTCGGGCTGGAGCGCATGCAGGCGGCGCTCAACGATGCGTACGCCCACGGCGCGGCGGGGGCCGACATCTTCGGCTCGGGGTTCTCCGTCGACGTGGTCGTCCACCCAGGAGCCGGTGCCTACATCTGCGGCGAGGAGACGGCGCTGCTCGAGTCGCTCGAGGGCAAGCGCGGCTTCCCCCGCATCAAGCCGCCGTACTTCCCGGCCTCCATCGGCTTCTACGGCGATCCGACCGTGGTCAACAACGTCGAGACCATGGCCAACATCCCCTGGATCGTGCAGCACGGTGGCGCCGCCTTCGCGGCGCTCGGTGCGGGCCGCTCGACGGGCACCCGGCTCTTCGCACTGGCCGGCCACGTACGCAAGCCAGGCGCCTACGAGCTCGAGATGGTCAAGACCACTTTCCGGGACCTCATCTACGCGCCGGTGCTCGGCGGGGGAATCCGCGGCTCCAACACGCTCAAAGCGTTCATCCCCGGCGGCGTCTCCGCGCCCTGGTTCGCTCCGGACCAGGTAGACCTCCCGCTCGGCCAGGACGAGGTGGGCGACGCTGGCTCCATGCTCGGCTCGGGTTCGGTCGTCGTGATGGACTCGGCCACCTGCATGGTGCGCGCGGCGTGGCGCATCACCAAGTTCTTCGCCCGTGAGTCGTGCGGCCAGTGCACCCCCTGCCGGGAAGGCTCGGGCTGGCTCGAGCGCATCATGTTGCGAATTGAGAACGGCGTGGGGCGCGAGGAAGATTTAGACCTGCTCATGGACCTGTGCGACAACATCTCCCCCGGCGTGGCCTGGCCGCCCCAGCAGACGACCATCTGTGTGCTCGGGCCCTCCATCCCGTCGTCCATCGCATCGGGCATCCGCATGTTCCGCGACGAGTTCCTCGTGCACGTCAAGGAAGGGGGGTGCCCCTTTGACTGACGCCGCCAAGACCGAGCTGGAGACCCAGGAGCTCACCTTCAGGCTCGACGGGCGCACCGTCACGGCGAGAAAGGGCGAGCTGCTCATCGCGGCGGCCGAGCGCGCCGGCACCTACATCCCGCGCTTCTGCTACCACCCGCGCATGGACCCGGTCGGCATGTGCCGCATGTGCCTGGTCGACGTCGAGGGCCCGCGTGGTGCGACGCTGACCCCGGCCTGCTTCGTGTCGGTCACCGACGGCATGGTGGTCGACACCGCCAACGACCGGGTCAGGAAGGCCCAGGACGGGGTGCTCGAGTTCCTCCTCGCCAACCACCCGCTCGATTGCCCTGTCTGCGACAAGGGTGGCGAGTGCCCGCTGCAGGACCAAACGCTCGCCTACGGACCGGGCGAGAGCCGCTTCATTGAGGAGAAGCGGCACTTCGAGAAGCCCATCGCCATCTCCGACCTCGTGCTGCTCGACCGTGAGCGCTGCATCCAGTGCGCGCGCTGCACCCGCTTCGCGGCGGAGGTTGCCGGCGAGGCGAACATCGACTTCGCTGGACGCGGCGAAGAGGTCGAGGTCGCCACCTTCCCTACCCAGCCCTTCGAGTCTTACTTCAGCGGCAACACGGTGCAGATCTGTCCGGTCGGCGCGCTGACCGCAACGCCGTACCGCTTCACCGCCCGGCCGTGGGACCTCGATCAGGTCGAGTCGACCTGCACCGCCTGCTCGGTCGGGTGCCGGGTCGCCGTGCAGTCGTCGCAGAACCGCCTCACCCGGCTGCTCGGCATCGACTCCGACCCGGTCAACCACGGCTGGCTGTGCGACAAGGGCCGCTTCACCTACGAGTCGGTCAACGGCGACGAAGTCGCCGCCGGCCCGCTGCCGAACGAGCTGGCCGACGAGGCGGTCGACGTGGCGCCCGCCACCGCATCCCAGGTCGTCAGCCTCGGCGTGAGCCGCGGTCAGTTCCTGGGCGAGGCGCGCGAGACAGGCCGCTTCGAGCACGGGCGCCTCGTCGAGCCGCGCCTGCGCAAGGAGGGCGAGCTGGTCCCGGTCAGCTGGAGCGAGGCCCTCGCCGCCGCCGCCGCCGGCATCGCCGCCGCCAAGGAGGCGCGAGGGCCGGGCGCCGTGGCCCTCATCGGCGGCGCCCGCCTCACCAACGAGTCGGCCTACGCCTGGGCCAAGCTGGCCAAGGGGATCATCGGCACCGACTCGGTGGACGCCCAGCTGGGCGACGGCCTCCCGGCCGAGGTGGTGCTGGGGCTGCCCCGGGCGACCATCGATGAGGCCTGCGCCGCGCCCCTCCTCGTCACGCTGGCCGGCGACCTGCGCGAGGAGGTGCCCGTCCTGTTCCTCCGCCTGCGCGAGGCGGTGGTCTCGGGCACCGCCTCGTTGATCGAGATCTCGCCGGTCCCGACGGCGTTCAGCGCGCTGGCGACGACGACGCTGCGCATCCGCCCCGGCGACGCCCCGCTCATGGCCAAGGCACTCACCGGCGACGAGGCCGCGGCGACCGCGCTCGGCACCCACCACCAAGGTGCGGCCTTCACGCCGGGCGCGCTCGAGACGGCGCGCCGCTTGTTGGCCGACCACCCCGATGGCGAGGGCGTCGTGATCGTGGCCGGCCGCTCCTCCTACGCCGAGTCGGGCGAGGTGGCGGCCGAGGCGCTGCGCACCCTGGCGGCGACGCTGCCCAAGGCGAGCTTCTTGCCCGTGCTGCGCCGGGGCAACGTGTTCGGGGCCCTCGACATGGGGTTGGCGCCAGGGATCCTCCCCGGCCGGGTCGGCCTCGATGCGGGACGGGACCGCTTCAGCACGGCCTGGGGTTCGGTCCCCCCCGGCGCCGGCCTGTCGACGGCCGACATCCTGGCCTCCATGGCGGGCGAGCGCGACGCCGGCGCGCCGGTGCGCGCCCTCGTGTTGTTGGGCGCCGACCCGCTGAACGACTTCCCTGACCGCGCCGTCGCGGAGAAGGCGCTCTCGGCCGGGCACTTCGTCGTCGCCGTGACCGGCCATCCGTCCGAGCCGGTCGACGTCTACGCCGACGTCGTCCTGCCCTGCGCGGTGGCCCACGAGCGGCCCGGCACCACGACCAACGTCGAGGGCAGGGTAAGTCGCCTCGGCCCCAAGATCACCGCACCGGGGTTCTCGTGGCCCGACTGGATGATCGCCACCGAGCTTGCCGCGGCGCTCGGCGCCGACTTGGACGTGGCCAGCGTGAGCGACCTGGCCGACGAGGTGGCGATGACCGCGCCGGCCTACGCCGGGCTCAACCAGGAGATGCTGAACCTGCACGCCGCCCACGACGGGGTCGTCGTCCCGCTCACCGGCGACACCGACGACGACGACGTGGAGCCGATCGACCCGATGGCGTTGCCCGGCATCGAGTCGGTGGAGCGCCAGGGTGCCCCGCCGCGCGTGGGCACCGGCCGCGGCGCCCCCGCACTCGCCCGCGCCGCGCTGCTCGGTCCGCCCCCGCCCCTGCTCTCGGGGCCCGGTCCCGGCGGCACAGAGCCGCTCCACATACCCAAGGCGGACAACTACACCTTGCGCCTGGTGTCGGTCCGCCGGCTCTACGACGCCGGCAGCTCCATGACCGGTTCCCCCTCGCTGACGCCGCTGGTGCCCGAGCTGGTCGCCCGGGCCAATCCTTACGATCTCGATCGCCTGGGTGCGACAACCGGCGACCGCGTGAAGGTGCGCTCGGCCCGGGGCGAGTTGATCCTCCCCGCCGAGTCCGACGCCGGCGTGCCCCGGGGCGTTGTCGCCATCGACTTCAACGTGCCGGGCGGCGAGAGCGCGCCCGGCAACGCAGCATCGACGCTGATCGACACCCGCCAGCTGGTGACCGACGTGCGCCTGGAGTCGGTGTGATCGCGCTACTCCTCGCCGCCGCGAGCCAGGCCCACGCCGGCAGCGCGCCAGTGCTGGTGCACAGTGCCAACAGCGGCAACGGCGATCCGCTCTACTACTTTGGGCTCAACTGGCAGGTCTGGTTGATCACGATCATCAAGTGCCTGGTGGCCTTCGTCGCGCTGCTCGTGGCCACGGCGCTCATGATCTGGTTCGAGCGCAAGGTGATCTCGGACATGCAGAGCCGGATCGGGCCGAACCGGGCCGGCCCATGGGGCCTGCTGCAGACCCTGGCCGACGGGACCAAGCTCGTCTTCAAGGAGGACCTGCTGCCGAACCGGGCGGACTCCTTCGTGTTCAAGCTGGCGCCCTACCTCTCGGTGATCCCGGCCGTCCTGATCTTCACGGTGGTGCCCGTCGGCGGCATCATCACGATCGGCAGCCACACCTTCGAGCTGCAGGTGGCTGACCCGCCCATGGGGATCCTGCTCGTGCTGGCCATGTCGGGCATCGCCGTCTACGGCGTCATGCTGGCCGGCTGGTCCTCGGGCTCGAAGTACCCCTTGCTCGGATCGGTCCGCGCCTCGGCCCAGGTCATCTCCTACGAGGCCGCGTTGGGGATGACGACGGTCATGGTGGTGCTGGTGACCGGTTCGCTGTCGACCCGGGCCATCGTGGCGTCGCAGTCGGACGGCTTCTGGCACTGGAATCTCATCCGCCTCGGCTTCGTGCCCTTCATCTTCTTCATGATCGCCATCACGGCCGAGCTCACCCGCCCGCCCTTCGACTTGACCGAGGCGGATACGGAGCTCGTCGGCGGCTTCCACACCGAGTACTCGTCCATCCGCTTCGGTCTGTTCTACCTCGCCGAATTCATGAACACCATCACGATGTCGGCCGTCGTGGTGACGCTGTTCTTCGGCGGGCCGAACGGATACATCTTCCACATCCCTGGAGCCACCATCTACATGCCGATCATCTACTTCCTGCTCAAGGTGGTGGCCTTCTGCTTCATCTACGTCTGGTTCCGGGCCGCCCTGCCGCGCCTGCGCTACGACCAGCTGATGGACCTGGGCTGGAAGCGCCTCATCCCCCTCACGCTGGGGTGGCTCCTCTTGGTGGCCGCCATCGTCGCCTGGGGCTGGGCGGGGCTGATCCTGGTGCCGGTCGTGCTGCTCGCCTCGGTCCTGCTCCTGCGGGCCAACCAGCTCGGTATGGGTCGCAGCGAGGAAGACGTCGTCATCCCGGTGATCGGCCGTCGGGTCACGCGGGCGCCGCGGCTGTCACCGGTCGAACCGAATCCGGGAGGTGGAGGATCGTGAGCGCAGGCGACGAGGTCAAGGAGCAGCTCTCGTTCCTTGGTGGGTTCAAGCTCACCTTCCAGCACCTGACCCGGCCCCGGGTCACGACCCAGTACCCGGAGGAAAAGAAGCCCAAACAGCCGCGCCAACACGGCCGCCACGTCCTCAACCGCTACGAGGACGGCATGGAGAAGTGCATCGGCTGCGAGCTGTGCGCCGGTGTCTGCCCGGCCGACTGCATCTACGTGCGCGGACTCGACAACCCGCCCGACCATCCGGTGTCGCCCGGTGAGCGCTACGGGTTCGTCTACGAGATCAACTTCCTGCGCTGCATCCACTGCGACATGTGCGTCGAGGCCTGCCCGACCGAGGCCATCACCGAATCCAAGCTCTTCGAGTTCTCCTTCACCAACCGCTCCGACGCCATCTACACGAAGGACGAGCTGCTGGTCGACGACGATGGTCGTCCCAAGAAACTCCCCTGGGAGGACTGGCGCGAGGGCGACGACCTCATGACGAGCGGCTGGATGCGCGCTACCTCCCCGTCGGGCAGCGCCGCCTACGAGGGCGAGGTCCAGTGGTCGGGCGAACTCGGCTACGGCGTACGCCCGCCCGAGGGCGGCCAGTCGGGCCGCCGCGACGACGAGGCGACGGGGACGAAGCCCCTCCGCGAGGTGCTCGAGCGTCACCTGCTCGACGAAGACATCCCGCTCGACCACCGGGGCATGCGGGGACGGGTTTGGCGCGCCAAGGAGGGCGCGGCGCGCAACCGCAAGAAGATGGAGGCGACGCGGGCCCGCGTGAAGGAGCTGCGGGCGGCGCGCAAGGCGGCCAAGGCGGAGGCGAAAGAGGAGGCCAAGGGACAACGGGCCGGGGCGGCGGAGGTGTCCGGGGTGGACGAGGCCGATGGCGGTACCGAGGGGAGTGGCTGACCCATGTTCCACGCGTCCCTGCTACTGGCTTCGTCGCGCCCCACCTGGCCCGACATACTGGTCTTCGCCGCTTCGGCGGCGGTGATCCTGGTGGGCGCGGTCGGCGTCGTCACCTCGCGCAACCCCGTCCACGCCGCTCTCAGCCTCGTGATGACACTCTTCGGCGTCGCCGTCCTCTTCATCGAGCAGGAGGCGGACTTCTTGGCCGCGGTCCAGATCATCGTCTACGCCGGCGCCATCGTCGTTCTCTTCCTCTTCGTCATCATGTTCCTCGGCGTCGACCGCGCCGAGGACATCACCGTCGATCCCCTGATCGGGCAGCGGCCGCTGGCCATCGTCTTCTCCGTCATCACTCTGGGCGGCGTACTGGCCATGGCCGCCACCGCACACTGGGTTACCGGTGCGCAGCAAGTGGTCGGCCCGATCCAGGGACACGTCGCAGGTCTGAACTCGCCCGCCGGCGAGCCGGCCCAGTTGGGCAAGCAGCTCTTCACCACCTACTTGTTCGCCTTCGAGGCCACGGCGGCCCTTCTGGTCATCGCGGTCGTAGGCGCCGTGGTGCTGGCGCGCCGTCCGCCGACCGTCCACGCCGACCGCGAGGACGCCACCGAGACCGAGCTGTCGGCATGAGCCTCTCGGGTGCGTGGTACCTCGGCCTGGCCGCCATCGTCTTCACGATCGGCGCCATCGGCTTGCTGGTACGACGCAACGTCCTGATCATGTTCATGTGCATCGAGCTGATGCTCAACGCGGCCAATCTCACCTTCGTCACCTTCGCCCGCATGCTCCGCGACATCGGCGGACAGGCCGTCGTCTTCTTCGTGCTGGTGGTGGCTGCGGCCGAGGTGGTGGTCGGCCTCGGCATCGTGGTGACCAACTTCCGCCGCCGCGCCACCACCGTTGCGGACGATCTCGACTCGCTGAAGGGCTGACCTTTGGTCCACGTCGCCTACCTCATGCTGTTGTTCCCCTTGGCGGGGTTTCTGTTCCTCGTCGCGTTCGGGCGCCGCATCGGGGACCCCGTCGCGGGCTGGGTCGGGACGGTCGCCGTGGGCGCCGCCTTCGTCGTCGCCTGCATCGTGCTGGCCGGCCTCATCAACCTGCCGGCCGATCACCGCGTGGTGGTGCACAACTACTTCAACTGGTTCAGCTCCGGCGGGTTGTCGGTGCCCGTCGGCACCCTGGTCGACCCGCTGTCGATGACGATGTGCATGTTCGTCACGGGGGTGAGCACGCTCATCCACCTGTACTCCGTCCAGTACATGAAGGGCGACCGGGACTACTCGAAGTTCTTCATTTACCTCAACCTGTTCGTGTTCTCGATGCTCCTGCTGGTGCTGGGCGACAACTTGTTGCTCACGTTCGTGGGCTGGGAGGGCGTGGGGGTCTGCTCCTACTTGCTCGTCGCTTTCTGGTTCCAGCGCGAGTCGGCCGCCTCGGCTGGCAAGAAGGCCTTCATCTACAACCGCATCGGCGACGCCGGCTTCCTGCTCGCCATCTTCTTGATCTTCGAGAAGACCGGCACCGTCCAGTACGAGAGCGGGCCTGGCGGCGGCATCTTCGGCCAGCTCTCCCACTTGGGCGGTGGCACCGCCACGGCCGTCGTGCTGCTGCTGTTCTTGGCTGCCACCGGGAAGTCGGCGCAGATCCCGCTCTTCAACTGGCTGCCTGACGCCATGGAAGGTCCCACCCCGGTCTCCGCCCTGATCCACGCCGCCACCATGGTCACGGCCGGGGTGTACCTGCTGTGCCGGATGAACCCGCTGTTGCACCTCACGACGCCGGGCACGGAGGTGATCGCGACCATCGGCGCCGTGACGGCGTCCGTGGCGGCCACCATCGCCTGCGCGCAGCAGGACATCAAGAAGGTGTTGGCCTTCTCCACCATCTCGCAGATCGGCTACATGATGCTGGCCGTAGGGTCCGGCGCCTACGTGGCGGCCATCTTCCTCATGGTCATGCACGCTTTCTTCAAGGCCCTGTTGTTCCTGGGCGCGGGTTCGGTGATTCACGGGCTCGAAGACGAGCAGGACCTCAAGCGCATGGGCGATCTACGCCGCTACATGCGCTGGACGACCATCACCTTCACCGTCGGTTGGCTCGCCATCATCGGCATCCCACCGCTGTCGGGCTTCTTCGCCAAGGGGGACGTGCTCGACAACGCCTACGCCCATTTCGAGGGGCTCTGGGTGATCGGGCTCGTCACCGCCGTCCTCACGGCGTACTACATGAGCCGGCTGGAGATCCTCACCTTTGGCGGCGAGCCGCGCTTCGAGCAGGTGGGACCACATGGCGAGCCGGCCCACCACGCGCCCCACGAGTCGAACTGGATCATGCTGACCCCGCTCGTGATCCTGGCCTTTCTCTCACTGTTCGGTGAGGTGCTCAACCTGCCCTGGGCCCACACGCACAGCCTCAACAACTTCCTGGGCCCGGTGTTCGGGACCGACCTCTACAACGATCACCTGGGTGACGGCGCGCAGTGGGCCCTCGGGCTGGCCGACTTCGTGGCGGCCATCGTCGGGGTGATCATCGCGGCCTGGCTGTGGCGCGGCGCCGAGGTCGACAAGCCCGCGCTCGAACCCGCGTTCCTGCAGCGAGTCTGGTACTGGGACGACTTCTACGACACGATCATCGGGCGTCCGAGCCAGCGCCTGGCCACGTTCTGCGCCTGGGTGATCGACACCCGCGTGATCGACGGGGCGGTCAACGGCACGGCCCACCTGGCCAAGGTCACCGGCACGGCGGCGCGCAAGCTGCAGACCGGCTACGCCCGCAACTACGCGCTGGGGATCGCCCTCGGGATGGCCCTCATCGTCGCCTTCATGCTGAGCCGGACGTGGTGGGGATGACGCACACCCTCCCCTTCTTGACCCTGCTGGTCTTGCTCCCCGCCATCGGCGCGGCCCTGCTGGGGCTGCTCGGCTTCGACCGCCGTCTCCATCGCGAGGTCTCGTATTCGCTCGCGCTCATCGCTTCGCTCGTCACCCTGGTCATCGCCGTCTCAGCCCTGGTGGCCATGAAGGTGCACGATGGCGGTTTCCAGTTGGTCTCGGACCACGAGTACACCGGCAGCAGTCTCGGGGTGCACTGGTACCTCGGGGTCGACGGGATCTCCGTTTTCCTCGTGCTGCTGACGGCGGTGCTCTTCCCACTGGCCATCGTCCTCGGTCGCAACCGCGAGAACAGCCGCGCCTACTTCGCCTGGATTCTCCTGCTGGAGGCCTCGGTGATGGGGAGCTTCTTGTCGCTCGACCTCATTGTGTTCTTCTTCATGTTCGAGCTGACGCTCGTGCCCTCGTACTTCATCATCGCCGGCTGGGGGCACCAGCGGCGGGCCTATGCGGCGATCAAGTTCTTCCTCTACACCTTCCTCGGTTCCGCCTTCTTGTTAGTCGGGATCCTGGCGCTCGCCTTCATCCACGAGTCGCAGTACCACTACCTGACCTTCTCGCTCGGTCCGCTCATGCAGACCCACCTGTCGTCGTCGACGGAGATCCTCCTCTTCTTGGCCTTCACGGCGGCTTTCGCCGTCAAGGCACCTCTCTTCCCGCTGCACACCTGGTCGCCCGACGCCTACACCGAAGCCCCAGAGGAAGGCTCGGTACTGCTCTCGGGTGTGCTGGCCAAGCTCGGCACCTACGGGATCATCCGCTTCGACCTCAGCCTCTTCCCCCAGGCCACCAAGACGCTCGCCCCGTTGCTGCTCACCCTGGCCGTCATCGGCATCGTCTACGGCGCCATCGTGGCCTGCGCCCAACGTGACCTGAAGCGGCTCGTGACCTACTCGTCGCTGGCCCAGATCGGCTTCATCGCGCTCGGGACCATCGCCCTCAGCACGCAGGGGTTGGCCGGCGGCGTGCTTCTGATGCTCAACCACGGCCTGATCGTGGGCGCGCTGTTCATCCTCATCGGCTTCATCTACCAGCGGCGGGGGACCTGGCAGGCGGGCGAGATGCGCGGGCTGCAAAAGGCGGCCCCGGTCCTCGCCGGCGTCTTCACCGTCGTGATGTTGGCCTCCATCGGGGTGCCGGGGCTCAACGGCTTCGTGAGCGAGTTCCTGGTGCTCTCGGGCACCTTCATCACGCACCGCTGGTGGGCCGTGGTGGCCGTGCTGGGCGTGATCCTGGCGGCGATCTACCTGCTGTGGGCCTACCAGCAGGTCTTCCACGGCACGCCGCGCGAGCCGGATGAGAAGACCCGTGACCTGGGTCTCCTCGAGCGCCTGGTGATGGCCCCCCTCATCGTGCTCATCGTCTTTCTGGGCGTCTACCCCAAGCCGGTGCTCGATCGCATCAACCCCTCGGTCAACCAGCTCATCGCGCACGTGGAGTCCAGCACGGGCCACTATCAGCCGTCGGTCGCCGTCAAGGGTGTGGAGGGGCTGAAGTGATCGCGCTCCTGGCCGCCTCGGGTCACGCGGCGAACACCATCTCGGTGCCGCCCATACGCTGGCTCGCGATCCTGCCGCCCATCATCATGATCGGCGGCGCGGTGGTGCTCCTCGGGGTGGCCTCGCTGGTGCGGAGGCCGTTGCGGGTGCGGGTGAGCACGGTGGCCACCGTGGCCATCTCCGGCGGCGCGCTCGGCATCGCGCTGTGGCAGTGGTCCGACGTGCAGGAGCACGGGGCGCACACCTACGTGGCCAAGGCGGTCGTGATGGATGGCTTCAGTGTCCTCGTCACGATGTTGGTGGCCATCGCCATGCTGCTCAGCGCCCTGGTAGCGGACGGCTACCTGCGCCGGGAGGGTACGCACGGAGCGGAGTTCCACGTCCTCGCCATGGTGTCGGCCTCGGGCGCCATGTTGATGGCGATGGCGAACGACCTCATCATCATCTTCTTGGGCCTCGAGATCCTCTCCATCGCCCTCTACGTGCTCACCGCCTTCAACTACCGCCGTTCCGCGTCAGGGGAGGCGGCACTCAAGTACTTCATCCTGGGGGGCTTCTCCTCGGCCATCTTCATCTACGGGATCGCGCTGACCTACGGGGCAACCGGCTCGACCAACCTGACCCAGATCGCCGACTTCTTGTCCAAGAATGTCGTCTTGTCCAACGGCCTCTTGCTGGCGGGTCTGGCGCTCATGCTGGTCGGCTTCTCCTTCAAGATCGCCGCGGTCCCGTTCCACATGTGGACGCCCGACGTCTACCAGGGGGCCCCCTCCCCGGTGACCGGTTTCATGTCCGCCGTGGCCAAGGCGGGTGCGTTCGCCGCCATGCTGCGGGTCCTCTTCTCGTCTTTCGGTGTGGTGTCGACCGACTGGCGGCCGATCGTCTACGGCCTGGCGGTGCTGTCGCTGACCCTCGGCGCCTTCGTGGCGCTACGCCAGCGCGACGTGAAGCGGATGCTGGCCTACTCGTCGATCAACCACGCAGGGTTCATCTTGCTCGGCGTCGTGGCCGGCACGGCCCAGGGCGCCAGCGCGGCGCTCTACTACCTCTTCGTGTACATGTTCATGACCATCGGCAGCTTCGCCATCGTCACCGTGCTCGGTGGCGCCGGCGACGCCGAGCACGACCTTTCCCGCTACCGTGGCCTGGCCGCACGCCAGCCCGTGCTGGCTCTGGCCTTCGCCGTGCTGCTGCTCGCCCAAGCCGGCGCGCCCTTCACCACGGGCCTGTGGGCCAAGGTGCAGGTGGTCTTTGCTGCCATTGAGGCGGGCGACGTTCCCCTGGGCGTGATCGCAATGGTGACCGCAGCCGTGGCGGCCTACTTCTACCTCCGGGTGGCCGTGCTGATGTACGCCGCCGGCGGGCTGGGGGAGCCCGAGGGAGGAGTGGTCGGCTCGGCCGAGCCGTCCGTCGAAGGGGGAATGACCGGTGGCGGCACGCTCGGCGGCGACACCAACGGAGGGCTCGAGTGGGCGACGCCCTCTGCCGCGTCAGGTCGCGGTGACCACGCTCAACGAGCAGATCCTGCTCGACGACGAGGAACCCGAGTCAGAGTCGCCCACCCCTGAGGCGGTACCGGTCCCGGCCCTGAGCGTCTTGGGCATCGCGCTCTGCGTGGGCGTGACCGTGCTCTTCGGCGTCTGGCCGCAGCCGCTCATCGACTTCGCTCACCACGCCACGCTGCTCTTCCTGCCCAAGTAGGCGGGCCGCTCCTCAGTCGGGCACGCCCTGCACCAGGCCCCGGCGGATCCCCGAGAGCAACTGGGCGTGGTCCCGTTCGTTCTGGTTGGCGTAACGGCGGGCGAACGCGCACATCGCCTTGGTGAACGTTTCGCCCTTCCCCATGTAGGCGTCGATAGCGGCCGGGTCGCCGGAGCGCGCGTGCGCCCGGGCCAGCGAGTTGCCACACGCAGTGGCGAACTGGACGAGAACCGGCGCGATCAGGTCGGTCGTCGGGATCAGCTTCATGTCGCGGAACTGGCGCACGTAGAAGTCGCGGTCGCCCATCGAGCCCCAGCCGACGAAGATGTCCGTGGCGCTCTGGACCATCCGCTTGCCGGCGATCACCCGGGCGCCATGGTTGTCGTGCCCACTCGGGTAGGTGCAGGCCTCGTAGACGGAGGGGCCGGCTTGCTTGAACTGCAAGAAGAGCGGATCGCCAGTGGCGCTGCCCTCGAACAGCACGAGGTACACCGCCATGCCGACGCTGCCCACCCCCACCACCTGACGGACCGCGTCAACGAGGATGAAGCGATCGAACAGCTTCCGGCGGTCCTCCTGGAGCGTCAGCCGGTAGTCGGCGATCAAGTGGTCGACCATGTCGCCCTGTTCGGCGTCGTCGAGCGTCACGCGCAGCGGTGGCTCCGGCCTGATGCGCGCCCGTCCGCGCCGCTCCGTGGTCAACTTGGCGAACGCGCCGCGGCTCGTCCGCTTCTGCTTGCCCTTCTCGAACTGCACCTTGACCTGGCCGCGGTCGGCGGGTTCGAAGTAGTCGATGAAGCGGTCGAACCGGGTGCCCTCGTACCAGATGTCGAGGATCGGCAGCGTGGCGTAGCGCCGCATCCGACCCCGGTAGGCGTCGACCGCCGCGGTCACCGCTGCATCGGCTCGGGCCGGCTTCACCGAGTTCTGCCGTGCGGCCACGACCAGGCTGGCGGCCAGCCGCGCCACGTCCCACTCGAAGGGTCCGGGCAATGTCTCGTCGAAGTCGCGCAGATCGAAGTTGAGGTTGCGCTCGGGGGTGGCCCACAACCCGAAATTGAGCACGTGGGCGTCGCCGCAGAGCTGGACCTCGAGCCGGCTGTGTGGCCGTGATGCCAGGTCGGCTGCCATCACCGCGGCCGCACCTCGGTAATAGTTCCAAGGGGAGAGTGCCATGCGCTGATACCGCAGCGGGAGGAGCTCGGGCAACCGGATCGGGTCCTGGGCCATCAGAGTCTCGAGGGCGTCGTGCCCGCGGGCCCGTTCGTCCCACTCCCCGACACCGGCCCGGGGGGCCAGCACCCGCGCCTGGCGCCCCGCGGCGCGACGCTCACTGGCGGTCGCGGCCAGGTCGTGCTTGGCGGCCACGGGTGATGCCGCCGCGAGGTACGTCTGGCTCACTCCGTTCGACCTCCCTGCTCCGGGACCTGGCACTTTATCGCCGCCGATCACCCCCAATCGCAGGGTACGACTTTGGATCGGTGCGGGCGGTGTGGCCGTGCGCCGCCGGGCGTTCCCGGCCACACGCGTTTTCCTCCAAGGCTCCGCCTCAACGCGCGCCGGGTGTTCCGGAGGCCCGGGTGCTCACAGCGGGGCAGGGTGGTTCGCTCACGACCTCGGACCGGTCGTCTCCGTCTCGTGCCGGTTCGGGGCGCCGTTGCCCTGGTGCTCCATGGCGGCGAGTACGTCCTCGGGCACCGCCGGCCCGGACCGCTTGGCCACCCCCGTCGTCAGCAGGCGACCGATGACCGGTACCTCGGTCAACGACTCCGCCCGCATGATCTGCACGGCCACCGGCACGAACTGCTCCGCCGAGTCGAAGACGATGTAACGCGGGAGCCAGCGGGGCTCGTACTTGGCGTTGAACCGCCACAGCGTCTCGATCTGCAGGACGCCCGAGAGGCGCCGGAGCGCCCAGCGCTCGACGCGCTGGGTGACGCCGTCGCCCGTGTCGCCTTCGAGGATCGACCGCATGGCGGCGAAGTTGAGGCTGAGCCCCTTCATCCCCATCTCCTTCAGATGGGTGATGGTCGAGCACAAGGCGAAGTCCAGCAGCCCGTTGGGGTGGTCGTCGGGATCGCGGCGCATCAGGTCGAGCGAGAACCCGCCGATGGCCGGCGACGGCACGAACTGGCACATGGCCACGGGCGCACCGTCCGGACCCTCGACGAGCGTGAGCAGCAGGCCCGTGTCGCGGGAATCGAAGAGGCGGCCCAGCATCATGGAGAACCCTCGCTCCTGTTCCCCCCGCCGGCTCTTGGCCATCAGCTCCGCCATCGAGGCGGCGTCCTCGGGGCTGAGGTGAGCCGGGTCCAAGAAGCGAACCGTGTAGCCATAGCGCGCCACGCGGTTGACCGCCTGGCGCAGACCCTTCATCTTCCCGCCCTCGAGCGAGAAGTCGCGTGGATCCACCACGGCCTCGTCGCCGATGTAGACGAACCGCATGCCCGACGCCTGGTAGGTCGGCAGCCATTCCTCGCCCGCGCCCATGACGCCGAGGCCCCACCCTTTGCGGTCCACGAAGCGGCGGAACGAGTCCCACACGTGGGCACGCTCGGAAAAAGGCCCGATGGGGTCGGGAGAGACCAGGCAGACGCCACCGAAGACGGCGTAGGCCACCAACGAGTCGCGATGGAAGAACCACTGCTTGTCGTCGCGCAGCGCGAAGTAGTCGAGGGTCCCCGTGCCGTGCCGGCGCACGATGTCGCGCGCCCGCAGCTCGGCCGCACGTCGGCCCACCGCGGCGCGTCCCGACGACAGCTGCCGGTCGACCACCGGGCGGGTGAGGAGGTAGAGGGCGACCAATATCAGACTGAGGCCGACCGCCAGCAGGCTGATGGAGACGTAGCGGTTGACGGTGGACGGAAACACCACCCACTGGACACCAACGAGGCGTTCGGCCGAGCCGAGCAGCACGTCGGGCCACCCGGGCAGCGGGTGATGGTGCACTCGCCCCGCCACCTCCACCGCCAAGAACCCGCCGAGGGTCGCCACCAGCCCGCCCACGGCGAGGATCACGAAGGCCGTGACGAGCGTCGTCGGCTCGGTCTGGGCCCGGAACAGCTCGCGCTGGACAATCAGCAGGATGAGCACCCCGGCGCATACGAGCAGGGTGACGAAGCCGGCGGCGTGCACGAGGTGCAAAGCGAGTGAGGCGACGAGGAGGGCGACCGCTACCAGCCAGGAACGCCGCTGGCCCTTCAGGATGCCACGGGAGAGCATGATCATGCCGATGCCGGCAATGGCGGTCAGTGCCCCGGCGGCCTGGACGACGGCGACCGGCAGGTAGGCCGCGATCAGGTGCAGGTGCTGGCGCAGCGGGGTGGTGACCGAGGAGAGGACGTCGATGGCCCCGGCCACGAACAGCGAGACGGCGGCGAGGCGCCTGGTGCGTCGCACACGGATGCGGTCGGCCGCTACCTCCGGCGCCGGCGGCCACGACGCCCCGCTCGGCCAACCGGCCGCCAGCTCGGCGTGGACCTCGGCCGCCTTGGAGTGGCCCTTGATCACGATGTCGGAGGTCACCAGCCGCTCGCCCATGGTCGCCATGGGCAGGTCCGCCTCGGCCAAGAGCAGCCGGACGTGGAGGTCCGCCCCGGTCTCGATCTCGAGGGTGGCCTCCTGCCGGTGGTGCAGGAACGTCGGCGGGAGCCCGAACCGGCCCCGGTGCTCGTGCACGATCTCGGAGGTGGCGCCCGGGCAGGCGAAGAAGCCGGCGTCGAGGTGCGTCAGCTCGGGCACGACCGCCCCGCCGGCGATGACGCCGGACGCGCCGGCCTCGATGGCGGTGCGCGTGAAGTCGAGGGCGTCCTCCCCGTCGATCTCGAGTTGGGCGTGGGCGATGGGGCGCCGCCCCGACGGGCTGCCGGACCAGGGGGCCGGGAGGCCGTCGCCTCCGAGCGCGCGCCAGATGCCGCGCGAGGTGCCTGCGATGACGAGCGCCAGCACCGCGAGCAGTGCGACCGCGATGACCACCGTCACGATGAAGCGGGAGAACCAGGTGGCGGCGTAGGCACGCTGCAGAGCGTCCTGCTGGCGCGGCGAGCGGAAGACGCGGCCGAGACCATCGACCACGAAGTCGACACGGAGCAACAACGCAATGGCGGCCAGCAAGAGGGGCGGCGCCCAGACGTAGCGTCGCATCCGCCGGTAGAGCAGTCGCGACGTGACGAACCGGCGCGCCAGCCGCGGGTCGTCGAGGCGCTCCAAGCCGGTCAGCCAGGGACGTTCCTCGGTTGGTGCGGCATCGATTGGTGGGTTGGCGTCGGTCCGCATGGTGCCGGCGCGGACCAAAACCGTGCGGGTGCCCGCGCCCGTCTCGCAGGCGAGATCGATCGCATCGCGAACCGTCACCCCCCCGCGCTCGAGGGCCTGGACGAGCTCGGGGTCCCGATCGGCGGTCATCACTGCGACGACCTGCGAGTCGTCGCGGGCTGCGAAGGCTCCGAGCGCGGCGGTGAGCTCCGGGTGGAGGTCCAGAGCGTGGGCGGAAGAGGCGCCGCCGGGGCAGCCCGGCGCGACCAGGCGGCCACAGAGGATCACGATGCCCGGCCCCTGCCACTCCTCGAGCCGGCGGCCGATGTCTCGGCACGCGGCCCGTGAGCTGTCGGTCGGCTGCAGCGGGAGCAGAAGATCGCCGATGACCTCGGCCCGGCGGCCGAGGGCCACGCTGAGGGTGCGGTCGGTCTCGGGCCGGCCGGCCCGCGCCTCCACCACCCCCACGTCCAGGTCGCTTCGCATTCCAGGTCCATCGTGTCACCTTCGGCAGGGGCGACTCCTCCTCCCAATGGAGGAATCGCCCGCGGGGAGCCTCGCCCCGCCTCCGGAGGGAGGAGGGTGCGCCGGTAGGCTGGGCTTTCGTGCCCGGAACCAGGTCAGAGCGTGAGCAACCGAACTGGAGGTGGCGCGGCGGCGACGGCGCGCTCCGCCCGAGTGGCCCGGCCGTGGTCTTCGATATCGACGGCGTGCTCTCCGATGCGGCCGGCCGCCAACGCTTTCTCGAGCGAGGGCGGAGGGACTGGTCAGCCTTCTTCGAGGCCTGCGGCGACGACCCGGTCATCGAGGAGATCGCCCGGCTCCTCGAACTGCTCGACTCTTCGCTCGCCGTGATCCTGCTGACCGGGCGGCCCCAACGGGTGCAACCGCAGACGCTGGCCTGGTTGAACCGCTACGGCCTGCGCTGGGATCTCCTGGTGATGCGTTCGCGCGGGCGACTACGCGCATGTGACCGAGTTCAAGGAGACGGTCGTGGACGACCTGCGGGCCCACGGGTTCGATCTGCGACTCGCCTTCGAGGACGACCCGTCCAACCACGCCATGTACGTGGCGGCCGGCGTTCCCTGCGTCTATATCCACTCGGGTTACTACGAGTAGCGCCGCGCTCGGGCCCAGCCCGCACACAGGGCGATCGTCGAGAGGACCAGGACGGGCAGATCACCCCAGTGGTCGTAGGGGGTCATGCCGCGGCGCAGCGCAACGGTGGCCACGAGCACTTGGCGCCGACCGAGGACGCTGCGTGCGACGACCACCCCCCGCTGATCGACCACCGCGCTGTAGCCGGTCGGGGCGGCCTGCACGAGGTCGCGGCCCGTCTGGACCGCCTGCACGACCGCTGCCGCGAGCTCTTGCGCCGGCACCTGCGCTGTGTTGTACGACGAGGTGTTGGTGGGCACGACCAACAGCTCGGCGCCGGCACGCACCGAGGCGTGGCTGCGCCCGGCGTAGAAGATCTCGAAGGACACCAGGAGGCCGAGGGGGCCGGCGGGGGTGCGCATGAAGCCCGTGCCGTGCCCGGGCACGGCGTCGGTCGGCACGCCCGAGAGGTCCGCCAGGTGGGAGAAGAAAGAGCGGTACGGGACGTACTCGCCGAAGGGCACCCGGTGCACCTTCTCGAAGGTGCCCACGACGTGGCCCCGCGGGCCCCAGGCCACGATCTCGTTGCGGAAGGTCGTCGCCGACGCCGGCTCGGTGACGCCGACGACGAGCGTGGTGCCCAGCTCGGCGGCAAGCCGAGCGAGCCGCGCCGCGTCGGGGGAGCCGGCCAGCGGGCGGTCGAGGGCCACGACGTCCTCGGGCCACAGGACGAGCCCGGGGCTGGGGTGGGAGCCGGCGACCCGTGCGGTCGCCGCCAACTGCGCCGCGTAGACCGAGGTGGGCGAGACCTGCTCCTTGCTGAGCCCCCGCGGGCCCCCTCCTTGGACGAGCGCCACCCGCAACGTTCGTACGGGCGAGCCGCCGTCGGGAGCGAGGGTGCCCGCAACGACCAACGCGACGATGCCGGCGGCGACGATGACGGGTCCGACCAGGGCCGGGCCGCCCGTGTGCGCGCGCCACCCTCGGAGCCAGAGCACCAGCGTGGCGACGGCGACCCCGCCGGCCCACACGGCGGCGGTGATCAAGAGGGGGCCGCCGAGCCGCGCCAGCTCGACGAGCGGGCCGTCCGCCTGGCCCAAGAACACCCCCCCGAGAGGGAGCCCGCCGAAGGGCCAGGTCATGCGCACCGCCTCGGCCAGCGTGCACGCCCCGACGAATCCAAGGGCTCGGCCACGGCGGGGTGGGGTGGCGGCGGCGGCGGCGGCGAAGAAGAAGGCCTCGACGAGCACCAGCACGACCGCGCCGTACCAATTGAAGGCGCGGGCCCACGCCAGCCCGATGGCGTAGCAGCCGAGCCCGGCCAGCCAGCCGGACCAGACGCGTGTCCGCAAGGGCAAGCCGCCGAGGCGCCAATAGAGCAGCGCGGCGCCCAGCAGGCCGAGCGGCCACCACCCCCAGGGTGGCAGCGAGAGCGCCAGCACCACGCCGGCCAGGACCGAGGCGGCGGCGACGCGGCCTCGGCGCCGCAGTCGGGTCACAAGAGCGCGTGTGCGGCGGCCCGGCCGCTCGCGATGCAGGCCGGGATACCCACGCCGTGGTACGCCGCGCCGGCCAGCGCGACGCCGCCGAGCCTGGCGACGGCGGCCTCGACGCCCGCGACGCGCAGAAGGTGGTGAACCCGGTACTGCGGGAGGGCGTCGGGGTGACGCACGACGACCGCCTCCTTGGGCACGCCGGTGACGCCCATGAGCGCGCCCAACTCCTCCCAGGCCCGGTCCGAGACCTCGTCGTCGCTCCATTCTTCCGGTCGCATGTCGTCGATCCGGCCGAGCGAGGCCCGCAGCAGCACCTCTCCGTCGCGGGCCAGGTGCGGCCACTTGCGGTCCAAGAAGGTGCAGGCGGTCACCGCCCACGCCTCCCGGGCCTTGTGCGGGGAGTGGCGCGGCACCAGGAACCCTGTCCCGTGCAGCGGCGAAGGAACCTCCCCGGTCCCAACGCGGAACGTCGCCACCACAACGGAGGAGTAGTCGATCGCTTGCAGCAGGCCGGCGGCTTCGCCGTCGTGGGGGTGAAGGAGCGTGGCCGTGGCCGGCGCAGGCGTTGCCAGCACGATCGCATCCGCCGGCTCCGCCTCGCCGGCGGACCACACGGACCAGGCGTCTCCGACCCGCTCGATTTGTTCGGCCGGAGCCGAGAGCCGGACGTCGACCGCCCGCTCCCGGAGGCACGAAGCCAGCGCCTGCACCAGCGACGCCGTGCCGCCCCGGAGCGACCAGAAGAGGGGTGGGCCCGCCGGGTCCGGAGCCGGGACCTCGGCCCGGAGCGCCCGCATGAGGCTGCCGCGCCGCTGCGCGGCGGTCAGCAGCGGCGGGAAGGTCGCCGCCGCGGACATGTCGTCGACCGAGCCGGCGTGGATACCCCCCAAGAGGGGATCGACGAGGACATCGACGACCTGCTGGCCCAGCTTGCGCGCCACCAGAGGCCCGACGGAGCGGTCCCCGATGGGGCCCCGGACGTCGGGGCGGGGCAGCACGGCATCGCGGGCCAGGCCGAGCACGCCTCGAGGGCCGAGGACCCCGGAGCGGGCGGTCGGCCAGAACCGGGTGGGGATCCCGAGCGCGTGTCCGTCGGGAAGGGCGCGCAGGCCTCCCCGGGCCCACACCGATGCGCCGCGGGCCGCGATCGGCGTCAGTGCGTCGGCGAGCCCGAGCTCTTTGCAGAGGTCGATCGCCTCGGGCCGACGCCCCAAGAACCCGTCGGGGCCCGTGTCGACGGCTCGTCCCGCGACGTCGTCGCTGCGCAAGGGGCCGCCGAGGTGAGGCGACGCCTCGAGCAGCAGGACCGATGGGGCGTCCCGCTCGCGCTCGGCGCCACCGGTCAGCTCCCAGGCCGCGGTCAGGCCGCTGATGCCGCCACCGACGACGACCACGCGGCGCGGCGCCATGTCAGGTGGCGCCGTCCGCGGCGACGATCACGTCGGCCAAGGCAGAGACGAAGCCGGGGTCATCGTTGAGTGACGCGGTGCGCGGCGTAGGCCAGACCGCAGGCCGCGGCGACGTCCGCCAGCTCGACGTCGAGGTCGTAGAGCACCTCGAGGTTGTCGGCGACGAAACCGATGGGACACACGACGACGGCGTCGACGCCACCCGCGGCCGCCAGCTCTCGCACGACGTCGCGCACGTCGGGCCCGAGCCAGGAGTCGCCCGTGCGTCCCGCGCTCTGCCAGGCGACCGTCCACTCCTCGAGCCCCGCCGCCTCCGCGACGAGCCGGGCGGACTCGGCGAGCTGCTCGGGGTAGGAGTCGCCGGCGGCGCGGATGCGCTCGGGCAGAGAGTGCGCGGTGAAGACGACACGAGAGCGGCCTGACACGGTGGCGCGCGCCGCCTGGACCCGCTCGGCCAGCAGGGCGACGAAGGCGGGCTCGGCATACCAGGCGGCCACCGTCACGAAGGGCGTCGGGCCGAGCGCGGCCCGCGGCGCGGTCGAAGTACTCCTGTGACCCCATGGACGCTCCGTGGGGCGTGAGGACGAGACCGATGATTCGCTCGACTCCCGCCGCGCCCAGCGTCATCGCCGCTTCCTCTATGAGAGGAAGAGTGTGCTTGGCGCCGAACGCCACGACGTAACGGTTCGGCGCCCTGGCCTCGAGGGCGGCGCGCACCGCATCGACCTGCGCGGCAGTGCGCGCCGCCAACGGCGACACGCCGCCGATGGCGCGGTAGCGGCTTTCGAGCTCGGCCAGCTGCGCCGGCTCGGGCGGGCGACCACGACGGATGCGGGTGTAGAAGGAGAGGACGTCCGTTGCGCTCGACGGCGTGCCGTGTGCCATCAAGAGGACACCCCTGGTCATGTCCGCGCGGTCTCCGCATGCACCAGGTCGACCACGGCGCCGAGGACGGCCGGGTCGGACTCGGGCAGGACGCCATGGCCGAGGTTGAAGACATGGCCGGTGCCGGTTCCGTCTGCGGCCTCGGCGAGCACCGTACGCGTGGCGGCTTCGACGACCGGCCACGGTGCCAGGCACAGTGCGGGGTCGAGGTTGCCTTGCAGCGCATGGCGCGTGCCGACGCGCCGGCGCGCCTCGTCCAGGGGGACCCGCCAATCGACGCCGACCACGTCGGAACCAGCCGAGCGCATGAGGCCCAGCAGCTCACCGGTGCCCACACCGAAGAGAATGGTGGGCACGCCGAGGTCGGCGATGCCCTCGAGCACGGCACGGGTGGCCGGCAGGGCGAAGCGCAGGTACTCCCCCGGTGCGAGCGAGCCGGCCCAGCTGTCGAAGAGCTGCACCGCCTGGGCCCCGGCTTCGATCTGCGCCCGGAGCGAGGCCACCGCCATCGAAACCAGCCGGTCCGTCAGCTGCCCCCAGAGCGCGGGATCCCCGTGCATCAACGCCTTGACCTTGGCGAAGGTGCGTGACGGACCCCCTTCGACGAGGTAACTGGCCACCGTGAACGGCGCGCCGGCAAAGCCGATCAGCGCCACCCCCGACCCGTCGAGCTCACGGCGAACCAGGCGCACCGTCTCGGCGACGTAGGGGGCGTCGGCATCGGGCTCGAACGCCCGGAGGCGGCCCAGGTCGTCGGAGCCGCGGAACGGGTCGGCGACAACCGGTCCCCGACCGGGCTCGACCTCGACCCCGAAGCCGACCGCCTGGATGGGCACGACGATGTCGGAGAACAAGATGGCGGCGTCCACGCCGTAGCGCCGCACGGGCTGGAGCGTCAACTCGGCGGCCAGAGGAACGTCCGCGATGGCGGCCAGGATCGAGCCCTCGCCGCGGGCGGCCCGGTACTCGGGGAGTGACCGGCCGGCCTGGCGCATGAACCACACCGGCGTGCGGGTCACCGGTTCCCGGAAGCAGGCGCGCACGAGATCCGTGCGGGCATCTGCCGCCGGGCTCACTCGATCGGCTCTATGACGACGGCCGTGCGGTAGGCGCAGATCTCGGTCCAGTTCCCCCCCATTTCAGAGGTGTCGAAGCGCATGGCCAGCACGGCGTTCCCGCCCCGGGCCTCGGCCTCGGCCACCATGCGGTTCACGACGTCCTCCCGGCTCAACTGGAGGTTCTTGGTCATCCCCTTCAGTTCGCCCCCCGCCAGGGACTTGAACGCGGCGCCGAACTGGGAGCCCACGTTGCGCGAGCGGACGGTGAGGCCGAAAACCTCCCCGAGCACGGCGGTCACCTTGGAGCCGGGGACGTCGTTCATGGTCGAGATCAGCATGGCAGTCCTTTCGGTCGGGCTCATCGTAGGCGTCGCCACCCCGGACTCTCCGGCGACGCGGGGCGTCTAGACTGAACCGTTTCCCCGTGGTCAGGGGGAGAAAGGGGAGCGGTGCCGGGACATCTCGATCTGCCGGGTGAGCAGCTGCAGGACGAGCAGGAATACCTGAACCGTGCTTTCGACGGGTTGGAGTTCATGCGGGGTGAGGCGCGCCAGATGCTCCAGGGCGTGCTCGATCTGGGTCGCGGCGGGACGTTCCAGTCACGGACCGAGCGCGACATCGTGGTGCGCACCAGCCTCGCTCGCTTGGAACAACTCGACATCGGCGATCAGGCCCTCTATTTCGGTCGTATCGACCGGCTCCGCGAACCGGGAGACGAATCGCCCGAAGGTGTCGACGGCCCCGCTCTGGGCGAGTCGTTCCACATCGGCCGCCTCGCCGTGTCGGGGCCGGACCACGAGCCGCTCGTGGTCGACTGGCGGGCTCCGGTGGCCGAGCCGTTCTATCGGGCGACCGGTCTCGATCCACAGGGCCTGGCCCGACGCCGGCACCTGGCCGTGCGGGGCCGGACGGTGCTCGGTTTGGAGGACGAATACTTCGTCGACCCCGACGGCCGGGCCGGCGCCCTCGCCGCCGCCGAGGCCGGCCGGGCAGCCGGGGACGGCGGCGAGCGTCTGCTCTCCGACGGTCTGGTCCTCGGTGGCCCCGGAGCCCTCCTCTCTGCGCTGGGCCAGGCCCGCACCGGGCACATGGCCGACATCATCGGCACGATCCAGCGCGAGCAGGACGAGATCATCCGCTCGCCGCTCGCCGGGGTGCTCGTCGTCCAGGGCGGCCCGGGCACCGGCAAGACCGCCGTGGCGCTGCACCGCGCCGCCTATCTGCTCTACACCCACCGCTTCCCACTCGAGCGGCAGGGCGTGCTCGTCGTCGGTCCGAACCCGCTCTTCCTGCGGTACATCGAGCAGGTCCTCCCTTCGTTGGGCGAGACCGGGGTGAGCCTCTCCACGGTGGCGGGGCTGGTGCCCGAAGTCCGCGTGCGTGCCGTCGACGACCCCGCGGTCGCCAATCTGAAAGGCGACGTGCGCATGGTCAAGGTGCTGACCCGGGCCGTGCGCACGCGCCAGCGCCCACTGCGCAGCGACGCCGAGATCCCGTTCGGTGCCGGCGTGCTGCGCCTGCGTGCGCAGACGACGGAGGACATCGTTGCCGCTGCTCGCCGCAGGCCCGGTACGCACAACGCACGCCGGCGCTTCGTCGAGACCCAGGTGCTGCGCGCGCTGTCCGACGAGTACCGGGCCCGGCTGCGCTGGAGTGAGGCCGCGTCGCCCCCCGACGACGTGCCCACCCAGGAGGAGCTGCACGATCTGTGGCAGCGGCTGCGCCGGGTACCCGAGGTGGCCGAGGCGCTGGATCGCATGTGGCCGCGCCTGTCTCCGCACGAATTCATCCACGACCTCCTCGGCGCGCGGCCGTTGCTCGGCGCCGCGGGAAAGGGAATCCTCAGCGCGGCGGAGGTGCAGCGTCTCTACCGGCCGCGCAGTGGATCGCTCGACGCCGTGCCGTGGACGGTGGGCGACACGGCGCTCATCGACGAGGCGCGCACGCTGCTCGGCCCGCGTCGCGGGGGCAGGCCCGTGCGCGCCAGGGCCGCCCAGAGAAACGAGGAGGCGATGGCGCACGAGGTCGGGTTCTGGCCCCAGGGCTTGGCTGCCTCACCCGCCCCGGCGACAAGCACGGGCAACGCCGACGAGGAGATCCGGTCTTTCGGTCACATCGTGGTCGACGAGGTGCAGGACTTGTCCCCCATGCAGCTGCGCATGCTGGCGCGTCGGTCGCTCTCGGGCTCCATGACCGTGGTCGGCGACATCGCGCAGGCGACGGGGCCGTGGGCCCCCGCCGGGTGGGACGACATCACGCGCCACCTGAGCCCGCAGCGCCCACCGCGGTTGGTGCAGCTCACCGTGAGCTACCGCACGCCGGCGGAGGTCGTGGCGCTGGCTGCGCAGGTCCTCGCGGTGGCGGCGCCGTCCATTGCGCCGCCCCGTCCGGTGCGCCAGTCCGGCAGCGTGCCGCGCCTCATCCCAGCGACGCGTGCGGCGCTGCCAGGGATTCTGGCCCAGCTGGCCCGCCGAGAAATCGCCACCGTCGCTCCCGGGCGGGTCGCGGTCCTCGGGCCGACGGTCATGCTGCCCGAGCTCACCCGGGCGCTCGATGAGGCCGGCCTCGACCCGGTCGACCCGCGTGACCCGTCGGGCGAGGGCCTGGCAGCAGGACTGGTGGTGCTGCCCGCCGACGAGACCAACGGTCTCGAGTTCGACTCGGTGATCGTGGTGGAGCCGTCGCTGATTGCCGCCGTGGGCGACGACACGGGCGGCGAAGGGCCTCCGGTGGCCACGACACGGGGCTTGCGGACCCTCTACGTCGCCCTCACGAGACCGACGAGACGGCTCACCGTCCTGCATACGGAACCGCTCCCGGTCGACCTGCACTGAGCAGGGCGTTCAGCCCTCCACCAGGGTCGCGACCACCGACCTGCTGGTTGGCGCATCCGGCACTCCGTCGGCTAGAAATTGCGCTGTGACCCAGGCTGTCTCGGCGGAGGTCCCCGCGCCACAGGGAAAGATCGTCCACGACCGGCCACCGATGTTGGCGATTGGCGTCATGATCTGGCTCGGGTCCGAATTGATGTTCTTCAGCGGGCTCTTCGCGGCCTTCTTCACCATCCGGGCCAACACCGTGGGGCCCTGGCCTCCGGCCGGCACCCAGCTCGACGTGGTTCGGGCCGGCATCTTCACGCTCGTGCTGGTGTCTTCGAGCTTCACGATGCAGTACGCCGTCTACCAGGCCGAATGGCGGCGGCGACGCTCGGCTCGGATCTGGGTCATCGCCACGATCATCCTCGGGACGGCCTTCCTCGGGAACCAGGCCTATGAGTGGCTCTTCAGCCCCACCCGCTGGTACACCAACTCCTACGGCTCGCTCTTCTACATCATGTCGGGCCTGCATGGCCTCCACGTGTTCATCGGCCTGCTCGCCATGACGTTCTTCCTCGGGCGGATGCGCGGGGACAAAGGAGGTGACCCCGGCGAGCTGTCGGCGATGCAGGGCATCTCCTACTACTGGCACTTTGTCGACATCGTCTGGGTCGGGCTCTACAGTTGCCTCTTCCTCCTCAAATAGGAATGCGAGGCGTGCGTCCACCCCTTCGAGGAACGCTCCGCAGCCAGCTGCTGTTGCCGGCCGGCCTCCTCGCGGTCGCCGCCATGGCCTCGTTGGCGATGTTCTTCCCCGCCACCGGAGCGGGTGCGAGCGGTCATTCGGACGCGGCGCGGGTGTCGACGACCGCGACGCATGTCACGACCCGCTCGTGCGGAACCGTCAATGTCAAGGGTGTCACCGGCTCTGTGCGGAACGCGGGCAACCCGTTCAACAGCAGCTCGCGGTTCTGTCTCAATGGGCACCTCATCTCCTACGGCAGTCGCTACGTCACCTACGCCAATCCGCCGCAGTCGTTCGTCTCCGCCGGTCGCCTGCTCTTCGCGCAGACCTGCACGAGCTGCCACGGCAACGACGCCAACGGAGTCGGCCCCGAAGGACAGGCCACCATCGGGCCGAACCTGCAGGGGGTCGGGGCCGCCACCGTCGACTTCTGGGTCAGCACCGGCCGCATGCCAGCCGCCGACGTGAAGGCGGTCGAGGCGGAGCGGCGCGCGACCCGGCTGACGCCCCTGCAGGCACTGGAGCTCGCCGCGTGGGTCAATTCCCTCGACCCGGCCGTTCCCGCGGTGCCCTATCCGCACCTGACCGGGGCCAACCAATCGGCCGGACAGGACCTCTTCTCCCTCAACTGCGCCGCCTGCCACACCATCACGGGCTCCGGTGACGCGTTGGCCTTCGGCACGAACGCTCCCTCGCTGCAAAACCGCTCGGTCACCGCCCAGCAGGTGGCCGAGGCGATCCGAATCGGCCCAGCCAACATGCCCCGATTCTCGGGCAACCTGACCGACCAGCAGGTGGCCGACCTGGTCTCGTACGTGACGGGGCGGATCCAGCACCCCACCAATCCCGGCGGCTTCGGCCTCGGCGGCGTCGGCCCGGTGGCGGAGGGCTTCGTCGCCCTGCTCATCGGCGTCGGTGGTCTCGCCCTGATCTGCTTCTGGATCGGTGAGCGCTCGTGAGCGACCCCGACCGCCAGCCCTCACGGACCCGGGTGCCGATGCCGGTCGCCGCGCTGAGCGACCCGCACATGGGCGACGCCGCGAAGCACCCGGCCCGGGTGGAGGGGATCATTGCCGTCCTCTTCCTGCTGGCCATCGTCTTTCTCGCGCTGTTCGGCGCCGCCTACTGGCAGAACTGGGAGCCTTGGCTGCTCGGCGGCACCATCGGTGTGGGCCTGTTCCTGCTCGGCTTCGGGCTCACGGCCTGGGGCAAGTACCTGATGCCGCAGGGCCCCTTCGTCGAGGAGCGCCACCCCCTGGCCTCGACCCCCGAAGAGCGCGACGCCATGGCCGCCGCCCTCGTCGAGCGCTCCGCCGTTGTCGTGAAGCGGCGCAAGTTGCTCGGGGGCCTCTTCGCCACGGGCGCGGGCATCTTCGGGATCGTCGCTCTCTTCCCCTTGATACGTTCGCTCGGCCCGCTGCCCGGGGACTCCCTCGAGGTCACCGATTGGCGCGACGGGACGATCCTGGTCGACTCGAACGGCCGGCCGGTGCGGCGGGACACCTTGGTGGTCGGCGGCGTCATGACGGTCTACCCGCAGCAGACCGTGAACCCGGTGACGGGGTACATCACGGACAACGGGCAGGCCGTCGACCAGACGATCCTCATCAGGCTGTCCGACGAGCCGCTCAGTCCTCCGACCATGCCCGGGCGGGAGGACTGGACTCCCGACGGCTACGTGGCCTACTCGAAGCTGTGCACCCACCTCGGCTGCCCGGTCGGGCTCTACGAGCAGGAGCTCGAGCTCTTGGTGTGCCCCTGCCACCAGTCGATGTTCAACGTCCGCGATGGCGCCGTGCCCCAGTTCGGCCCGGCACCCCGACCGCTGCCCCAGATGCACCTCGGTTACAACGACCAGGGTTACCTCATCGCCAAGGCGCCCTATGATCAGCCCGTCGGGCCTGGCTTCTGGGAGCGGACAACGTGAGCGCCACTGCGGCCAAGACGAAGCGCAGCACCAAGGCGGCCATGGGCCCCTACGGGCAGGTCGGCAAGATCGTCGGCGAGCTCGACGACCGGCTGGGCGTGGCCAAGGGTGGGCGCGTCTTCCTCGACAAGATCTTCCCGGACCACTGGTCCTTCATGTTGGGGGAGATCTCGCTCTACTCGTTCGTGGTGTTGTTGGCCACCGGGGTCTTCTTGTCGCTGTTCTACGTCCCCTCGGCGGATCAGGTCATCTACCACGGCACCTACACCCCCCTGGACGGCCAGTGGGTGTCGAAGGCTTTTCAGTCGACGGTCGACATCTCCTTCAATGTCCGAGGCGGCCTGCTGGTGCGCCAGATGCACCACTGGGCGGCCGACATCTTCACCGGCTCGATCGTGGTCCACATGGGGCGCATCTTCCTGACGGGAGCGTTCCGCAAGCCGCGTGAGCTCAACTGGCTCATCGGCGTCACCATGCTGATCCTCGCCATCTTGGAGGGGTTCATCGGGTACTCGTTGCCCGACGACCTCATCTCGGGCACGGGACTGCGCATCGGCTACTCCATCGCCGAGTCCATCCCGATCGTCGGCAGCTACCTCGTCACGTTCTTGTGGGGCGGGCAGTTCCCCGGCAATGGGATCATCATCCCGAGGTTCTTCATCATTCACGTCTTGATCATCCCGTTGGTGCTCATCGGGTTGCTCTCCGCACACCTGGGGTTGTTGGTCCGCCAGAAGCACACGCAGTTCCGCGGCGAGGGTCGCACCGAACACAACGTGGTGGGTTCGCCCATGTTCCCGACCTTCATGGCCAAGACCACGGGGTTCCTCTTCATGGTGACCGCGGCCAGCGCCCTGTTGGGCGCCTTCGCCCAGATCAACCCCATCTGGCAGTTCGGCTCCTACGACGCGTCGAAGATCTCCTACGCCGTGCAGCCGGACTGGTACATGGGCTGGCTCGACGGCGCCCTTCGCATCATGCCGTCGTGGGAGCTGACCGGACTTGGGCACACCGTCCCCCTCGAGGTGTTCCTGCCAGCGGTCGTCTTCCCGGGCCTGATCTTCACGATCGCCCTGATGTGGCCCGCACTCGAGCGCCGGGTGACGGGGGACGACGAGCTGCACAATCTGCTGGACCGACCGCGGGACAGGCCCAAGCGCACGGCCGCGGGCGTGGCCATGTTCGCCTTGCTGTTCACCCTCTTCGCCGCGAGCTCGACGGACGTCCTCGCCAACTTCTTCCACGTCTCGCTCAACGAGGTGTTGTGGTTCTTCCGGATCGCGGTCTTCGTCATTCCAGTCATCGCGGGGCTGGTCGCCTATCAACTGTGCCGGGAGATGCAGGGTGTCCACGGCGTCGGCAAGCGCAAGCGGTCCGTCATCGTGCAGCGCACGGCTGACGGCGAGTACCGGACCGTTCCGACACCGCCCCGCCCCGACGACGAGCGGGTCGAGATGGAGGCCGAGCCGGTGCCGGTGCGCATCGACATCGAGCCGCTGAGCAACGGTGGCGACCGCGAGCCGACCAGCTCGCCGACGGGCGTGCGCCAGGTCACGCGCTGACCCAGCGACCGGTCCGGGTCACCGCCCGCGACCTTTGGGTCGCCCTCGAACCCGTCCACGCAGTCGTCTACTTCGCACCCGGTTGTCGGGCCGCTCTGCGTGAAGCTGGACTGCGCGGCTTCTGGTCCGGATACTTCGCCGCCCGAGCCGCCCCCCTCGGGCGCGTGGGTGCCGGCGTCGTCGCCGCCGCCTTCTACAACTTCCATCCGCGCATGGTGCAGGCCGCCGTGCCGGGGTGCTGGACGGTGGTGGCACCCGAGACGCTGTGCCGCGTGCGAGCGATCGCGGCGTCGGAGGCGCTTGGCGACCTGTGCAGCGTGGAGTCCCGTTCCACCCTGGTCGGCACCCTGCCCCTGCTCCGGCGGGCCGCAGCGGGTTGTGGAGGCGCGGGGAGGGTCATGGCGGCCGCGAACCGGCCGCTGTGGCCGACCGTCGCGCCCGCCCTGGGCACGGGTGGACTGGGCGAGGTCTGGCAGGCGTGTACCACGCTGCGGGAGCACCGGGGGGACGGGCACGTGGCCGCGCTCCTCGCCCACGGAGTCGGCGGCGCCGAGGCCCACGTGCTCGCCGCCGCCACCAAGGCCATTCCCGCCGAGATGCTTCGGGACAACCGAGGCTGGAGCGAGCAGGACTGGGCGTCGGCGACGGTGGACCTGGCCGCCCGAGGTCTGCTGCGTGCCGACGGGCGCGCCACCGACGGCGGCCGCACGCTGCACGGAGCGGTGGAAGACATGACCGACCGGCTGGCCGAACCGGCCTATGCCGGCCTGAGCGACGCGGCGCTCGAGGAGCTCCACGGCGCCCTCTCTGCGTGTGCGGCCGGCGTGGCCGCCTCGGGCCTGTTGCCGTTCCCCAACCCGATGGGGCTGCCCCGCCTGCGCTGAGGGAGGGCCACGACGCTCGCGGGGCCGAATTTCCTGCCATCCGGGTCGGCCGGTGACGCCGAATACGTGACGTTATGCGAACCACCATCGAGTCCTACAAGCAGCGTGCGGGCCGCCTCGACCTGGAGGGCATCGCATTCGGCGATTTCAAGGACCGCCCGCTGGCGCCCGAAGCCCTCCGTTCCCTGCGCTACATGCACGACGTGGAGCACCACACGGTGTGCTACCTGCGTGACTTGCTCCTGACCCCGGCGCACCGGGACCCCGACATCACGTCGTTCCTCTCGTGCTGGGTGTTCGAGGAGATGTGGCACGGGGAGGCCATCGCCCGGGTGCTCGAGGCGCACGGCGAAGAGGCTGGTGCTCCTCGCATCGCGGCCTTGCGCAAAAAGCGCCGCCGCAAGGAGGCGATCACCACGCTCAGCACGATCGGTTCGGCCGCCTTCGCCGGACGAGCCTTCACCGCCCTGCACATGACGTGGGGCGCCATCAACGAATGGACGACGCAGGCCGGCTATGCCCGGCTGTCGGACAGGGCGGACCATCCCACCTTGCGCGAGTTGCTCAAGCGCATCATGAAGCAAGAGGGTGGGCACATCGACTTCTACGCCTCCGAGGCGGCCCGTCGACTCGGCGAGAGCCCCAGGGCGCAGCGGCTCACTCGCTTCGCGCTGAAGCACCTGTGGCGCCCAGTCGGGTCGGGGGTGATGCCAACCGAGGAAGTCGGCTTCCTGGTCCGCTACCTCTTCGACGGGGACGAGGGGAACCAATTCACGTCGCGCATCGATCGACGCGTGGATCGACTCCCCGGCCAGGCCGACCTCCACTTGCTCGACACCGCGGTGTCGAGACTCTCCCGACTCGGGGCCGCCGCCTGATGAAGCTTGGTCACGTCACGTCGCGTCGCGCCACGTCCATCAGCCGGTGATGGTGACCGTGCCGGCGCCATAGCTCGATCGGAACAGACGGCAGATGCGCCGGCTCGCTGACCGGGTGATGGGGCTGATGGCCCGCCTCTTGGTCCGTGTCTTCTTTCGCAGCGTCGAGGTCCAGAACCGCGAGAACCTCCCCGCGACCGGTCCGGTCGTGCTGGTGGCCAACCACTCCAACGGGCTGGTTGACGGGTTGCTCCTCATGGCCACGCTCTCCCGCTATCCGCGGTTCTTGGGCAAGTCGACGCTCTTTCGGATCGCGCCGTTGTGGCCCTTCTTGAAGCTCGCCGGTGTGATTCCGGTGTATCGCGCCATCGACGGGGTGCGGGGAGGCGACAACGTCTCCGCCTTCGCGGTGTCGCGTGGGATCTTGGCGTGCGACGGTGTCGTGGCGATCTTCCCCGAAGGAATCAGCCACGACGAAGCGTCGTTGCAGCCGCTCCGGACCGGCGCGGCCCGCATCGCCCTCGAGGCGGCGACCGACGGCGCCAAGGACGTGGTGACCTTGGCGGTCGGCCTCGTCTACGACGCCAAGGCCCGCTTCCGGTCGCGGGCCCTCGTCCGGGTCGGTCAGCCGGTATCCATTGCGGATCGGGCGCATGCCTACGAGGCAGGCAGCCATGAGGTGGTACGGCAGTTGACGGGTGATCTGGCCCACCAGCTCGCAGGCGTGAGTCCTTCCTTCTCTTCGTGGGCCACGGCCGACGTGCTCGCGCGCATCGCCGAGGTCGTGGTCCGGACGCCGCAAGCACAACTGCCCTCAGCCGTCGCATTGGTTGACCGGACCGCAGTGGCCGAGAGGCTGCCGGCGGTCGAGTACGACGGCGTCACCACTGCGCCCAGCGCGGAACTGGTGGAGACGTTCGCCACCTACGAACGGGATCTCGAGCTGTTGGGACTCGATGACGCCCAGGTCGTGGCCGCCTACCCCCGCGGTCGGCTGCGCCGGTGCCTCGCGTGGTCACTGTGCACGGTTGTCTGTGCGACGCCGGTCGCCGCGATCGGCGTCATCGTCCACGTGATCCCGTTCCAGATCGTCAAGCAGCTGGCGAAACGCCCGACCAACGAAGGAATCCAGGCGACGGTCAAGCTCTTGGGGTGCGCGGCGTTCTTCGGTGTCGTCTATGTCGCACTGGGGCTCGTCGTCGCTCATTTCCTCGGACCCTGGGTCGGGCTGACGGCCGCCGTCCTGGCTCCCCTCTGTGGGTACGCCGCCGTGCGGTTGGCCGAGCGGGTCAGGCGCATCGGCGGCGCGCTCAATGGTTGTCGGACTCTGCGACGCCTCGGTCACGGCCTGGACACGGTGTTGGCCGACCGCCAGAAGGTGCTCGACGCCGCCCAGGGTGTCGTCGCTGCGTCATGACCACCGGCAGGCGGACCCAGATCAGGTACGGGGGACACCACGCCCAGGTGGCCGAGCTGTGGCGTCCTCCGGGCGTCGACTCGGACCTGCCGGTCGTCGTCCTGATCCACGGCGGCTTCTGGCGACAGCCCTACACCAAGCGGCTCATGCGCCCCATGGCCGGGGCCATCGCCGCGCACGGCTGGGTCGCCTACAACGTCGAGTACCGGCGCGTCGGCCGTCTCGGTGGTGGCGGCTGGCCCGCGACCTTTGACGATGTGGCCGCTGCGCTCGGCGCGCTCACCGAGGTCGACGGGATCGATCTCGAGCGCATCGTCACCTGTGGTCACTCGGCCGGCGGTCATCTCGCCCTGTGGGCCGGCTCGAGCTACGCCCCCGGGGATGGTGGGCCCGCCGGGTCGTGCGTAGGACCCGTCCACACCGCGATCTCCCTTGCCGGTGTCGTCGACCTCGCGGCTGCGGCTCGCCGTCGCGTCGGCGGCGACGCTGTCGTGGACTTGATGGGTGGCGGTCCCGACGAGGTGCCCGAACGTTACGCGCTCGGCTCTCCCGCCGAGCTGGTCCCGTCCGGCACCCAACAGCTCCTCCTGCACGGCCTCGACGACACCACGGTGCCGCCGGCACTCAGCAGGGACTATGCCGAAGCGATGGAGGCCCGCGGCGCCGATGTGCGCTACGTCCCCCTCCCGGGGGTGGCCCACATGGAGATGATCTGCACCGGGGGCGCTGCGTTTGCGGAGGTGCTGGCCTGCTTGGACCGGATCGCCCCTCCCCATCGCCGGTGACGCCGACGCGGACGTCTCAGCCGGGATGCCGCGGGGGCGGCCAGCCGGGCAGCAGCCCGCGCTCCTTGCACAGCGCCCGCGACGACACCATCTGCCCGGCGTAGGGGCCCGCCCCGGGATCATCCCCCAGCCACGCGGCGACCTCGCCGGCCACCTCCGGCGGCGCGGGCACGTGCCCGGCGCCGACGAGCACCCTGTCCATGCCCGAGGCCCGCATGGACTCGGTGAGGGTCAGGCCGGGAGCGATGGAGAAGGCCCAGATACCTCGTGACGCGAACTCCACGTGGCACATGTCCGTGACGCGGTGGAAGGCGGCTTTGGCCGCGGCATACGCCACGCCCCAACCGCCGGCGCCGGCGGGTGCGGGCGGCGTGGTGAACGCCGCCTCGGAGAGCATGTTGACGAGGCGTCCCTCGCCGCGCTCGAGCATGCTGGGTAACACCAGCTGGGTCAGGAGCAGCGGGTGGAGGTAGTCGCCGACCAGGCACCGCTCGGCAAGTTCGAGCGGGAGGTCCAAGATCCGGTCCATCGTGCCCGGACCCTGGTAGATGGCATTGTTCACCAGCACGTCGACCCGACCCAGCGCGTCGAGGGTCTCCTCGGCGGCGTGTTGGACTGACGAGCGGTCCATCAGGTCCATCGGTACCGCCAGGCAGGTGCGGCCGAGCTCTTCGATCGCTGCCGCGGTGGCGTCGAGGCTCCCGGCGATGGGCTGTGGCACGTCGGCCACGAGCGTGCTCGAGGAGTGGGCGCGGCCGTCCCCCTCGTGCACGGTCCGGGCCGTGATGGCCACGTCGAAGCCGCGCCGGGCCAGGGCGACCGCGGCACAGCGCCCGATGCCGCGGCTGGCCCCGGTGACGAGGGCGACCCGGCGTGTCTCAGGCACGGCCCACCTACATCATCCCGGCGATCTGGTGGCCGCCGTCGACGTGGAGCACCTGGCCGTTGACGTAGGCCGCGGCGTCGCTGCACAGGAAGACCACCACCCGGGCGATGTCGTCGGGCGTCCCGAGACGGC
This sequence comes from uncultured Acidimicrobiaceae bacterium, assembly GCA_963838835.1. Classification (GTDB taxonomy): domain Bacteria; phylum Actinomycetota; class Acidimicrobiia; order Acidimicrobiales; family RAAP-2; genus Bog-473. Next base: position 142,173 of record CAWITA010000027.1, read on the forward strand.
GGGTCGGGTTGGCCTCGGCGAGGCGCCGTTGCACGTCGGCGGGCACGAGAGCCGTCGCCGTCTCGGTGAGGATGAAGCCCGGAGCGATGGCGTTCGCGCGGATGCCCTCGCGCCCGTAACGGACGGCCAGATGGCGTACCAGCTGGTTCAGACCGGCCTTGGACACGCCATAGGCCACCCGGGTCGACTCGCCGATGGTGCTCGTGCCCGACGAGATCATGACGATGGACCCACCGCCGCGCGCCGCCATGAGAGGGATGGCATGGCGCGCCAGGAGCAGGGCGCCCCGGGTAATGGTCTCGATGACGCGGTCCCAGACGCCCAGGTCGACCCCGACGGCATCGGTGTCGAGCCGGGGGTGGCTCCAGGCGGCGTTGTGATCCACGCAGTCGACGCCGCCGAATTCGTCCACCGCGCGGTCGACGAATGCGACCACAGACTCCTCGCGGCGCACGTCACAGGCGACGCCGACGGCCCGCCCTCCCGCCGCGGCGACCTCTCGGGCCACCGCCGCCGCCCTCTCGGTGGCCACGTCACCGATCGCCACGGCCGCGCCCTCCTCCCCGAGCCGCAGCGCCGTGGCACGGCCGATTGGAGAGGCCCCACCGCTCAGAAGCACCACTTTGCCGTCGAGCTGCCCCATCTCAGCGCCCTCGGCCCGGGCCGCCCGCTCCGTCGGGCGCGGGTCCGTGGTGCTCGGGCCTCATCGGTCCATCGTAGGAGGCCGACCCGTACTCCACCACCAGGGCGTTCTCTCCGACCGGGACGCCCCCCGATTGGGAGGGCGAGCGGCGGGCATGGCAGCATCTTCGCGTGCGCGTCCACCGCAGTTTCGCCTTCGTCGACGTGTCCGGGTTCACGGCGCTCACGGAACTCGAGGGCGACGAGCGTGCCGTCGACGTGTTGACCGCCTTTCGAACTCTGCTGCGCGACATCTGCGCGCGCCGCGGCGTCCGCATCGCCAAGTGGCTCGGCGACGGCGTGATGTTGGTGTGCGTCACCACCCGTCCCCTGCTCGAGACGGTTTTGGAGCTGCACTACGTCGTCGGCGAGGTGTCGGGCCCCGTCGAGACCGTCTCCATCCGCTCGGGCATCACCTCCGGGGAGGTCATCTTGATGGAGGGCGACGACTACGTCGGCCACTGCGTGAACGTGGCCTCGCGCCTGTGCGACCACGCCTCGGCGGGGGAGGCGCTGGCCGCCCCATCGGTCATGGAACACCTGCCCAGCTGGGGCGTCGCCGTGGCGGAGGCCCACGTCGCGCTGCGAGGTGTCGAGAAGCCCGTTCCGGCGTCGAGCATCCGCATGGCCCCCGGAGGCGCGGACGCCTCCCGAGACCCCATCTGCGGGCTCCCGCTGACCGACGACACGGCCGAGGAGATCGCCCACGACGTCCGTGGCTCCGTCGTGCTGTTCTGCTCCGCTGGTTGTGTGGACACCTGGCGCCGGCGACCCGCACGCGCCGCCTCCGGCTGACCGTCGTCGGACACGCTGGCCTTGGCCGCCAGGGGCGGGCGGCCAGTGAAAACCCCAGTTGGCCCGACGCAGCGTCAGAAATTGTCGCTCAACGAAGGTTTCGAAGCTGCCGATACTCGGGGCGCCGACGGAAGGGGAATTTCGGAACCGGGCATGCGTCGATCCCCGCCACAAACCATGTCATCCAACTTGGCGAACTTCTGGCGGAGTTACGTCCACATCGGGGTCGTGACCTACAGCATGGGGGCCCTCGCCGTCATCCTCTACGCGCTGGCGACGCCCGGCGAGCCCCACCGCCGGGCGATGGCGTTTTTCGGCTGCGTCAGCCTCGTCGCGTCCGTCGGACCGTTCAAGTGGCTCGGGCTGCGCCTCGTGTCCACGCGATGGTCGACCGCCTTCTTCACGGGGTGGGCGGCGAGCACCTTCGTCTTCGTCGCGCTCGGTGCCGTGCTCGACGGCGGCGTGCGGAGCCCAATTTCCTACTTCCTGGTGTTGCCGATGCTCTTCGCCGGGCTGGCGTACTCGGCGGGCACGGTCTCCTTCTTGGCCGCCTTCGGTGTCGTGACGACGCTGGCCGTCGGGGTGCTCACGCCCGATCGCAGCTGGTCCTTCACCGCCTTCTTGGCCGTGGCCGTGGTCATCGCCGGCGTCATCACGGCGGCGGCGGCGATCAACCGTGACCGCCTCATGGGTCAGCTGATGGAGGCGGCCAGCATGGACTCCCTGACCGGGTGCCTCAGTCGCGGGGCATTTCAGGAGCGACTCGAACACGAGGCGAAGCGGTCCCGCCGTCACCAGGCGAGCTTCAGCCTGGTCGTGGCAGACGTGGACAACCTCAAGAGCCTGAACGATTCCAGCGGACACGATTCCGGCGACCGGGCGCTGCGGTTGCTCGTGAGCGTCTTGGCCGAGGCGGCTCGGGAGAGCGACGTGGTCGGACGCCTCGGTGGTGACGAGTTCGCGATGTTGCTGCCGGAGACCGACCAGGACGGCGCGCTGATTGTGGCGACCCGCCTGAACCAGGCGCTGGATGCCGTGACCGGATCGGACTCGGTCACGGCGTGCTTCGGCGTCAGCACGTGGCTGGGCGCTTCGGACAGCCCTGACCGGCTGCTCCGTCGGGCTGACGAGGCTCTCTATGTCGCCAAGCGGGCCGGTCGCAACCGCGCTGCCGCGTGGGAGCCGTCGACGTCCGAGGCGCAGGCGGGCCTGCAATGGCTCGCGCGCCGCCCCCGCCGCGTCACCGCGGCAAGTCGGCGTCCCTGATTGGAGACGGACGAAGCGTTCACACGAAGGTTTGGCCGTTGGGCGACAAGAACAAGATGTTTACGAGGACGCCGTCGTCCTGTGGCTGCTCCCAGACGCGGACCGCGACCTTCGGGTCCTCCAGCCAGGCCACGGACACCGGGAGCTGACGCTCGAAGGCGCTCGTCGACGACCTCGCTGCCGTCATCGCGGCGGCCGGCGTGGACGAACCCATGCTCTTCGGGACGCACAACGGCGCCGCGGTGGCCGCCGCCTATGCCTCCCGGTATCCGGTGCGGCGCCTGGTCCTGTGCAACGGATGGGCGCGCCTCAGGGTGGCGGACGACTATCCGATCGGCTTCGACGACAAGGTCCTCGCCCACATCGAGGCGCGCTACCGGGAGAACTGGGGCGAGGGCCGGATCATGAACTACTGGGCCGAGCTCCGCCCCGATCTAGAGGCCACGCGGCTGGAGCTCAACTCGACGAGCCGCAACCAGGCGGTCCCGCTCTTCCAGTTGAACCGGGACCTCGACATCCGTCACCTGCTCCCGTCCATTGCGGTGCCCACCATGGTGATTCATATGGAGGACAACCGTATGGTGCCGCCCTCCTTCGGGCGTTACATAGCCGACGCCATACCCGACGCTCGCCTCGCTCTTGTTCCCGGAAGCGATCAGCACTTCCTACGCAACCACGCCGACGAAGTCATCGACGTCGTTGAGCCCTTCGTGACCGGGACTCGCCGGCCGTTCGCCGACCGCATGACGACGACCATGCTCTTCACCGACATCGTGGAGTCGACCCCGATTGCGGCGGCCCTCGGCGACGAGCGCTGGAGCGCGCTTGTCGATCAGCACAACGAAAGGGTGCGCCGCCACGTGCAGCTCTTCGGCGGTCACGAGGTCAAATGTACCGGGGACGGCTTCCTCGTCGCTTTCGACGATACAGAGGCGGCCATCCGTTGCGCCCGGGCGGCCACGGAGTCAATTGCAGGCCTGGGCCTCGGGCTGCGCGCCGGGGTCCACGTGGGCGAGGTGTCGCACATGGGGAACCACGACCTGGCCGGGCTTGCCGTCCACTTCGCTCAGCGCCTCTGCGGGCGCGCCGAGGAGGGGCAGGTTCTGGTCTCTGACGCCGTCCGGGAATCCTGCGCGGGCTCGGGCATCGGGTTCGAGGACAGAGGGAAGGTGGCGCTGAAGGGGATTCCGGGCCAGTGGGAGGTCTTCGAGCCCCGCGTCTAGGAAGGACACGGAGCTTGACATGTGACTAAATAGTCACATATAGTGACCGGGTGGATGAGGTGTTCAGGGCTCTCGCCGACCCCACCCGGCGGCGCTTGCTCGACGAGCTCTACCGGGAGGACGGGCAGACCCTGAGCATGTTGGAGGAGAGGTTCTCGATGTCGCGCTTCGGCGTCATGAAGCACCTCAAGCAGCTGGAGGAGGCCGGGCTGGTGGTCACGAGGCGGCGGGGGCGCGAGAAGCTCCACTTCCTCAACCCGGTCCCGATCCGGCTCATTCACGACCGCTGGGTCAGCAAGTACGCGGAGCCCTGGGTGGCAGGGCTCAGCGAGATCAAGGAGAGACTGGAGAGGCAGATGGAAAAGGTGTACGAGATCTTCATCAAGACGACGCCCGAGTTGCTGTGGCAGGCGATCGTGGACCCCGAGATTCGAGCCAAGTACAACTTCGGAGCGGCCGTCAACTCTGACTGGAAGGTGGGTTCGTCCATCAGCGTCGACGTGGCCAAGCACGGCGTGCACCTGGGCGAGGGCGAGGTGCTCGAGTTCGACCCGCCCCGCCGGCTGGTGCATACCATGGCCGCGCTTTGGGACGACGAGGTGCGGGCCGAAGGGTTCTCGCGGGTCACGTGGGAGATCGAGCAGGTGGGCGACGACTCGTGTCACCTCACGCTGACCCACGACCAGTTGCGCGACGGCGCCAACGCTCAGCTCTTCGGCGGTTGGCCCATGGTGCTCTCCGGGCTCAAGACATGGCTCGAGACCGGAGAGCTGCTCACCACCCCCGGGTCGCTGATGTACGCCTGATGGCGTCTGGCCCGTCGCAGGGTGAGAACCGGAAGCCAAGGAGAGCGATGCGAGGGAGCGGATCATGAGTGCCGGCCAGACGAAGGTCATGGACGTGGGAGGGGTGGTCGTCCCGGTGACGGACCAGGCGCGAGCCGTTCGGTTCTACGTCGACACGTTGGGGTTCGAGGTTCGCCTCGACGTGCCCCTCGGAGACGGAGGGCGGTGGGTGCAGGTCGCAGCCCCTGAGGGCAGGGTGTCGATCGCGCTGGTCGCCGCCGGGGGTGCGCTCCCGGTGGGAGTGGACACCGGGATCACCCTTGCCACATCGGATGCCGACGCCGACCATGCCTCCCTGGTCTCGAGCGGCGTCGACGCTGACGAACCCCTGCGCTGGCCGGGCGTCCCGACCATGTTCGCCTTCCGTGACCAAGACGGCAACCAGCTCAAGATCATGGAGACGGCAGGGCCTGACCCGGAGCGATAGTCGTTGCTGAGCCGATGCCGGGACTCAGGCCGGGTCTCGGAGCGGACCCGAGGTCTCCACCGCTCCGTCGGTTGGGTCGGCCCCGTCGGCCACCCTGGGGGACCGGGCGCGCCGCGCGTCGGAGGCAGACAGCCCGAGGGTCAAGATGCCGAAGCACGCACCGAGCAGACAGACGCCGCCCCAGCCGTAGGTGGCGTAGAGCGCACCCGCCGTCAGGGACCCGGCGGCACCGCCGAGGAAGTAGCAGACCATGTACGCGCTGTTGATCCGGCTCCGAGCATCCGGACGCAGCGCGTAGATCACCGCCTGATTCGTGATCTGCATGCCCTGTGTGCCGATGTCGAGCACGACGATCCCGGCGATGAGCGCCCCCAAGGAGGTGCGCCCGACCCAGAGCAGGGCGAAAGAGCCGGCCAGGAGCACCCCGGTGCCGACCGTCGTCGCCGTCGTCCGGGCGGAATCGGCCAGCTTGCCCGCCAGGTTGGCCGCCAGGATGCCCCCGGCGCCGACGAGGCCGAAAAGCCCGATCACGGCATTGGAGTAGCGATAGGGGCTCCCTGAGAGCAGGAAGGCGAGCGTGGTCCACAGCACGCTGAAGGCAGCGAATGCGCAGGCTCCGTGCCAGGCCCGGCGCCGGAGCACCGGCTCCTCGACGAGGAGGCGGAGCGAGGAGCGGACCAGCTCGGCGTAGGTGCGGTGAGGACGCGTGCGCTCGGCCGGGAGCGCTCGCCACAAGATGACGGCGAAGCTCACCATCAGGGCGGCCGAGAGCCAGTAGATGGCCTGCCACCCGGCCGCTTGGGCCACGAGTCCCGATACCGTGCGGGCGAGCAGGATGCCCAGCAGCAGCCCCGTCATGATGCGGGCCACCACCCGACCCCGGCGCTCCTCGGGCGCCAAGTCGGCCGCGAACGGGATCATGACCTGTCCCGCCACCGAGGCGCCGCCGACCGCGACCGAGGCGATGGCGAAGAACCAGAGGCTGGGGGCGAGCGCGCACGCCACCAAGGCGACGGCGGCCACGCAGAACAGCCGGGTGACCAGAGCCCGGCGGGGGCGCAGGTCGCCGAGCGGGACGATGAGCAACAGGCCCGTCGCGTAGCCGATCTGGGTGGCGGTGATGATCGACGACGTGGCGCCGGGGCCGCTGTGAAAATCGTGCGCCACCTCGTGCAGCACGGGCTGGGCGTAGTAGAGGTTCGCCACCACCGCGCCCGTCGCAACGGCGATCAGCGCGACGAGCGACCGCGAGAGTCCCGGCTGGTCGGCGGGTCCGGTACGGTTCAGACGGTGCCGCCGCGGCGGCTCTCGGCGGTGACGCCGGTGAGCGCGGTCAGGATCAGCGGCACGCCGACGAAGGCGAGCCAGACGCCGAAGACGAGCGCCAGCACCGTGACGAAGGCGCCCATGCCGAGCACGAAGGGCCAGATGGAGGAGCTGGGGAACGCGTCGATGTCGCCCGCGCCGTCCGCCATCTCCGCGTCGTCGCGGTCGGAGGGGCGCTCGCCGGCGACCGGGATCTTGCCCCAGAAGAAGTACTTGTGGCCGTGGAAGCGTCGGTACCAGAAGAAGTAGTACAGGCCAGGCACGAAACCGAGCAGCGTGGCTCCGAGGAGCATCAAGCCCCCACCGTCTTCGTAGCTCCAGAACCAGTACACCAGGCCGATCAGCCCGAAGAAGGCTCCGAGGAACAAGAGGAAGACGGCCGAGACCTTCATACCGTCGTCGTGACCTTCCCGTTGGCGTGCCCGTTGGTATGGGCGGCCTTCCCGTGGGGGACGGTGAGCGCGTCGGGGTGGTTGTAGTCCCAGGTGGGGCGCTCCGACCGGATCGGCGGCAGGTGCGTGTAGTTGTGGTGGGGCGGCGGTGAGGTGGTGAACCACTCGAGCGTCTGGCCGTCCCAGGGGTTGTTGCCCGCGGGGATGGGGTTGCGCCACGACACAAAGAAGTTGACGAGCAGGAAGACGAAGGAGATCCCGATGATGAACGCGCCCACCGTCGACACGATGTTGTAGCTCTGCCAGCCGAGGTTGGACGGGTAGCTGGCCACGCGCCGCGGCATGCCCAGGAGGCCGACCACGTACTGGGGCATGTAGCAGATCCAGAACCCGATGAACATCAGCCAGAAGTGCCACTTGCCCAGGTTCTCGCGGAGCATGCGGCCGAACATCTTCGGGTACCAGTAATAGACGCCGCCGAAGCCGGCGAAGACAGCGGTCCCGAAGAGCACCTGATGGAAGTGCGCGACCACGAAGTAGGTGTCGTGGGTGGCGAAGTCGATCGGTGGCGACGCCAGCATGATGCCGGTGATACCGCCCATCAAGAAGGCGAACAGGAACCCGACGCAGAAGAGCATCGGCGTGGTGAAGCGGAGCTGGCCGTGCCACATCGTGCCGATCCAGTTGAAGAACTTGATGCCGGTTGGCACTGCGATGAGCAGGCTCAGGAAGGAGAAGAAGGGCAGCAGCACCGCCCCGGTGGTGAACATGTGGTGGGCCCACACGCCGGTGGAGAGCGCCGCGATCGCCATGGTGGCAAAGACCATGCCTTTGTAGCCGAAGACCGGCTTGCGAGAGAACACCGGGAGTATGTCGGTCACCATGCCGAAGAAGGGCAGGGCGAGGATGTAGACCTCGGGATGGCCGAAGAACCAGAAGAGGTTCTGCCACAAGAGGGGTGACCCACACGACACCATCGGGTGCCCGTTCACGAGATGACAGCCGGTGGCGGTGTAGATGTGGGTGCCGAAGTGGCGGTCGCAGAACAACATGACGACGGCGGCGGTCAACACCGGGAAGGCGATCAGGATCAGGATCCCTGTGACCAGCATGTTCCAGGTGAAGATGGGCATCCGGAACATGGTCATGCCCGGGGCGCGCAGGTAGAAGATGGTCCCGCACAGGTTGACTCCGGTGAAGATGGCGGAGAAGCCGGTGAGCGCGAGCCCCATGAGAAAGAGATCGGGACCGGCGCCGGGGGAGCTGGTCGCGCTGGAGAGCGGTGCGTAGGCCACCCAGCCGAACTGGGCCGCGCCGCCGGCGACGAAGAAGCCCATCAAGATGGTGATAGAGCCGCTCAGGTACAGCCAGTAGCTGAGCGCGTTCAGGCGGGGGAAGGCCATGTCGGGGGCGCCGATCTGGAGCGGCACGATGTAGTTGGCCAGGCCGCCGAAGGCGATGGGGCCGGCGAAGAGGTACATCATCAAGGTGCCGTGCATGGTGAAGAGCGCGTTGTACTGCGAGAAGCTGAGCAGCGACGAGTGCGGCGAGGACAGCTGCAGCCGCATGATCAGCGCCATGATCCCCGACAGGTAGAAGATCACGATCGCCGTGATCATGTAGCTGAGCCCGATGACCTTGTGGTCGGTGGACGTCAGCCACTTGAGGATGCCGGTGGGCCCGTGCTCCTCGTGGCCGCCCGCGGGCGGCTCGTGCCCGTCGCCCGGAGCCTCGGGCGGGAGGTGGAGCTCCGTCGGCTCGTGTGTGCCGGGTGGGGCGATGACGTCAGTCACCGGAGAGCTCACCTCCTGAATTTCCTGTGTTCCCGCTGGACGAGGTTCCCGAGTTGCCCGAGTTCCCAGAGTAGCTGGGCACGGTGCCGTTGCTGTTGGCGTGCAGGTCGGCTGGGAGCTGGCCGATCGAGTTGGGGTGCGCCCGCTGGTAGGCCCCCGTGACGCGCAGCCACGACTGGTAGGCCGAGGGGGACACGGAACGGACGTTGAAGAACATGAGGGAGTGGTAGAGGCCGCACAGCTGGGTGCACTGGCCGCGGTAGACGCCGTTGTGCAGCACGTTCAGGTCGAAGTAGGTCGAGTACCCCGGGGTGGCGTAGCGGCTGAAGTTGAACTGGGGGACGTAGAAGCCGTGGATCACGTCGTAGGAGTCGAGTCGGACGCGCACGCTCTCACCGGTCGGGATGACCATGGTCGGCGCATCGGTGGTCTGGCCGATGATCTTGACGCCGTTGGGGTACTCGAACTCCCACCCCCACTGGAAGGCGTAGACGTGGACCTTGGTGTAGGGGTCGGGCGACACGGCGGTCACCGTGTTCTCCACCAGCACGGTGGCGACGAACAGCCCGAGGACGATCAGGATCGGCACGACGGTATAGGTGATCTCGGTCAGCGTGTGGTACTGAGTCTGTACCGGTATCTCGTCGGAGCGGTGGCGATAGCGGAAGACGGCCCACAGGATCAGCAGGAGGACGAAGCCGCCTACCACGAGGCTGGCGATGAAGAAGCCCTGCCAGAGGTGGAAGGTGGACCGGCCTTGGCTGGTGGATCCGTCGTGGAAGCCGAAGGTCGGCAGCTGGCACCCGGTGAGGAGAAGGGCTCCGAGGGCCACGACGGCGGCGGCCAGACGACGCGGGGTCTTGCGCCCGGGAGCTGGGGTTTTTGGCGTGTCGGGAGCGGGGCTGGTCAGCGACGAGTCCACGGCGCCGAGACTATCGAACCCCGCAAAAAAACTGGAATTGGCAGCGTGGCGGGGTGCCCATGGGTGTGCTCACTGCGGGTGAGCTTGGGGCGGGCCCACGGACTCGCTGGCCGCCCACGTGAACACGCCCCGGGCCATGGTGGACGTGGCACGGGCCGCCCGAGCGGCGAACACCTGCTGGCGGGTCCGCCGGACGCCCTCGTCGCCCGGATCGGCCAGCCAGGCGTGCTCGGCCAGGTGGCCGGCGATGCGCAGCGCCTCCTCGGCGGCCTCGAGCCCTGCCTCGGGCGCGTCCGCCGCCACCGCCAGCAGCTCGAGCGCGCGGTCGGCCAGGGCCCCCGCGCCGCCGGCCAACGCAGCCAGCTCGGCCGCCAGGGCGCGCTCGGCCGCCGGCTTCAGCGTGGCGGGGTTACCGTCCCACCACCCGCCGTACTGACGCCACACCGTGTGGACGATGAACTCCGGCTCGTCGTAGACCGGACGCAGATAGGGGCGGGCCTCGAGCTCGGCCGGCGGGCGCACCGAGTGGATCGCGTCGTCCAGGCGGCCGCCGGCGTTCATGACCGCCAGCGTCTGGTCGACCAGGGAGTCGAGCAGGTCCGCCGTGTCGGTGAGGGCCTGGCGGACCCGGTCGGCTCCCATGACGGGGAACCCGTGCCCGGGGAGCAGGAACTCGGCCTGCAACTGCACCATGCGGCGCAGCGCGGCGGCCCACTCCCTCGGGTAACGCTGCACCTTCTGGGGATTCCCCGCGTTGGGCGACGCCCAGATGAAGAGGTCACCGCAGCACAGCACTCGTTTCTCGGCCTGCCAGGTGATCGTGTGGTCGTCGGTCTCGCCCTTCTCGTGACGCAGCGAGAAGCCGACGCCACCGACCGAGAGGTCGAGGGTGTCGTGGTAGGTCCGGTCGGGGTAGCGGTACTCGGTGGGCCACGTCAGGTCGCCGAAGCCGAACTGGCGGCGGTTGATGATCGTGTTGTAGCCGGCCGTGAAGATGTAGCGGTCGAAGCGGGCGGGCAGGGCGTGATGGGCGATGACCTCGGGAGCGGCCCAGCCCTGCCCGGACGCCTCTTCCTCCCAGACCGGCACGCCGAAGACGTGATCGATGTGCCCGTGCGAGTAAATCGCGGTATTGAGGCGGGCCGGGCTCCAGGTTCGGATGTCGTCGTGGACGACCTGGGCCAGCGGCGCGCTGCCGGTGTCGACGAGCACCAGACCGTCCTCGGTGGCGAAGGTCGAGACGTTGGCGAAGGAGGTGCAGAACCCGACGCCGTCGGTGATCTCGACGAAACCCCCCATGTGGTCGACCGGGTGGAAGGTGGAGGTCGAGATCTCGCCGTTCCACAAGCGTTCGGCGACGGACAAGACGTCAGACGACACGGGACCCCCTAGGCGGATCTGGTTCGGCGCGCCCGGAACGGCTCGCGGTCCCGAGCGTCGACGCTCGGCGCGGCGGAGACGCCGACGCCCGCACGCCCGAGCTCAGCTGCCCGGGGACTTCTCCTCTGCGGGGGGCGCCGGTGTGTCGGCCGCCGCAGAGGTGCCGTTCTGGGCAGCGCCTTCCGCCTTTCCCTCCTGGAGCCCCTTCTCGAACTGGTTCTTGGCGGAGCCCAGGTTGCGGGCCAGCTTGGGGATGGCCGCGCCGCCAAAGAGGAGCACGACCAGCACGATGGCCACGATGAGCAGGTCCGGACCGAAAAGGTCAGCAAGCATGAGGTTCTCCTTCATCCGGGTCCACGTGGCGGTGAACGGGGTCCCAGGTTAGACCCATTCCCGTCGGTGATCTCCGCACGCCACCGCGGCGTGCCGAGGTATTCGGAGTCATCCGGCCAGGAGGATGCCCATGACCAGCGCCGCCACGCTGGCCACGCCCCCGATCGAGCCCCACAGGGCGAGCTGGCCCTTGGTGCGAGCCCGCTGGTGCAGGGCCACGGCGACTCCGGCCACGACCACGACGGCGATCTTGGCCATCAGCACCGCCTTCCACGCCGCGTCCTGGGAGGAATAGTGGACGGCGGCGACGTTCCAGATGCCGGTGGCGACGAGGACCACGAAGGCCGGCCAGGCCATGCGAGCGAAGGCACGCGCCAGCAGCTTGGGCGCGTCGGCCCCGATCTCCCGTGAGGGGCCGACGAGGCCCGTCATCACGATCTGCCCGCCCACCCACACCGTGGCGGCCAGGACGTGAAGAGTGAGGCGGACGGTGTCGAGTGCCGGCGCCAGCACGGCGGCGCTACTTGCCCTGCCACTCCGGGGCGCGTTTTTCAGCGAAGGCGACGGGCCCCTCCATGGCGTCCGCCGACGAGAAGACGACGCGCACTGCCTCCGCGTTGATCGCCCAGCCGTCGGACTCGGACACGTCGGCGGCGCGCTTCATCACGTCCTTCGAATAGCGCACCGCCAGTGGCGCATTGGCCGCGATGCGTTCGGCCAGCGCGACCGCCTCGGCCAGCAGCGCCTCGGCGGGCACGACCTGGTTGACGAGACCGAGGGCGTAGGCCCGCTCGGCGTCGATGGGGTCACCGGTCATGGCGAGTTCGAGCGCCACCGCCATGGGCAGCCGCTTGGGCATGCGGATCAGCCCGCCCGCACCGGCGATGAGACCGCGCTTGGCCTCGGGGATGCCGAAGGTGGCGTGGTCGGCGGCGACCACGAGGTCGCACGAGAGCATGATCTCGAAGCCGCCGGCCAGTGCTGAGCCGTTGACGGCCGCGATGATCGGCTTGGGGAAGTCACGCTGGGTCAGGCCGCCGAAGCCGCCGCGGGCGCCCATGATGTCGCCCCCCTCACCGCTGCTGAACGCCTTGAGGTCCATGCCGGCGCTGAAGGCCTTGTCGCCGCTGCCGGTGATGACGACCACCCAGCACCCGGGGTCTTCGGTGAGCTCGTCCATGATGGCGGACATCGCTTTGCTCACGGGACCGTTGATGGCGTTGCGCGCCTCGGGCCGGTTGATGGTCAGGATCTCCACGTTGCCGCGCCGTTCGCGCAGCACTTCGTCTGTCATGGTGCTCCCTTCCTCGTGTCCCGCGGGGGGGCGGGCGCCGGTGCGCCGCCGAGGCTATCGGCGGGCGTCAGGGGAGGGGAAGCTGCGGCGTGCCGTCGCCGTCGCGGGGCGCCTCGGCCACCTCGGGGACCAGGCCCCCAAAGACGGTGGTGGCCGCGAGCCGCGCCCGCTTGGTGTAGACCGCGGTGAAGGCGAAGAGACTGCCGATGACGCTGGCCGTGATGAACGGGGACACGGCGAGGAAGGTGCCCGTTGGCAACATGTCGGCCAGCGTCATGCGGGCGGCCGCCTCGACGACAAGGCCGATGCCCCAGACCACCGAGAGCACCCGGAAGGCGTGCCGCCCCGAGGGCACCTCGTGCAGCTGGTCGAAGGCGGACACCTTGGCGGGGTCGGAGCCCGCGGAGAGGTAGCGGCCGACGTAGAAGAGAGCGGGTCGCTCGTGCGTGAAGAGCGTGACGATACAGGCGACGCCGAACAGCGCGGTGAAGGCGGCGTCCCTGACCTTGAGCACGTACGCGTTGCCGCCGAGCAGGGTGGAGCTGACGACGCCTACCGCGAACCCGAAGAGGACCACGGCACCCACGACATCGACCGTGCGCCGCCGGACGAACTGCACGACGATCCAAACCGCGGAGAAGCCGCCGGCGACGAGGAGGGCTTGGGTGTCAGTGTGCACGTGGCTGCGCACGAGGAAGTAGACGCCGATCGGCAAGGCGGCGCCCCAAACCAGGCTGGGGAGGTGCTCACGCAGGGAAGGGACCCCGGGCTGCCAGGACACACCGGAATGGAGCGGCGGCCCGGGAGGTGTCCTCTCGGGCCCGCCCGGCACCGCCGGTGTGCCCGGTTCCATGGTGCAAGGGTACCGCCGCATTCCAGGGATCCTGCCGCGTAGGATCGTGGGGTGAGCTTTGTCGCCCATGTCCTCGAGTTCCTGGTCGTCGCCGGTGTGGTCGCGGCGCTGGGCCTGGTCGCCGCCTTCGTGATCGCCCGCAGCTACGTGCGCCGGCGCTGGCCCCTGGTGCGGGGCCACGTTGCGACACGCGGCGTGCTGGCGACGCTCGCCCTCCTCTCGGCCGGCCGTGAGCGCTACGGGTCGCGGGCCACGCCGGCGGAGCTGAGCCGGGGCAGCGCGGCGCGGGTGCGGCGACGTATGTGGGTCGCCGTCGAGGACGCCGAGTCGGCCGTCGCCCATGCGGACGCGCACGACGCCCCCGTGGCCGAGCTGCCGGCGGTGTGCCGCTCGCTGCGCACGGTCGCCCGCGAACTGGACGGGCTGCTGCGTCTGGAGCGACGGTTGCCTGTGAGCGCGGGTCGCACGGACTCGGTGCGGCTCCAGGTGGCCGAGGTCATCAGCGCATCCCGCGACGTGCAGGCGGCCGCGCTGCGAGCGGGGAGCGATGCCACCGAGCCGCAGGTGCGCTCCCTGGTGCAGCATGCCCGGGACGAGGTCGACATCGTGTCGGCCGCCCTGTCGCGGATGCGCTCGGTGGCCCAGCCGCGCTGAGGCGCCGCCCGCGCCGCCCGCGCCGCCCCGCGCCCCCCGGGCGCCGTCGTGCGCCTACGCCTGCCAAGCTGGCTGGATGCCTGACGCTGCGCCGCCCCGCAAGGCCGCGCCGGCACGGACCCCGGCGCGGCCGCGGCCGCGCCGGGCGCGCGGCGAAGCGGCAAGCCTGCTCGGCGAGGGCTTCGTCGTCGGCGTGGCGACGTCGGGCTACCAGGTCGAAGGCGGCTTCAACGGGGACGGCGAGCCCCACAACAACTGGTCCAGCTGGGAGGGCGTCGGCCGGGTCACGCGATCGGGTGTGGCATGCGACTTCTGGCGCCGCCCCGAGGAGGCTCTGGACCGCGCCGCCGCCATCGGGTGCAACGCGTTCCGGCTCTCGGTGGAATGGGCACGGCTGGAGCCGGCGCCGGGCCGCTTCGATGCAGCGGCGCTCGAGCACTACGCCGAGATCCTCTCCATGTGCGCGGCGCGGGGCCTCGCGCCCATGGTCACGCTGCACCACTTCACCCATCCGTCGTGGCTCGGCGAGGAGTTCTGGCTCCGACCGGGCTCGCCCGACGTCTTCGCCCGCCACGTCGCCCGCGTGGTGCCCGCACTCGCGCCGCACTGCCGCCGTTGGGTGACGGTCAACGAGCCGAACATCGTCATGCTCGCGGGGTGGATCGAGGGCGCGTGCCCGCCCGGCCGCCGCATGGCCCTGTCCGACGCCTTCTGCGTCCTCGACAACCTTCTGACCGCGCACGTGCTGGCCGCCGACGCCGTCGTCGCCGTGCAGCCCGAGGCCGAGGTCACGATCAACACGAGCTCGTCATCGATCTACGAGCTGGACCGCATGCTGTTGGACCTGCTCGAGCTGCGCCACATCGGCGTGGATCCGAGCGACGTCGACCACTACCTGGATGAACGCCGGGCCGTCCACGATGCCGCCTTTCCTCCGCGCCACGCCGGCGAGGCCGCCTTGCGCCGCTACTTCGCCGCCGTGTCGCCCTACGGCGCAGCCCGTGAGCCGGGACAGGGGGCGGCCTGGGCCCGCCTGCGCGGCCTGACCCGACGCCATACCCCGCGCCGCGTGGTCTCCGCCGTGCAGGCGTCGCCGCGGGGCCGCACGCTCGACGCCGTCGGCTTCGACTGGTATGACCCGGTGGCCAGCCACGCCATCCGCGTCCCGGGGCGCCGGCGACCCGACGGCTCACTCGACTGGTCCTTCGGGCGGGCCCTGTGGGACGTCGAGGCGCACCCCGATGCGCTGCGATCATGGTCCGCCACCGAGGCCGCGCTGCGCCCCGGGCTTCCGCTGTGGATCGTCGAGAACGGGATGGCGACCCAGGAGCGGGACGGGTACCCCGTGCCCCGCGCCGACGGCATGGACCGGCCGCGCTACGTGCGTGAGCACCTGGGGGCTGTGGCCGACGCGGTGGCAGCCGGAGTCCCCGTACGCGCCTACCTGCACTGGTCCCTCGTCGACAACTACGAGTGGGGCACCTACGAGCCGCGCTTCGGCCTCTTCGGGCTGGACCGCACGGACCCGGCGGTGGCGCGCTGGATGGACACCGACGCCCAAGGCAACGACGCGGCGGGGGAATTCGCCCGGGTGCTCGCCGGTTTGCGCGCCGGGGACCGCACGGTCGTCGAGCGTCCGGCCTGACTCGCTCCGCTGACGCAGCCGGACTCGGCTTGAACGCAGCCGGACGCAGCCGGACTCAGCCGCCGGGGTCCTCGCTCGGCGTCGCCGGCTCCGCCGGCCCCGCGATCTCCTGCTTCTCCCTACGGCGGTGCCGCACGAACAAGAGGACGACGACCACGAAGATCAGGCCGAGCAGGACGTCGGACGCGATACCGGTCGCCCGTTCGATCCGCTCCCCGACGAAGTACCCGAGGAGCACGTAGAGGAGCCCCCAGCAGATGCCGCCGAGCGCGTTGGCACCCAGGAAGACGCGGTAGCGCATATTGGACATGCCGGCGAGCCCCGGGATCACGGCGCGCAGGAAGGCGGAGAAGCGGCCCACGAAGACGGCGATCGCGCCGCGCCGGCTCAACTGGTCGAGCGCGCCGGCGATCCCCTTCTGGCGTTTGCGCAACGGGCCGAGCCGCAGCAACTGGTTGCCCCAGCGATCCCCGATGGCGTACCCGACGGAGTCGCCCACGACGGCGCACACCACGACGACAGCGACGATGCCACCGAGGCTCACGCCACCCTTGGAGGCCAGCACCCCCCCGAGTATGGCGGCGGTCTCGCCGGGGAACACGAACCCGAGCATGACGGCGTCCTCCGCGAAGACGAGCAGGCCCACCAGTACGTACGCCTGCCATCCGTGCAGCGTGAGCAGCGGCTGCAGCAACCGGCTGATCATCGGTCGCCCGCGGTCGTGGCCGTCCTCGGTCGGCGCGGCGGGCCGGTCACACGGCGAACGTCAGTTGACGGCGCGTAGCGTGTATTCGCGCGGAGTCAGCAGACGCCAGCGGGTCTCCACCTGCGCCACGAATTCGAGTCCGCGGGCCAGGTGGGTGAGGATGTCCGTCTGCCCCTGCGGACGAGCGAGCATCCAGCTGTGGCCCCCCGGCACCCACAGCACCGGTGAGCGCGCGATGGCGGCGAACTCCAGCGCGGTGTGTCCGGGCGTGATGCGGTCGAAGCACCCCCACTCGTTGAGGATGGGGATCTGCTGGGCCACCAGGTGGCGCACCTCGCTGCGCTGGTCCACGCCCATGAGCATGCTGCCCACGGGAAGCGTCTGGGACACGGTGCGGATGTTGTGGCGCATGTCCGGCAGCACGGCACGCACCGTGGAGTACATGCGTCCGAGGGCGAGGTCAGGCAGGTCGAACAGGACGGCGGCGATCATGTCGATCATCGGTGCCACATCGGGGAGGAACGGAGAGAGCAGGGTCGGGATGATGCCCGTACGCTCCTTCCAGGCCGGCGTGCTCACGCCGTCGCGGTAGATCACCCCGAGGGTGCGCCGCGGGTGGTCGTGCGCGAATTGGACGGCGACGGCGCCGCCCATGGAGTGGCCCAGCAGGACCAGGGGCCCGGCGTCGACCTTGTGCACGATGGCCATGACCTGGTTCGCCAGGTTCTCGATCGAGACGTCCTGCCACTCGAGCGGGTCGCTGCCGCCGAACCCCGGCAGGCTGGGGTTGATGACGCGCCAGCCCATCTGCTCGGCCAAGCGGGCGCTCTCGCGCCAGTACATGCCGCCACCGGCGAAGTAACCGTGGATGTTCACCGCCCAGACCGGTGGCGACCCGGGCCCGTCGGGCCCGTATGCCTCCGCGTTGTCCGAGACGGCGAAGCGCAGGCGCCGGCCCTCGGACATCATCGAGCTGGGGACCATCCTGATGGTCGGGGACTTGCGAATCTTGCGGGCGTACTGGTCGCGCACCACACCCAGGCCGTGCGCGGCGTGCCCGGCGTCCACGAGCTGGACGGGGGAGGGGCCGTCCGAGGGGGCGACGATGGCGCCGGAGATCTGCAGGGAGTCCTCGGATTCAGGGACGGGCGCACCCTTCGACCTCGAAAACGGAAGCGCCATGTGATACTCCAGTCCCGCGCTCACCTGGCGCGTTGCTCACCACCCACCCGCAAACCGCACGGGCCCAATGAACCCACGGTATCCGAATCTGGCCGCAAATCGGCAATTCGCGCGTGCACCGAGGCGCCGGGGCTGCGACGATGGGTACATGCGCGCCGACATCGTCATCCGGGGAGGGACCGTGGTCGACGGGACTGGTGCCCCTGGTCGTCCCGTCGACCTCGCCGTGACCGGCGGCCAGATCAGCGACATCGGCACGCGCCTGGAGGGCGAGCGTGTGCTCGATGCACGGGGCCAGGTCGTCTCGCCGGGCTTCGTGGACATCCACACGCACTACGACGCGCAGGTGTTCTGGGACCCGGACCTGACACCCTCGTCCTTCCACGGGGTGACCACCGTCATCGCGGGCAACTGTGGCTTCTCCATTGCACCGATCCGCGCCGACGGCGTCTCGCTGATGGCCCGCACCCTCCAACACGTCGAGGACATGAGCTTCGACACCTTGGCGGCGGGCGTGCCCTGGGACGAATTCGAGACCTTCCCTCAGTATCTCGACGCCGTGTCGGCGCGGGGCGTCGCGCTCAACTACGGGTGCTACGTCGGCCACACCGCCGTCCGGCTCTACGTGATGGGCGAGGACGCCTATGAGCGCGCCGCCACCGCGGACGAGATCGCCCTCATGCAGGCCGTGGTCGCCGATGCCATGGCGGGCGGCGCGGCCGGCTTCGCGTCGAGCGCCTCTCCGACCCACAACGGCGACAGCGGCCGGCCCGTGCCGTCCCGGGTGGCCGACTTGGCCGAGTTGCGCGCGCTGCTCGAACCGGTCAAGCAGTGCGGGCGGGGTGTCGTGGCGCTGCTGCCCGGTGGCGTGTTCCCCAACCAGGAGGTCTTTCGGCTCCAGCGCGAGGTGGGGCGACCGATCACCTGGACGGCGCTGCTCACGGTCAAGGGCTACCCGTACCACGAGAAGGTCATCGCCGAACACGACGCGGCGTGGGCCGAGGGCGTCGAGGTGTGGCCGCAGGTGTCGTGCCGGCCGCTCGTCTTCCAGATGAACCTGTCCGAGCCGTTCACCCTCAACATGCGCCCGACGTTCGCCGCGCTGATGGGCAAGTCCAAAGAGGAGCGCGTCGCCGCCTACCGGGATCCGGCGTGGCGCGCCACAGCCTGGGAGGAGGCCAGCGGGAGGGCAGGCGGGTTCCCGCTCAACTGGGCCGCCATCTCGGTGGCCGAGTCGCGCTCGCACCCGGAGCTCGCCGACCACCGCGTGGCGGTGTTGGCCGAGGAGCGGGGCTGCACACCCCTCGACGTGATGCTCGACGTCTCGCTCGACGACGACCTCGAGGCGCGCTTCTGGTCGGTCCTGGCCAACGACGACCCCGAGGGCATCGCCTGGTTGCTGCCGCGTGACAACGTGCTGCTCGGCTTGGCTGACTCGGGCGCGCACGTTTCGCAGTTGTGCGACGCCTGCTTCTCGACCGATCTCCTGGGCAACTGGGTGCGCGAGCGGGAGGTCATGTCACTCGAGCGGGCCATCCACAAGCTGACCGGGGAGCCCGCCGCCGTCTACGGCCTGCACGACCGGGGGACGATCGAGGTGGGCAAGGCGGCCGACTTGTGCGTGTTCGACCCCGAGACCGTGGCGCCGGGCCCCTTGCACCGCATCCGCGACTTCCCCGCCGACGGCGAGCGCCTCACCGCGGACGAGCCGGTCGGGATGACGCACACGCTGGTGAACGGGGTGCCCATCCGCGTCGACGGCGCGCCGTCCCCCGAGGGGCTGGCCGCCCGCCCGGGGGTCGTGTTGCGCGGCTGAGCCGACCGCCCGGGGCCGGCCGGAACCGGTCCGGCGGCACCGGCCCCGTCGGCTTCCAAAGAGACGCCTATGCACGTCTGCGAATACCTATGCAGTCGGCGACGGGTCACGTGAGCAGTTTCGGACCGTATAAGACGCGCGTATACGGCCGGAGAGAGCGTTCTCGGCCCGGGCCGCTGTGCATGCATATGCACCATCGCTGCATAACCCGAGCAGACGAGTGCGAGGACCGACCAGTCTCGGCGGCTACGTGACGTCGCGACGGAACGTCGTGAAGTAGCCGAGGACGAGGGGCACGAGGCCCCAGGCCAGCATGACGAGGCCGCCCTGCCACCAGGTCAGCAAGTGGAACCCCGCACCCCGGCCGCCCCCGCCGAAACCGCGGGCGATGTCGCCGGCCAACGCGGCGCCGGCGCCATTGGGGAGCCAGTTCAGGTTGTAGTGGAAGATGGCTCGCGCCAGTGCGATGAGGATGCTCTCCAAAATGAGGGTGCCGCCGATGGTGAGCAGGATCGCCGCGACCTGGTTCTTGACCAGAGTGCCGAAACCGAGGCCGAAGAGGCTCAACAAGATGGCGGATGCCAAGAGGCCCGGCACGACGGCGCCCACCTGGTCGGTCACCGAGGACGTCACGCCGCCGAGGGCGGCGTTCCAGGGCAACGCCACCACGGCCACGGCCAGCAGCGAGAGCAGTGCAAGGAGGACGGCCCACCCGGCGGTGGCGATGACCTTGGCGGCCAGCACGCGGGTTCGAACCGGCGTGAGCACGAACGTCGTCGTGATGGTCTTGTGGCGGTACTCGCCGGTGACGCAGAGGACACCCATGATGGGGGCGAGGACCTCCAGCCCGAAATAGCCCGCCCCGAGGAGCTCGCGTCGCTGCCGCAGCGTCTGCACGAAGTAGAAAGTGTGACCCGGGAAGCCGCCCGCCGCGGCGAGCACGGCGATGCTGATGAGCACGGTCAACGGGAACGCGAGGCCGAAGGTCACCCACACGCCTGGCATGGAGCGCATCTTGATCAGCTCGGCACGGAGGGCGTTGATCATGCCTGGGTGGCCAAGTCGCCGAACCCCAATCCGGCGGTGAGGGAGAGAAAGACGGACTCGAGGTCGGCGCCCTCCTGGGTCAGCTCGTAGAGGACGATCTGGTTGCGGGCGAGCAGGGGGCCGACCTGTTCCGGCGTGACGCCGTCCATGGCGACCTCGTCGTTGGTGAGCCGTCGGAACGAGATGTCGGCTTGCGTCAGTACGCCCGCGAGCCGATCGGCCTCGGGCGTGCGAGCGCGCATGACCATGCCCGTCATTCCCGACGTGATCTCCTCGAGGGTCCCCTGCGCCTTGAGCTGGCCGAAGGACACGATCACGGCGTCATCGATGGTCTGGGCCATCTCGGCCAGCAGGTGCGACGACACGAGCACGGTCCGGCCCTCACCGGCGAAGTACCGCATGAAGTCGCGCAGCCACGCAATGCCCTGCGGGTCGAGACCGTTGGACGGCTCGTCGAGGATGAGCACGTCAGGGTCGCCGATGAGCGCGGTGGCCAGTTCGAGCCGCTGGCGCATCCCCATGGAGAAGCCACCCACCTTGCGCTTGGCGTCCGCGCTGAGGCCGACCAGCTCGAGCACCTCGTCGGCTCGCTTGTCGTCGTGGCCACCGGCGCGGGCCGCCATGCGCAAGTGGGTGCGGGCCTTGCGGGCCGGGTGGAAGCTGGTCGCCTCCAGCACCGCCCCCACCGTGCTCGAGGGGTTCTCTAGCTCGGCGTAGCCGCGGCCCCCGATGGTGGCCGTCCCAGCCGAGGGGTGGACCAGGTCGAGCAGCATGCGCAACGTCGTCGTCTTGCCCGATCCGTTCGGCCCGAGGAACCCGGTGACACGCCCGGGCTCAACGGTGAAGGACAGGTCGTCCACCGCCAGCACTGGCCCGAAGTGCTTGGTGAGGCCACGGAACTCGACGGGTAGGCCGCGGGTTGGTGAGCCGACGGTCATGGCGGCGACCCTAGCGCGCGTGTCGCGGCCGGCCCGGTCGTGCGCGGCGCGCATGTACGGGTGCGGGTGCGGGTGCGGGCTGCCGTTCAGGCGTGCGTCGCGCGCTCGACCAGCTCGTCGGGCAGCAGCAGTCGCACCGACACGGCGAGCTCGTCGTAGACCCGCGTCATGGTGGACCAGCCGTTGATCCAACCGATGAGCGCCGAATACCAGACGTGGCCGATCATGCGGGCGCGGTCCGACATGTCGGGGATGTCGGGCTCGCCCATGGCGCGCGAGATGATGCCCTCCATGAGCAGTGTGATCTGCTGCTGGCAACCGACGGCGGCGGGGTCGGGTGAGGAAAGAGAGGTGAAGACGGCGGCAACGAGCTTGGGCTGGCGGCCCATGGCGCGCAAGGCGCGGTCGAGGACGTCGAGCACGCGGTCGGCGGGGTGCTCCTCGCGCGGCGGGTGCTGGACCATCCGGGTATCGAGCATCTCGACCCAGTGCACGAGGGTGGCCGCGAGGAGGTGGTCCTTGCTCGTGAAATAGCGGTACACGGTGCCCATGGCCACGTCGGCCGCGCGCCGCAACGTCGCGCATTTGGACCGCCTCATAACCGCCCTCGAGCCCCAGCGCCATAGCGGCGTCGATGACGCGCTGGCGCCTGGCCTGCTGCGCGCGGGTGAGCGGGCGGGCCAGCGTCTGCTCCATGCCGACAGCGTATCCGCACCGTCACCTGGGTCTTCGGGAACAGGGCCACTACGCTGGCCTGCCATGCCAGGACAGAGGCCCGGCCGCGAGGCGGCTGTCGTGCCCCTCGACGCGTACGCCGATCCGGTGGCCACCACCGACGGCCGAGTGCCCGGCGAACGGGGGCGCCAGACCCGCCAGCGACTGCTCGACGCCACGGTCGAGCTCCTCAGCACCACCTCGTGGCGCTCGGTGAAGGTGACCGACATCGCGCGGCAGGCGCGTACGTCGCCAGCCACCTTCTACCAGTACTTCGGCAACGTGGAGCAGGCCATCCGAGTACTCGCCGAGGGAATGGTGGATCAGGCCGCGCGGTTGGCCGACTTGGTTGGTGGCGATTGGTCCGACCAGCGCAGCTGGGAGACCGCGCGCACGGTGACCGAGGGCTTCTTGTCCTACTGGGAGGACAACCGCGCCGTCTTCCGGGTGGTCGACTTGGCGACCGAGGAGGGCGATGCGCAGCTGCGCGGCATCCGAGTGCGCGCGCTCAATGCGGTCACCGTCGCCCTGGCCCAGGTCATCGTGGCCGCCTCACCCGTCGCCGACGGAGGGCCGAGTGCCGCGACGTGTTCGCCGGCCGGTGCCGACCCCATGGCCGTGGCCGGGACGCTCGTCGCCATGTTCGCCAGCGTGTCGGCCCACCGCTACGGCTTCGAGTTCTGGGGCATTCGCACCGCCAATCTCGTCGACTCGCAGGCTCGCATGCTGCATTGGGCCGTCACCGGCCGGCCGGCGCCCGGGGCCGAAATCCCACCGCGGGAGGCGACGCGGCCGCGCACGGGACCGGTGCTGGGCGGCGCCGCGACGGTACGCCGCCGCGGTGCGCTGCCTACTTGAGCGCGACCGGGTTGAGGGGCGAGCCGAGCCCGTTCGTGAGCGGCAGTGGGGTGGCGTCGAGCAAGAACGTGTAGCGGCCGTCGGAGGCGCAGTCGTCCGCCAACGCGTCGAGCACCCAGTTCTGCCCCTGGGTCATGCCCATCTCCACCAGATGGAGGAGGTGGACGGGGAGGTACAGGTCCTCGTGGGGGCTGGGGAAGACCTCGAAGACGAGGGTGTCGGTGGCGACCGCGGCCACGTCGTGGGCATGGAACCACTCGGCGGTCTCGATGGTCACCCCGGGCGACGGATAGGTGTAGGCGACGAGGTCGCGCTCCTCGGGAGCCAGGTGCACCATCTGGCCGGTGCGGACCAGAACGATGTCGCCGGGCTCGACGACGACCCGGGCCAGGTCGCAGGCGGCGTCGAGGTCAGCGGGCATGATCGGGTAACCCGGCTCCAGCACCGCGCGCCCGAGGGCGCGGGCCACGTCGAGCAGGACGCCGCGGCTCAGCACCGTGGTGAGCCGGTGGATGCCGCAACGGGCGGCGCCGCCGGACGTGACCTGCCGCCGCCGGATAGCCGTTGTAGAGCACGCCGCCGTAGCTGACGTGCGCCAGCGCGTCCCAATGCGTCGCCGCCTGGGTGGACATGGTGAAGAGGTCGTCGTTGGCGCAGATCCATTCGGGGTCGGGACTGAGCGGCTGGTTCACCTGGGCCATGCTGCGGCTCGGGTTGATGCGCCCCTCGACCTGGCCCATCTGGATGCCCTCGGCTTCGGACAGCGGCAGCCCCAGGGCGAAGGCCCGCCCCGACTCGACGGAGGCCGCGGCGCGGCGTCGGGCCGCGGCGTCCACCAGGTTGAGCGTGCCGAGCTCGTCGTCGGGGCCCCACCGGCCCCAGTTGCGCACCCGGGCGGCCACCTCGGCGAACGCGGCGGGGACGGGCATCGGGCGCACACTACCCCCGACCCGCGATCGGGTCCCTCGAGCGGTGACGGGGGCGCCTCGGTTGTCGCGTACCGGCGGGAGGACGATACTGAGGGCGCGAGTTGCCTCGCGGACGCCCAGGGAGGGATGCCATGACGACGATACGTGCGGCGGTGTGCACGGGGCTGCACGAGCCTTGGAAGACGGAAGAGATCGAGATCGACCCTCCGGCCAATCGCGAGGTGCGGGTGAAGATGGTGTGGTCCGGCATGTGCCACTCCGACGAGCACTTGCGCAGCGGCGACATCAGCCAGACGCCCGAGGTGCTCGAGATGATGGGCGTGAAGTCCATGTTCCCGGTGGTCGGCGGGCACGAGGGCGCGGGCATCGTGACCGAGGTCGGCGACCAACGTGACCCAGGTGGCGGAGGGCGACCACGTCGCCGTTTCCTTCATCCCGTCCTGCGGCACCTGCCACTGGTGTGCCTCCGGCCGTCAGAACCTCTGCGACCTCGGGATGATGACGCTGGCGGGTGGCATGATCAGCGACGGCACCTACCGCTACCACCTGGCGGGCGAGAACCTGAACCGGATGGCGCAGTTGGGGACGTTCGCCGAGGAGATGGTCTGCCACGAGAACTCGCTCGTGCGCATCAACCCGTGGGACAACATGAAGGCGGCCGCGCTCATCAGCTGCGGGATCGCCACCGGGTTCGGCTCGGCCGTCGACCGCGGCAAGGTCAAGCCGGGCGAGACGGTGGTCGTCGCGGGGTGCGGCGGCGTGGGCTCGGGCGCCATCCAGGGCGCGCGCATCGCCGGGGCGCGGTACATCATCGCGGTGGACCCGGTGCCCTTCAAACTCGAGCGGGCCAAGGAGATCGGCGCCACTCACATCGCCGCCTCGATCCTCGACGCCCAGATGATGCTGCCGGAGCTGACCATGGGCCGCAACGCCGACGTCGTGATCCTGACGCCGGGCGTGCTCAAGGGTGACATGATCGCGGCGGCCTGTGCCTGTGGCTCCAAGGATGCCCGTATCGTGGTCACGGCGATCGCTCCGTTCGATCAGATGGACGTGCAGCTCAACCTCTTCAACCTGGCCATGTACAACCAGTCGGTCCTGGGCACGGTCTTCGGCTCCCAGAGTCCCCGCGTCCAGGTCCCGAACTTGCTGAACCTCTACGCGGCGGGCCAGCTCGAGATCGATGAGCTGATCTCACAGGAGTACACGCTCGACCAGGTGCAGCAGGGCTACGAGGACCAGGCGGCCGGGACGATCATCCGCGGAGTCGTCAAGTTCGACGACTGAGGTCGCTGCGTCGACGGTGCCGCCACGCCGGCCCGTCAGCGGCCGAGGTGCCGGCTGAAGCCCTCGGGGATCACGAGGTCGTCTCGGTGCAGTTGGTGGATGGACGCGTGCCCGAGCCCGAGCAGCGCCGACTCCATGCCGTTCCGCATGATGTCGAGCACGTTCTCCACGCCGGCCTGCCCGTTGGCCGCCAGGCCCCAGAGATAGGCGCGGCCGATCATCACCGCCTTGGCGCCGAGCGCGACGGCCTTGACGGCGTCGCTGCCGCGTCGGATGCCCCCGTCGAGGAGGACCTCGATCTGGTCGCCGACCGCCGCCGCGACGGCGGGTAAGGCCCGGATGGTCGCCGGGGTCCCATCGAGGTTGTTGCCGCCGTGGTTCGACACCGAGATGGCACTGACGCCTGCGTCCACGGCGCGCCTGGCGTCGTCGACGCGGGTCACCCCCTTGAGCATGAAGGGGCCACCCCACTGCTCGCGCAACCACGCCACGTCGTCCCAGCTCGGCGGCGGCGTCTGCATCCATTCGCCGTAGGCCCCGAAGAAGGTCGGCCCCGGCTTGCCCCGCTCCACCATGTTCGGCGTCGTGAGGTCCGGCCGCTTCCCGGTGCGCGCGAACGAGAGGAACCAGCGCGGATTGGCCAGGGCCTCCGGGGCGAACCGCAGCATCGCTCGCAGGTTCACCGTCTCGGGGATCGTCGGACTGCCCCAGTCGCGTCCGTGGGAGAACGACCAGTCCAAGGTCGCGATCAGGCCGACCGCCCCGGCGGCGCGTGCCCGCTCGACCCGGGCCGAGATGTCGTCGCGGCTGCCGATCCAATAGATCTGGAAGAACGTCTGCGGGCAGGCCGCCACGACCTCCTCGATGGGCATGGAAGCGAAGGAGCTGAGGCCCATGGCGGTGCCCCGGGCGGCCGCGGCCCGAGCGACGGCCACCTCGCCCTCGGGGTGCACGGCCTGGACGCCGGTGGGGGAGAGCAGCACCGGGAACGAGATCTCTTGCCCCATGACCTTGGTGGCCAGGTCCCGGCTGTCGGCGAGGCCGGCTACGTGCGGGGCGAAGCCGAGCTCCGCGAACGCGGCCACGTTGTCCTCGACGGTGATCCCACGCTCGGAACCGGCGATCAGCGCCGCGTAGACCGACTTGGGCAGGCGCTTCTTGGCCCGCCGCTGCGCCTCGGCCACCGTCTCGAACCACTTGTTAGCCATGTCGAACCCCTCGCGTTGCCACGTCCGTCCCTCGCTCACAACGGGAGCATCGGCGACCGGGAGACTCTACGCCCCGCACTCGATGCCTCCCCCTGGCCACCCGGCCACCCGGGGGGCCACAGCGAGGCGACGCGATCGGGTTGTTAGGGTCGGCGCCGTGCCCGAACCCGAGTCCGTCCCGCTGCGCCCGGCCGAGAAGGCCGAGCGCGCCGCCAGCTTCGGCGGCGTGGCCTCTCACTACGCCCGCTACCGTTCGGGCCCGCCGGCCGACGCGGTGGACTGGATCCTTCCGGAGCGGGCGGCCACCGTGGTCGACCTCGGTGCGGGAACCGGCGCCCTGTCACGGCTCCTGGTGGGCCGCGCCAACGAGGTCGTCGCGATCGAGCCCGACGACCGCATGCGGGCCGTGCTGGCCGAAGCTGTCCCGCAGGTGCGCGCCTTGGCGGGGCGGGGCGAGTCGATCCCCCTCCCCGACGCCAACGCCGACGCGGTGATCGCGTCGTCGTCCTGGCACTGGATGGACCCCCTGCCGACGCTCACCGAAGTGGCACGGGTCCTGGTGCCCGGTGGCACGCTGGCGGCCATCTGGTCGGGGCCCGATCTGGCCTCGCCGTTCCTCGCCCAGGCCCGGGCCGTCCTCGGCGCCGTGGGGCCCGCCGCCGACGAGAGCGAGGCAGAACTGGCCCGGCTGGTCGACGGCCCCCCCGACACGGCGCAGGTCCTCGCGATCCCGCCCGGAGTCCCTTTCGACCAACCCGAGCAGACGGTGTTCACCTGGGACGTGGCGCTCGACGCCGACGAGCTGATCGGCCTGCTGGGCACCTTCAGCTGGGTGATCTTGATGGAAGACGACGCCCGGGCAAGGTTGTTCGAGACGGCGCGGCGACTGCTGCGCGACGCGCTCGGTTTGGCGGGCGATGCGACGGTGGACGTGGGCTACCGGGCCGAGGTGTGGAAGGCCCGCCGGCACGGCTGACCGTCCCTAACATGAACCGATGAGCACGGACCTCCGCTCTGCAGTGCCCGCAGACATCCCCGCGGTGCTGGCCCTGTGGGAGGCATCGGCCGCGCCCACCTCCACTGACACGGCCGCAGCGCTCGAGCGCCTCCTCGAACGGGACTCGGACGCACTCGTCGTGGCCGAATTGGCGGGGCAGATCGTCGGCTCCGTCATCGCGGGTTGGGACGGGTGGCGGGGGTCCGTCTACCGGTTGGCGGTGGCGCCGGCCCACCGCCGTCACGGTCTCGGCCGACGGCTGTTGCAGAAGGCCGAGCAGCACCTGGACGCGCTCGGGGTGCGGCGGATGCATGCGATCGTCGTGGGGACGGACGCGCGCGCGGTGGCCTTCTGGGAGGCGACGCCGTGGGAACACCAGCGCGATCAGTTCCGGTACGTCAGGGGATAGCCAAGGCCAACGGCGATCACTTCGGCCCCGTCGGGGTGGTCGGTGCGGGCTGGTCGAGCTCGTGCACCAGGGGCCGGTTGTACAAGGCATCGATCTCCCCGATCACGTTTTCGAGCGAAGGCGCGTAGCCGTCGTCGGTGTTGACGACCACGACCGGGCACGACAGCGCGAGCGGCTCGTAGAGCTGGGCTTGGAGACGTTCGGCGAGCGGCAGGAGCTTCTGCAGCCGCCGGTCCCCGCACAAGGGGTCGTCGCGCATCCTGCGCTCGAACCGGTCGAGCGCATGCCCGCTCTGGCAGTGCACGTTCACCAGCACGGACCGTGGTGCCAGGCGACGCGCCACGTCGGGCTCGCTCACGCCCCGGTAGAAGGTCTGCTCTGCGACGAAGCTCACGCCCAGTTCCAACCACAGCTCCATCGTCCGGTAAAAGGGCTCGATGCCGGGCTCCCCGAGCTCGAAGGCACGGGCGCGGGTCCGCCAGATCCCGTGCACGAGGCGATCCTTGGGCAGCACCGGCAGGTCCAGGCCGTTCGCGAGGCCGTGCGCCAACGTCGACTTGCCCGAACCCGGTGCACCGCTGACGAGGACGGCCAGTGGAGGTCGCTCCTGCACCGCGGCACGGTACCGCACCGTCGGCGGGTGGGTTCGCCCTTGCCCGCCGCTGTGTGCAGTCCGGTCTCAGTCCGAGGTCGACGTCCGCGACCCGAGGTCATGGTGCAACGTTCGCGACGACCAGACGCGCGAACGCCACGAGATGCGAGGCACCAGCGGCGTGAAGGTCCGTTCCCTCGCACAACCGGCCCATACGCCCAGGCCGTAGGCCGCGTCGTCGGCCACATGGAATGCAGTGAAGCGCAACGGGTCCAGCGCCTCCGGGCTGGCCGCCCAGCGACCCAGAGCCGGGAGCAGCAGCGCGAGCGCCGATGCCTTTCTGGTGCGGCGGAACGCAAGGCCCAGGAGCAGCGCCGGGGCCCACGCTCGCGTCAGTCCACCGAGCGATGGCAGGGCGGAGCGAGCCGTGCCGCCGCCGGCGATGCGGGTCGCCACCATGACCGGGTCCCGCACGAGACCCGCCAGCCGGCCGGCCAAGATGCCGATGGATGCCACCAGCGTCGCCAGGGCGAGCACGGGCCGGCGCGCCAAGGCCAGGATCCAGACCGCGAGCGACCAGCCCGAGACGTGAACCGGCGCCAGCGCACCTTGGTGACGCCGGGCCAGGGGTGCGGCGGTCGTCCCGTAGAAGGCCCGGCGCGTCAGAAACGACCCGAGGGTCGCCGGACCGTCATGTTCGACGGTGCTCGCCGGCACGTAGCGGATGTCCCAGCCCGCCGCCACGAGGCGCCACACCAGGTCCACGTCCTCGCCGCCCCGGAGCGCAGCGTCGAAGAGCTCGGGGCCCGCCGCCACGTCGGTCCTGACCAGCAACGCGGCGCTCGGCACGAAGGGGATCGGGGTGTTCGGCCGCACCGGGCCTTCCCGCGCGCCCCGGTCGAGCGACGGCCGCACGGCCTCGTAGCGGGAGAGCGCCCGTGGCGGCCGTGCCGGCGCGGCCACGATACGGGGAGCGACGGCGGCGACCAGCGGGTCGTCGAAATGACCCAGGAGCGGGCCGAGCCACCCGGCCGCGGGCGTGCAGTCGGAGTCGACGAACGCGACGACCGCGGTATGGACCCTCTCGAGCCCTGCGTTGCGTGCGCCCGACGGGCCGACGTTGGAGGTCAGCCCGACGAATCGCGCGTCGTGGCGTTCCGCGATCTCCTTGGTGGTGCCCGCGTCGGCCGACGCGTCGTCGATGACGACGCAGGCCAGTCCCTCCAGCGCGCCGAGCAGCCGGTCGAGCTGCGCCGGCCGGTCGCGCACCGGCACCACCACCGTCACGTCCTGCGGGCCGAAGGTGGCGTCGATCGGGCGCGGGGAGAACGCGCCGGCTGACACCAGGCGCCGCGCCAGCAGCTGCGCCGCCTTGGCCCAGCCGACCGGAGCGCCCGCCCGCCAGCGCAGCACCAGGTCCCGAGCCCGCGGCGCGATCCGGAAGAGACGCAGGGGGCTGCCCCCCAGCAGCACGGTCCCGCCGTCGAGGCTCTGTGTTGCGGGATCCTCGTGCAGGGCGAACGAGCCGGGGAGCGGCGTGGATGCCCGGGGCGGCGCCTGGCGCAGTGGCGAGGGCCTCCGGGGGGCGCGGGCAGAGGGCACCGCCCAATCTTGGCAGTCCGGGGGCGGCGATAGGCTGGGCCTTTGCCCAGAGGAGGTCGGGATGCTGGCTGAAGACCAAGACACCCAGGACGTCGAGGAGCTGTCCGAGGACGACATCGACGAGCTGCTGGTGGAGGAGGTCTCGATCGACGGGATGTGCGGCGTCTATTGAGCGTCACCGAGGCACGCCAGGCGGGTTCCGTGTTCGCCGTCGAGAAGGCATGGCGGCTCAACACCCAGGTCGCGCTGCGCGACGAGTCGTTCGGTGCGCTCGCCTATCACTACGGCAACCGGCGCTTGGTGTTCCTCAAGTCGCGCGCGCTGGTCGATCTGGTGTCGTCGCTGCACGAGTACCCGAGCGCGGCCGAGGCCATCGACGCGCTCGTCCCCGAGGGCCAGCGCGCCTCGTACCGGCGTGCGCTGGCGCGGCTGGCCGATTCCGGGGTGATCGATGCCCGCTGACACTGCGCCGCTGCCCCTCAAGGAACGGTTCACGTGGGGTCTCGCGGCGCCGATCTGCCTGACCTGGGAGCTGACCTATGCCTGCAACCTGGCCTGCGTGCACTGCCTCAGCTCGTCGGGGCGCCGCGACCCCGACGAGCTGACGCCAGCCGAGGCCCGCCACATCGTGGACGACTTGGTCGACATGAAGGTCTTCTACGTCAACATCGGCGGGGGCGAGCCGATGCTGCGCCCCGACTTCTTCGACCTCGTCTCCTACGCCGTGGGGCGTCGGGTCGGGGTGAAGTTCTCCACGAACGGGACCAGGCTGACAGCGGAGCGGGCCAAGCAGCTGGCCGCACTCGACTACCTCGATGTGCAAATCAGCATCGATGGCGCCACCGCCGCCACCAACGACGCCGTCCGGGGCGAGGGCTCCTTCGTCGCCGCCCGTTCGGCCATGGACAACCTCGCCTCGGCGGGCTTCGGACCGTTCAAGGTCAGCGTGGTCGTCACCCGCCAGAACATGGACGAGCTCGACGCGTTGGCGGCGATCGCAGACGCCTACGGCGCCCAACTCCGACTGACTCGCCTGCGCCCCTCGGGCCGGGCCGTTGACAATTGGGACACGCTGCACCCCACCGCGGCGCAGCAGCGCACTCTCTACCACTGGCTGCTCGAGCGCCCCGGCGTGCTGACCGGCGACTCGTTCTTCCACCTCTCCGCCTTGGGCCAGCCACTCGACGGGCTGAACCTGTGCGGAGCGGGGCGCGTGGTCTGCCTGATCGACCCGGTCGGCGACGTGTACGCCTGCCCCTTCGTCATCGACCGCCAGTTCCTGGCCGGCAACGTCCGCGTTCCGGGGGGCTTTCCCGCCGTCTGGCGTGAGTCCGCGCTGTTCACCTCGCTGCGCGAGCCCCAGAGCGCGGGGGCTTGCGCTTCCTGCGGCTCGTTCGATGCCTGCCGTGGTGGGTGCATGGCGGCCAAGTTCTTCACCGGCCTGCCCCTCGACGGACCGGACCCCGAATGCGTGCACGGGCACGGCGAGGCCGCGTTGGCGGCGCGGGGCGAGCGGCCTCGGTCGGTCCTCGGCCACTCCAAGATCGGCCGCGACGGGTCGCCGCTGCCGGTCCCCATGCCCGTCCGCTTCCGCGCGCCGGCCCGTACCTGAGCGGTGGAGCTCGCCGGCGCCACCTGGCGCCAGGTGGAGGCGAGCGGGGGGCGCAGCATCCTGGCCGTGCCTCTGGGCTCGCTCGAGCAGCACGGGCCCCATCTCCCGCTTGACACCGACACCCGCATCGCCGTGGCCCTGGCGTCGGGCCTCGTCCACCGCCGCGCCGAGGTGGTGCTGGCGCCTGCGGTTCCGTACGGAGCCAGTGGCGAGCACGCCGGATTCCCCGGCACGCTCGTGCTCGGCCATGACGTCCTCGCCGATCTCCTGGTGGAGCTCGTGCGCTCGGCTCGGAGCTCGTTCGCCGGCGTGGTGCTGGTCAGCGCGCACGGTGGGAACGAGGACGCGCTGGTGGCGGTGAGCCGGCGTTGCACCGCCGAGGGTGACGACGTCCTCGTGTGGCGCGCCACCACGGCCGGTGGCGATGCGCATGCCGGCCGGACCGAGACGTCGTTGATGCTCGCCATCGATCCCGGCACCGTGCGGCTCGAGTGGGCCGAGCCCGGATGCACGGAGCCCCTCGCCGCGCTGCTCCCTCGTCTGCGTGCACGAAGGGGTTCGCCCGGTATCGTCCAACGGCGTGCTGGGTGACCCCGCTGGTGCGAGCGCGGAGGAAGGTCGAGAGCTCCTGCGCACCCTCGTGACGGATCTGGCCGCCGCCGTGGCCACGCGGTGGTTCGGCCCGTGAGCCCCGCCGCCGTCGTCACCGGAGCAGCGCGCGGCATCGGGGCCGCGACCGTGGACGCGCTCGTCGCCACCGGCTGGCAGGTCGTGGCCGTCGATCGGTGCGCCGACGACCCGGCGCTGGACTATCCGCTCGCCGCCAAGTCAGATCTCGAGGAACTGGCCGCACGCCACGGCGCTGCCGTGCGCGCGATGGTGGGCGACGTCCGCCGCCCTTCGGACATGCAGGCCGCGGTCGACGAGGCCATCGCCCACTTCGGCGGCCTGCAGGCGGTCGTGGCTGCGGCGGGCGTCATCACCGGCGGGCCCCCGCTCTGGGAGACCCCCGACGCCCAGTGGGACGTGCTCTTCGACGTCAACGTCAACGGGGTGCGCCACCTCGCCGCGGCGGCCGTGCCGACACTGCTCCAGGCGCCGGCGCCGCGCCAGGGGCGGGTGGTGGCGGTGGCGTCGGCGGCGGGGTTGCTCGGGCTTCGACGCCTGAGTGCCTACAGCGCGTCGAAACACGCCGTCATCGGGCTCATGCGGTCGCTGGCGGCCGACCTGGCCGGCACGGGCATCACCGCCAACGCGGTGTGCCCGGGCTCGACGCGGGGCGCCATGCTGGACGCGTCGGCCGCCGTCTACGGCCTGTCCTCCGCCGAGGAGTTCGCCGGCCAACAGCTGGTCGAGCGCCTGCTCGAGCCCGCCGAGCCGGCGGCCCTCATCGCGTGGCTGTGCGGCCCGGCCTCGAGTGCGGTGACCGGGGCTGCGCTACCCGTTGACGGCGGCATGACGTCGTAAGGGATACGAGGAGAAGGGATACGAGGAGGTCGCCCATGCCCGAGTGCACGCATCTGGACCAGGTCCACGACGTGGAGCCACAGACACCGCAGGGCTGCGGCGCCTGTCTGGCCACGGGAGGGACCTGGGTGCATCTCCGCCTGTGCCTGACCTGTGGCGAGGTGAACTGTTGCGATTCCTCACCCAATCGGCATGCGACGAAGCACTTCCACGCGGCGGGCCACCCGCTCGTGCAGTCCTTCCAGCCGGGAGAGGACTGGATCTGGTGCTACGTCGACGAAATTGCCATGGAACCCGGCTGATCGGCATCCCTCACGTGCTTGTCCCGTAGGTGGTGTCGCGCCGTGCGGCGCGGGTCGAGCCGACCGCGGTCACCGCCCGCCGGAGATCGTTCACGAGCATGGGCACGGTGGCCGCGCTGCCGGCGTGCACCGTGGCGTGGAGGGAGTCCGGGCGGTTCTGCCGGTCCAGGTACCAGCCCTCGGCGCCCAGCCGCTCGCCGACGGCGAAGATGTCGAGTGTCTGGGGGTTGCTGGCGCCGAACGCCATGACCGTGGCCGGCGGGTCGCCGCGCAGTTCGAGACGATCCATGGATTCGATGCCGGCACGCAGCTGGCGCGCGGCGTCGTGCGCCGTGCGGGTGAGTTCGAGGTAGCCCCGGCGGCCGAGGTGCATCATGGCTGCCCACGCGGCTGCGACGGGTCCCGCCGGCCGCGTTCCCGCCATGGCCGTCGAGGCGTACAAGCCGCCGAGCCAGTCGGTGGTCACGAAGAGCTGCTTCCGGGCCAGTTCGTGTGTCCGGTAGAGGATCACCGAAACCCCTTTTGCCGCGTAGCCGTACTTGTGCACGTCGGCCGACAACGACGTCACGCCTGGCAGACGGAAGTCGAAGGGCTCGTCCAGCCGGCCCAGTTCGGCCAGGAAGGGGAGGAGGAACCCGCCCATGCAGGCGTCGACGTGGCAGAGGATGTCCCGATCCCGCGCCAGCGACGCGATGTCGCCGATGGGATCGATCACCCCCTGCGGGTAGGTCGGCGCCGAGCCCACGACCATGATCGTCTCGGCGGAGCAGGCGTCGGCCAGGGCGTCGACGCTGACGCGGAAGTCTGGATCCACCGGCACGCGGACCACATCGACGTCGAAGTAGTCGGCCGCCTTCGTGAAGGCCGCGTGTGCACTTTCGCCGCACACGACCGCAGGTCGGGCGATGCCACGCTCCCGCCCGACGTCGCGCGCCGTCTTTACAGCTTGCAGCAGGCTCTCGGTGCCGCCGGACGTGAGATACCCCTCCACCGCCCCGCCGGCGGCCGGGTCGTCGGCGCCGAGCAGCGTGGCGGTGTTGCACACGATGTCATGCTGCATGGTGCCGATGCTGGGGAAGGCCAGGACATTCAGGCCGTTCTCGGCGCTGTAGAGCGCGAGCGCATCGGACAGCAGTTCGTGCACGTCGTCCCCGGCTGAGTACACCAGGCTGAAGACGCGCCCGCCCCGCCAGTCCTGGTCGTCTTGCTTCATCGCGATGAGGCGTTGCATGACCTCGTTTCGGGGAAGACCGTCTTCGGGCATCGGGGTGTGCGGAAGGGTGTCCACGAACCGTTCTTAGTCCAGGCGGCTCGGGGTCGCGACAGGCGTGGCTCCTCGCTTCGAACAACCCACGCGTACGGTGGGGACCATGACTGAAGAATCCACAGCCACCCCTGCAGAGCAGGCCGATTTCATCGGTGCCCTGGGCCATCAGCGGGACCTCCTGAAGCGGACGGTCACCGGCGTTTCCGAGGAGCAGGCCCGTCTGCGCCCCACGGCGAGCGCCCTCTGTCTCGGCGGGCTGATCAAGCACGTGACCAGGGTGGAGCAGAACTGGTGCACATTCATCACGCAGGGAACCTCGGCCATCGGAGGGGCCGACGCCGCGAGCTACGCCGCCCACGCCGTCAGCTTCGAGATGACCGACGCCGAGACGGTGCCACACCTGCTCGAGCAGTACGACGCCGTGGGTCGGGCCACCGAGGAGGTCGTCAGCTCGTTGCCGTCGTTGGACCTGGCGCACCCGCTCCCCGATGCCCCGTGGTTCGAGCAAGGGGCATCGTGGTCGGCTCGCCGCGTGCTCGTCCACATCATCGCCGAGACCGCCCAGCACGCCGGCCACGCCGACATCATCCGAGAGTCGATCGACGGCGCCAAGACGATGGGCTGAGGCCGGGCCGGGCGTGCGCGCGTACTGCGCCCCAGTACCGGGCCCGGGACGGCGGCCCTCGGATACCTTGGTTGCGATGCCGGGGAGTTCCCAGTGAAGTTCGCCGTCACCTTCGGGCGCATGCACCCGATGCTGTCCTGGGTGGCCTTGGCCGCCGGCTGGCACCGGGTCGACCCGATGCCGTGCGTGCCGCTACGAGCTCCAGATGATCGACTGGGGCTCCGTGTAAGCCAAGAGGCCGTAGTCGCCGCCGTCGCGGCCGACCCCCGACATCTTGAAGCCACCGAAGGGGGCGTCGTGGTTGCGCTGCGCGGTGTTGATGCCGACGTGACCGGCCTGGAGTTGCTTGGCCACGCGCAGCGCCCGGGCGCCGTCCTTCGAGAAGACGTAGTCGTAGAGCCCGAACTCGGAGTCGTTGGCGATGGCGATGCCCTCCTCCTCGTCGTCAAAGGGGATCATCGTGATGACGGGGCCGAAGATCTCCTCCCGCGCCACCCGCATGGAGTTGTCGCCGGTGATGAGCGTGGGCGCGACGTAGAAGCCGGTCGGCAGGTCCGCCGGCCGCTCACCGCCGATCACGATCTCGCCTCCGTCCTCCCTTGCCGTCGCGATGTGCGCCTCGATCCGTCCCCGCTGTGCCGCCGAGATCACTGGTCCGATGATGGTTGCCGTGTCGGTGGGGTCACCGACCTTGAGGTATCCGGCCATCTGCACCAGGCCGTCTCGGACCTGGTCGAACAGGCTCCGGTGGACCACAGCCCGCGTGGGTGCGGTGCAGATCTGTCCCGAGTGGAAGGACCAGGTTGAGCCGATGCACCCGACGGCCGCCTTCACGTCCGCGTCGTCGAAGACGACGCAGGCGCCCTTCCCACCCAGCTCGAGCAGGGTGCGCTTCATGGTGCGCGCCGCCTTCTCCGCGATGGTGACGCCGACCTGGGTCGAGCCGGTGAAGCTCACGCAATCGACCTCGTCAGCGTCCACGAGCGCGGCGGAGGCGAGTGGACCGGTGCCGTTGACCAGGTTGACCACGCCAGGTGGGAAGCCGACGTCGTTGAGGATGCGCACTAGCTCCACGATGGCGAGCGGGTCCTGGGGCGCTGGCTTCACGACGACCGTGTTGCCGGCGGCCAATGCCGGGGCCACCTTGCCCGCCATGTTCACCATGGGGAAGTTGTACGAGGTGATGCAGGCGACCACGCCGAGCGGCTGGCGGTTCACCATGCCGCCGATGATCCCACCCGGCGCCAGGGGCGTCGCCTGCGCGGGTTGGGGCAGCAATGGCGTCTGCAGCACCGGCCGGGGGTCCCGGGCGTAGCGCTCGAAACGGTCGGCCGCCACGGGCACCTGCATGCGGGAGCCGACCGTCGCCGTCGCCCCCGTCTCGGCGATGACGAGGGGCAGCAGCTCGGACGACTTGGCCCGGATGGCCGCGGCCGCCTCCCGCATGAGCGCGCTGCGCTCCTCGGGTGACCAGCCCGCCCAGCCCGGTTGGGCCTCCTTGGCTGCAGCCGCGGCGGCGAGGGCGTCGCCAGGGCTCGCGTTCGGGGCCAGCCCGACTGCGGTCTCGGTGGCGGGATTGACGATCTCGTAGGTTCCCTCGGACGCGTCCACCCATTTGCCCCCGATGAGGAGCTGGTGCTCGTCGCGCCTGGTGGTCTCGGCCATGTCGTGCTCCCTGGTCGGCGGCCGCCGGCGGATCTGACGGCCCGTCACATTCAACCCCGCTCCGCCTCTGGCCGCCAAAGCCGCTGCTCGGGCCACGTCCAAGCACGCCCCGCTGCTCCGGTCGGCCGAGGGCGGCTCTACCACCGGAACCGCCTGGGGCGAGACTGGGCCGACCCGACGGCACTGCCGTCCACGTCCCCAATGGGGACGGGATCCGCCGCCGGAAGGGTCAAATCTGGTCATTTATGACTTTTGTCACTTCGCAAGGTCACAGGACCTGTGCGATTCTCTAGATTGGAAACATCCACGGGGGATGAACGGAGTCTGGTCATGAGCCGACCTGCCGATATGGTCCCTTCGCCCGCGCGCCCCGACTCCGGTCCCCACGAGAGCGTGTCCGGGATCGTGGGCGACACCATCCTCGGCAGCGCAGACGTGACGCGGACACGCGAACGGCGCCGCATCACCCGCCTGCGGCGGCTCGTCGCGGTGTCGGCGCTCGCCCTCGGCTGGATCGTCATCCGCAAGATGAGCGGCCACGGCATCTTCCCGTCGATGCACCTGCCGCATTGGTTCGGCGGCTTCCTTCCCCTCATGCTCATCGTGCTGATGCTCGGAGCGGTCATGGCCGCGCCGTTCCTCGGGGCCGGCCGCTCGCCGCACACCCTCATCCGGCCCGGCGAGACCGCCGTGGGCCTGGAGGACCTCGTGGGCATCGACCCCATCAAGGCCGAGGTGGTCCGCTCCATCAATCTCTTCCTCGCCCACCAGACCTTCCGCGACACCATGGGCGGTTCGGCCCGACGAGGCGTCTTGTTCGAAGGGCCGCCGGGGACCGGGAAGACCTTCGTGGCGAAGGCCATGGCCAAGGAGGCCAACGTTCCCTTCTTGTTCGTGTCCGCTTCTGCGTTCCAGTCCATGTACTACGGACAGACGAACCGCAAGATCCGCTCCTTCTTCAAACAGCTGCGCAAGCACGCTCGCACCGAGGGCGGCGCCATCGGGTTCATCGAGGAGATCGACGCCATCGGCGCCACGCGGCGCGGCATGGGCGCAGGCGGGGGGACCGAGGGCGTGAGCGGCGTCGTCAACGAGCTGCTGGTCCAGCTGCAGTCCTTCGACAGCCCGACCCGGGGCCAGCGCTTCGCGTGGGCCTGGATCGACCTGGTCAACCGCTACCTCCCCGATGGCGGCAAGCTGCGCAAGCCCGCCGTGGTGCCCGCCAACGTGCTGGTCGTCGGCGCCACCAACCGCAAGGACGACCTCGACCCCGCGCTCGATACGGCCCGGCCGCTTCGACCGCACCATCTACTTCGGGTTGCCCGGGCGCCGCGCCCGGGCCGACATCGTCGCCTACTACCTGGGCCAGAAGGCCCATGCGGCCGACCTTGACGAGCATGGCGCGGTCGACGTCGTCGCCGGCATGACCTTCGGATACTCGCCGGCGGCGCTGGAGCGTCTGATGGACGAGGCCCTGGTCATCGCCCTGACCCACGGCCGCTCCGCCATGACCATGTCCGACGTGGCCGAGGCCAAGATGTTGGTCGAGCTCGGCGTGACCGACGAGACCATCTACACCCCCGACGAGCGGGATCGCGTGGCCACGCACGAGGCCGGCCACGCGACGGTGGCGTATTTCGTGGGGCAGACCCGTCAGCTCGACGTGCTCTCCATCGTCAAGCGCCGTGACTCCCTCGGCCTGTTGCAGCACTCCGACACAGAGGAGCGCTTCACGAAGAGCAGCGAGGAGCTCCGCGCCCTTCTGCAGATCGCCATGGGCGGCATGGTGGCCGAGGAGCACTGGTTCGACGAGGTGTCGACCGGTCCGGCCTCGGACCTGGCCGCCGCCACCACTATCGGCGCCCAGATGATCGGGGCCTGTGGCATGGGCACCTCGCTCATCTCCGTCGCCGCCGCCGGCAGCGGCTACCTGGCGGGCAGCCTGGTCGACAAGGTGCTCGGGGACAAGGACGCCCGGGCGGAGCTCGACACGCTCCTGATGGGATCCTGCGACGCGGCGAAGGCCATCGTGGAGGCCCATCCCGAGGTGGTCGAGGCGCTGCGGGACGCCCTGCTCGACCGAGACGAGCTGGTGGGTGCGGAGATCACGGACGTCATCGAGTCGGCCCTCCGCCGCGCCCCGGAACCCGGGGTGATCGCCGAACTGCGGCCATCGAAGTCGGTCGGCGGGCGCGCCTGATTCACTTGCCGCCTCGGCTACCTTGCCGGCGAGGTGAGCGCAAGGGGGCGATGGTGGCTGGCCAACCGAGATCCACGCACGCCTTCGGGATCGTCGCGCTGGGCGTCCTGGCCGGCGTGACCGCGCTCGTCCCCCTGGCGCCCTTGGGCGCCGGCGGGACGGCGGCTGGTGCCTCTGCCGCGAGCGCGAGCGTCCCGGCCCGGCCCTCTGCCGGCTGCGCGCTGGCACGGCCGGTCCCACCGGGAACGTCGAACCAGCTGCTCGCCGCAGCCGGCGACGACGGTGGCTACACGCGCGAGGTCCCACCGTCCTACAACGGCCGGGTGCCGCTGCCCGTCGTCGTCGACCTGCACGGGTGGGGGGAGTCGGCCGCGATCGAGATGCGCATCACCCAGCTCGGCGCCTACGGCGCCGCGCACCGGTTCATCACGATCACCCCCCAGATCGCCGAACCCGCCCTGGTCTGGCAGCTCGGGTTCCACGGCAAAGATGTCGCCTTCATCGGCGCACTGCTGCACACCCTCGACACGTCGCTCTGCGTCGACCGCGATCGCATCTTCGTGACCGGGTATTCGTACGGGGCCTTTCTCACCTCCGTCCTCGCCTGCGTCGACGCCGACCAGATCGCCGCGGTGGCGCCGGTGGCGGGAATCCAGAACCCGGCCGGTTGCCGTCCCTCGCGCCGCGTACCGGTCGTCGCCTTTCACGGCACGGCCGACCCGTTCGTCCCCTATCTGGGCGGAATCGGACCGGCCTCGCTCAAGTTGGCGGCTCCCGACGGGTCCCAGCGCACGCTCGGCCAGGTCCTCGGCAGCAACGCAGCCAAGATCAAGGGCCCCACCATCCCGGAGAACACGGCCGCCTGGGCCAAACGCAACGGCTGCGCGCCCCGGCCGTCCGATCGGAAGGTGGCCTCGGGCGTGACGCTGATCGCCTACTCCTGCCCGAAGGGCGACCAGGTGGAGCTCTACCGCGTCGCCGGCGGCGGCCACGCGTGGCCCGGAAGCCCCGTGTCCAGGGAGATCGCCGCGGTCGTCGGCTACACGACCATGGCCATCTCGGCCGACCAGATCATGTGGGCCTTCTTCGCCGCGCATCCGCTGCACCTTGAGCCTCACGGCGGCGGTGGCGCGTTCTTGTCCCCCCCGAGCAGGCGCAGCACGAGGCGCCCCAGCCGGCCGGGCGGCTGCTTGCGCCGCGCCGCCAGGGCCTCGGCCTCGTGGTCGCGCGTGAGTGGACCGCCCAGCCGCCAGTAGCGCCTGCCGCCTCCGGTGTAGCGGACGTACCTGGGTATCGGCGGCAGCTTCCGCTTCGGCTTGCGCGGCCGCTTGCCCTTCGAGCTCGGGCTCATGGGGCCGACATCGTGCGACCTCGGACGAGGTGGAGGCTCTGGTCGAGGGTGTCAGACGTGACTGGCCGCGCTGACGAGCTCGTCGAGCATCCTGTCCAGCGCACCGATTCCGACCGACAGGTGGCCCTCACCCTCTTCGAGGTGCACCGAGGCACCGGCAACCCGCGAGGAGAGCCATTGGCCGTGCGCAAACGGCACCATGAGGTCGTGCGACCCCTGCCAGATCATGGTGGGGACGGAGATCTCGGAGAGCTCGAAGGACCAGGGCTTCACGAACGCCAAGTCGTCGTCGAGCCATCCGTCGACGCCCGTCCGCAGGGCTTCGTGGAATCCGTTGGCCATGTCCTCGCCGAACTCGTCGGTCAGAACCGCCTTGTCGACGTCGGGCAGCAACGAGTCGAGGGAGGTGATGATCCCGGCCGCGGTGACGTCCTTCAAACTCTCCCGTGCCCCCTCCAAGAAGGGCCGCAACCGGCCCTCTCCTTCGAGCGACGCACCGAACTCGATGACGTTGTCCTCCCCCATGCCGGCCACCCAGTCAAGACCGTCGGCCGCGTAGGGAGCCACCCCCGCGATCACCAGCACAGCCGCGGCGGCGTCAAGCCGAGCGGCGCAGGCAAGGGCATGCGGTCCGCCACCTGACCATCCGGCGACCACGCAGCGCGTGGCGCCGATGGCCGCGAGCACCGCCGCGGTGTCGGACACGACGTCGACCACGCTGCGGTCCGGCTGCCGCGTCGAGTCCCCGTAGCCCGGCCGCGACGTGGTGACGACGCGCAGACCCCGGTCGTGGGCCGCTCGTTCGAGGGCCCGGATCGGCGTGGCGGCGCCGGGCGTCCCGTGGTGAAACACCAGGGGGACGCCGTCGACCGGTCCGCTCAGCCGGAGGTCGAGGCGCCGCCCGTCGGGGAGCGCAATGTGATCGAGGGACTGAGCCATCGGGCCATCTTGCTCCACGCGAGGGAAGGACGTCGGCACCCGTGGGTCGTCCGTCCGCTCACGCCACCAGCTCGGGGTCGGCCCACTCAAAGCCCTCCCCGTCGACGAGCTCGAGCTCCAAGGCCGCCGCGTCACCCGAGGCGGCGGGCTGGTGGTGTGCCACGGCGGGGAGCTTGACCAGGGCGCCCACCATCGCCATGGCGGCGCCGGCAAAGAGCGCCGCGACGGCGAACGTCACGTCGAGGCCGTGGACGAGGGGGGTGGCGGCGCCGACCCCGGCGCCGAGCTGAGAACGGCCCGACGTTGCGTCCAAGACGGTGACCAGGACAGCCAATCCGAGCGCCGCACCGACCTGCTGCGTGACGTTCACCAGCCCCGAGGCGGCCCCGGCATCGGCGGGAGCGACGCCCGCCAGCGAAGCCGACGTCAGCGATACCAGAGAGGTGCCCGAGCCCAAGCCGAGCAAGACCAGGCAGAGCGCAATCTGGCCGTAGCTTGCGCCGGCGTGCAACTGGCTCGACAGGCCGAGCGCGACGACCGCCAGCCCGAGGCCCGACAGCATCAGCACCTTCGGGTGGACGCGCTGGGTCAAGACCTTGCTCACAAGCTGCGACGACAAGAACACCGAGACCGGGATCGGGAGGAAGCAGATGCCCGCCCGCAGGGGCGAGTACCCCTCGACGTCCTGGAGGAACTGCCCGAGGAAGAAGAACATCCCGTACATGCCGGCGTACATCAGTCCGCGCGACACGTTGGCGGTTGTGCGCGTGGCGTTGGCGAAGAGACGCAGCGGGAGGATCGGTTCCTCGGCGCGGGTCTCGATGCGGACGAACGCAGCGAGCAGCGCCAGACCGGCGCCCAAT
Source organism: uncultured Acidimicrobiaceae bacterium (assembly GCA_963838835.1). Lineage (GTDB taxonomy): Bacteria > Actinomycetota > Acidimicrobiia > Acidimicrobiales > RAAP-2 > Bog-473. Next base: position 184,578 of record CAWITA010000027.1, read on the forward strand.
GCGCCAAGGGTCACGGGGCTCGTCCAGCCATCGGCGCCCGCCTCGACGAGGCCGAGCACGACGCCCGCCATGCCCAGGGTGGACGTGAGCGCGCCGGCGACGTCGAAGTGGCCGTGACGACTCTCGGTCTCGCGGAGCACGACCCGTCCGATGGTGAAGACCACGAGGCCGATCGGCACGTTGACGAACATGACCCACCGCCACGACACGAGCTCGGTCAGGATCCCGCCCGCCACGAGGCCGATGGCGCCGCCGGCGGCCGACACCGTGGTGAAGAGGCCGATGGCCCGCACGCGTTGGGCGCCCTCGGAGAAGGCGGTGGTCAGCAGCGCGAGCGCAGAGGGAGCGGCCAGGGCGGCCCCGACTCCCTGGGCGGCGCGGGCAGCCAGGAGCATGGAGCCGGTGACGGCGAACCCGCCCAGGAGCGAGCTGGCCGAGAAGACCGCGATGCCGGCAAGGAAAGTCCGCCGGCGCCCCATGAGGTCCCCCGATCGGGCCCCGAGCAGCAGGAACCCGCCGAAGGTGAGGAGGTAGGCGTTGAGCACCCAGGAGAGGCCGCTCCCGGAGAAGTGGAGGCCCTGTTCGATGTGGGGCAGGGCGACGTTGACGATCGTGGTGTCCAAGACGACCATGAGCTGGGCGGTCAGGATCACGAAGAGGAAGACGCCGGGGCGGTCGAGCCGCCGCCGCAGCGACCCGGAGTTGCCGGGGAGCGAGTGGCTGGACGTGTCGGGGCGCGACCCGAGGACCTGGGGGTTGTGGGGCATGGTGTGGCGACCTTTCCGCTGGTATCGTGGTGCTTAAGCGGAAGCTTCCTCCGGATAGTATATGGAGGGTTCCTCCGCTTTGCAACACCGCAGGATTCGAGGCCCGGAAGGAGGCAGGACGATGACGGATCAGGCGCTGGTCCGAGCCACCATCGCTGGCGTCCAGCCGCCCGTGACCGGGGACGGCGACCCGGCCCGTCCGATGCGGGCAGACGCCAGGCGCAATTACGACAAGTTGGTCGCCGCCGCACGAAAGGTCTTCTTGGCACAGGGCGGCGGTGCCTCCTTGGAGGCGATCGCCAAGGAGGCCGGCGTCGGCGTCGGCACGCTGTATCGGCACTTCCCGAAGCGGATCGACATCGTCGAGGCGGTGTACCGCGAGGACGTCGACGGGCTAGTGGCCTCAGCCGACGACTTCGTGGCAGAGCTCGAGCCGTGGCCGGCGCTCGTTGCCTGGCTCGAGGCGTTCGTGCGCTATGCCAGCACCAAGCGGACCTTCCTGAACGAGCTCCACGAGGCGTTCGAGGAGAACCCGCAGCTGCGGCTGCGCTCGCGCGAGCGCATCGAGGGTGCGATCGACGTGGTCCTACGCCGGGCTCAGGATGCCGGCGTCGTGCGTACCGATCTCGATGGGTCCGACCTGATGCAACTCCTCGGTTCCATGTGCATGAGCGTCACGCTCACGCCCGAACAAAGTCGGCGGCTCCTCGGCATGATCGAGGACGGGCTCCGACCACCGAGAGAGGCTCTGGCCTGAGCGAGCGAGTCCGGGCGGACTCGAGGATCTCCATCGTCGACCACGCGTCCAGTCTGTCGCGCGGCCGGCCGGCTGCGCCCTCAGTCCCTGAGGTGGGCGGTGTCGTTGTAGCCGCGCACGATCCAGCGCTCGGGCGTCACGACAATCTTCGAGATGGACGCGTTGTCGGCGTTGATGAAGGCGAACGGGGCCGAACCGCTGGCTTGGGCGATGATGTCCCCGATGGCGGCACCGTGGCCGAACACCACGACCAGACCCCCGGGATGCGTGTCGGCGATGCGGCCGATCGCCGCCCGCAGGCGCCCGCCGAACTCCTGGCGCGACTCGGCACCGGGGATCACGTCCCAGCGCTGCTCGCGCATCACCTGTTCGAACATGGGATCGCGGTCCGTCGCCTTCTGGCGCAGCACCCCCCCCTCCCACTCGCCGAGATACACCTCACGAAGGTCCGCGTCGGCGACCGGTTCAATACCGCGGCGTGCCACGAGGGGCGCCGCGGTCTGGGCCGTGCGTCGCAGCGTGCTGACGTAGATCCCGTCGAAAGGCTCCTGCATGAGCCGCAGCGCCACCTGGTCGGCCTGGTGGCGTCCGATCTCGGACAACGGCGGGTCGCCCTGGCCCTCGACGAGCTCGAAGGACTCCCCCTCCACCGAGTCAGCCGAGGCGCCGTGCCGCACGAGGAGGAGCTCGGTCGACCCGGGCGGGCCCACGTAAGGCCGCTGGCTGAACGTGCGGGTCGGCGTCACGGAGGCCGAGTGTCGGAACGTTCAGCGCGACGCGGGCAATTCGGGCGGCCCGTGATCGTCGTCGTCCTCGACGACCTCCGCGTCGATCACGTTCGGGTCGTCGGGCGGGGGTGCGGGGCCGTTGCCCGGACCCCATCCGGGCGCGGCAGCGCCGCCCGCGTGGAAGGTGGCGAAGAACGCCCCGGGTCCCTGGCTGAAGTGCATCTGCAACGGCCGGCCGGCGTTGGGACCGAGCTCGGCCCACAGTGGCTGGGCGCGGCGGTAGACCAGGTAGTACTGCACCCCGAGGGTCAGGCCGAGGTAGAGGAGGAAGCTCGCGCCCAACAAGTCCGACCCGCCCGAGTGGGTGCTCCCGGTGTCGCCGACGAAGTGCACGAGCACGGACACGAGCCACAGGGCCATGGTCACGGCGCTGCCCTGCCGGACCACCCAGCCGTTGGTCGCCCACACCCGCATGGAGATGCCGCGCAGCGCGCCCAGCCCCATCGCGCCGACCAGCATCGTGCCGACCACCCAAGCCCAGGCGGTGGAGGACACGTGATGGTCGCCCGCGTAGGAGGTCAGCTCCAAGAGCCCGATGATCCCAAGGATGATCGGGAGCCGGGCGTGGTACACCCGGGGCACCGGCACGACCCTGACTTGACGTAGCAAGACCAGGATCAGGACGATCGTACCGAGCGCGTAGGAGAAGAACGACATACGCCCTCCACCCTATGGCCGCGCGCGGCTCAGCGGTTCAGCAGGGGTCCCACCTCGACGCCGAACCGCGCCGCCTGCTCGCAGAACTCCTCGGAGCTGCGGGCCATGAAACGCACCTGTAGATGGTTGACGCCCATCCCCGCCAGCTCGCGCAGCGAATCGGCGACCTCCTCGGCGCCCCCGGTCAAGACCCAGTTCGGCAGGTCCCACCCCGAGCCACCGCCGGTCAGGTAGATCGGCTCGACGATCGTCCCGATGTCGAGCGGCGCGTCGCCGCGCAACTCCTCCCGCAGGTGACGCAGCCGGGCGATCTGCCCGGGTAGGTCGCGCCGCGGGGTCCCCTGCGGGAGCCAGCCGTCACCGAACGCCGCCGTGCGCCGGATGGCGGCGGGGGAGGAGCCCCCGATCCAGATGGGCGGGCGGGGCTGGCGCACCGGGCGCGGCCCGATCCCCATGTCGCGGGCGGGAAAGCGCGGGCCGGGCAGGTCCGGGAACTCCGCGGTCAAACAACGGGCCAGTGCCGACACGGCCTCGTCGGTGTGGCGCCCGCGCTGCTCGAAGTCGCCCGTCAGCAGTTCGTACTCCTCGGGCACGTGGCCCGCGCCGACGCCGACGATGAGACGCCCTGCCGAGAGGTGATCGAGCGTCGAGAGCTCCTTGGCCGCTCGCAGCGGGTGCCGCTGGGCGAGGATCAGCACGTGCGAGAGCAGGTGCGTCGTGGTGGTCAGCGCCGCGAGCCAGCCCAGCGTCGCGGTCGTGTCGTACCAAATCGTGCCCATGGCTTCGGCGAGACGGCGCGGGATGGCGGTGTGGTCGCACACGCCGACGTAGAAGAAGCCCGCCTCGTCGGCGACCCGGGCGATGCGGGCCAACTGCGTAGGCCCGGCCTCCTTCTCCCAGGCGGCCACGTACAGGGTCGACTGGGACTGGATGGGCAACTGCATGCCGTAGACCACCTGCCCCTCGGGGACGGTGCGCACGACGTCGGCGGGGATGAGGGCAGGGTCGGTCATGGGAGACGCTCCGATCTGACGAGGTCGCTGCGAGATTCACTCATGCGTACGCGGCCATGGCGGCCGCCAGCTCGGCGGGGGTGCCGAACGTGGTCGCAAGGACGCGCGCCCGTTTGAGGTGGAGGTGGAGGGGCACCTCCCAGGTGAAGCCCATGCCGCCGTGCACCTGAATGGCGCTCCGGGCGTTCCCGATGGCGGCCTCGTCGGCCAGCAGCTTGGCGCCTCTCACGGCGCGGTCCAAGAACTCGCCCGGCGAGCAGCCGGCTGCCTCCGCCTCCGCCGCCACCACATCAGGCTCGTCGGCCAGGCACGCCGCGGCGTGCAGGGCCGCCCGTGCCACCTCGGCGCGTACCAGCATGTCCGCGCAGATGTGCTTGACGGCCTGGAAGCCGCCGATGGGCTTGCCGAACTGGTGGCGCTCTTTGGCGTAGACCACGGCGAGGTCCAATGTCGCCGCCGCGTGCCCCACCTGCAGGGCGGCAGTGAGCAGCGCACCGTCGCGCGCCAGTCGCTCCTCGGGGTCGGCGACCACCTCGCCATCGGGCATCGCCTGGAGCAGCCACAACGGTGTCAACGGGTCGAGTGGCGCCTGCAGGCGGCGGGCCCGCGCGGCGTCGGGGGCAGGAACCAGCAGCCGAGGTCCCCGCCCGTCGCCTCGGCCGAGGACGAGGAGTCCGTCCAGCGACGCCAGGTGCTCCACCAGGATCGGCGCGGCGCCGGCACAGTGCACGCCGACCTGGGCCCGCCCTTCGGCCGCACCCTCGACCAGTCCGGCCCGCGCGGCGAGGAAGGTACCCACGAGGGGCCCGGGCACGAGCGCCCGACCCAGCTCCTCGACGACGACGACGGCGTCCGCCATCCCGAGGCCGGTGCCCACCGGCTCGGGCAGTGTCAGCCCGAACACGCCCGTCGCGCCCAATGCGGCCCAGTCGTCGTCGGCGATGGCGCGCTCGTGCCCTTCCCTCGCGCGCACGTGCTCGAGGGGCAGGCGGCCGGCCACCATGGCCCGGATGCCCTCGGCTAACGCGCGCTGGTCCTCGCCCACGCGGAAGTCCATCAGCGGGAGTCCATCAGCGGAAGTCCATCAGCGGGACCGGGGCAGGCCAAGGATGCGCTCGCCGACGATGTTGCGCTGCACCTGTGACGTGCCGGCGGCGATGGTCGACGAGATCGCCTTGAACCACGCCGCCAGCTGCTCGTCGTTGTGCAGGGCCGCGCCGTCGTTCCCGGCGAGCGGGTCGCCGCACAGCGCGGCGCGGTCGAGCACCTCCAGGGCGAGGTCGCTGAGGGCCTGGGCGTGTTCGGAGAACGAGAGCTTGAAGACCGATCCTCCAACACCGGGGACGCCGGTCTGGGCCGCCTCGGAGACGTTGCGTTTGGTGAGGGCCCACAGCGCGTCGAAGGCCGCCACGAGGTGTCCGATGCGCCGCGCCAGGCCGGCGTCTTCAAGGAGGCCGAGCCGTGCAGCGACCTCGTGCAGCTCGCGCAGCAGCCGCACGCACTCCAGCAGCTCTCCGACGAACGCGGTGCCCCGCTCGAAGGACAGGGTGACCATGGTGACGCGCCAGCCGTCGTTCTCCTCGCCCACCCGGTTGGCCACCGGCACCCGTACCTCGTTGAGGAACAGCTCGGCGAACTCGAGCGTGCCCGCGATGGTGCGCAGCGGGCGGATCTCAATCCCGGGCGAGTCCATGGGCAGGATGAGCCAGGTGATGCCGCGGTGACCGTCCTCTCCGGTGCGGACGAGCAGCTCGCAGAAATCGGCCACGAAGGCGTAGGACGTCCAGATCTTCGAACCCGTCACGACGTAGCCGTCGCCGTCTCGCACGGCTCGGGTTCGCAGCGAGGCCAGGTCGCTCCCCGCGTCGGGCTCGCTGAAGCCCTGGCACCACACCTCCTCGCCGCGCAGGATCGCCGGCAGGTAACGCTCCCTCTGTTCCGGCGTACCCTCGGCGATGATCGTCGGCCCCGCGTGCAGCAGGCCCACGAAGTTCACCCCCACGTAGGGCGCCCCGGCCCGCTCGCATTCCTCCTTGAAGATCAGCTGTTCCACCGGGGAGGCACCGCGACCGCCTCCCTCGACCGGCCAGTCGACGCCCGCGTAGCCGGCAGCGAAGAGCAGGCGCTGCCAGCGCAGGTCGAAGGCGCGCCGCGCCGGCCAGTCGTCGTGGGGCGGCGACACGCCCACGGCCGGCAGGGTGGCGGCCAGCCAGCGGCGCAGCTCGTTGCGGAACGCCTGTTCGGACGCGGTGTAACGGAGGTCCATCGCTGGGGGCGTGGCGGCCGGCCGGGGTTAGGCGACGAAGTCGAGGCCGAAGAGCTTGATCGCGTTGCCCCGCACGATCTTGCGGCGCTGGTCGTCGGTGAGGTCCACCATCTGCTTTTCGGCGATCTCCAGCGTGTTCGGCCAGGTCGAGTCCGAGTGCGGATAGTCCGATTCGTAGGTGATGTTGTCCTCGCCGATCTCCTCCACCGAGCGCAGGCCGTGGGCGTCGTCGAAGAAGCATCCCCACACGTGGTCCTTGAAGTAGCTCGATGGCTTCTCGGGCACGATGTCGGCCACTCCACCCCACCCCCGGTTCTCCAGCCATACCGTGTCGGCTCGTTCCAGGATGTAAGGGATCCAGCCGATCTGTCCTTCCGAATAGGCCACCTTGAGCTCGGGAAAGCGCACGAAGACGCCACTGAAGAGGAAGTCGACGAGCGAGAAGGTTGCGTTGGTGTGCGTGAGCGTCGATCCGACGGCAGGCGGCGCGTCCGCCGAAGTCGACGGCATCTTCGACGAGCTGCCGATGTGCATGTTGACGATCGTGTGGGTCTCGGCGCAGGCTCGGAAGAAGGGGTCCCAATAGTGGTCGGGATCGTGGACACTCGGGAGGCCCAGGAAGGGCGGGATCTCGCTGAAGCAGACCGCACGCACCCCGCGCGCCGCGTTGCGTCGCACCTCCGCCTCAGCCAGTTCGACGTCCCACAGCGGGATGAGGCAGAGCGGAATGAGCCGGCTCCCCGAGTCCGCGCACCACTCCTCGACCATCCAGTCGTTGTAGGCCTTCACGCAGAGCAGTCCCAATTCCTTGTCCGTGGCCTCGGTGAAGGTCTGGCCGCAGAACCGGGGGAACGTGGGGAAGCACAACGCGGCTTCGATGTGGTTGGCGTCCATGTCGTCGAGTCGGGGCTTCACCTCGTAGGAGCCGGGCCGCATGTCCTCGTAGGTGACCCCCTTCATCGTCACTTCTTCGCGCGGCACCCCCACGGCGGAGTCGACGCGCAGCAGCGGCCTCTTGAGGTCCTCGTAGTACCACCAGTCGACGGGCACCCCCTCGGCGCCGGGCTTGACCCTCAGCTGTCCGCCCCGGAACTCCACCTCGGGCATGGGCGCCCGCACGATGCGCGGCCCGACCTCGGAGTACTTGGATGGGAGGCGGTCCTGCCACACGTTGGGCGGCTCGACGACGTGGTCGTCGACCGAAATGATCTTCGGCAGCGGCTCAGCCATGGGCATCGAGCGTAGCCCGCACCTGACGGGGGGTCAGAAGCCGGAAAACGTGGGTCAGCACGGGCCGGGACCTCTTGGGGCCGCCCTTTGGCAAACTCTAAACGAGAACGTGAATCGTTTCGCCAAACGATGTCCGGTGGACGCCGAGGACCGCATCGATCCCGACGGCATCGCCGGCGCCCGACGTCAGCCCAAGACCTCGTCGAAGAGGTTCAGCATGGCCTGCCAGGACCGCCGGTCCGTCGGCTCGTGATAGGCGATGCCCGGAAGGTCGACCTGGCTGGCGCGCGGATTTGTGAACGAGTGCACCGCGCCGCCGTAGAGGTTGAGCTGCCAGTCGACGCCGCCGGCACGCATCTCCTCTTCAAAGGCATCTCGCTGCGCGCTGTCCACGAGGGGGTCGTCCGCTCCGATCAGCATCAGCACCTTGGCGCGGATGTGACGGGCGTCCTCCGGACGGGCAGGGCCGAGGCCGGCGTGGAAGCCCACCACGGCCTTGAGGTCTGCCCCGCTGCGCGCCAGCTCGAGTGACAGCGTGCCGCCGAAGCAAAAGCCGATGGCGGCGAGGAAGTCGGTGTCGGTGCGGGCCTCGGCGCGCAGCACGTCGAGGCCTGCCGTGGCGATGGCACGCGCTCGCTGTGGGTCGCCTCGCAGTTCGCCGATGCGCGCCATCATCTCGTCCCGACCGGTCAGCGGCTGCCCGCCGCCGTGATAGTCGAGTGCGAAGGCCACGTAGCCGCGTTCGTCGGCGAGCCGGACGGCTCGGGAGCGGGCGTGGTCGTCGAGACCAGGTCCCTCGTGGGAAACGAGGACGCCCGGGCGTGGGTCGGTGCCCTCGGGGAGCGCCAGCGTGCCGACCATGGTGCGTCCGTCGGCCTCGTAGGAGATGTCGTGGGTGGTGACCATGAGACGCACCGTACCGGCCCGGCCGAGTCGTGCGGCCGGCCCACGCTCGCCCGCGCCCCCCATCCCGTCCATCCGGCCCAGACCCCAGACCCCAGGCCCCAGACCCCCGGGCCCCGTGCCCGCCGCGGCGCGACCGCCGTCGCCCGCGATACTGGCCCGATGCGCGGGAACACTGGCGGGCGGGTGCCATCGGGATTCCCGGTGGCACCCGCCGTCATGGTCGCGCTGGTCGCATCGGCCGCGCTGGTGGTGTCGTCGTGTGGCTCGAGCCCCTCTTCGCCGCAGGCCGGCGCCCCGACGACCAACCACACGGGGTCCGCGCCGGCGGCCTCGAGCTCGACGACGACGACCGGCACCCCGGCCTCGACGCTGCCCCCCGTGTCGACCTCAGGCCCACTGCAGCCGGGGGCGGCGATCGCCCTCCCGTTCTCGGCCGACCGCGTCACCGCCGCCGAGAGCCCCGACGGCGCCGTGTTCGCCGCGCCGCAGGACCCGACCAGCCCGTCGCCCTCCATCGCGTGGGTCGTCGACGGCAACGGACCCGCCGCCATCGCAGAGCACGTGCCGACCGGCATCGCCGCGCTGGCGGCCGACAGCACCAACTTCTATGTGGCGACCTATTCCACCGTGTTCGCCTACAACCGCGCCAGTGGCAACCAGGACGGTCAGTGGACCATGCCGACCGTGCGGGCAGCCAACAGCTCAGACAACGGGCTCGTGGCGCTGGCTGCCGCCGGTGGTGACGTCCTCGTCTCCATCACCCAGGCCGACACGGTCAGCGTCTATCGCATCGACCCGACGTCGTCGGCGGCGCCGCACCTCCTCCTGCGCAGTCTCGGCGACGCCATCGGCGCCGACGGCTCGGTGTACTACGAGAGCGCCGACCACCACCTGGACGTGGTGCGACCGAGTGGCGCCACCGTCACCGGACCGGCGCTCGCCGCGACGCCCAACGGCCTGGGCGGCGGCGTGCAGTACCTCGATGTGGTCGCCGGGGGTGCGGTGTGGGTCAGCGAGCCCGCGGGTCAAGGCCTCGATGCGGCGTACACCACCTACGACGTCGCCACCCTCCATGCGCTGGGCACCTACAGCGGCTCGGTGACGAGCACCGTCGCGGACTCCGCGGCCGGCCCACTCGTGCTCGAGGCCGCCGGCACCAACGCAGCCTGCCCGGCTGCGGCCCAGTCCCCGACGGCGTGCGTGTTCCGTATCGACGTGCACGGCACCCTGAGTGACCCGGTCGGGGTCGGGTCGGCCGTCAACCTTCTCGGTCCCGGCCCGGCCGTCGTCGTGTCGGACACCTCGACCGGGCAGTTCGACCTGGTGCGTCTGTCGTAGTCCTTGGTCCCTCCCGGGACCGATCCGACTCGTCCGGGCGTGCCTCAGTAGTGCATGGAGACGCCGCCATTGGGACTGAGCAGCTGCCCGGTCACGAAGCTGCTGGCGTCGGAGGCGAGGTACAGCACGCAGTAAGCGATGTCCGACGTCATGCCGACGCGTCGCATGGGGGCGAAGCGGGCCATCGGCGACAGCACCGCCGCCTTGGCCTCTTCGTTCACGCTCCCATCGGGGTTGGTGTAGTAGCGCGCCGTCATGTCGGTCGGGACGAAGCCTGGCGCAACCGTATTGACGCGTACGCCGTCGCCGCCGACCTCCACGGCCATCGACTTCGTCAGCTGGGCCACCCCTGCCTTGCTGATGGCGTAGGGCCCGATGCCGGGCGAGGGTGCGAGCACCGCCGCCGAGGACATGTTGATGATCGAGCCGCCGCGTTGCGCCACCATCACCTTCCCGGCGGCCTGACAGCCGAAGAGTACGCCCTTCAAGTTCACCGACAGGATGCGGTCGAACTCGTCGGGGTCGAGGTCGATGATGGAGCTGTCGATCATGATGCCGGCGATGTTGCACATGATGTGCAACCCACCGTGGCGCGCCGCGATATGCCCCACGAGCGTCGCCGCCGCCCCGCGCCGTGACACGTCGAGTGGCGCGCTCTCCGCCTTTCCACCCTGGCCGAGGATGGCGCTCGCGGTCTCGGCCGCCGTGCCGGCGTCGATGTCCGCACAGACCACGGTGGCGCCCGCCGCCGCCAGCACCTCGGAGGTGGTGCGACCGAGACCGCCGCCGGCACCGGTCACGAGGGCCACCCGGCCCGTCAGATCGAACGCGTCGTGCACACTCTGGGCGCTTTCCACGGCCGCACCTTACGTGCCCGGCGCGCCGCGATCCGGCTGCTTCGTCCGCGCGCCTCGAGCGTCCCCGTCGCCGAGGTCACCATCTTCCGATGGTGCGGCTGCTGCGGTGTTACGCGGTCACACCCTCCACCGCGAGGAGGGCACGCTTGACCCTGAGCCCGCCGCCGTAGCCACCGATTCCGTTGCTCGCCAGTACGCGGTGACAGGGCACGACGATCGGGATCGGGTTGCGCCCGTTGGCCTGGCCCACGGCCCGGGGACCGTTGGGTCGACCGACCCGGCGAGCCAGCTCGCCGTAGCTGATGGTCTGCCCGTAGGGGATGCGGGTCAGCTCGGCCCACACCTGGCGCTGGAACGGGGTGCCGTCGAGCTCCATCGGGAGGTCGAACTCGGTGCGCTCTCCGGCGAAGTACTCCTCGAGCTGCGTCGCCGTTTCCTTGAGAACGGGCGGGACGTCGTCGACGTCGCGACGCCCGTGCCGTGTTTCGTTCGGGAGCCAGATGCCGACCAGCACGTCGCCGTCGCACTCGAGCACGAGGCGGCCGATCGGGGCGTCGACGGGCATGGTGGTGGTGGTGGTGGTGGTCGTCATGCTGCACGTCCTTTCACGGGTTTGGTGGGGATCTGGGTGTCCAGAGGGGGAAGCGACCACAGGTGCACCATCGCGTAGCTGCGCCACGGTCGCCAACCCTCGCCGGTTGCGACGAGGCCCGCCGGATCCTCGGGCAGGCCAATGGCCCGCGCCGCCCGCCGGATGCCGAGATCGGTGGGCATGAAGGCGTCCGGGTCGCGCAGCGTGCGCATGGCGACGTACTCGGCCGTCCACGGGCCGATGCCTGGTAACCGGACCAGCGAACGGCGCAGCTCCGCCGGGTCGGCACCCGGGTCGATCACGACCTCGTCCCGCGTGACCGCGTCGGCCAGCGCGACGAGAGCGCGTCGGCGCCCGGCCGGCATCGTGAAGGCGGTCGGGTTGCGCCGAGCCAGCCCGGCGAGCGCCGCCGGGGTGGGGAAGAGGTGCGTCAGTCCGCCGCTGGGTGCGGGCAACTGCTCGCCGGCCGCCCGTACCAGCCGTCCGGCCACCGTGCGGGCGCCGGGGACCGACACCTGTTGGCCGATGACGGCGCGTACGGCGAGCTCGAAGCCGTCGACGGCGCCGGGCACCCGGCGGCCCGGATCGCGCTCGACCAGGGGACCCAGACGAGCGTCGCCCCGGAGGGCCTCCCACACAGCGACGGGATCCGCGTCGAGGTCGAGCAATTGACGGCAGCGCGACACCGCGGTGGTGAGGTCGCGCAGGTCGGAGAGGACCAGTTCGCCTTCCACGTAGGGCGGCCCGGTCGGCGACTCGGACGGGTCGCCGGCTGCGGGCGCGTTGAGGGTGACGACGGCATGCCCGTGTGGCAGGCGCAACGTGCGCGCGGTAGGAAGTGCCGTCGAGCGATTCCACCCCGGGCACAGCACGCGCGCCGAGGAACTCGAGCACCGACGCCGGGCTGAACGGCCGCCGGCAGGGGAGCCGCAGGCGGATGCCCGGTGGCGCGGCCTCGGGCGCGCCCGTGGCGGCGTGGCCGGCCCGAGCGGATCGCGTCGCCCGGGCCCGCAGGCCGCTCGGCGTGTCGGCAAAGATCTGGCGCACCGTGTCGTTGCACTGCCGCACGCTGGCGAAGCCGGCGGCGAAGGCGACATGGGCGACGGGCAGGTCGGTCGTCTCGAGCAGAATGCGTGCCGTCTGGCTGCGCTGGGCCCGCGCCAGGGCGAGCGGTCCCGTCCCGACCTCGGCGGTGATGAGACGGCTCAGCTGGCGGGTGCTGTAGCCGAGGCGCCGGGCCAACCCCTCGACCCCCTCGCGGTCGACGACGCCGTCACGGATGAGCCGCATGGCGCGGGCCACCACGTCGGCCCGGACGTTCCACTCGGGCGAGCCCGGGGTGGCGTCGGGCCGGCACCGCAAGCAGGCGCGAAAGCCGGCCTGTTGGGCGGCGGCGGCCGTCGGGTAGAAGCGAACGTTCTGGCGCTTCGGCGTGCGGGCCGGGCAGCTGGGCCGGCAGTAGATCCCAGTCGAGGTGACGGCGCAGAAGAACCAGCCGTCGAAGCGGGCGTCCTTGCTCTGCGCCGCCTGGTAGCAACGATCTGGGTCCTCGATCACGGGAGCCAGCCTGGCACGCCGACGGGAGGATTACTGGCGGGAATCGGACATGACCGTCAGTGGGGGGAATGTGTCACTCGACAAGCCCAACCACCGTCGAGTGAATCAGATTCTGACGAGGAACTATGACCGTTAGACTGAGAGCGCGCGAGCTATGGGAGCGATCCAATGACAGAGTCAGCAACGGAAATGCGAGCTGCACTTGAGGACATCGATCAGCAACTCGGCTTAGTCGACCAGCGAACCGAGAGCGAGACGGATATCAGCGTCGTCGTGCACGCTGTCCACAATCTCGTCCGCATCGTCGACAACCTCGTGATCAGTTTGGAAAAGACCGTTTAGGCTGATTGGGATGCCGCGCGACGCCTTTGAGGGCTACGACGACCCGATCAACTCCGATGTGGATCCTGAAGAGGCCCTGAAGCTCGTCAAGGAGCCGGAGCCCGCTGAGGACGTGATCGAGCCGATCCTGGACGAGTAGGCGGATTCGCTTTTCTCGCCAGCCTCCTCCACCAAAGGCTCGACGCTTCGTCTTCGCTCAGCACATCTCGTTTCCTCAAGCTCCAACGTGCCGCAGATGGGGCCGATTTCTCATGAAAGCCTGCAACCGTGGCTTTGCACCATGTCTCGGCGGCGGTCATCCATCTCGGCAACGTGAGTGTTGACTCCGGGTGGGTGAAGTGTCGGCATTCGCGTCAGGGCTTCAGGCGGTCCGTCTGACCTGCGCCAGGACGAGGCGCCGATGGGCGGCAGCGTCACCCCAGGTGCGCGAGAGGGCCCAGGTCCGCTTCAAGAAGAAGTGGAGGTCGCATTCCCACGTGTAGCCGATGGCGCCGTGAACCTGGAGGGCCACTCGCGCCGCCAGCTCGGCCGCGTCGGACGCCATTGCCTTGGCCATCGATGCGTCGTGCGAGAGCGTCGGCTGCGCCGAAGCCAGCGACCAGGCGGCGCGGTAGGTGGCCGGCCGGGCGAACTCGAGCGCGACGCGCGCGTTGGCGAGGAGATGCTTGACGGCCTGGAAGCTGCCGATGGGCCGGCCGAACTGGTGGCGTTCCTTGGCGTAGGTCGCGGTCATGGCGAGCATCCGGTCGGACAGGCCAACGAGGAACGCCGCGGTACCGGCGGCGGCGCGGTCGGCCAGGAGCGCCGCCGCCGTCTCGGCCACTACGCCATAAGCCAAGAGCGTCTCGGAGGCGAGCGGCCACTGGACCGTCGAGAGGTCGCGCGACGAGCTGAGCGTCGGCGTGGCCAGCGCCGTGCACGACGCCGCCGGGACCGCGTGCAGCTGCCAGCCCGACTCGGTGTCGCGACAGGCCAGGAGGAAAATGGAGGCGTCGCGGGCGCCGACGACGCGAGGCGTACGGAGCGTGCCGTCCGCCGTCACCTCGGTGGGCGACGTGATCCCGGTGGGGGAGACGTCGATGCCCCCGACCGCGAAGCTGGCGTCATCCTCGACCAGCGCAGCGAGCGCAGCGGACGCCGCCAGGTCGGGGAGCAGCGCGGCCAGCGTCGGACCGGCGAGGGCCGCCGTCTCGAGCAGCGGCTCGGGCAGGCAGGCCCGCCCTGCTTCCTCGAGGACGCCCACCAGGTCGACGTCACTGAGACCCAGACCGTTGGCCGCTGCGGGCACGACGAGCGCCGGGGCCCCGAGCTCGGCCAGCACGGCCCAGCGATTCTCGGACAACTCGGCGCGGGCGACTTCGTCGGCCAGTTCGAACGCACGCAGGGCGTCGACGCTGCATTCCGTGTCGAGCACGGTGCGGACGCCCTCACGCAGTGCCTCCTGGTCCTGGGAGAACGCGAAGTCCATGTCGGTCCGTGCTCCCCCTTCAGCCGCGCGGCAGCCCGAGCAGGCGCTCGGCTACCACGTTGCGCTGGATCTCGTTGGTCCCGGCGTAGATGGGCCCGGCCAATGAGAAGAGGTAGCCGTCGAGCCATTCGCCGGGCGCTCCGGCGTTGAGCAACTCCGCCTCGGGACCCAACAGGTCGAGGGCCGCGCTGTGGATGGCCACGTCGGTCTCGGACCAGAAGATCTTGTTCGCACTGGCCTCCGGCCCCACCGCGTCGCCGCGCGCGACCCTGGTGGCCGTCCAGTACGTGTGCAATTGGTAGGCCTCGGCGTCCATGTGGGCCTGCGCCACCGCGTCGACGGACGCAGCGGGGGCTCCGCGCTGGTCGAAGAGCCGGACGAGGTGGTCGGCGGCCTCGGTGTAGCGCGCCGGGCTGCGCAGCGAGAGGCCGCGTTCGGAGCCGGCCGTGGCCATGGCGACCGACCACCCGGCGCCCACCTCGCCCAGAACCTGGTCCTCGGGGACCTCGACGTTGTCGAAGAAGATCTCGGCGAAGCCCGTCTCGCCGTCGATCTGGGGGATGGGGCGCACGGTGAGGCCGGGCGAATCGATCGCGACGAGGAAGTAGGTCAGGCCGCGGTGACGTTCGGCTTCGTTGTCGGTGCGGAAGATGCCGAAGCACCACTCGGCGAATGCACCGCGACTGGCCCACGTCTTCTGCCCGCTGAGCAGCCAGCCGTCGCCGGCGCTGTTGCGTACGGCGCGAGAGCGGATACCGGCCAGGTCGCTGCCGGCGTCGGGCTCGGACCAGCCCTGGCACCAGATCTCCTCGGCGGACGCCATGGGCTTCAGGTAGCGTGCCTTTTGGGCTTTCGTCCCGTACTCGAGCATGGTGGGGCCGAGCAGGAAGATGCCGTTCTGACTCACCCGTTTGGGGGCACGGGCCCGGTAGTACTCCTCCTCGAAGATCAGCCACTCGAAGATCCCGAGGTCGCGCCCGCCGTACTCGGCCGGCCAGCTCACCACGGACCAGCGGTCCCTGAACATCGTCTGCTCCCAGGCCCGGTGCGCCTCGAAGCCGGCTGCCGTATCGAAAGAGGGGAGGGGGTCGGAGGGAACGTGCGACGCCAGCCAGGCCCGGGCCTCGGCACGGAAGGCTTCGTGCTCGGCGCTGAAGGTCAGGTCCATGGAGAGCCGAATCTCGCACAGCGGCCTGCGCCTTGCCAAGATGGGCGCTGTGCGGCCGGCGCCGCGTCTGGCGCCCGATCTGATTCGGCGTCAGAATTGGCCGGTCATGCCCAACGCCGTGATCGTCGACGCCGTCCGGACGCCAGTTGGACGCCGTGGGGGGCGTCTGTCCGGCTGGCACGCCACCGACCTCGCCGCCCAGCCCTTGGCCGCCCTCCTGGCTCGCAGCGACCTCGACCCTGCCCTCGTCGAGGACGTCGTCATGGGCTGCACCATGACCGTGGGGGAGCAGGCGATGAACATCGCCCGCAACGCGGCGTTGGCGGCGGGGTTCCCCGAATCGGTTCCCGGGACGACGGTCGACCGCCAGTGCGGCTCAGCCCAGCAGGCGATCCACTTCGCGGCTCAAGCGGTCATGGCCGGCGCGATGGACGTCGCTATCGGGGCCGGGGTGGAGTCGATGAGCCGCGTCCCCATCGGGTCGACGACCGAGCCCGGCCCGGGCGAGCCTTACGGCCCTTTGTACCGGGAGCGCTTCGCACTCATCCACCAGGGCGAGTGCGCGGAGGAAATCGCCCGGCGCTGGAACATCTCGCGCCAGGAGATGGACGAGTTCGCATTGCGGTCGCACGGCCGGGCGGCCCAGGCCACGGACGAAGGCCGTTTCGCCAACGAGCTGGTGTCGCTCGAGGCCCGCGTCCACCCCGACGTGCCGGGGGGGGCCGAGGTGAGCGGGATGCTCGAGGCCGACGAAGGTGTCCGCAGGGACACGTCGCTCGAGAAGCTGACCGCGTTGAAGCCGGCCTTCTCGGAGGCGGGCACCGTGACGGCGGGGACCTCGTCGCAGATATCCGACGGGGCGGCGGCCGTCCTGATCATGAGCGAGGAGCGGGCGTCGTCGCTCGGGCTGCGTCCTCGAGCGCGCTTTCACACCTTCGCCGTGGCGGCCAACGACCCCCAGATCATGTTGACCGCGCCCATCCCGGCCACCAATCTCGTGTTGGCGAAGGCCAAGCTCTCGCTCGATGACATGGACGTGGTGGAGATCAACGAGGCCTTCGCCTCCGTCGTGTTGGCGTGGGAGCGCGAGTTCCGTCCCGACATGGAGAGGGTGAACCCCAACGGCGGGGCCATCGCCATCGGCCACCCGACCGGATGCTCGGGTGCCCGCATCATGGCGACGCTACTCAACGAGATGGAGCGCAGGGGTGCCCGCTACGGGCTCCAGACCATGTGCGAGGGCGGCGGACAGGCGAACGCGACCATCATCGAGCGGCTCGGGTGATGACGGCCGCCAGTCGCCGGCCCGCAGTCGAGGGCTGGTTCACGGTGGGTGAAGACGGCGCCGCGCCGGCCCTGCTCGGGTCCCGCTGCGCGGAGTGCGGGACGTACGCCTTTCCCGCCGAGGCGAGCTTTTGTCGCAATCCCGACTGTGCCTCCACCTCGTTCGAAACCGAGGAGCTCTCCCGGCAGGGCCGCATCTGGTCGTACACCGACGCCCGTTACCAACCCCCACCCCCCTACGTGGCGGCCGATCCCTACGTCCCCTTCTGCCTGGTCGCCGTGGAGCTGGCTACGGAGAAGCTCGTGGTCATGGGCCAGGTCGTGGCCGGAGTGACGGTCGACGACTTGCACGTGGGTGACGAGGTCGAGTTGGTGATCGACACGCTCTACTCGGAGGACGGCTGCGACTACCTGGTGTGGAAGTGGAGGCCGCTCGGTGCCGGAACGGCCGGAGGGGAAGCCTGACGATGCCCGACGACAAGAAGGTGGCGGTGCTCGGCGCCGGCATGCACGAGTGGGGCAAGTGGGGACGCCCCTTCGTCGAGTACGGGCTCACCGCGGCACGCGACGCGCTCGCTGACGCCGGGCTGGGTTGGCGTGACATGCAGCTCGTCTCGGGGGCCGACACCATCCGCAACGGGTATCCGGGGTTCGTCTCTGGCGCGACGTTTGCTCAGGCGCTCGGCTGGACCGGGGCGCGGGTCTCGAGCGTCTACGCCGCATGCGCCTCGGGCGCCGTGGCCATCGCCAACGCGCGGGCACAGATCCTGGCCGGACTGTGCGACGTCGCACTGGTGGTCGGCGCCGACACGACGCCGAAGGGTTTCTTCGCCCCAGTGGGGGGCGAGCGCAAGGACGACCCGGACTGGCTGCGTTTCCATCTCATGGGCGCGACCAACCCGACCTACTTCGCTCTGTACGCCGCGCCGGCGCATGGACCGCTTCGGCGCGACGGAGGAGGACTTCGCACAGGTCAAGGTCAAGAACGCGCGCCACGGGTTGTCCAATCCCTACGCGCGCTATCGCCAGGAGGTCACCGTCGACGAGGTGCTGGCCTCGCCCATGGTCGCCGACCCCCTTCGCCTCCTCGAGATCTGTGCCACGTCCGACGGCGGGGCGGCGCTCGTCCTCTCAAGCATGGAGTTCGCCCGCCGCCACGCCGGCACCGGGCCGCTGGTGACGATCGACGCCGTGTCGACCGTCACCCCCAGCTTTCCCAACACCGTGATTGAGATGCCGAACTTCTCGACCGATTCGGCCGCTGCCTTCGAAGGGGTCGCCGAGGCGGGATCGGCCAGCGCCGGGTTCCGGTCCTCGATTGCCACCGCCGCCTACGCCGAGGCCAGCATCGGCCCCGAGGACGTCAGCCTGGCCGAGGTCTACGACCTCTCCGCCGCGCTGGAGTTGGACTGGTATGAGGACATCGGCCTGTGTGGTGAGGGTGAGGCAGAGAAGCTCCTGCGCGACGGCGTCACCGCGCTCGGAGGCCGGGTGCCGGTCAACCCGTCGGGCGGTCTCTCGTGCTTCGGAGAGGCCATCCCGGCGCAGGCGATCGCCCAGGTCTGCGAGTGCGTCTGGCAACTCCGCGGCACCGCCGCCGGGCACCAGGTGGAGGGAGCCACAGTGGCCGTCACCGCTAATCAAGGTTTGTTCGGGCACGGGTCCTCGGTTCTCCTCAGCCGCTGAAACCCTGGTGGCGAGCGAGTTCGGACCGGAGTGCCCGCATCGTGTGTGATCCCAGCAGATTCGGGTATTGGGTTGGGCGACGTCAATCGCGGACACGGCCTGTTTAGGCTTTGGACGCGTGAGTCGTCTAATTCGGGGTCGGCGCGGAACGACGCCGTGATTGGAGGAACCATTGCATGTTGGCCACTGATGCGACTGAGCTGCGCCAAGATGAGGAGCAGCAACGAGGAGCAGATATCTCAATGCGGGACCAGACTGACGACCGGAGACGCGGGACGGGGTCGGACGAAGTGCTGAACGCGCTCGACGAGCTGGAATCTGTGCTGCGGGAGAACGCCGAGAGTGAGCGGCTGCTCTCCAAGCGCATCGCCGAGGTGCGCCTTGCCCGGCAGAACGGGCGGGAGTGGAAGGCCATTCTCGGGGACGAGGATGAGCCGGGCACCGTGCAGCTGGTGAGCACGATCCTGCGCCGGCAGTCCGAAGCCAGCGGCTACCTGCGCCGTTCACTGGTGGTGGCGCTGCGTGGCGAAGGACAGAGCATCCCGAGCATCGCCCACCTCTTCGGCGTGACCCACCAACGGGTGTCGAATCTCCTGCGCCGTGTGGCCCAGGGAAACGCGGTCGTCGATGACGACGGTGTCTAAGCGCACCACCCGTTGAGCACAGCATCGGCGTCGGCCATGATGCCATTGACGATGTCCGCCACACTCGGTAGCGCACTCAGCACGCCGACGACCTGACCGGTTGGCAGCACGCCAACATCGGTTCTGCCGTCGACCAACGCGGCCTTCGTCATGACCGGTGCATTGGCCGCCATCAGGACCTGCGCCCAGGTGAGTTCGTTGCCCTCTTTCATGGCGCGCCCTTCGCGCAGGAGCGAGGTGACCGTGGCACCAGTTTCCTTGCGGAAGCGGTGGGCGCTCCGCAGCGCGCGCGGCAGCGCGCGCAGCCATGACTGGGCGTCCAGGTGGTCGACCAGCTCGGTGCGCACGACGCGTTGCGGAGCGCCGTCGACCTTGGTCGTCACCACGGTTCCCGTCACGGGCGTCTCGAGGTACAGGTCCTTGACCGCGGCCGGCACCCGGCTCTCCGCGGAGAGGAGGAAGCGGGTACCCATGGCAACTCCGGCTCCGCCGTAGGCCAACGCGGCCACCAGACCCCGTCCGCTGAAGAATCCACCGGCCCCGAGCACCAGGACCCGGTCGCCCACGGCGTCGACGACCTCGGGGAGCAGGAGCGTCGTGGGGACACTCCCCGTGTGGCCGCCGCCCTCGGCCCCTTCCGCGATGACGGCGTCCACTCCCCATTCCGCCACCTTCTCGGCGTGGCGCCGGGCACCGACCGTGGGCATGACGAAGAGGCCCGCTTCTTTGCAACGGGCCACCAGGGCTGGGTTGGGGGCCTGGGCAAAGCTGGCCACCCGGGCCCCGGACTCGATCATCAGCTCGATGCGCTCGTGCACGTCGTCGGCGTCCGTGCGCAGATTGACGCCAAAGGGGGATTGCGTTCGGCCGCGGACCTCGGCGATCGCGGCGGCGAGCTCGTCGAGTGTCATGGTGGCCGAGGCCAGGATGCCGAGGCCACCGGCCTCGCAGGTCGCAGCGACGAGGCGGGGGCCGGCGACCCAGCCCATGCCGGTCTGCACGAGGGGGAAGCGCACCCCGACCCGATCGCACAGCTCGGTGTGAAGCGCGGGATGCAATGAAGGTCCGGCGTGCCCCGTCAACTTCGCACCTCGCGGTCGCGCCGCGATCCCGGGTCCAGGACGACGCGTACGAGTTCGAGCTCCTCGGGCGTGGGCGGGCGGGTCTCGCCCGCCTCCGCCGGGACGACGAGCTTGAATCCGGTGGCGTCAACGATGTCCTCGACCGTGACCCCGGGGTGGTGGGACCGCAACCGCATCGTGCGCTCCGGCGTCTCGAAGTCGAACACCCCGAGGTTGGAAACGACGCGCCGGATGTCGTGGAAGCGGGTGGCGGCCGGCCCTGCGGCCTCGGCGCGGGCGTAGCCCACGCCGCTCACCACGTCCACCTGCTCCACGAAGGTGCGCACGCTGTGGTCCGGGACCCAGTAGCTCGTCGGGTGGTTGACCGAATTGCCCGGCGCGCCCCGCACGCCGACCAGCTGCACCTTGGGCCGGTCGTGGGGTCCGATGGCCGAGATGTTCTGGTTGCCCATACGGTCGATCTGGCTGGCCATCATCATGATGTGACGGCGACCGGACCACACCACGTCGAACACGCTGCGGTACGGCATCGCCGCCTCGCGTATCAGCTCTTCGGGCTTGGTGGCCACGGGCGGCGCGCCAACCATGAGGGCCGCTTCGCCGTCGGTGAGGACGAGGTCGGGGGCGAACATCAGCTTGGCCAGCCGGGCGCCGAGCGAGGGAATGGTTCCGAAGGGGCTGGCCATGATCTCTCCGGCGCCGCGCCAAGCCTCGGCGCACGCCACAACGCAGATCTCGGCTCGGGTGACGCCGTCGTCGTTCACCGCGCCTGCCGCTCCTCGACCCGGGTTTGGTACTCGTCCTCGCCGACGTGCACGTAGCGGTTGGCGAAGGCTTCCCACTCGGCCGCGTCGGCAGCCGCAGCCGCGTATTCCTTCTGGAAGGCCTCGTCGCGGCCGTAGTCCGGGGGGTTGGCGGTGAAGTGCGCCCCGCCCCGGGCCTCCGCCACGCCGTCGGTAAGCATGCGGTGGATGGAGACGCTCGAGAGCGGATGGGCCTCGTCGGCCAAGGC
Source organism: uncultured Acidimicrobiaceae bacterium (assembly GCA_963838835.1). Classification (GTDB taxonomy): domain Bacteria; phylum Actinomycetota; class Acidimicrobiia; order Acidimicrobiales; family RAAP-2; genus Bog-473. The sequence continues at coordinate 205,992 of CAWITA010000027.1, forward strand.
GCCGTTCTCGACGATGCGCTCCGTCGTCATGAAGCGGCGCTTCGCCGCGCCGAGGAACAGCGGGTCGAAGAACGCGTCGGGGCTCAGCACCTGTCCGTTCCCGACGGTGTCGGCCCGGTTGGTGTGGACGATGGCCGCATCGAGCTGGAGGGCTGGCATCGCCACCAGCTCGACGTCGGCGTCGGTCGGGTCGGCGAGGTACGGGTGCCCGGCGCCATACGGGGAGCGGACGAGGCGCAGGTCCGGGTTGACGGTCAGGACGTCGGATCCCAGGCCGGCCCGGGTGGGGAGGAACGGGACCCGCCACGACGCCGCCTGCAAGCCGAGGAAGAACATGCCCTCGTCGACTTCCATCACTTCGACCCGGCCGTGCTGGCGGGCGGCCCGCCAGTGGGGGTCGAGCGCGATGGAGTCGAGGGTGACGAACCCGCACACCACCTTGCGCACCTTGTCAGTGGCGCAGAGCAGGCCGACGTCGGGGCCGCCGTAGGCCACGATGGTCAGGTCGTCGAGGTCCGAGCGGCAGATGGCACGCACGACGGCCATCGGCTTGCGGCGCGAACCCCAGCCTCCGATCCCGATCGTCATCCCCGAGGCGAGCTCGCCGACGATGTCATCGACGCTCATGCGCTTGTCGGCCATGGGGTCTCCTTCAGTCCCCGGTCACTCGGACGTATCGGCGTCGCGCTTCTCGACGAAGGCGGCCCGCTGCTCGTCGGCCACACCGCGCACGTGGAGCTCGTAGGTGAAGCCCTGCTCGAACCGATAGCTGCGCTTTACGTCGACGGGGTCGATTCCGTTGAGCGACTCCTTGGCCCGCCGGATGATGGTCGGGCTCTTGGCGGCGATCTCCGCGGCCAACTCGAGTGCGGTCGCCCGGAGACGGTCGGTCGGCACGACGGCCGCCACCGACCCGAAGGAGGCCAGTTCGGCGGCGGTGATCGGCTTGGCCGTGTACACCATCTTGCGCATGGCGTGCTGGGGGACCAAGCGGGCCAAGTGGGTGGCGGCGCCCAAGGCCCCCCGGTCGACCTCGGGCAGCCCGAAGGTGGCGTCCTCGGCGGCGATCACCATGTCGGCGTTGCCGGCCAAGCCGATGCCGCCCCCGAGGCAGAAGCCTTGCACGGCAGCGATCACCGGCACCTCGCAGTCGTACACGGCGCCGAAGGCGGCGGCGCAGCCGCGGTTGACCCCGACGAGCGCCTCGTCCCCTTTGGCGTTGATCTCCTTGATGTCGACCCCCGCGCAGAAGCCGCGCCCGGTGGCGCGGAGGACCACGACCCGGTTTTCAGGCACCCGGCCCGCGGCGAGCAGGGCATCGGCCAGGGCGAACCAACCCGCCACGTCGAGTGCGTTGACCGGCGGGTGGTCGATGACCACCTCCGCGATCCCGTCGTGCTCCTGGAGCACGTCGATGGGCATGGGCTCCGGATTCTCCTCGGTTTTGGCCCTGACGCCGCGTCAGATGGCCCCCGGAACTTAGGCCAGCATGCTGGGCCGAGCCAACGCGCCGAGGATCGGGCACCAGAACGTGCCATAGGGTTTGCACCGTGACGCAGCCGGCCTTCGACTTCACCGAGCGCGTCGTCGTGGTCACGGGCGGCTCGCGGGGGGTCGGGGCCGGGATCGTGGCCGCGTTCGTGGAGGCCGGGGCACACGTCGTCACCTGCGGGCGACACGAGGCCACGGTCGAGGGGGCGGCGTTCATCACGGCCGACGTGCGCAAGCCGGCCGACGCCGAACGGCTCGTCGCCAAGGCCGTGGAACAGTTCGGCCGCCTCGACGTCTTGGTCAACAACGCCGGCGGCTCGCCCAACGTGATGGCCGCCGACGCGTCGCCCCGCTTCGTCGAGGCGATCGTGAACCTGAACCTGCTGGCCCCCCTCTGGTGCGCGGTGTCGGCCCACAAGGTGATGGCGGTGCAGGAGGACGGTGGGTCGATCGTGAACGTCTCGAGCGTGTCGGGGCTGCGGCCCTCACCGGGCGCCTCGGCCTACGGCGCGGCCAAGGCGGGCCTGATCAACTTGACCACGACGCTCGCCGTCGAGTGGGCCCCGCTGGTGCGGGTGAATTGCGTGACCGGCGGGCTGCTCGACACGGGCGCCGGGGACGACTTCTACGGCGGCCCGGACGGCCTCGAGAAGATCGCCGCCACTGTGCCGCTCGGGCGCATGGGCACGCCCGAGGACGTCGCCCGCGCCTGCCTGTTCCTCGCCAGTCCGGCCGCCTCCTACGTCTCGGGCGCCAACCTCGTGCTCCACGGGGGCGGGGAGCGGCCGGCCTACCTGGGCGCCCAGGCGTAGTCCTCCCCCTGGGGGCGGTCTCCCTCCTCGGCGACAGCGCCGATGAGGGGCAGGGGGGGCATGAGATGCTAGACAGAGCGACCGTGAAAATGGCGGTCCTCACCGAGACCCGTCCCGGAGAGCGCCGTGTAGCCCTGGTGCCGGACGTCGTCAAAAAGCTGGTCGGCGCCGGCTGGGACATCTGGGTCGAGGCCGGCGCCGGTCGCGAGGCCGCGTTCAGCGACGTCGCCTATTCCGAGGCCGGCGCCACGGTGACGCCCGACGCTGCGGGCACCTTGTCGGGCGCGGGCCTAGTCGTGGGGGTCAATCCGCCGAGTGCGGACGAGGTGGACCGCCTGCCTTCCGGCGTTGCCCTGCTGAGCTTCTTCGGGGTGGCGCAGTCGGAGAGTGCAGTGCGCGCCTTGGCGGCCAAGGGGGCAACCGTCTTCAGCTTCGACCTGTTGCCCCGCATCAGCCGGGCACAGGGCATGGACGCCCTCAGCTCCCAGGCCACCGTGTCGGGGTACCGAGCCGGCCTGCAGGCGGCCGAGCACCTGGCCAAGTTCTTCCCGATGTTCATGACGGCGGCGGGGACGGTGCCGCCGGCCAAGGTGCTCGTCATGGGTGTCGGGGTGGCCGGCCTGCAGTCCATCGCCACGGCACGACGTCTGGGCGCGGTTGTCAAGGCCTACGACGTGCGGGCCGCGGCCAAGGAGGAGGCGGAGAGCCTGGGCGCCACCTTCTTCGATACCGGCGTCTCCGCCGAGGGGACGGGTGGCTACGCCCGCGAGCTCACGCCCGAGGAACTCGACCGCCAACGCGCTGCGCTCGCCGAGGAGGTGGGTCGCTCTGACGTCGTCATCACGACGGCGGCCGTGCCGGGCCGCAAGGCCCCGGTGCTGGTCACGGCGTCGATGGTCGAGGGCATGGCCGACGGGGCCGTCGTGGTGGACATGGCGGCCGACCAGGGCGGCAACTGCGAGCTCACCAAGGCGGGCGAAGTGGTCGAGCACCAGGGCGTCCACATCGTGGGCATGGCCAACCCGCCGTCGACCATGCCCACACACGCCAGCTTCCTCTTCGCGCGCAACGTGGCGAACGTGCTGGGCCTGATGGGACCCGAGGGCACGCTGGCCCCCGACTGGGACGATGAGATCGTCGCGGGCATGTGCGTGCTACGCGAGGGCAAGGCTATGGCGCCGGCAGCGGTCGAGCTGCTCGGCGGCGCTGGAGCGGGAGGTACACCGTCGTGATCGCAGTGCTCCTGCAGTCGGCCCCGACCTCCGCCGGCGGTTCGACCACGGGCATCGTCGCCTACCTCACCATCTTCGTCCTGGCGGCGTTCGTCGGCATCGAGGTCGTGTCGAAGGTGCCGAGCATCTTGCACACCCCGCTGATGTCGGGGTCGAACGCAATCCACGGCATCGTGCTGGTCGGCGCGCTGACGGTCATGGGCGAGGCCCACGGCGCGGCGGAGCTGGTGCTCGGGACCCTGGCGGTCTTCTTGGCCACCTTGAACGTCGTGGGCGGCTTCGTCGTGACCGACCGCATGCTCGAGATGTTCAAGGGCCGCCCGGGCGAGCGCGCCCGGGACCAGGCGGCAAAGGCCGAGGAATCCGGTCCCTCCGAGACCGCGGGGCCCTCCGGCAGTTCCGGGCCCTCCGGGGGTGCGGCCTGATGCTTGCCGTGTCCTTCACGCTGGCGACCGCGCGCGACCTCGCCTATCTCGTCGCCATCGCCGGCTTCATCGTCGCCCTCAAGGGCCTGAGCTCGCCCCGCCACGCCCGGCAGGGCAACCTGGTCGGTGCGGCGGCGGCCACGCTCGCCATCGCCATGACCTTCACCCTGCCGACGCTGCGGCACTCGGGCAAGAACCTCGTGCTGGCGATCATCGCCATGGCGCTGGGCGCCGCCATCGCCGTGCCGGTGGCCCGCTTCGTGAAGATGACCGCCATGCCGCAGCTCGTGGCGATCTTCAACGGCGTGGGCGGCGGCGCGGCCGCGCTGATCTCCATCGTGGAGCTGTTGCATCTGCACACGCTCGGTCTCCAACCGGCCGTCTACGTCACCGCAGAGGTGCTGCTGGGCGTGCTCATCGGGTCAGTGTCCTTCTCCGGGAGCGCGATTGCGTTCATCAAGCTGCAGGAGCTGATCACGGGACGGCCGATTACCTACCCGGGCCAGCAGGTCATCAACGCGCTGGTGGGCGTCGCCATCGCGGTGATGATCGTGCTGGCGTTGGTGACCGGCAACATCGTCTTCGTCTGGCTCATCCTCGGGCTGGCGCTCGTGCTCGGTGTCATCTTCGTCTTGCCCATCGGAGGGGCGGACGTGCCCGTGTTGATCTCACTCCTGAACTCGTTCACCGGCTTGGCGGTGGCCGCATCGGGCTTCGTGCTGGACAACGCCCTGCTGATCGTGGCCGGCACCCTGGTCGGCGCCTCTGGCATGATCCTGACGCGTCTCATGAGCGCGGCCATGGGCCGCTCGCTGCCCAACATCTTGTTCAGTGCGTTCGGCGCCGTGATCACGGCGACCGGGGGCGACGAGGGCGACGCCTCGCGCTCGGTGCGAAGCGGGACACCGGAGGACGTTGGCGTCCTCCTGGCCTACGCACGCAAGGTCGTCATCATCCCGGGCTACGGCCTAGCGGTCGCCCAGGCGCAGCACGTGGCACGCGAGCTGGCCGACGCGCTCAAGGCGCGCGGCGTCGACGTCTTCTTCGCCATCCACCCGGTGGCGGGCCGCATGCCGGGCCACATGAACGTGTTGCTGGCCGAGGCCAATGTGCCCTATGACGAGCTCAAGGAGATGGACGAGGCCAACGCTGAGATGGACACGGCCGACGTGGCCCTCGTGGTGGGAGCGAACGACACGGTGAACCCGGCCGCCAAGTCGACGCCGGGCAGTCCCATCTACGGCATGCCGATCATCGAAGCCGGGGAGGCGGAGAACATCATCTTCCTCAAGCGCTCCATGCGTCCCGGCTTCGCCGGCATCGACAACGACCTGCTCTACGACTCCAAGACCACCATGCTCTTCGGGGACGCCAAGGACACGTTGCAGAAGCTGGTGGCGGCGGTCGCCGACGCCTGAGCGTCTCTGTATTGGCAAGACCCGGTGGCCGGCGGCCCTTGGCGGTTCAGCCGCCCGACATCCAGATCGTCGAGGCAGCCGTCGGGCGGTCCGCCGCGACGTCGGTTGCCCCCAAAGGATGAGGGCCCGGCGCTCGATTCCGCCTTATGGAGGATCCTGCGGGGCGGCCGGTTCCCTAGCGTTAGGCCATGGCGACCTCCCCTGACGTCACCCACCGGGTCATGTCCTGGGCCCGCGTCGACTTTTCGCCACCGCACCGGCCTCCTGCGTGGTGGAGGGTGGCGTTGGCCACCGTGCTGGCCATCGCGGGCTCGCTGGCAGCCGACGCGGCACTCGTCGCAATTGGCACACGCCTGTTCCCGGCGACGAAGGGCTACGGGCACTTCCAGTTCGACGACTACGCCAGGCTGACCGTCATCGGTGTGCTCATCGCGTGTGCCGCCTGGCCGATCGTGGCGCGCGTGACGTCGGCGCCCCGCTGGCTCTTCTTCCGCCTGGCCATCGCGGTGACGCTTGTGCTCTTCCTCCCCGATCTCTATATCTGGCACCAGGGACAGTCGGCGCAGGCGGTGGCGGTCCTGATGTCCATGCACGTCGCCATCGCACTGATCACCTACAACCTGCTGGTCCACCTGGCACCCGTGCGGGAGCGACTCGGACGGCGGGCCGCACGTGCCCGCGGCAGCGAGGCGAGCGCCGTTTCAGGAGCGCTGCTACCGGGGCGCGAGGGCGTCGACCTCGACCAGGACGTCCTCGCCCAGGCGCCACTCGCCAGCGGCGACGTTGGCGGCGACCTGTTCGGGCCGGGTCGCTCCGGCGATGACCGAGGCGACCGGATGACGTGACAGCAGCCACCCGAAGGCCAGATCCAGCACGGTGTGGCCGTGGCGCCGGGCCAATTCATCGAGCGCAGCCACGGTGGCCAACCGCTCGTCGGTCAGCTGGCTGGACGCCCGGTCACCCATTGCGGCGAGGCGCGTGCCCTCGGGCGGCGGCTCGCCGGCCCGGTACTTGCCACTGAGGAGTCCACTGGCCAGGGGGAAGAAGGGCAAGAACGCCACCCCGTTGCGCTCGCAGTAGTCGATGACCCCGTCCTCGGGCTCCCGGTGCAACACGTTGTACTGGTTCTGCACGCTGACGAACCCGGGACTCCCGGTTGGCGTGGCGGCGGTGGCCTCTTCGAGCATGGCGACGGTGAAGTTCGAGCAGCCGAACTCACGGACCTTGCCCTCGGCGACGAGCTCGGCCAGCGCACCGATGGTCTCGGCAATCGGGGTCTTCTGGTCGGGGAAGTGCAGCTGGTACAGGTCGATGCGATCGGTCCCGAGCCGCGTGAGGCTGTCCTCGACCGCCCTCTGGATGTACGCCGCCGACGCACCACCTTCATGGCCCTCGTAGGGCGCGCCGAACTTGGTGGCGAGCACGATGTCGTCCCGCCGCGCGCCCAGCGCGGCCCCGAGATAGGTCTCGCTCTTGGCGCCGCCGTAGATGTCGGCCGTGTCGAAGAAATTGATGCCGGCCTCGAGCGCGGCGTCGACCACTGCGGCCGTCTCTCGGCGCCCGATGCGCATGCCGAAGTTGTTGCATCCCAACCCGACGACGCTCACCTTGAGCGAACCGATCGTCCGCGTCTCCATGGGTGGCCTCCTCCCCGCGGGCCGGCTCCCGAGCGAGCCAGCTGGGTCGGCAGTACTGTACCGGCGGTTTCGGATCGAAGACGATCGGAGTGCGAGGAGGCTGGAATGGCGACGGGCGCAGTGGACACCACGGTGGCGGCACCACCCGACGAGGTATGGAAGAAGGTGGGCAACTTCGGTGGGGCGGGCGAGTTGTTCCCCGCCCTCGAGTCGTTCCGGCTCGAGGGAGACGATCGCATCCTCAAGATGTTCGGCATGGAGATCCGGGAGCGCCTGCTGGCGCGCGACGACGAGAGCCGCGTCATCACCTACTCGGTGGTCGACGGCGTGCCCATCGAGAGCCACTCGGCCACCATCTCGGTCGAGCCTGACGGGGACGGCTCCAAAGTGATCTGGGCCTACAACGTGACCCCCGACGAGATGGCGCCCATTTTCGGCGACACCTACCAGGCAGCCCTGACCACGCTGGCAAGCTCTTTCGCATAGAGCGCAGCCCCGTCCGGGGATGCGCGTGGCACCCTGTGCACCCTGTCCTACCCTGAACACGTGAACCCAGGCGCGGCGGACGCACCCGTCGACGCGACACCCCCGCTGCCGGCCGAGTCCTCCACACCGCGGCCGCTGACCGAGGACGTGCCGCGCATCTATCCCCGCCGCCTCCCGGATCCCACCGGTCGGGAGCTCCTTCGACGGGGGCGGACCATCGCCAAGGTCGTGGCCATCCACTTCACGCCCACGGCCGTCCGCCAGCTGCGGACCATCCGGCAGGGCGCGCTGCCGGCGGCCCAGCTGGCCCGCCCGCTGCGCAAGAGCTTCCAGGACCTCGGCGGGACGTTCATGAAGTTCGGCCAGATCATCGCCTCCTCACCCGGGATGTTCGGCGACGAGGTGGCCGACGAGTTCCGGGCCTGCCTCGACACGGGTCCGCCGGTTGCGTACCCCGACGTTCGCCAAAGGGTGGAGGAGGATCTCGGGTTGTCGTTGCGTGACGCGTTCGCCGACTTCGATCCCGACCCGATCGGGACGGCCTCCATCGCCGTCGTGCACAAGGCCCGGCTCCTCGACGGGCGCACGGTCGCGGTCAAGGTGCTGCGCCCCGAGATCGAACACGTCGTCGCCACCGATCTCGACCTGATGCAACCGCTGCTCGAGATACTCGTCCGCCAGACCGGGGACCAGATGGCCGGTTCCACCCTGCAGATGCTTGACGGCTTCCGGGTGCAGATCGGCGAGGAGATGGACCTGCGCAACGAAGCGCGCTCGCTCGTCCATTTCCGGCGCCTGCAGAACGAATTCGACCTCAAGCTGATGGCGGTCCCCGAGCCCTACCTGGAGTTCTCCGGGCGCAACGTGCTGACGATGGAGTTTTTCGACGGGGTGCCGATCGACGACCTGACCAGGGTGGCCGACCTCGGTTTCGACCCCAACCCGCTGGTGCAGGAAGTCATGCGGGCCTTCTTCTTGACCACGGTGCGTTGGGGGGCCTTCCACGGCGACGTGCACGCCGGCAACATGATGCTGCTGCGCGACGGCCGCATCGGCGTCATCGACTGGGGCATCGTGGGCCGCCTCGACCCGTCGACGCACCGCTTCTTCATCTCGTTGCTCTCCGCGGGCCTGGGTAACGAAGCAGCCTGGCCCGTGGTCACCAAGAACATCACCGACGTCTACGGCCCCGCCATCGGAGTGGCGGTAGGGCTGTCGGGCGAAGACCTCACGGCGTTCTTTCGCTCCATCGTGGAGCCGGCGCTGACCCGACCCTTCGGCGAGGTGAGCCTGGCCGGCATCATGCAAGCGATCCAGCTGCAAATGGCCAAGGCACAGGGCGTCGAGGCTCACCAACGCAACGTCCGGTCCATCGTGCGCCGCCTGCGCACCCAGCGCCGGGTGCGGCGCATGGCCGACGAGGCGGGGGGCCTGATGTCCGAGTTCGACCGGGGCACGTTCCTGCTCGCCAAGCAGCTGATGTACTTCGAGCGTTATGGCCGGATGTTCGTCTCGGAGGTGCCGATCCTCAACGACCGTGCCTTCCTCGAGCAGCTGCTGGCCGGTATCGACGTCTCGCGCCTGGGTTGACCGCGGCCCGGGCATCTGGCGCGAAACTGGAATCTGTTCTAGTTTTTTCGCTCCGGGCCCGAGGCGGGCCTGGAGCCCGCGGAGGTGCGATGGCAGAGGAGGCAGTGCTCTACACGGCAGACCACGCTGCCATTGCGAATGACACACCGCCTGGATGATGCCCGACACCTGAACGGCGCAGCTGCCAGTTGGCCACGAGCACCCGCTCAGCGCCTGCCTGCAAGCCGCTACCCAGGCCCACACCAGTGTAGACCTTGGTCTGCACTGGTCGCCAGCCGTGCTGTCGCCTCAATCGGCAGGTGTTGGCCGAGAGGCGCTGGCCGCTCACAGGGTACTGGAGAAGGCCCGCTGGGACCCGGAGGCATGCACGGTCTCGGAGTCGACGAGGGAGCAATGGGGGGCGGTCAGATGAGTGTGATGGGTGTCGACAATCACCTCCGGGTGACAAACGAAGATCTCTAGCGCGCCCTGGCCAGGGTCCTCGTCCTGCCCTCGACCGCTGCCCTTTGCTCGACCCGCTCGAGCAAGAGGCTGAGGAGCTGCGGTACCGCCAAGATGGTGGTGATGTGATAGTCCTGTAAGCCGCGAGCGATGGCAATCGGCGAGGCGCTTGGGACGTAGAAGACGCCAGCGCCTTTTGCGAGGGGAGCGAGCAGGCCGCCCGTGAGCTCGTACATGTGCGAAAGGGGAAGGACCGAGAGGAAACGCCAGTCAGGGTGCACGTCGACCACGCGCAGCGCGGCCTCGACGTTGGCCAAGAGATTCTCCTGGGTCAAGACCACCCCCTTTGGATCGGCCGTGGTGCCTGAGGTGAAGACGATGACGGCGGGGAAGTTGCCATTCGAATTCGATGTCCGGGGCCAACTCCGGGTATTCCGCAATGCGGTCGTCGAGTTCGTCGAGCGAGTCGACGTCGGATCGCCTGTCCAGTTCAGGATGCATATGGCGGTTCCGAAAGATCAGCTTCGGCTGTGTCTGGTCGATGAACCTCAGCGTCGTGGCCGGGCTGCCGATTGCGTCGATCGGCACCAGCACGGCACCGATCATCTGGGCGCCGAGAAAAAGCTCGACCCATTCGGGCGAGTTGTTGGCGACCACCATGATCCTGTCCCCCGACTGAATGCCGCTTGCCACGAGGAAGTTGGCCGTTTGGTAAATCCGCTTTCGCAGCTCGCCGTACTTCAGCCTCTCTATCTTCAGAAAAGGTCGGACGCTAAGTGCGGTTCGTTCGTCATGAGCTCTGAAGCCGGCGACGAAATCGCCGAAGTGTCGGCTGTTCATCGTTGCTCGATCCGGTAAGCGACCGCAACGGCGTAGTCGCCGTGATGCGAGATCGAGATTGCAAACTCCTGGGCTCCGATATGCGCATGAGGCTTGCCAGAAGCGTCCTGGGTGATGACGATGTCAGACCACTTCTTGGGTGGATCAACGGCGGCCTTGGCCACCGCCTCTTTCGCTGCCCACAGTCCGGCCAGGTGTTCGGGTTGCTGATCTGCTAACTCCGAAGAGCGAAAGGCGCTCTGGACCAATGCGCCAGCACTTACCTCGAGTCGCTTTCGAAATTCAGGGATGAACACCAGGTCGATCCCCACCATGACGTCGCCATTGTACGACCGGCCTCCCTCGGCACCATGAGGGGACCAGCTCGCCTTTTTCGGTGGTCGGACATGTGACGAGGGCGCGACCAGGGACGTGCCCTGAGTACAGATGATCTCGTGCACCCCGACGACGATCCGGCCCTCCCCTGCAGCCTCCGACGCTGCCTCTTCTTGACCCGCCGTCACCCTCATCTGAACGTCCTCATTCGTGCGCCCGTCGGTTGGGCGATTCAGCGGTGGAAGCGGTGAGACCTCTTACTTCTCATCTGGCGGCGGCCCGACATCGGCATGGCCGGTCCGAACGCTGCAGCTCCAGGGGTTGACAGCACCGGCCGCAGCGGCCTCGAGGCACACGTCGAGAGACAGCGCCGCCGTGTCGAAGACGAGGTGGTTGAGCGTCGGGTCGGCGGGGTTCCGGCCGTACAGCTCTCGCAGGAACGCCGAGCGAAGGCGGTCGACCCGACGCAGCCGGTCCCAGGCCTCGGCCTCGCTCAGGCCCTCCTCTCGGACGACCCGCTCGACCCGGACGCTGGGCGGGGCGCCCAAGCAGAGATGCAGCGCCTGCGGACAGGCACCGAGCACCACCGCCCCGCCCCGGCCCGGCCCACGATCACCCCGCCGGGGCCGGACGCGAGCTCCCACAACAGCTTCTCGGTAGCCTCGCGGACGGCGCCCTCGCTGAGCGCCGCCGATTAGTACTTGCCCGACTTGGGAGGTGAATGAATTGACCGACGCGACTGGCAATGAAGGGGGGCTGGGCGAGGCTCAACGCGACCCAGGACACCGCGTGGTCGTCGGGGTAGATGCCTCCGCGGAATCCCAAGAGGCGCTGCGATGGGCAGCTCGGTACGCGCGTCTTATCGGAGCGAGCCTGGACGTCGTGCACGCCTGGCATCCAGCAGAGGAGCACGCATGGCTCCAAAGTCTGCCCCCGCCCGCCGGCCCAACCGACGTTGCCCGAAGGGCCCTTGCCGAGATCGTCGCCACCGTCGTCCATCCTGATCCTTCCCTCGTCGTGAGGACGGACGTCATTGAAGGACATGCCGTGAAAGTACTGACGCTTGCGGCACAGGGCGCTGACCTTCTTGTCGTGGGAAATAGGGGATTCGGTGGATTCGACGGCTTGCAGCTCGGGTCGGTCAGCGAGCAGTGTGCCGCCCATGCGTCATGTTCTGTTGTCATTGTTCGCTCGAACCCGTCGTGATTTGGGCAGCGAATCAGCGACGAAGTCTCGACTGCTCTGATCATCTCCCGCGAGAATGAAGTGGCAAGGCCGGTGTCGAAACGCCATGGCACCGTTGCCGACCGGGGCCATCACCCACCAGGCCATCATCAGGGACGGAGCCTTGGCGCTGGGCTCGGAGCTTTCCATCGGCCGTCTTGTCGCACTCGCGTAACGAAATGCGCCCGAGCCGAGGAGCTCGGCCCGGGCCCCGTCGCTGCGAGCTGGGGGCTAATTGTTGCCTTCGCCCCAGCTGTAAAGTGGGCGCAGCAAGGCGGTCTTCTTGCGCTGATGACCTGACATGCGGCGCAGAATGTCGTCGAGGACGACGATGGCCGTATCGAGGTGGGGCCCTTTGTTCAACATTACGCACTCGGCACGTTGCGCCATAGCTGCGTCCGTAACCTCGGCCCGGGAGGGATGGCCTGTGCGAGCTACGTGGTCGAGCACCTCCGTCGCCCAGATCACCGGCAGGTGGGCAGCCTCGCACAGCCACAGGATCTCCTCTTGGAGCTCGGCCAGCCGCTCGTATCCGGCCTCGACGGCCAGGTCGCCGCGGGCAATCATCACGCCCACGCGCTGAGACCGCATGGCGTGCAGGAGGATCTCAGGTAACCGGATGAATGCAGCGCCGGTTTCTATCTTGAGAATTAGGCCGCAGCCACCCGCCCCGACTCGATCGAGATACTCTCGCACGAGGTCGACGTCGCGCTCATGACGGAGGAACGATACGGCAATCATGTCCGCATGGGCGGCCGCCACTCGGAGAAGCGGCAGGTCTGCGTCCGTCACGGCGTCCACGGGAAGATCGCTTTCGGGAAGGTTGATGCCCTTCTCCGCACGTAGTTTCGCACCGCGTGCAGACGCGTATTCGATCCGGATGAGGATCTCGCCAGGGTCTGCGCTCTCGATGACGCCGGTCAGCTTGCCGTCGTCGAGCACGATCTGCTGGCCTGGTTGTGCAACGCTGAAAGCGCCGGACAACGTACAACCGATGCGTGCTATTCCCGGTTGCCCGTGTCGCCATGGTTCCGCCGCCTCCAACGACTCCGTGAGTCTCAGGCGGTCGCCGATACACAATAAATGGTGCTGGGGAAGTGGCGGGAGGGAGCCCACAATGGTGGACTCGCCGTCGAAATTGAGAGTGGAACCGGTCTCGACGTAGGTCGTGTCCCAGACCAGGGCGGTCGCCTGGCCTCGGCCGCATTGGGCAATGTGGAGTTGCCGGTGCGAGCCCCTCGTATCGACGAGTTCAACCACCTCCCCCGGTTCGAGCCGCTCCAACCATGCGGAGTCGACAGGAAGGGCGGACGACGTGCCGCTCGTGATTGTCGGGGCTCCGATGAGCGTTACCTGTGCCGGCGCGACGGCTACTCCCCGTAGGTCGCGTTGAGGGTGAAAACGGACCACCTGCGGGCCTTCGACCAAGGGTCCCGTGCGCATCTTGGGGCCGGGCAGGTCCATGGAGATCCGGCACGGCCGGGCGACCTCGTCCGACGCCTTCCGAACATTGCGGGACATGCGCACCCACGCTTCGGGGCCATCATGGGCGCCGTTGATCCGGGCGACATCCATCCCCAGCGTGACCAGATGACGGACGAGCTCGTAGTCCGTGGCAGCCTCACTCGGAAGCGTCACCATGACCCGTGGAACCCTTCCAAGGGGCCGGGGCCCGAACAGAGCGTCCGTATTGCGATCGAGCGCGCCTCGTCCGGCCCTAAAACTGAGAGGTGAAGGCACCAGCACGCTGGTTGTCGTATCGAGAGCCGCGCGCACGCTTTCGACGGTGGCGAGGACGTGTGGCTCGCAACGCCCGAGAGACGATAGACCGAGCTGACCTAACTTGCGCTGCAAGGACCGCTCGTCACTCCGGCGAAGCGCTAGGTAGTGGGTGAGGTTCACAGCGTCCGCCCGGTGCTCCGGTCGGACCGAAGCGATGTCATCGGCATGGCTGGATTCCAGCCGAGACATCGCGCTCTCGAGTTTCGCGAGTTCGGCAGCAAGCGTGCGGCGCTCTGCGTCCAGGGATGGGTCCGCAGTCATCGCAACCTCGCGTCCGCGGAGTGTGACGAGTACTGTCCCGCTGGCTCCGCCTGCCGGGAACATGCTTGATCGATAGCGACGGTAGAACCACGACACTCGGGTGGTTCGAAACTATTTTGATCGATCGATGCTGAGTGCTCTGTCGACATTGTGCTCTCTCTAGGCCGGCTACCGATTCGCCAATGGCATATCAACTTTCTGCTGCGGTGCCATGCCATCACTCAAACAGAGAAATCCCAAGGCGATGTATTGCGCTGGCAACGACATCTCTCTGGCTTGAGCCCATTCCCTTGGCGAGGCTCTGTCCACCCAGACTGATTGAACCGGGTCCACGACAACGGCTCGCCCCTCGAGACGTCCTGCCTCCATGGCCCTATAGGCATCCATGGCGGTATCCAAGTTGAACGTGGTGACTTTGGGCCGCACGAGTCCTCGGGCGGCCAGGTCGAGGACCTCGAGCAGCTCGGGGCGGCTGCCCCAGTAGGTGGTCTGGATCGAGACTTCGTAGGGCACCGAGAAGAACGACACTGGAAGCGTGCCCCCGGCGATGCCGACGATGGTGAGATCGCCGAGCATGCGCGTCGCGGCTGCCCCGATGGCCAAAGTGGATTCTGAGCCGACGAAGTCCAAGACCACATCCGCCCCCCGGCCCCGGTGGCGGCACGGATCTCGTCCGCGAGATCAGGGTCGGACGCAAAACGCAGATCGGCACCGCAGGCGGTGGCCAGAGCGAGAGCTTCGTCTCGGGTGTCCACGGCGATGACCCGCGCAGCGGTGGTCGCCTTGAGGATCTCGATGGCCAGATGCCCAAGCGCTCCGACCCCTATGACCACGGCAGTCGTTCCGGGCGCGAGCTTTTGCCAGCTGCGTCGCACCGCGTGATACGGGGTAAGCCCGGCGTCAGTTAGAGGCGCCGCCGAAACGGGGTCGAGACCGTCTGGCAGCGGGACGAGAAGCCGAGCGGAGGGTACGAGCATGAACTCGGCCATCCCCCCATCCAAGCCGAGGCCCCCGCCTCCCATGGGCACCGGAGCTGCTGTCGGGTTCTCACAGTAGGTCTCGATCCCGAGCCGGCAACGTGTGCAACTTCCGCAACCCCAAGGCCCGTACACGGCCACGGGTTGGTCTACGTCCAGGCCGGTGACCTTTGAGCCCAGTGCATGGACCCAGCCGGCGTTCTCGTGTCCAAGCGTGAATGGGGGACCCCATGGAAGCAAGCCCCTTTCGAAATTCGCGCATCAGGTGCAGGTCCGAGTGACACGCACCCGCGCCTCCGACTCGAACAACCACCTGATCTGGGCCAGGAATGGGGTCGTCCACCTCCATCAAGACCGGCTCGGACTTCCACTCCATGAGTCGCAGCGCCTTCATCAGGTCGGTCTTCTGCTAACGAGCCAAGGCTTCACTCCGGCTTTCTGCTGGTCTGATCCGAATAGCGGATCCACTCCGCTGGGGATGCACACACCATCATCCCGACCGCGCCCACAACATCCGACGTCATTTTGCTGGTTTCGAGACATCTCCGGGTTCCTCGTCAACAGGATCACACGCTATGCACTCGCCCCATGCCGATGGGACCCCAGTCCCGGAATCCCACAGGTCCACTCGGGGCCGACCCTCCCCGATGTTCGCATCCCTGTCGTAGGATCGATAGGGACCTGAGTCCTTTTGTGGACAGGGCGCCAGACTAAGATGCGTTCGGGTCAAGCCCTTTTCGAGACTTTCGCGTCACGAGCCTGACTTGACCGCTGCAGATGACGCCCTGCTGCGGCATCTGGCCCAGATTGGCCTGGTGGACGAGCAGACATCAACCGGGTTGAGCGTGCACGCCAACTTCGCTGTCCAAGAGACCGATGCCTACCTTGAGGCCCTGCTCGCCAACGAGCGCGCCGCCGCCCAAGGAGCCCGGGTGCTCTCCATCGCCAAGTTGGTGGCCCGCGCCGATGACTACTACTTGCGTCCCCTAGTTGCCGGCAGCGAGGAGTCACTACGCCGGGGCCGTCGAGTCCCTCGGCTACTGGCTGGGTGAGGGCGCTCGGCTCCTCGGAGTCAGCGGCGAGGTGCCGAGGACCTAGCCCGGATCACGAATTTGCGAAGCTCATCGGCGCCCAAGACGATAAATGGAAACGGGATCAACAGGAGCAGATCGCTCGCGGGCGGAACCGCGGTTCCGAGTAGCGCCTGAAACGGGGGCGTCAGCACGAACACGGCAGCAATGGCAAGCTCGCCCGCGATCGCCCAAAGCAGGTAAGGGTTGCTGAACACTCCGACCGAGCGCAGCGACGCCCGCTGGGTGCGGACCGCGAAGGCTGTGCCGATCTGTCCGAAGATGACCCCAAGGAAGGTCATCGTCGTGGCCTGCTGGTAGGCATGGTGGAAGGGGGTGTGGACGCCGGTGGGGTCGCCGGAGTGCCAGCCGGCCTGGGTGAGGACATAGAAGAACCCGGCGAGCGAGAGGAGGGCAACGATCAGACCCAGAAACAGCCAGGCGCGGATCAGCATTGGTCGGCGGATCAAGCCTTCGGACTGGCGGCGCGGGGGGCGATTCATGATCCCGGGCTCGGCCGGGTCACGGCTCAGCGCTAGCGAGGGAAGCGTTTCGGTTCCGACGTCGAAGGCGAGCAGCAGGAGCACCGGAAACGGCAGCGGCACGGCGCCGCCAGCCAGTGCGAAGACCAGGAACGGGAGTGTCTCAGGTGTGGCGTGGGCGAAAATGTAGATGATGAACTTGCGGATGTTGTCGTAGACGACGCGACCCGCCTGCACCGCGGTCACGATGGTGGCGAAGTTATCGTCGGTAAGGACCATCGTCGCGGCCTCGCGCGCGACGTCGGTGCCTGTCTTGCCCATGGCCACCCCGATGTCGGCTCGCCGGAGTGCAGGTGCGTCGTTGACGCCGTCACCAGTCATCGCAATCACATGACCGTCGGCCTGGAGCGCTTCGGCGATCTGCAGCTTTGCCTCGGGTGAGGCACGCGCGAACACCACTTCTCGGTTGCCAGAGATGGCCCGCTCGATCTCTTGCTCGCTGCGATGGTCAAAGGAATCCGCGTCGATCACTAGCGGATCCTCCCCGCCGATGCCGACTCGCCGCGCGATCGCCGCGGCCGTTAGCGGGTGATCGCCGGTGATCACTATCACGCGGATCCCAGCCGTGTGGCAGTGGGCGATCGCGTCTGCGGCTTCGGGCCGTGGCGGATCGAGCATCGTCACGAGTCCGACGAAGCACAGGCCCTGCTCGGCCGCCTCGCGCGCCGGCACCTCGCCCGTCAGCGGCAGCGAGCGTCGGGCGAACGCGAGCACGCGCTGTCCCTGGCTGGCGTAGTCGGAGACCCGCTTGGAGATCTCCTGGCGGCGCAATCGTCCCAGTGCGACCTCGGTACCGGCGCGTTCGAGCACCGTGGTGCAAGCCGGCAGCACGGACTCGGGCGCGCCCTTGGTGTGCAACCAGTTGACGCCATCGCCCGCGTCGAGCGTGCTCATCAGCTTGCAGTGCGCGTCGAAGTTGTATTCATGGCGGCGGGACCGTTCACGCCGATCGGTTCGAACCTCGCCGCCTAGGGTCCGTGCGGCCTGCAGTACTGCGATCTCGGTCGGGTCGCCAGACGGGCTCTCCCCCAGGTCCAGGCGCGCGTTGCTGCAGCTCGCCGCGGTCTCAATCAGAGCGTTTAGCGGTGATTGCGCCGGTCCGGTCTCGGGGACCCCTTCCGTGTCGACCTTAATCTCCCCGGCGCAGGTCCAAATCGCGACCGGGTGCATCCGGTTTTCGGTCAGCGTTCCCGTCTTGTCGGTGCAGATCACATCCGTGCTTCCGAGCGTCTCGACCGAGCTCATCCGCTTTACGACCGCCCCGCGCCGGGCGAGGAGCGTCACCGCCACAGCGAGTGACAGGGTGATCACGGGAAGCAGTCCCTCGGGAACCATGCCTGCCAAGAGCCCCACCGCAAACGTGACGGCGCTCCGCGGCGACAGCCCCGTCACAAAGATCGCCAGCGGGACAAATGCGATCGCCAGCGCTACCGCGACCTTGGCTATCAACCAGGAGACCCGGCGTACCTGTTGATCGAGCGGGCTGGGTTCCTCCTTGACGCCTTGAGAGAGCGCCGCGATCCGGCCCAGTTCGGTGTGCATCCCGGTGGCGAACACAACCGCCTGCGCATCACCGCCCGTGCACATGCTGCCTCCGAACAGAAGTTCGCGCGCTTGCAGGCGCGGACGGTCGCGATCGTGGTACTCCGCCGAGCGAATCGCCGGCACAGACTCACCGGTAATCGTCGAGAGGTCGACCTCGACCGCGCCCGATATCAGCCGCATGTCGGCGGCGATCCGCTCCCCCTCCTCGACCAGCGCAATATCGCCGGGAACGAGTTCGGCGGCGTCGACCACCTTCGGGGTGCGGTCGCGCATGACCGTGACCTTCTGAGGTATGTACCCAGCGAGCGCTTCGACCGCCTTCTCCGCGTGGCGCTCCTGAACGAGGGCGACCACTGCGTTTAGGACGATGATCAGCACCACCGCGACGCCGATGGTGATGCTGCCGACGATGAACGACAACAGCGCCGCTGCCCACAGCAGCAACGCCAGCGGGTGCGTGAACTGCCGTGCTAGTTCTCGCGGCCATTGTGCACCCCGCCGGCGCTCGAGCTCGTTGGAACCGTACTGCGTAAGGCGTCGCTGCGCCTCGCGAGAGCCGAGCCCGTCCAGCTGAGTCCTCAGCGAGCGCAGCAGGTCCTCGACCGCCTCGGTTGGATCCGTCGGCGCCGAAGGCATCGACGCTTGCTCGATCGTCTCAGTCACCACGCCCGCCCCACTACGACGGCGACGTTCTGTCGGACGAGCGCTGAGGAGACCGCCACGCTCAGCTGAGTCTCGCCGATGTTCGCGTTCGAAGTCCGCGGCGTCGAACCTCATTGGGGCAGTGAAGTCGACGTTACGAGCACGACATCCGGTTTCCTCGGCCACGGTCCGCGACACCACAGATGGCAGGACTCTTCGGCCCTGCCTAACGCTGCACCCAGGACCGATGATGGGATGGTACGAAAGGAGCAACCATGGATGCCAACGTGGGATGCCGGAGCGTCGTGCGTGGCCACCGCACGGGCCAGCCGGTGCGCGCCTGCCTTGTGCTCGAAGTGAGGGGCTCTGGGGGCGGCGCGCCATACCTGGTCCGTTGAGACGACAGCGGTCACGAAACCCTCTTCTTCCCTGGTAGCGACGCTACCGTCGACCACGTCGACCACGTCGACCACGCCCCCAGAGCCAGGTGGCTGAGCCAGGTGCCTGCTGAGACATGGCCGGCCGGGTCAGCCTCGGGCGAGGACAGCTTGCGCCGCCTCGAAGGCCTCTTTGACCTCGCGGAGGAGCTTCTGCACGCCCTCACGGAGGGTGTCGGCGTTGACCGCCGCGTCGTGGCGGGCCTCGCGCAGTTTCGAGTAGGCGGCAAGACAAGCGTTCTGCGCGATGTCCAGCTGTTTCGTCGCCCGCTCGCGGGCATCGAGCTTGGCCAGGTCGCCCTGCAACTTGAGCTCGTCGATCCGGGACCTCCACTGGTCCAACGTGCGGGTCATGGACTCGACCAACTCGGTCTTCTGTTTCTGCCGGGCGGTGTCGCCACCGGCGTCCGGTGTCGTGTGTGACATAGCGATCCTCCTTTTCTCCAGTCGGTATCACAGCTGTACGTCTTGATCAGCGTGTATCCGATGCCGGCATGGAGATAGGGCCGAAGGTCACACGGGAGATTCGCAGGCGCGCTGTTAGTGGATTCCGCGATCGATGCAAGCTGGCGCAAGTCCAAGCGCCAACCGCGCTAATGGATAAGAATCGTTGCCTCGATGCTGAGCTCGGCGTCAGTGATGCAGGTCCGCTTCGATCGACCCGTCTCGCCTGAGCGGGAGCAGCAAGATGGGGAGCTGCACCGTGCCGACTATCTGACGAACGCAATGCGTGCCCTTCCGGCCGTGCTGTCCTGTGACCAGCTCAGCACGATCAGATCGGCGCCGTACTCGTGGCACACCTCCGCGACCTGAGTTCCCACGTGTCCGTGACGGAACTCGATGCTGGCCTCTTGCTGGGGCAGGTGTCGGGAGAGGAACTCCTTGCCCAGGATCTCGAGATCGCGCCAGGGATGGTCGAGCATTGCGGGCGCCGTGGACTCGGTGAAGACGTGGATCACGATGAGCTCCACGTCGACCGCCAGGAGCGGCAGCAGCACCTCGAGCACGGGTTGGGTGGAGGCTTCCGTGCCCTCGAGGGGAATGAGGAGCCGGCGGATGAACCCAGGAGGGACGAAGTCGGGGGGCACGATGACGACCGGCTTGGTGCAGTGTTCGATGATGTGCCTGGCCGTCGTCTCAAGTAGGCGCCGGTCATTGGCCATTGCCTTGGTGCCGATAACTGCTGCAATCACGTGTGGCGCTTCGACTGCGCTAAGGAGCGCGGGTTCGAGTGGTCCTGGGAGCAGGTGTAATGAAACGTGAGCACGGTCGGTGCGCGCCTTGACGGCTTCGTCGTGGGCTGTGGTGACGTGGATTGCCTCGACGTCCGTAGTGGTCAACGCTGCGATTCTGAGTGCAGTGTCGAGTACCGATTGGGCGGTCGGACTGGCGTCAAGGGCGACGAGGACGATGCTCATGGCTGCTTCTTCTTTGGATGGGTGCGGCCAGTAATCGCGAACGTGCGCCCCGGATCTTCGCAGCGAAACTGTCTCGTGGTCTCCGAGACGTACACGGATCGAACCGTCGCATCGGACGGCGACCGAATCGTGCTCGGCCCGTACGGTGACTCGCCTCCCGTGAAACCTCAAGCGAAGCTCCAGTGCAGACCACTCCTCGGGGAGGGAAGGGTCGATGGAGAGGAAATCGTCTTGCGCCCGGAGCCCTAAAAACCCGTACGCCAGTGCCTGCCAGACCCCGCCCATGGTGGCCAGGTGCAGGCCGCCCGCGGTGGTGCCGGTGACATCGTCGATGTCGAGTCGTGCCGCCAAGCGGAACAGCTCCAGCGCGCGCTCGGGCTCCCCGGCGCGGGCGAGGAGCGCGGCCGAGATCGCAGGCGAGAGCGAGCTGCCATGGGCAGTGCGAGGTTCGTAGAAGCCAAGGGATGTGGCGAGTGAATGCGGTACCACCTGGTCGGGGACAAGGTGATAGAGCATGAGCACATCGGCCTGCTTGATGAGCTGGGATCCTGTGACCCGCTCGCTCCCGAGCACCATGTCGACGGCCAGTGGCGGTGGACCGATCTGGGTCATCAGAAGGGGTTCCAGATCGAAGTAGCCGGCAAACTGCTCGTAGAGACCTCGCTCGGGGTCCCACCCGTCGACGAGGCAGTCCGCCAGGGCTCGCCACGTCTCGGCCTCTTGTGGGTTGCCCTTCGTCTGGGCGAGGACCTCCGCGCCCCGGCGAAGGTTCCAGCGCGCCATCACGTTGGTGAACGCGTTGTCGTCGACGAGCTGGTGGTACTCGTCGGGCCCCATCAACTGGTCGAGGTGGCCGCGACCTGCGGAATCGAGTCGAATGCGGCTGGCCCAGTACCGGGCTGTCTCCACCACGAGATCGCGACCCGCTCCCGCCAAGAACGCAGTGTCTCCTGTCCAGGCGGCGTAATGCTCGGAGGCCCAGGCCACATCGGCCACGATGTGCTCTTCGTGCGCGCCGGTTGCTATCGGGATCATGTTGCCGCTGAGGTCCGCGGACTTGCCTCGGGGTGACGTCGTGTCCGTTGCCGGCCGACACCCAGGGGAAGCGGGCGCCAGCGTGGCCATATGTCTCGGCGAGTTGTCGGGCAGCGGGGAGACGGCGGATGCGGTACTCGAGCATGGCGCGCGCGGACGCCGGGCGGATGGCGACGAGGGCCGGAAGCACGAAGACGTCGGCGTCCCAAAAGACATGCCCCTCATAGGCGGGCCCCGTGAGACCGCGGGCTCCCACCGCAGCCTCGCCATCGGGGGCTGCGGCGGCGAGCAGGTGGAACACCGCAAAGCGCGCCGCCAGTTGATCGTGCGCGACGTCGTCGTGATCCCCTTCGATCACGACCTCCGCGTCCTCCCACATCTGGGCCCAGGCGCATCTGTGCTCGGCCAACAGTGTGTCGAAGCCGAGAGCTTCTGCCTGCTCGAGGTGCTCGCCGGCCAGTCGGGAGCCGTCGACTCCGGTGGGAGGAGCGGCCCACGCCGCCAACCGCTCGACGACGTCGCAACCATCGACCACGGTGACCCTTTGCTGCGCCGCCACTGCCAGCCGATGTTCGCCAACGCCTGTGAAGGCGAGGTCGACGCCCTGCATCTCCTCTCGCGTGAACCCGTCGTTACCCTTTGGAGGGCGTAAGGGATCACCTGGCTCGATGCGGCCCGCCGGCGCCTCGGCCCTCAGTGCCATGGCGTACGGGGAGGCGGCAGAGACAAAACGCATCGATCGCAGGCTGAACCCTGTCGGATTGCCGCGCACCAGCGTGCCAATGCGGAGGTCGAGCAGACGGTGCTCAGTGCGTTGGTGGGAGCCGGTGGGCAGGTCGAGCCCGGTCCAATTGGGTCCGGGGAGGATCCTCCCCTCGTCGTCGTAGACGCCACCAACGAGAAACAGTGGGGTCGAGTCCGAGCCGTCCTCCTCGAGAGAGCCACGCGTTCCCGCCCAACCGTTGCCGACCCAGCCAAGCGACTCGGCGACCCGGACCCGGCCGATCCGAGAGGAGAGGGGTAGCACCCAACCGGGGTCGCGGTCGACCCCGGGCACCCGATGGTCCGCTCGTCGAGTGAGCTGCAGGTCGAGCAGCTCGGCAAAACGGGCCGGACCGCCCCCGAGGTGTATGACGCCGTCGGGAACGCCGCTTGGCTCGACTCCGACCGAGACGACCGGCGCACGGGAAAGGGGGTGCACCATCATGAACGAATCACTGCCCCTGGCTCCACCTATGGGACCGAACTCGTCCCCGCCGATGAGAATGAGCTCGCCGGTGATGCCGCGCCGAAGCAGCCAATCGGCCGCCCAGCGCGCCGAGTCGGACTGCACTCGTGTCTCCGGGTCATCCGGCCCACCTCGAAGGACCATCGGCCCTACCTGAGCCCGAGGCGGGAGGTTTGCATTGACAGTGGTGTGCGAGATGGGAGAGGGAACCGGAGGACCGCGATATTCAGCGCTGTCGAGAGGGAGCAACGGAAGGAACACTCCGTCGCACAATCTGGCGAAGCTCGAACACCGTGAGGTCGATGCTCGGCGGCTGTTCTGCGCGCATCGCGAGCGTTCTACGCGTGCGCCGCTACCACGGCACCGTGACTTGACCGTCGCTCCCGTCGAAAGGCATCCCAATGCCGGCCAGATCGGCTCGAGGTCCGGCTGAGGACGCCCCGGTGGCCTACAAAAACGTCGACGAGGTTACGTGGCCGAGTGTGAGCGCGGCGGGCTGCTCGGCGCGGCGCCCGGCTGCGGCGACTCGGCCTGGTGAAGGTCCAGCGATCGGCGTGCTTACGTGTTGTCCCCGAGACCCCGTCGAAGGGAGCTAGCGGTGGCGCTCTGCATTGTGGCCGGCACGGCGAATCCCAACCTCGCCGACGCCGTGGCGGCGGGCGTCGGGAGCGTGGCGATGCGGGGCGGACTCGAGCGGTTCCCGGACGGCGAGTTCTGCCCGGTCGTTGGTCCCATGCGGGGCGACGACGTCTACGTCCTCCAGCCGACGGCGCCGCCGGTGAACGAGCACCTGATGGAGCTCGCGCTCTTGTTGGACGCTTGCCGACGAGCCGGAGCAGGGCGGGTGACCGCCGTTGTGCCGTATTTCGGATACGCCCGCCAGGATCGCCGAACCCGACCTGGCCAAGCGATCGGCGCACGCGTGGCCGCCGACGTCTTGGCGGTGGCGGGTGCCGATCGCATCGTCGTCGTCGATCCTCACACGTCCGAGTTCGAGGCTACGTGTTCGGTACCGGTGGAGGTGCTCAGTGCCACGTCCGGGCTCGTCACTGCACTCAGCGATCGCGAGCTGGGTCGTTCCGTGATCGTGGCGCCGGATTTGGGCGCGGTCAAGTTGGCCGAACGCTATGCGGCAGTCACCGGCTTGCCGGTCGCCCTGGTGCGCAAGAGCCGCATGTCCGGTACCAGTGTTCGCGCCGAAGAGCTGGTCGGCGAGGTCGAAGGCTGCCGGCCGATCGTCGTCGACGACATGATCTCGACGGGCGCCACTATCGAGGCGACTGCCCGGCTGCTCGAGGCCCACGGCGCCCTCCCGGGGATGGTCGTGGCCGCCACCCACGCGCTGCTGCTCGACCCTGCTCCTGATCGGCTCGCCCAGCTCGAGCTCGCCCGCCTGCTCGTCACCGACACGGTTCGGGTTCCATCGGTGGCCCTGCCGGCGTTGGAAGTGTGTTCGGTCGCACCCCTTCTGAGTGATGCGATTGGCCGTCTGCACCGGGAGGAACCGATCGACGACCTCGGTCGCTTCGAGTGAGCCCCGGTCCAGCACGCTGGCCCGGGCCGCCGCGGGACCATCGGCCCTAGCGGCCTGGGCGCCATGGGTGGACAGTGAGCCGGTGGTCATGTTTCGGGACAGGGCAGAGGCAGGCCGGGAGCTGGCCGAGCAGCTGAAGCGGCGCCTCGGCGACGAGGACGTTGTGGTGCTCGGGTTGCCGAGGGGCGGGGTGCCGGTTGCGTTCGAGGTCGCCCGAGAGCTGGATGCGCCGCTCGATGTGATCGTCGTTCGCAAGCTCGGTGTGCCCTATCAGCCGGAGCTCGGCTATGGGCGCGATCGGCGAGGACGGCGTGCGGGTCCTGAACCGTGAGCTGCTCGCCATGGCCAGGGTCGGCGAGGACGAGGTGGCAGCCGTGGAGCGATCGGAGCGAGCCGAGCTCGAGCGGCGGGCCAGACGTTTTCGGGGCAGCCGTCCGCGTACATCCCTCGTCGGTCGGACCGCGGTGGTGGTCGACGACGGCATCGCGACGGGGTCGACGGCCCGGGCCGCCTGTCAGGTCGCACGGGCTCACGGCGCGTCCCGGGTGATCCTGGCGGTGCCAGTCGCTCCGCGGCATTCGCTCGGTTTGCTGGCGGAGGTAGCCGACGAGGTGGTCTGCCTCGCGACCCCCGAGCCGTTCTTCGCCGTCGGCCAGTTCTATCGTGACTTCTCGCAGACCTCGGACGAGGATGTGGTGGAGCTCCTCGAGCGGGCAGCCACCCGGATGGCCGCTCCACCGGCGGTGGTGAGCGCGGACCCGCCGGTTCGTGACGAAGACGTGGTCGTTCAGATCGGCGCTGCTCCGCCTCGTCGGACACCTCACGATTCCCGAGGAGTGCGCCGGGCTGGTCGTCTTCGCCCACGGCAGCGGGAGCAGCCGCCACAGTCCGCGCAACCGCTTCGTGGCGGCTGTCTTGAACTCAGCCGGGCTCGGGACACTCCTGTTCGATCTGCTCACCCCCGACGAGGAGTTGGACCGTGCAGCGGTCTTCGACATCGAGCTCTTGGCCGACCGGCTGGGGGAGGTCACCCAGTGGCTCGAGGCACAGCCCGAAGCGAAGGGATTACGCATCGGCTACTTCGGCGCCAGCACCGGGGCCGGCGCCGCCCTCTGGGCAGCCGCCCAGCCCCATTCCTCGATTGCCGCAGTCGTCTCCCGGGGAGGACGTCCGGACCTTGCAGGTTCGAAGCTCGACCAGGTGCGAGCGCCGACGTTGCTCATCGTGGGTGGCGACGACGAGGTCGTGCTCGAGCTCAACCGTCAGGCGCAGAGGCAACTGCACTGTGAGAGCCAGTTGGCGGTGGTGCCTGGCGCCACCCATCTCTTCGAGGAGCCTGGAGCCTTAGAGGAGGTGTCACGCTTGGCGGGTGACTGGCTCCTTTCCCGCCTGGCACCCACTACAGAGGCGGTGGGTTGACGCCACCACGATGAGGACGGTCCGCACGACAGTACCTCCTGCCTGCCGACGATCAAGCGTCACCGACTTGTGTGGCCGGTGGCGGTCACGAGATCATCGATGGCCGCCAAAACGGTATCGGTTTCGTACAGCAAGCGGTGGCGGCGCTCCCGGGATGTCTCTTGTTTTGCGGGTGGCTGCTGGCGACGGCCCGGGCGCCCGTGCTGAACCGAGCCGCTCATCGGATGCGCTCGCGGTTTTCCGGTGCGTGCCGGAAAGATCCGGCCACGGACAGTGTCCGTGGGACCGAGGCCAGGAACGCATCGGTGAACAAAGCTGGAAAAGTGGGAATCATGTCAATCTGCCTGAATCTGTTATTCCGTATCCTGCTGGGGCGGTCGACGGCACCGTCCCACCCGACGCTGTGAGTCTGCTCTTGGCCCGCCTGGTTGCGGTAGGGACGAACGTCCCGAGGGTGCGGTGACCGGGGCGGCGGCGGCGGAGCTCGCCCGTGCAGTCGTCGGCCGCTTCGGCGGCCGGTACTCGAGCGAGCTCGGGATCGACGTGGACTCCGGTGACGCCGAGGTGGAGCGGTGGTTCGTCGCGTCGACGCTGTTCGGCACCCGCATTGCAGCGCCGCTGGCAGAGCGGGCGTATACCCAACTGGACCGGGCCGGGATCCGCCGGATCACCGATGCGGGCAACTGGCAGTATGAGGATCTGGTGGCGTTGCTCGACGCCGGCGGGTACGCCCGTTACGACTACCGCACCGCCACACGGCTGCAGAGGTTGGCCCAGGTGGTGGCGGACCGCTACGAGGGCGTCATCAGCGAAATCGGGCGTCGCTTCACCAGCCCAGCGTCCCTCGCCACCGCGCTCAAGGCTCTGCCGGGCTGGGGTCCCGTCACAACCGGTTTGTTTCTGCGGGAGCTACGGGGCGTATGGCCTGGTGCCCGCCCACCTCTCGACCCACGCGCGGCTGAGGCGGCGCGCCACTTGGGACTTCTCCCCCCACATGGCGGCGACGGACTAAAGCGAATCTCCCGGCTCGCCGAGCGGTCCCGCTGCGATACGCGTGACCTCGAGGCCGGCCTGGTCCGGCTGGCCCTGGACCACCGGCGCGTCACTGATTGCCCGGGTCGCGTTGCCTGCGTCGCCATGACATGCCGGCGATCGGGTGCCTCCAAGGATTAGTT